>MHFR01000058.1 GCA_001804285.1 Candidatus Danuiimicrobium aquiferis
CAAATGCATCAGCTTCAAGCTTATCAAAACAATCAGTCAACATGGGCAATCAAATCCGAGGTGTTGGGAAATGGTTAAAAAACTCCCCGCCCCCTCAAATAGATACATTTAGCGTTCTGAAACGATTAAGATATCCCCCTCACCCCTGCCCTCTCCCTACGGGAGAGGGTTAGGGGGGGGAGGGGCGATGGTCAACTTCAAAACGCTAAACAGATACATGAAAAGATTCCCGGCGCTGCGGTGTCGAAGTAATTGTGTAATAAAAAAGGGGACAGTTCCTGATCCAGTGAAAGCAGTACCTGCCCCCTTTTTTATTAAAGGGTGCTGCCCCCTTTTTTTAAAAAGAATATTTCGCTTCGGTGAGGTAGAGATTTTTCGGCCTGCCAAATTCATCTTTTTCATTGCCGGCAAAGAGTTGAGTTGCGCCGGTAATGATAAAATTGGGAAAGATTTCATACCGGATTTCAGGGCGTATAAATAAACTAAAATCGTCTATGTTCAGAATCGCTCTGTTTTCGATCCGAATGAGCGGTGTAATGTCGTGTCCAGCCATGACGGCGATATAATTCCGGCCGAGCTGTTGAATGTCGCCCCGGATAAGGTGATCCAACTTGTAAGCGCCCGGCGAGCGGTTGCCTTGACCGTTGAAATGATATTCGAGCAACCCGTAAAAGTTATACGGAAAATTGTAATCTGCGTTCAGCGTAAACTTGATAAAGTCATTTTCAAAATGTGCTTCCCGATAAAGGAATTCTCCGCGGATCGCCGAACCTCTGATATTTCCGGCAAGATCAAAACCCGACACAAAGTCTCGATGAATTCCGCCGCCTAAAACCCCGATTTCATAATTTTTAAAGTCGCCCGAAAAACGGGCAAGATACCGTTGCGGGTGAAGTTCCCGTCCCCGCGGGGTGTAAATGAATTGAGATTTGATCCCTTTATATTTCCGCGATATCAAATTAACGGCGTCAACGCCGTCGCGTTCGTCTAACTCGACCTGTGTCGGATTGAACGGATTAAACACGTCCGTCGGCGTGAAGAAATATCCAACGCCCCAAGGAATCTGCTGTCGGCCGACCTCGAGATTTAAAAAATCAGATTCATACGCCGCACTTGCGCGGTAGAGCCGGTGTTCATAGAAATAATCTTTTTTTTCGACAAGAGTTTGGCTTAAGTCGAGGAATCGCCGGTTTTCCGTTTGATTTTGGGAAATCCTGAAATCACCCGAGCCGACCAAAGAACCGAACTTCGCTTGCTGGTCGTAATCAATTTTTGCGATGATCCGCTTTGAGTCTGAAATTTTGTAAGTGCTTCTTAATTTGAGGCGCAAGCGGTTTGGCGTTTCGAAAAGCTGTTCATTTTTTTCGGTAACGGCAAGCGGATTGTCGACAACTTCAGGCGTGAAACCGGAAGTTTTAGTAAAAATATTTAGATTTTTGATATAACCAGAAATGTTCGTGTTGAATAATGACATTGATGCGAAAACGAAGGACGGAATCAAGATAGCAATCGCGATAGCCGCGGCAGTGCGAAACCATCTTGAGAAATGAGATTGTGCATGTCTTGTTTGTGTGATGGGAACGATCGGAACTAATGTTTTCGCCCCGATCCACGGAAACGGGGCGGGCAAATTGACCGGTCCATTGGGCTCCGAGCTCGATGTCATTCCCGCAGGTTTCAGGCGGGAATCTACGTTAGTATGATACAAACTGTTGTTGCTATAAGACATGGGTTCACTGCTAATGTGGTTTGGTGAAGTCGGCGAAACGTTGATTGCAGAGATTCCCGACAAAAACGTTCGGGAATGACAGAAAGCTAATGGCATTGGATCTCGCGCAATAATCTGATTCGAGGCAAGAGCAAGCTGTTGTGCGAGCGATTTGCGTAGATTTGACGTTTTTTCCTTAGCTTGCATTGATGATTTTTCCGTCCTGCATTCTGACAATTCGATTGGCGCGTTCCATCATCACCGGATCGTGGGTCGCGTAGACGAAAGTCATTCCTTCTTCCTGGTTTAATTTTTTTAAGAAATCCATTAAATCAGCGCCGGTTTTATGATCCAGATTTGCGGTGAGTTCGTCGCCCAAGACAATTTTCGGTTTATGAATAATGGCGCGAGCGACTGCTACGCGTTGCTGTTGACCGCGGCTCAGTTTGGAAGGGCGCCGGCCAATGAGTTTTTCAATTCCAAACCGCGAACAGATTTCGAGTGCGCTTTTTTGCCGCGCAGCGGCCCGAACGCCTTGAAGCCATAATACGTATTCGATATTTTCAAGAGCCGTATAAGATGGAATTAAATTAAAATCCTGGAAAATAAAACCGATTTTTCGGAGCCGGATTTTGGTGAGATCTTGTTGCGAGGCACGACTGATTTCATCGCCGTCTAACAGGATTTTTCCCTGCGTGGGGCGATCGAGGCATCCGATCAGATTAAGTAACGTGGTTTTTCCCGATCCGGACGGTCCGCAAAGTGCCGTAAATTCTCCCGGCCGGATGGTGAGCGAGATATCCGTTAAGGCCTGGACGGCTTGCGAATTTTCGCGGAATATTTTTTGAATATTTTGTACTTCAACGAGTTCCATGTTATGAATGATAAATTGCTTTGACAGGTTCCATCCTGGACGCTTTCCATGCCGGATAAAGCCCGATAAAGCTGGTTAAAAGAAATAAAGTGATGATAGATTCTACGACATGATGCCATTCAACGCGTGTGTAGGTCATGGTGCTCATGTAGGAACGGGAAAATGCCGCCTCGAGTTCGTGAAATGAAATTCCGACGTTCCCAAAATAAGTGGTGACCGCGAAGCCGGCGGCGAGGCCGAGAATCATTCCGAAAAGTTCGAGAATGAATGTTTCAAGAAGAATCAAACGCAAGATTTGTCCGGGGCTTGTTCCGATGGCCAGCATGACACCCAGCTCGCGGGTCCTTTCAAAGACGGACATCAGAACGGTATTCATGATGCTGACTCCGATCACGACCATCACAGCGATTAAAATCGTTCTGATAATGGCTTCCGACCACTCGACCCATTGTTCCGTTTCAGGAACGATGTCATTCCATGCGAGAATCTCATTTTGATCCGAAGGGATTGTTTTTTTGAGCTCTATAATGACTTTTGGGATGGATTTTCTGTCATTGAGCCGTAAGGCGATTTCGTGGGTTTCTTCCTCGATTCCGAGCAGATCACGGGCGCCGGCGAGCGTAACGAAAGCACTTAGTTCGTCGAGCGTCTGGCTTCCGGTATGAAAAATTCCTTTGATATGATAGGCATAGCCGGCTAGTGTTCCGTCGATCGCTTGCGTCATGACGACGACTTTATCGCCGAGTGCGACGTGAATTTTTTCAGCAAGTCGGCTGCCGATCAAAATGGACCGGTCGTCTTTGTTGCCCAGGAATTCTCCCTGTTTGACGAATTCGTTGATTCTGGTGACGGTCGTTTCGCGTTCCGGATCGATTCCCGTCAGAATAATCCCGCGGGAATGTTCTGTTGTTCCCACGAGTGCCTCGCATTTAACACGTTCCGTAACTGCTTTAATGAAGGGTGTTTGTGATAGATTTTGGAGGAGATTGTTTTTTTCAACAATAGTCAGTTCCGGTGACAAAGAATTTTGAAAGCCGGTGGCATGAATTTGAATATGGCCGGTGAGAAGCTTGATCACGTTTTCGCGCATTTGTTCGTTGGTTCCGTCGCCGAAACCCCAAAGGAAAATGAGAGCGGCGAGTCCCACGCCGACGGCCAGGACCGTGATGATGGATCGCCTGGGATTCCGGCTGATATTGACTAAAGCAAGTTTAAGAAGAAGCATTACGGATATTTCTCTAATTGTTGACGTGTGAATTCAGAATCTTGAATTTCTAAATTGTATTTTGCATCGAGAATCGTAATGGTGGTTTGGCGGTCTTTTTCTTTTAGATTTTCCATTTGCCAAACCGTGGGGATTTCGCGGTCACCAAAAGTTTTAAAACCGGAGTAATACAAAGTCCGGATGTGTTCGAGTTTTTCATTGTAAAATTTCCAAACAAGCGGTGCCGCGTCTTTTTCTCGAATCGTGACTTCCAGTTTTCCGTAGGTTACCGGAGAGTCCGGTTTTGGTGTTAATTCAAGATTGTAACTCGGAAAGCCGTCGACCGTTCCCTGTTTAACGATTTTTGCGGTGTAATCGTGCGCGAAGTAGCTCATTTTCACGAAATCATCGTTCGAGAAGTCACTTCCGAGAAATTTATCGAGCATGAGTGACGGCGGGATGAGAATCGTTCTTTCAGCCGAAGGTAAATAATTCCACAGCCGTGTTTGAATTCTGAGGAAACCTTGCCCCTCGACTTTCGGCGGTTCAAGGACGCGCGCAATCGCATAATCAAGTGCTTTCATTTGGACCCGGATTTTATAATGGCGCTCCCAGCGCTTTGCTTTCACATCGAGCGTTACAGTCATATCGTGGGATTTCCCGCGGATGAGTTGATCCATTTGCTCAAGCAGCTCGGTTGGGTTTGGTTCTGCGGAATAGGTGAATGCTTGCGCGCAAAAGAAAATAAAGCAGAATAAAACGATGTGTTTTTTCATGTTTTCTTAATCGAATAGTTTAAATTCGATTTTAAATTTCTTTTTTCCCGGGCGGAGCAAATAATATAACTGATGATTCATCAGCTTCAACAAAAGCCACCTTTTCATCCGCTGAAATAAGCTCCTCATTCCCATCGGAAAATATTTTTTTCGCGCTTGTTGCGTAAGGAAATCGACCTGATAAATATGCGGGCAATAGAGAACCGTGCCTTTGTTGGTTAAAATTTTCACGACTTCTGTTGCCGCCATCGCTCCGACTTGTAGAAGTCCGGGCGAGACGCTTGCGGCGCGCCTTCCTTCGAGTTCCAGGGCTTTTCGATCCATATAACTCAAGCAGAGTGGAGAAGGTGAAAGTCCGAACGTCACATACAGCCGTTTGATTTTTTCATCCATCTCATCCGTGATATCAAAATAATCTTCGTATTTCATTCCGTCGGTTGAAAAGACGATGACTGAAGCGCCAAATCCAAGCGGGCAAGCGGTGATGGCCGGAATTTTTTTCTCGCGGCATTTCTTGAAAAACAGCAGTTTTGCGTTTTGTTCAAAGAAATCAATGCCGTCGATTGCGACATCTGCGCCGGTAAGAAAGTCATCAACATTAGCGGCGGAGACTTCTTCGGGATAAAGGTCGATTTTTGATTCCGGGTTGATCGATAGCAGCATGTCGCGGGTGACGTCGGCTTTCTTTTTTCCGATGGTTTGAATGGTGGCGCCGATTTGATGATTGAAATTGATGAGCTCAAAAGAATCCGGATCGGCGATTTTGAAGCGGCTGACGCCGAGGCGCGCCAGGGCTTGAAGTTGATATCCGCCGGCGCCGCCTAATCCTGCAACGGCGACGCAAGACGTCCGAAGTTTTTGCTGTTCTGCTTCGGTGAGCCAGCCGATGTTGCGTTCAAACGCTTCTGAAAAATTAAACTCAGGTGACATGATATTGCACCATCAGGATTCGTCTTGCGTTTGTGATAGTTTGATATTCGGCAATTTTAGAGAATTTCTGTGCCGGAGTACAGAAAAAAGAATAGAAAAAAGAATATTTATCACGAATCGATGAATGATTCAACCGGACGACGCAAGGAACGGTTGCTTGGTGGTTTTGCATAGCCCATTCTGAAAAGCATAATAATCCCTTGCTCGCGTTTGAGATTGAAGAGAGAAGAAAGTTCGTCGCCTAATGCGGCCAATTCCTTTTTGTGTTGTTCTGTGAAATCCTCGCCCTTTGTGAGCATAAGGTTGATCATGAAAATCGGAAGTGCTTCCATCGGTTGCAGTGAAAGGCCAATTTTATTGATTTCATGCCAAAGATTTTCCATCAATTCGCCGCCCAGTATGAAATCGCGTGGCTGACTTGACGGCGCCACAAGGACGCCTGCGGCTTGTGATGACATCATCTGTAACCGGGCATAATTTTCAAAAACCCGGCTCATCCCAAAACGGTTGAGTAAGCGAAGGCGCTTCCATGAAGCGATGAGTTTGAAGAGCAGTGGGCCCGTCGGTCCGGCTTCAAGCGTATTGATATTTAAGCCATCCTTTGTTTGCAAAGCTTCGGTTTGCGACAGGCGGAGTGTGCTAAAAAGTTCTTTATGGAGTCTTTCATTTTCAAATCTAATGCGATCGGATTTCCCGATCATTCGAATTAAATCGTTATATTTTTTGTCATTTCCCATCAGCCATAATAATTTAAAACCATTTTGGACAGAAGCGGCAAACTCGAGATTTTGAAAAACCGCCGCCGGAATTTTTTTGAACATATTGTAGAATTTTCGATTTGTTACTCGTTTGTTCAAAAGGTCGAAATGGAGATGGGTTTTCAGTCCTGCGTTTTGGGAAAAGACAATTCTTGCTACAAGGTGAGGGTTCGTTTGGTCCGGCAAATAATCCGGTTTTATTTCATATTGGTAATGAGTAGCCGCAATGCGGATATTTTCAATTGCCATGCCGGCCTGTAGGTAGGGAATTAAAAGCCCGGTGTCACAGAAGTTGCTCAAACGGGTTGAATCCAGCAAGAGATCAATATGGCTCTCGTAAAGACGGAATTTAATAGGTTGCAGGTTATCTGCGGAAGGAGCGAAAATTGCTTTTTCGATGATTGCGTGAAGTATTTTTTTATTCATAAAAAAGAAGCTTGGTTGCGTATTTCATTTTTTCTTTTTATTGATTTATCGGCTTATTGTTTCATTAATCAATATTTTACTTTATAGAGCGGGCGAATGCTTTATTTTTGTAGTTTAGCGTTTGAAGGTGATTCTCCTCCCTCACCCTAACCCTCTCCCTCGGGGAGAGGGCAGGGGTGAGGTGGAATTTGTTAATCACTTCAAAACGCTAAACAAATAAAAAATTTTAAGTGTTTTTCTGCTAACCCGACTTTCTCATCGGCTGGAAAAATCAATGAGAAAACGGGTTAGCAATAAGAAATCCGGGCTAAAGCGTATTTGTCACGGACTGTCCCAGTATGTCCGTGCAAGAGAGTTCATTAATTTTTTAATTTTGTTCAAAAAAAAACACAGTTTAAATTGACTGTAAGGATATTAAAACAAATGACTTATATTGAATTAATATTATTTTATTAAAAGCGTTCACAAATTTCAACAATATAAACAAGTGGATAATAAAACAATTGACCGCAAGTATTGATAAATTAATCATTTTCAATTATTAGCGCAAGTTGTTTGTTTGAAATATGTTAAAGAATATATATTGCTATCAGTTATTTAAGATATTTAAGAATTTAATAATTGGCATGCTTACTGCATATATACGCTCACTATAAAAAAGAAATTATTCTATGTCTGAAGGAGGTTTTCGAATTATATGTCTGATACAAATATGACAGATTCGGAAATGAGTTTTTTCGAAGAGATTAAGAGTTATTTGAGGTTGTATATGTTTTCCAGGAGATATCAAAAGATTAAAGCCGGTCAACTGACTTGGGAAGAGCGTCTTTTGTCGGGTCCGTCCAGCGTTCAGCGTTTAGCTTTGGGACGTATGATTCGTGCGAGATTTGTGGTGGGATGGCGAAAAACTGTTAAACGTCTTGTAGATATGATTGTGTCTTATACAGCTATTGTATGCAGCGTGCCGTTGATGCTCTTAATTGCGCTCGCGATAAAGTTAACTTCCAAAGGGCCGGTTTTGTTTGTTCAAAACCGAGTTGGTCTCCGTGGGAAGACATTTAACATGTATAAGTTTCGAAGCATGACTGTTGATGCTGAAGCCGGCACCGGGCCTGTTTGGGCAAAGAAAGTGGATCCGAGAGTAACGGTTATCGGAAAGTTTCTCCGGAAAGCGCATTTAGATGAATTGCCTCAATTTTTTAATGTATTAATGGGAGAAATGAGCGTGGTCGGGCCTCGTCCGGAACGGCCATATTTCGTTTCTGAATTGAGAAAAGAAATACCTCACTATGACAGGCGATTGGCTGTGAAACCGGGGATTACCGGTTTAGCGCAAATCAAACGCCATTACGATGAGACCATTAGGGACGTTAAAAAGAAGCTCCGTTATGATGTTTTATATGTGCGGAGAACATGTCCCTTATTGGATTTTAAGGTCATTGGATTAACGGTATTGACAGTATTTTTCGGTACCGGAAGGTAAGAAACAAGCACTTTTTTGGATTAATATTAGTAATTTTTAATCAGCAAGTGTAAGAATTAATTTTAAAAAAAGAAAAAAGGAGAACAGAAAATGAAAAAAATTGTAATTAAATTAATGATGCTGTTAGCTATTAGCGTTGTTGCGCTTGGTGTTAGCAGCGTTTATGCGGCAGTTCCCAGTATTAATGGAACGGTCGGAGCGACAGAGTGGGACAATGCACCATATCCGTATTATCTTAATCTAACAGATCCGAATGATGTCGGGATTGGGGATGACAATATTCCTGATTCGTACGATATCAGTCGCGTTGTGTTACTTCAAGAGCTTGATGCGTATGGTGGGGATGGGACTGCAGCCAATGATGGTGTTTATCTGTTGATTGAGACCTATGCTTCTCCATCGTTTGTTGATTTAGATGGTGGTCCGAAACCATGGACCGTTGTCAGCATGAGCGGCGACTTTAATAATGATGGAGTCTATGATATTTTCTTAACGCACACAGCGAATTCTGATGGCACCGGTCAAAAAGTGGTAGTCACTTTTTTTGACGGAGTCAGTTTTGTGGATGAAGATTTGTCGATTCAGGGAAGTTGGGCTATTGGAGCAGATGGAATTGAATATTTTCTACCGACCGGGAAATATGGTACACCTCCCAATACGCCTTTCCCAAATTCGTTTGTTGGAAACATTGTCTATGATAACGGTGGAAGCAACCGTGACGATGTTGTTAGAGGTACCTTGGTTCCCGAGCCAAGCTCACTGCTCCTCTTGGGATCAAGCTTGCTGGGTTTGCTTGGAATTGGAATTAGAAAGAAATAAATTTTTGTGTTGATTACCAGCTCTAAGTTGTATAAGCTAATTCTTAGAGTTGGTGTGGTAAACAAAGTTTTTTTCAGGTTCTGATTTCTCCGCACCGTGGGTGGCGAAAGCTGCCCACGGTGACTTTTTATAAAAGGAACGTAAACATTTTATGAGTCGTAAACAAGACTCTTCGATGTGGGGGCTGATAAGGAAGATATATAGCAAGTCCTGCGAAGTTCTTCAAAAAGATCCAACTATTTTATTCCTTTTCATTCTTGTCGGAATTTTAGATTTACTGGCTCTATCAGTGCTCTTCTTGATTCCTTCGATTGGTTTTCTCTCTCCGATTGTTCGTACGCTATGGGGTGAACGGTTTCTTCATTATCCGGAAAATTTTCTTCTCTTGCCGAAATTATTTAATTATGCCCATTTTATCATTTTGACGCTGATCGGAGTATTGCTAACGAGTGTCGCGATTAAGAAAATTCAAGCCTGCTACGATAACTCGAGGA
Organism: Candidatus Danuiimicrobium aquiferis; assembly: GCA_001804285.1. Lineage (GTDB taxonomy): Bacteria > Omnitrophota > Omnitrophia > Omnitrophales > Danuiimicrobiaceae > Danuiimicrobium > Danuiimicrobium aquiferis. The sequence goes on from MHFR01000058.1 coordinate 9,473, forward strand.
TTTCGTTGGTTCAAGCAGGCAAGGTTGTGATCCGAAAATATTTCGGTTTGATGGCTATCTGGCTATTGTTTTATGGCGTTTTTATGGTAGCGATGCGTTTTATTCTTTCGTTTTTGCCGCCGGTGATCTTTTTGCAGTTTGCGGTTGCGTTCTTATTGAGCCTGATCATTCAATCCGTGTTTGTTTTCCTCATGCCGGCGTATATCTTGTTGGGAAGCCGGTTTCTCAAGGCGATTTGGGAAGGTTTTCTATTGGGTTTGAAGAGATTGCATATTACATGTTTACTGATTTCAGTCCCGATGTTTGCGATGATCGTTCTTTCGTTTTTGAAATCAATAATACCGGCTTTTGTTCAGGTTGTGCCCGAAATGGTTTTGTGGGTTTTATTCGTGGGAGTTGTTGTTTCTACAGTGGTTGATTTACTTGTTACGACTTCAACCACCATCTTATTCCTTGAAAGGGAAAAATCAATTTTATGAAAACATTAAAAATAATGCTGGTGCTTGTCTTGAGTTTTTCGTTGGCGGTGACTCCAGCGAGGGCCGCTTTGGTGGAGGGAGGCGTGATCTATTCGGAAGCGGTGAGGGCGAGTGGGCAAGAGATGCTTTTCCTGGAAAAGGTGCTCAAGTTTATGAGTGATTCTATTCAAACCTTGACGATTCCTTCAAGTGAAATGAATGTTAGTTTGATGCCGGCACCCGAAGTTCAAGTTGCAAGTCAACCGGTTGTCAATGCAGGCTTGATCGGAATTATTGGGGAGACGAATCAGGAAATGGCCCGAATGGACATTTCAGAAGATATGTTAATGGCCAAGGGGCTTGTTTCTTCTCGTGATGGCATTGGTATGCTGCCGGTTAGCACAGAACAGGATATCCTGATGGCCGATCAACTGGAGGTTGATCTTCAAGATGAATTGATATTAAATCCACAGACAAAGGATCATTTTTGGACCCGGAAAAAAGTGATGATCGGTATCGGAACTGTTTTGTTGATGGGAGGTCTTTTGTTTGCGCTTTTTGGCCTGTCCGGTTCAGGGTCCGGTTCTGGATCGGGTTCCGGCAATGGCTTTGGTCCTGGTGGTAATGGCCCGATTCCCGGTGGCCCTGGTGGACCTAACGATCCTGAAGGCCTTAAGGGTGGTCCTGATGGCCCTAAAGGTCCCGTGCTTCCTGCTGGTCCTACGATAATTAAGGACGGCGGTGATGATGATACGCTTCCTTTAGTTCCCAATAATCCGGAACCGTCAACAATGGTATTATTCGGATTGGGTGTGGTTCTTCAATTTTTAAGAAAGAACAAAGTGTAAAGCATGATGAAAAAGTTTGAAATTATTCCGATTATCCTTCTGTGTTTTATTTTGAGCAGCTGCAGAGAAGGCTATCTGTCGGAAAAAGAATTCTATTGGGCAAGTAAAACACTCAAGCGGATTGAGGAGACTTCATTACCAGCGTTAGGTCCTCAATCTCTCAATATTCCCATTGCGGCGTTTGAGAAAATAGCGGAAAAATATCCGGGCACGCCAAAAGCAGTTGAAAGTCTTTTCGTTGTAGCCAACCTCAGGCTTAGGCAAAAGGATTCAGAATCAGCTCGCGCTGCGTTAGCTAAAGTGATTCAAAATTATAGTGGAAAAGGCAATTGGGCAGCTGATGCACGAATGCAAACAGCCAAACTTTATGAAGTAGAGAACAATTGGGATAAAGCTGAGGAAACTTATTGGGATCTTGCCGAGTATGAGGGATTGAGACAAAATGCACTTTATGCGCCAATCATGATTCTTTCTCATTATAAAAAAGTAGGGAATGATCCAAAGAAACTGAGAGATGCGTATCTGAAGGCGATTGGGCATTATGTCAGTCTTCGGAAGGATCTAGGGCCTATCAATCAGTCGACGGCTGTGACGAATTACCTTGCGTTAACCTACTATACTCAGGATGAGTTTCAGCCAGCCCGCGAAGAGTGGCTGTCGATTGTGAAAGATTTCCCGGGGAGTGGTTATGCGCCACTGGCTTTGTTAGCGGCTGCGGAAGCTGCGTGGAAACAGGGCAGTTACGATCAAGCTTTGTCTGAATACGAGAAATTTTTCGAATCTTATCCGAAAAGTGAAATAGCCGGGAAAATTGCTGTTCGGTTGGGGCTTCTTTATCAAGAGCGGAAAAATTATGAAAAGGCGCGATTTTGGTTTAGCAAAGTTCCTTCCTATTTAAATAAAGGGGAAAGTCTCCAGACGGCGATTCCGGATTCGGAATTATTAATAGCAAAAGCTTATCAGGATGAAGGAAACTGGGCTGATGCTGAAAAAAAATATGACGAACTTGTGTCGAAATATCCGCTTTCTGCCGCAGCTTTACAAGTTCCGTTGATCAAGAACGCTTACTATCAAAGCGCGACTCAGGTTGAAAAGGCTCAGCTTATCTTGAAAGATGCAGTTCAGTATTATGAAGAGTTGCAGAAAAAGCATCCAAATACTAAAGTCGCTGCGTATGCTAAACGATTTATGTATGCAGCCTTTTCCCAACAGGGCGATTGGACTGCAATGCTTAAAAATATTGAAGATGAAATCAATCTTGAAAAAAATGCTGATCGCCGCGGTCGATGGATGTTTCTTAAGGCTATGGTGACCCAAAATCGGCTGAAAGATAAAGAACAAGCCACGGCGCTTTTTAATGATTTCTTGACCGACTATCCGGAACACTCGTTGTCCGATTTAGCGAAGGTATTCCAGGAACACGCACCGCAAAATAACCCGCCAGCTGGTAGTTGAAGTTTTTGTTAATCTTTTTCTAAAGTCGAAGTTCATATTTCCCACAACAGCTGAATTATTGTTTAAAATAGACCTCACTATTGTTTGTCCTAAGCTATTTATTTATATTAATTTACGTAGGGTCCACTGAAAAAAGATTCAAAAGCATGCAACCTCATTGAAATAAACGACATCGGATTGAAAAAACAG
>MHFR01000059.1 GCA_001804285.1 Candidatus Danuiimicrobium aquiferis
TCAACAAGGGGCATAAGACTCTCCTTTTAAGGTTATTGGAACTAACCCTAATGTATCGGATTTGTCTTACTGCCCCTGTTGTTGAGGTAGAACCTAAAAAGTTTGCAACCTGTCCCGCGGTTTTTTTGCGGGACGGGCGCACTTGCGCTAATGCGCAAGTACTGCGTGGGGGCGGCTAAGGAAGCCGCTTCCGACGCTCGCATTTTTTTCGATGAAAAAGTACTGCATCGGCAGCGACCAATGAAGTTGCGGTCCGATGCTGCAAATCACCTTTAATTTGTAACCCTCTTCGAGGGCGGCTGCGCCGTCAAAATTTGCCCACCAAAAACCATTGGCGGGTCCGCCTACGCTTTAGTGGCGGACAACCTGTCCCGTACACGGTTTGGGGAAATACTTTTACATTCAGTTGACGAATGATTGAAATCATGTATAAATTTATCATGATTTCCTTCATAAAAATGAAGAGGTTTATTCCTACCATAGCTGTTTTCGTTCCACTCGTATTGTTATTGTCATGCAAGGCGGGGAATGAAAATTTTGTAATTCCAGGAGATATCGGAATTGCAGAGAATAAACTTTCGTTTACCCCGCCATCCCCAATGAAAGATCCGAAACCACGCGATGAGCGTTGTGTTGGCATGAGTATCTCTGAAGGCGCGATCGGTTTTGACAAGGCATTTGTTCTCGCACGGAGCGTCGGGGTTGAAGCAACAGAAATTCCGGTTCATTGGGATGAGGCGGAACCGGAACGCGGTCGCTATGTTGATCAATGGCTTGGGATTGCTAACGCATTTTATCCACGCCATGGCATGAAAATTTCAATTTCGATAAATCCTATTGATACAAATAGCCTGCGCCTGCCGAAATATCTGAAGGACAAACCGCTTGATGATGCCGAAATGATTGCACGATTTAAATTGTTTGTGGACTTTACAGCGAGTTTGGTTCCTGACTCTGATATATTTTTTGTGGCAATAGGCAATGAAATTGACGCTTATTTGGGAAATTCTGCCAAGCGATGGCAAGAGTATACGACATTTTACGCTGCGGTTGCTCCGTATGTACGGGAAAAATTTCCCAAGGCCATGATCGGCAGTAAGATTACATATGATGGAATTGTAAAACTTAATGATATGGTTCAACACCTGAATAAATATTCGGACATCGTTCTCACGACATACTATCCATTCAAACAGGGCAGCTTTCTGGCGCGCACTCCGGCGACGGTACACAGCGATTTTAAACAAATCGTAGAATTGTATCCGGATAAAAAAGTGTATTTTGCCGAGATAGGATACCCATCAGGAGCTACGAATGGCAGCAGTGAGGAAAAACAAGCTGAATTTATACGAGAAACATTCACTGCGTGGGACACATATCGTGATAAAATTCCATACCTTAATTTTGTTTGGCTGCACGATATATCACCGGAAAGCGTGACAGTGCACGAGAAATATTACGGTTTCAAAGATAAAGGGTTTGCTTCTTACCTCGGGACCCTCGGGTTGCGTACCTACGAAGGAAGAGATAAACAAGCATTCATAGTGCTTCGTGAAGAGATCAAGAAACGGAGCTGGTGAATTGTATTTAGCAGACCGGTTCTTAAAGCACCACTTCTCCCGAACCGGTTTGGGGAAATAGATCAAACACGGACTTTATCGATAATTTTCAGGAACACTTTTACGATGGCGGGATCAAAATGAGTTCCGCTTTCTTCTTCGATCATTTTGATAACCAAATCATGCGAAAACGCTTTTCGGTTGGGGCGGTCCGTTGTTAAGGCGTCGTAGACATCGGCAACGCAAAGAATTCGCGCGCCAACCGGAATGTCCTCGCCTTTTAACCCGTCAGGATATCCCGACCCGTCATACCACTCTTGATGATGGCGGACGATATCCCGAAGGTTCTTGAAAGAACTGAGCGGAGCAATGATTTTCTCTCCGATTTCCGTATGCGTTTTCATTTCTTCCATTTCTTCGTGAGTCAATTTTTCCCGTTTTTGCAAAATCCGGTCATCGATAGCGATTTTTCCGATATCATGAAGGAATGCCGCATCTTTCAAGGTCAGAATTTCTTGTTCGTTGAGATCGATGGCTTCGGCAATTCTCACGGCATAATTTGAAACTCGCTCTAAGTGTCCGCGCGTATAAGGGTCTTTTTTCCCAATCGCCATGGCAAGGGCTGAGATGGTTTCAACATAAACGCGTCCCGCATCTTCATTCAGGCGATTATTTTTAACGGCAGTTGCGATTTGGTTGGCGACATGTTCCAAGAGAAGTTCGTCGTCTTTTGTAAACGAGTCGTTATTGGTTTTATTAATCATTGCCATATATCCAAGCGTTTCGTTTTGATAACGGAGCGGGACGCAAACGAGGGAACTGTAGGAAAGTTCGTTTTTGATTTGGTTTTCACCGCCGAGGTCTGCTTGGTTGATGACCATAGATTGTTTTTGATGAATCACCCAACCAAAAGTTCCTTCCGGTCTTGCCGCAAGCCGAAGAAGCGTTTCGCGGTGTTTGCCGCAAGCCACCGTAGAACGGAATTGCTTGCCGTCACGTTCTAAGATTAAAAGAACACCGCTTTCTGCTTCAAGCGCGTCTACCATTGTTTCAATGACAAGTTCGAGAAAATTTTCAATACTTTCTCCGGAGGTAACAACCGATCCGATCTTTTTGAGTAAATCTTGAATCAATTGTTTCGAATGTTCGAGCTTATGTACTTTGTTTTCTAAATCTTTTGTGATCCGGTTAAAAACCTTAACGAGACTTTCTACTTCTTCTGAGTGTTCGCTAACGCGGATTTCTTTTCCGAAAGCGCCCTCTTCAACCATTTCTCTCGCTGTTTTCACAATTTTACCTAAGGAAGAACTGATTTTCCGGATAATCCAGAAACCGATCAGAGAAGCCAAAACGGAAAGAAAGACAAGGAGCTTTAAATTCACTTTTGTTTGATCCGGGCTGATGTTTCCGCTGGTATGAAAATAAACCATGTATAACATCAGAAGAAGCGGAACAAGAGACATTAATACAAAGGCAATACCCATTTTACTATTAATATCGGTTGTTTCGAGAGACTGGAAATGAATAAACTTGTGCTTAGATACGTTTTTGGGACGAAGTTGTTCGGCGGCTTGCTTAGCTTCCGGGTTTAATCTCATCATGGCACGGTTCCTTTTTTGTCCATGCGTGAAGTATAACACGAAAGAACAAAGATATATTTTCCGGATACCGTTTTATAAAAATTATAGGGACTTTCTAAACGGGTAAAACAAGTCAAATAAGGAGATGTCGTTTAATGGGTTATCGGAAATATTTACCACTCGCCAACCAACAAAACTTCGCGTTCAAGTTTGAATCCGTAATGTTTGAAGACGTCGCGTTCGATATGTTCAATCATGTTTAGCACATCCCGTGCGGCGGCATTTCCGGTATTGATGATGATGTTCCCATGATAGTCAGCAACTTTTGCGCCACCAATGGTAAATCCTTTCAGCCCGATTTCATCCGCTAATTGGCCGGTAGGTTTTCCGAATGCGCGGTTGTTTTTAAAAACAGATCCGGCACAGGGGAAACGGTAATGCCCTTTATCTTCGCGATCTTTTTTGTGTGCGTCCATTTCTTTGCGGATCAAATTTTTATCACCGGGCTTCAACCGGAAAGAAGCGGAGCAAATGATCCAGGATTTTTCCTGAAATGGAGAGCGCTTATAGCTGAAATCTTTTGAATTAAACGAGTATATTCGTTTTTGGTTTTCTTCATCGATATAATCAACCGAAACCAGAATTTCAGAAATTGATTTTCCGTAACATTGAGCATTCATCCAAACAGCGCCGCCGATTGAGCCGGGCATCCCATAAATAAATTCAAGCCCGCTCATACCGTTTTGCCGGGCAATTTCACAGGTGTCGGGAACTTCGCACCCTGCATCGATTTGCAAGACCGTCCCGTTCCAGCGATGAGTCCGGAGCGAATCAATATGAAGTACGACGCCGCGGATTCCTTTGTCGGATACTAAGAGATTGGATCCTCCGCCCAGAACGAAGACAGGAAGATTGAGCTCTTTTGCGGCTTGTTTGGCTTTCATCGCTTCATCCCAGGAATTGGGTGTAATCAAAATGTCTGCCGGGCCGCCGATTTTAAAGGTGGTGAAATCTTTCATCGACACTTGAGTGCGGACGGAGGTTAACGGTTTGAAATGCTGTGATATTTCGGCTGTGGTTAAATGTTTCTGCATGACAACATGTTACTGTTTCTTGAAAAAACGCGCCAGATAAATTTCATACGAGAATTTTCTGGCGGTTTAAAACGAAATTCGTCATAATGGGGCCCTTGAAACCCGGAAATTCACTTAACGTTTACGGTGATTAGCGGATGGTTGAATCAAGATGCCTATAGAACTGAATCACGAATATTTCATGCGGGAAGCGTTGAAAGAAGCGAAGAAAGCCTTCGACAAAGGCGAGGTGCCGGTGGGCGTGGTGATTGTGCACGGCGGAAAAGTAATTGCGCGAGCTTTCAATCAAATGGAAATGCTGCATGATCCGACGGCGCACGCGGAAATGATCGCGATTACACAGGCGGCCGATTATTTGAAATCGCAAGGCGATGAAAAACACCGCGGATCGCTTGAGAAAGCGTCTATCTATGTGACATTGGAACCGTGTCCGATGTGCGCGGGCGCGCTCGTGATGGCGCATTGCGAAAATTTAATTTATGGGACCAAAGATTTAAAAGCCGGTGCGTGCGGGAGTTTGTATAATATCGTGCAGGACGATCGTTTGAATCACCGGTTGAATGTGATCGAAGGTGTTTTGGCCGACGAATCGAAATTCCTGATGCAGGATTTTTTTAAGACGCTGAGGAAAGAGAAGAGATAGTAGGCGGGCGGCAGAATGCAGTAAGCAGGGAAAAGTGTTTTTTGTTTACTGCCTACTGCATAGTGCATACTGTAAATTAGTGGTTTCATACGAATAAAGGTTTTTGAGAAAACAGGTGGAGAGGTCGCATCCCAGCCTGCGGCTGGGACTGCCGGAAAAAGTTGTCTTGCAAATAGAAGTCCCTGGCGGGATAAACGAAGAGTTAGAAATATAGCTTGAGTGCGCCCGTAGCCTTTTTTGCTTGTTCTTTTAGATTTAGAATTTCACTTTTGTCATTCGGATTTTGTTATTTGACATTTTAATCGGTGGAGAGGTCGCATAGCCCCGCAAACAGCGCGCGGGACTGCTTGTTACCGTCCATGAGCAATAAACAGGATTTTACGAATAAAGGTTTTTGAGAAAACACGCGGAGAGGTCGCATAGCCCGGTTTAGTGCGCACGCTTGGAAAGCGTGTAAACCGAAAGGTTTCGAGGGTTCGAATCCCTCCCTCTCCGCCATCATCTACCTTTAAAATAATACCGAGAGGTATAAATCGAAGATGATGGCAGTCCCGCGCCGTATGGTGGTGTGGCGCGGGGCCGCCATTGTTGACGCTCAGGCGAACCCTGGCAGGCGTAATAAGCCAGGGTCGCCATGAGCCGAAGTGAGGAAACATGAACAAAGAAATAACCACAACTAAAATAGCGATTTTCAGGAAACGAGAGATTCGAAAAACTATCTATAACAATGAATGGTGGTTTGTTGTTGTTGATGTAGTCGCGGCATTAACAGATTCTGTCCAGCCAGACGGCTATATTAAAGATATGCGCAGACGCGATCCAGAGCTTTCCAAAGGGTGGGGGCAAATTGCCACCCCCCTTTCAGTAAAGACACCCGGGGGCATTCAAAAGCTCAATTGCGCTAATACGGAAGGTATCTTTCGTATTATTCAGTCTATTCCGTCCCCAAAGGCCGAGCCGTTTAAACGCTGGCTGGCTCGTGTTGGTTACGAGCGGATTCAGGAGATTGAGAATCCAGAGCTTGCCACAAAGAGGACAAGGGCATTATATAAGGCTAAGGGGTATAGCGATGAATGGATCGAGAAACGGATGCGCGGAATTGCTATCCGTGAAGAGCTAACCGACCAGTGGCAGAAGCGTGGCATAAAAGAACAAAAAGAATACGAAATATTAACCGCTGAAATCTCGAAAGCCACTTTTGATATGACTCCGTCAGCCTATAAGAAACATAAAGGGCTCAAACGTGAGAATCTAAGGGATCATATGACCGACTTGGAGCTTATTTTTTCAATGCTTGGCGAGGCTTCTACGAAAGAGATCGCGGTCAATAAGGATGCGCAGGGTTTTGTTGAGAACAAGCAGGCCGCTTTTGAGGGCGGCGCTGTTGCGGGCAATGCAAGAAATGAATTGGAGCGCAAAAGCGGAAAGAAAGTAATCAGTAGGAAAAATTATAAAAAACTGCCGCAAGACAAAAATCTATTACGGTAAATCTGGATTTCGGCCGCAAGCAGGAGAAAAAATTGGGTAAACAGAATTATTTATTAGAAAAGATAGTGAGCATCATTTCCTCGAATCAAAAAGGAAAAGTGCTAGATCTGGGATGCGGGGACGGTCGAGCGGGAAAAAAACTTTTTGATTTAGGATTTGCCGTGGAAGCCTGTGATATGGATAAAGAAAGATTTGAGTTCCATCAGGAAATCAAATTCACAGAAGGAAATTTAGCGCACCCTTTGCCGTATAAAGATAATTTTTTCGATTATGTTATCTTTATGGAAGTCATAGAGCACATTTATAACCCTCATTTTGTGATCTCGGAAATTAGTAGAATTTTGCGTAAGGGAGGCAGGTTGATATTATCAACGCCCAACATTTTGAATATCGGATCAAGGTTCAGATTTTTAATGGAAGGGAGTTTTGATTTCTTCCGGGAGCCGACTCTGGATTATTCGAAATGTTTCCCGGCTGCTATTCAAAATATGCATGTCATTCCATGGCGGTATCAGGAATTAGAATATTTACTCGCTCAAAACAGTTTGGAAATAACCCATTTTTTTGTTGACGGCCGAAAGACAAATTTTTACTTTTTATATTGGTTCATGTTTCCCTTCCTGTTTTTTCAGGCAAAAGCAAAAGAAAAGCAAGCGAAAAAGACGGGGGGAGTTGATTTTGCAAGAATGAATAAAATTATTCTTTCAAAGGATATGTTGCTGGGATGCCATCTCATTCTTGATGCGGTGAACAATAAGTGAATGATTGCCAGCCGTCAAATCTACCGGTTACCGGCGAACGCGTACGAGTTTTATCGAGTAGAAATGGGTCTTGAAGAAACCCTAATCGGTTAAATCCGGTGTTTCGATAAAACACCTTTATTTATTACGAGGTTAAGAGGTAAAGAACAAAATGTATATCAGAAGCATTTTGGTCTGGTTGATTATTAATTTCTCGGTTTCTATTAAAAAAGCCTTATAACATTACCCCATTCCCGCATGTCTAAATTTTTAAACCTCGACATCGTTGACTTAAGAGACTTCTATGATATAATTTGAAGACTTTTAAAATCATTTTTCCAGGGGGGTTTTGTGGGCGATAAGGTCTTAGTATTGATTAAGCCGGACGGTCTTGTAAAATCATTGACCGGAAATATTTTGACACGCCTTTCCGAAACCAAACTCGAAATTGCAGCTGCAAAAATAGTTCGGGTTTCCCGCGAGCTTGCGGTTGAACATTACAAATTCCTGAGTGGCAAACCTTTCTTTGAAGATCTGATCAAATACATCCAGGGCGAATATCACTCGCGGAAAAAAGTTCTCGCGATGGTTTATGTCGGCGAAGGCGCGATTAAAAAAGTGCGGGAACTGGCCGGCGCGACGAATCCCGAGGAAGCGGATACCGTTTCGATTCGCGGACAATACGGACGCATTACCACAAAAGGGGTTTATGAAAATGTGATTCATGCTTCTTCAAACCCGGAAGAAGCGGAACGGGAAATTAAACTCTGGTTTCAGCCTGACGAAATTGTTTTTGATATTTATCCTACCGAAGTGCGCGATGTGACCGAGAAAAAACGCATATGGTCTTCCGCCACCGGCAAATCTTAGCAAAGAGGGAATCAGCATCTGCCAAAGCCATTAAACGACGGGAAAAGTATATGGAATTAAATCGGAGATTAAAAAACTATATTGCTGTTATTTTTGTTTTCGTTATTGCGTTTCCGATATTATGGATGTCCGGTTGCGGACAGAATCCGGTTGCTGTGTCGGCCAATCAACCGGTGGAAGTAAAGGTCGCATTTTGGGGAAGTCCCGAAGAAATTGAAATTGTAACCACAGCTTTAAAACCCTGGCAGGAAAGTCATCCGGGTATCAAAATCAGGTTTGAGCATACTCCTTATTCGGGGTATGACAGTAAAATTTTAACGCGGATTGCCGGCGGTGCGGCTCCCGACATTATAGCGGCGGAAGTGAATTATTTTGTTACTTTTGCATCGAAAAACGTTTATGTGGATCTGACGCCGTATGAGCAAAATGATCCGGAGTTTTCGATTCAGGATTTTTTCCCTTCCATTGTTGAGCGTTTCACGCGCAACGGGAAATTGCTCGCGATTCCGCGCGATGTCGCTCCGTTCGCGTGTGTGTTCTATAACAAAGATATTTTTGATCATGAAGGAATTCCGTATCCGACGGATGATTGGACGTGGAATGATTTACTCGAAAAGGCGAAGGCGCTTACCCAATACGATGAAAAAACCGGTCGCGTGACCCAATACGGTTTTTATGGGTGGGCGTGGCAGAATTTTGTGTACGGGAACGGAGGAGCGCTTGTGGACGATGCCGAGCATCCGGCGAAGTCGAAACTGGAAGATCCATTGACCTTGGAGGGCATTCAGTATTTTGCCGACCTGATTAATGTCCATAAAGTGATGCCGACACCGATGGCGCTTGCGAATGCGGGGATGGGAATTGACCTTCTGTTTTCAAGCGGACGCCTCGCCATGTTTCTTTCCGGGATCTGGGAAACGCCCCAGCTCAGGCAAAAGGAAGGCCTCCGGTGGGATGTTGCGATGTTTCCGAAAAATGCAAACGGGATTCGCAAATTCGGAAGTGGCGGAACCGGTTATGGAATTTTGAAATCGTCGAAACATCCGAAGGAAGCGTGGGAAATTGTAAAAGCGCTCACGAACGGAAAAGTTCAAGCCGAACTTGCGCGACGCGGGCTCGCGCAGCCGGCGATCCGCAAAATTGCGGAAGGTGCAGATTGGGCCGGAAGCCCACTTCCGCCGGACAATAAAAAAATGCTGAATGAAGCCGTGGCGTATATTGTCTTTGATCCGTTTCATCCGAAGTGGAGGGAAATCGAGGCAAAATATGTTCTGCCGGAACTTGATTTGATAAAGATCGGCAGGGAAACTGCGCGGGACGGAATGAAAAAAATCGATCTGCAAGTGAGCCAAATGCTCGAGGCTTCAAAAGCTTAGAAGTGATTTTTATAAGGTCTGTCATCCCCGCGAAAGCGGGGATCCAGGATTTATGGATTCCCGCTAAAAGCATGCGGGAATGACACTTATGTGGGCTTGTGAAACTGCTCCTAATATAGATTTGCAATTTTAAATTCATGTCGAAGGAGACAATACAATAATGGAAAGTGTTTTAATGAAAAAAGAAAGAAAATCATCAAAGAAAGAAATCAAAAAATTTCAAAGCGATTACGGTTACTTCACACAGGACGGTTGGGAATATGTCGTGACCCGGCCGGACACCCCGCGGCCATGGGTGAATGTTATCTCCAACGGCGAATACGGCATCATCGAATCTCAAGGAGGAACCGGTTTTTCGTGGATTGGGAACTCGAACCTTTCCCGCATAACCCGTTGGGAACAGGATTTGGTCCGCGATTTATACGGGAAATTTATTTATGTTCGCGACAATGACAACGGGAAATACTGGTCAGCGGCGTATAAGCCGTGCCTGACGCCGTTTGATTTTTTTGAAGCACGCCACGGAATCGGTTATTCGGTTTTAACCGGAAGCCATCAGGGGATCCGCACCGAAAAAACAATCTTTGTCGACCGGAAAGATCCGGTTGAGGTGTGGAACCTTAAAGTGACGAATGAATCCGCCGAGAAACGCAGTCTCAGCCTTTTTACCTATTTTGAGTGGTGTTTGGGAAATGCGGGTGATACGCACCGTGAATTTCAGAAGACATTTATCGAGACGGATTTTGACAAAGAAGCGTACGTGCTCTACGGGAAAAAACGGGCGGCGCTTGTTCCGCCTTGTATTTCGACCGGGCTTTCCGAAAATCCGGTTGAAGCGTTTCATGCGGTTTCTAATTTAAAACCGAGCGCTTATGACGGTGACAAAGAAACATTTTTTGGGATATACCGTGATATCTATAATCCGGCGGGAGTTGAAAAGGGACGCCTCAGCAATACCGTCGGAAAAAATTATGATTCAATCGCGTCTTTGCAAGTTGATTTGACACTCGCGCCGGGTGAATCCCAGACGGTCATTTTTTTGTTGGGTGCGACAGCGGAGAAAATGGTGGCGAAAAAACTCATTCAGAAATATCGCACCGAACAGGGCGTTCAAAAGGAATTGGACGAGGTCAAAAATTTCTGGAAAGATTTGCTTGGAAAAACATGGGTTGAAACGCCGGATGATTCGATGAATTTTATGACGAATATCTGGCTCAAATACCAGACGATTTCAGGACGTGTTTGGGCGAAATGCGGATACTATCAATCAAGCGGCGGTTATGGATTCCGGGATCAGCTTCAGGACAGCCACATTTTTATGCCGCTCAAGCCCGAATGGGCCAAAAAGCAAATCATGCTGCATGCGGAGCAGCAGTTCCCGGATGGAATCGTGAAGCACTGGTGGCATCACAGAACCAATATCGGGCCGGTGACAAATCACAGCGACGACCTTGTATGGCTTGCCTTTCTGACAATTCATTATTTGGAAGAAACCGCGGATTATGATTTTTTAAATGTGAAAGTTCCGTTTTTGCCGGATCCGAAAACCGGGAAAGAAAAAACCGGGACGATGTATCAGCATTGTCTTGCGTGTATCGACAAAGTTCTTTCTCGCTGGTCCAAGCGAGGACTGCCGCTTATCGGTGAAGGCGACTGGAATGACGGAATGAGCCATGTCGGTCCGGCATGGAAAGGCGAGTCGATTTGGTTGGGGCATTTCATGTACGGAATTCTGCATCAATTCGCGCCGATTTGCGAAATGAAAAAAGAAAAAAAGCGCGCGGCATATTACCGGAAGCGGGCAGAGGCCGTGAAGAAAGCCATCAATCAATATGGTTGGGACGGCGAGTGGTACCTTTGCGCGACGCGCGATGACGGCCGGCCGATCGGAAGCAAATCCGAACGCGAAGGCAAAATCCATTTAAATCCTCAGACATGGGCGATTATCCATGATACCGCGACACCCGAACGGGCCGTCAAATGCATGGCGTCGGCCGAGAAATTCCTTTTTAAAGAATACGGGCCGCTTCTTTTAACGCCTGCCTATTCGACGACGGATGCGACGATCGGATATCTGACGCGGTATGCGCCTGCTGCGCGCGAGAACGGCGGTTTATATACGCACGCCGGAACGTGGGCGATTCAAGCGGTTGCAATGACCGGAGACGGTGATAAAGCCTATAAAATTTATCAAAGTTTTCTGCCGATTTTGCGGGGACTTGATCCGAAATTTTATTACGCCGAGCCGTATGTGTTGCCCGGAAATGTTGACGGGCCCGAGTCCCCTCATTTTGGGCGCGGAAGCTGGACGTGGTACACAGGTTCTGCCGGATGGCTTTTCAGAGTGGCAACGGATTACATGTTGGGCGTTCATGCGACTCCGGAAGGACTCAAGATTAACCCGTGCATTCCGAAAGAATGGGCCAAATTCAAAGTGAAACGTTTCTTTCGAGGTTCGACTTATGAGATTGCGGTCGAAAATCCAAAACACGTGAATCGCGGAATTAAAAGAATTACCGTGAATGGAAATGTAATCGAAGGAAACTTAATTCGTCCGATCAAAGGCAAAAGTCCTCACACAGTCAAAGTGGTGATGGGATAAAAAAAGGGGACATACAGCTTGTTATAATTTGTCCAGCTGTGTGTCCCCTTTTTTTGTCTGCAGCAAGTCCTTCCAATATATCAACTTAGGTAGGGTCCACTGAAAAAAGATTCAAAAGCATGCAACCTCATTGAAATAAACGACATCGGATTGAAAAAACAGGTGCAGGCATGGTAAAATTG
>MHFR01000060.1:0-13792 GCA_001804285.1 Candidatus Danuiimicrobium aquiferis
AGTGTTTTGATTAACCACTAATCACTTCGGCATTAGGAGGTTTTTCGTTTAAAATTCTTTAAGTCAGTGCCATTCGGGACAGGCATATAACTCAATTTGAGCTATTGCCTGTCCCCGTTTTTAAACCAGTAACTACTAACTTTTTTACTTCTTTTACCGGGCTGGTTTTTTCGTCACTTCTGCTTCTGCTTTTTTGCCGGTAATCCTATCGATAAAACCATCCCAATGATATGTCGCGCCAACGGATACCTCTGTGATTGAAGTCGTATAGGTACCATCTACGTTGCCAGTTAATGGCACTGAAGCTGAAATGTCATTTGAAATTTTTCGCGGAAAACCAATCACTTGAATAATAGACATATCGCAGGTTAAATACTTTAAAATTTTATAACTCGCACCCAACGAAAATGCCAACCGGTTCCCATCGGGAATCGCGGGAATCCAATGGTCCTTCGGAATCACCCACCAATAAAAGTACGTTCCGGCCATCAATTTCAATTTATCATTCACATCATAAGAAGCGCTGTTTTGAAGGCTAAACCCGTCCCGGTAATCTTTGTCATTTTTCCCAATCGCTGCCAAAATCGCGTCATCAGCCGCATTCACGGGATCTGCATTGATGAAAAGCCTTTCATGAATAGCCCACCGCGTATAACCAAAGTCTGTTTCAAGGGCCCATTTTGGGGTTGGTTTAAACGCGTATGCAAATGTGTAATTAAGAGGCAACGCAAACTTTGCATTGGCCCCCGTCTCGAAATTTCCGCCTGTTGCTGAATTTTCAACTTTTGCCATTCCGCTTGTATTAATGATAACGGGGCTTCTGAAATAAAACCCGATATTGTGTTTGGGGTGGGGTTTCGCCAAAATACCCATTTGCCAGCCCCAGTGATTTCCAGAAAGATTGAGGCGCACCTGTCCATCAGCCTGCGTAAAAGGCGCCAAAAGCTTATTGGGATAAGCTTGAATGCCTCCCCAATTATACATTCTGTAATACATCGGTCCGCCGCCGATTGAAAGCTTATCGCAAATCTTAAAAGCCACCGTCGGCTTAATCGTGTACATATTAACGTAATTCTCCCAGCCGGTATAGTGCACGCTCGGATGGACTGAAGAGTATTTATCGGAAAGCCCAAAAGGAGAATCACTGCCGATACCAAAAACAACCCGGTCTTTTAACAGGCGGCCGGGATTGAGAGTCATATATCCCGTCGGCACAGGAATAATCTTTCCTGCGCTATGGGTATCCCCTGCAGTGACACTGTCATTCCATGTCATAATTGAAAGAAAATGCATATTGCTTTGAACTTGCAGGCCCGGAAGATCGACAATTCCTGCAGGGTTGTATGAAATGGCAGCAGGTTCATCCGGATTAGCCACTCCCGCACCCGCTTTGGCGAGCTGCTTCGGACTGAAGGACGCATTTTCAATCCCTGCAGATCCAACCGCAAATACATTTGACGATACCATTAATGAAAAAATAAAAAAGAACACAGCAATCCATGCGATTCTTTTTTCCATGAATCCCCCCTGGTTATATTTCACGTACTGTGATTATCGACTGGAAAGGAATTATACTGAAGAATTGAAATAAGAGCCAGCTTTTTGATTAATTATTTAAAAATTTTCTACTGCCTAAAAAAATGGTGTCATCCTGAGGACGACGCCGAAAGCGACGGACGAAGGATCTACGATCTTGAGATCCTTCGCTTCGGTCGCCACAATTTGTTGTAGCCTTCGCCCAGGATGACAGACTTAAAAAAAGGGGGCCATACAGCTTGCCCAGATTATTCCGGCCGTGCGTTCCCTTTTTTGAATTATTTATGAACCTGATTTCACGGGCAAGAAAAGATTGATCGTTGTTCCTACGTCGGCATATGAACGGAATGAAATTTCGCCGGCATTTGACTCGACAAGTTGTTTCACGATATTGAGACCCGTGCCGGTCCCCGTTTGTGTCACAGAATCTCCGTGCGGAGATTCAAATATATAAGAAATCGCATCTTCCGGAATCCCGCCGCCCGTATCTTGGAAAGATATTTCCACGGCCGGTTTCGGTTTCGCCTGGAGTGCCGCATCAATCCGAAGTTGCCCGCCGGTATATAGCATGGCTTGAGCAGCGTTCATGATTAAATTATAAAATATTTCTTCAAGGTCTGTCCGGTTAACGCAAACATTCGGAAGATCCGAAGGGATACATTCAACCAGCATAATATGATCAAGACAGGCATCTTCTTTCAAACTTTTAATCACATCCGCAAGCACCTCCTTCACCGAAATATCACCCGTATCGGAAACTATCACTGGATCAGGCGGATTAAGCTCTTCCATCGATGAACTGATCTTCCGAATCACATTCAATACTTTTCCTATTTCCTGTGCTGATTTTCGAAGAATCGAAATGGTCCGGAGCGGAAATTCTTTTGGAAAATCTTTATTGAGAGTTTGATTGTGGCTGTTTAATTCGTGAAGGTGGATTTCCAATATGTTCTTTGCGATTCTGAGCGGCATTTTGACGTCGGTACTCAAATGGTAGATATGCCTTTCTTCCCCCTTGGTCGTTCCCACTACCACACCCCCCTGGTGCATAAGAATGGTAGCAAATTCTAACACTTATAAATGTACCCGCTCTTTTCCGGAAATGCAAATGCAACTCCCGCAATGACAATGGGTTCGAGTTCTTTTAATGCTTTAAAAAGCTATGCTTAAACAAGTTAGGATAAAACGTCTTAAAAAAAATTTTTGGGCACATAAATAAAAAGCCGGGAAGCTTCATCAAATGCTTCCCGGCTCAAAAACAACGGTTATGCGCTCTTATTTAAACAAGCTTATTATCCGGCTTTTTCGGGGGATCTGTTTTCGCGCGTTCTTCGACTTTCGGATTTCCTTTAAATTTAGGTGCAAGTTCCGCATTGATTTTCGCCCATGCCGGATTGTCATCCGAAGTAACAATCGCACCGACCGGGCATTCCGGTTGACACTGCCCGCAATCAATACAAACTTCAGGATCAATCACCATGAACGCTTCGCCTTTATATTCCCCGGGATAAATACATTCAACCGGGCAAACAGCAACGCATGTTGCATATCGTTCACCCAAACATTTCTCTGTAATTACTGAAGCCATTGTGCTTCCTCCTCTGTAAATCAATGTTTAGAACTAATTACGATGCGCGTAGGTTAACACGGCTTCATCGAAATTTCAAGGACATGTTTACTCCGTAAAAAATCCGATCATGCAACTAAAATTGTGTCTTTTTCGTTGTGTGCTTTATGTCATCCCCGCATACTTTTAGCGGGGATCCGGCAGAATCTAAAAAAACTTAAAGATAAGTCCTGCGTCGCAAAGATGCAAACCGTCTTTGCGCCACAGCTCTTACGAACGGAATTTCTCATTAGCCCGTATTTCTCTTCTTTAGGGATGAGAAATGCGCTCGAAAAGCTTTTGCGGAAATCATTTAAATTACTTTCGCAAAAGGGCTTATCTTTTGCGCGCTGTTTTGTCTATGCGCGCGCAAAACTTTGGACAGCACGTCCAATAGTTGTGCTGTCCAAAGCGGTTATTCTCATCGAGTGAAAAAACCAATGAGAAAACCGGGTTAGCGGTAAGAAATCCGGGCTAAATCAAAATACGTTTTGATCTCTTCGATTCTGCTTTGGGCACAAATTTGTGCCTCCCGGCTTTCTGCAATTTGTTTCAGATATTCAATCAAATCATTAAAAATCGGATAAGCCGCGCAAAAAGGATCGATCTGTCCCCTCATTTCATCCGCACGTGAAATAGCCAGAACGCGGGAAAAACTGAGGCTATCTAATTCTCTTGCGCAATGCTCATAAATCACTTGCTGAATATATTGAAGCGCTTTCTTCAGGCGGAACAACTTCCCCGCCGGCGCACCATAACTGATCGATTCTTTTGGGTTAAGCATTTCGTATTCCCTCCTTCGTCAAAACTGAATTTGAAACAGCAGATGCTATAGAAAAAAATACACGAAAAAGAAAAAATTTACAATCTTCGGAGAGAAGAAAACAAGCAAAATCTATTAAGAATAGAAGAATCTATTGTGAATAGTTATTTCCGAACGGGTTTTTCTATTCATTCCTTCTGCTGGATCCCCGCTTTTGCGGGGATGACAAGCAATGCAATCTTTTAAGATAAAAAACTTTCCGGTATTTTTATTGGCATTCCCGCGGAAGCGGGAATCCAGGAAAACAAAACGCTGTATTTTCCTTCAGTCAGTGTCATTCTATGGTGAATAGTTATTGCTGCCTCAGTGTCACTTATGCATTTTGCCTTCGGTTACCTTTAATGTGAGTCAATTCGCTCACTGACACTTAAAAAACAACTTAAAAAAACAAGTGTTGCAATTTGAACATAGTACGGTAAAATTTACATCAAAATTTGCCGCTGATCTCGTGGGGATTGACTATCGGACATGGAGAAAACCTTTAAACTCATCGCCAGCAGTGAAAATCTTACCCGTTTCCGGTCTCAGCTCAAAATTCTTTTAGATCAAAGTGGATTGATCGAGAAAAAAAGCGGGGAAGTTCTGCTTGCGATTCAGGAAGTCCTGACCAATATCCTGAAACACGGATATCGCGGCAAGCCATCTGAAGTTACCATTACATACACCGACGAGCCGGATCAAATCACAATCACCGTCCAGGATTCCGGAAAAAAATTCGATATGACCCAGCACGCGGATCCAAAACTTCCTCCCGATAAGCCGGGTGGTCTTGGAATTTATTTGATTAAAACATCGATGGATAAAGTATCGTATGATAAAAACTGTAAAAATGGAAATCTGCTTCGCTTAATTAAATTCAAAAAAGAACGCAAAGAAAATCAAATTAAAGATATGAAAGAGGTTCAACCATGAAAATCAATCAAAAGCTAAAAGACGAAGTCGAGCATCTGGAAATTTCAGGTGACCTCGATTTCCAAACTTCTCCCGACTTGAGGGAAAAGCTCCAGGAAATCTTGAACCGCCAAGTCCGGAAAATCATCATCAACCTGAAGAAAGTAGGCTACATCGATAGCTCGGGACTTGCCACGTTTGTCGAGGCCCTTCAAAAAATGAAACGGATCAACGGCAGGTTAATCCTGACAGAAGCCGTTCCCGCCGTCCGTAGTGTTTTTGAAATTGCAAAGCTCGATAAAGTTTTTACACTTGTCGATTCAGAAAATGACGCTTTGCAAATGGTTACTCAATGACGGAATTTAATACCTCACCGGGAAAAATCCGCGGTTTTTTTGGGAAAATCGGCCAAAACACCGGATTATTTTTTGCGGGCGAGGGACGGCTTTTTGACCTTTTCAAAAGCGTCGTCAAAGTGTTCGGCATGGCTTTGATCAGAAAAAAAACGGTTAAATCGGAACATGTGTTTCAGCAAATAGTGCTGATGGGGGTTGAGTCCTTGGGCATTATTTGTCTTGTGGCTGTAGCGGTCGGAATGATCCTCGCCCTGCAGGCAGCTTATCAGCTGAAACAGTTTGGCGCCGTTCTTTATACAGGCGGCCTCGTCAGCGTCTCCATGGCACGCGAGTTGGGCCCGCTGATCGCTGCCATCCTGATATCGGGCCGTGTAGGCGCGAGAATGGCAGCCGAACTTGGCACAATGAAAACCCAGGAAGAAGTAGACGCGCTGACAACCATGGGGCTAAATTCTGTGCGCTATCTCGTCGCACCGAGATGCCTTTCCCTGATCATCGTCCTTCCCTGTCTTACGGTCATCAGCCAGGTCATGGGCATGGTGGGCGGATTTTTAGTCGGCACGTTAGGAATCGGTATTGATCCTTATATGTATGTCGAAAAAAATTTTGATGCCTTAGTCATCAAAGATGTTTACACCGGCATTATTAAAAGCGTTGTCTTTGCGATCCTGATTGCCTTAGTCAGTTGCCACGAAGGACTTTCCGTTGACGGGGGCGCTGAAGGAGTGGGAAAAGCAACCACCCAGGCAGTGGTGACGTCTATCATCCTGATTATTATTTGCGATTGCATTGCAACAGCCATTTTTTATTATGCGCTTCCAGGCTAAAACTGGTTTCATAAGGTCTGTCATCCCCGCGTCCGCCAAACAACGCGGTCGGATCCGCCAACGCTTTAGTGGCGGAAAAGCGGGGATCTATTATCCGTGGATTCCCGCTAAGAGCATGCGGGAATGACAAATTAGCAGCTCAAACAAGAATTTTTTATGAACAACGAAACGAAAAATATTATCGAGATCAAGAATCTGGTCAAAACCTTTGATGACCGCTCCGTGCTGGATGGAATCAATCTGGAAATTCCCGAGGGGGAAATCACAGTCATCATGGGCGGATCCGGATGCGGCAAAAGCACGCTCCTTCGCCACTTGGTGGGGCTCCTAACTCCGACTGAGGGCAGTATTATGATTGACGGCGAAAATATTGTCGGTATATCCGAAAACGGAATGAACTGCGTTCGGCGGAAATTCGGTATGCTGTTTCAGGGCGCAGCCCTTTTCAATTCTCTCACTGTGGGAGAAAATGTAGCACTTCCCCTGAGGGAACATACGGACCTTAAAGACACCATCATCCAGATCATCGTCAAAGTCAAGTTGGAGCTGGTCGGCCTGACAGGTTTCGAACATTTCATGCCGCATCAGATTTCCGGCGGAATGAAAAAAAGAGTGGCTCTTGCGCGGGCCATTGCGCTGGATCCCAAAATCGTGTTTTATGACGAACCGGGAGCGGGACTTGACCCCATCACCGCAGCCATGATTGATCAATTGATTCTGGATCTGAGCCGGAAACTTAGAATTACGTCCGTTGTCGTCACGCACGAAATGAAAAGCGCGTTTCGGATCGCGGATAAAATTGTTATTTTGCGCAAAGGCAAAATCCTTGAAACAGGAACCGGCGCACAAATTCAAAACAGCAAAAATTCATATGTCCAACAGTTCATCAGCGGAGAGCCGGACGGTGCAATTCCGCTCATGCAAACCAGCGAAGCCTATTTAAAAGGCTTGCTGGAAACATAGGAGTCACAGGTATGCCTTACACATCAAATGAAGTCAAATCCGGAATTTTTGTTACGTGTTCCATTGCCCTGCTTTTCGGCTTAATATTAGTGGTCGGAAAGTTTGCATTAGCAAAGAATATCTATTACACCTATCGCCTCCGTTTTGAATACGTCAGCGGCCTTGAAAAAAACTCACCCGTCTATGCGGCGGGACACAAAGTGGGAAAAGTCGATGAGATTGCGATGGTTGCGGACAATCAAAAATGGATCCTTGTGACGGTACGGCTCCCCCAAAACGTACTATTACATGAAGACTGTGCCGCCTTCATCGATACCCTTGGCCTCATGGGAGAAAAATTTATTGAACTCAATCCCGGGACCCTGAAATCTCCTGTGTTAAAACCGGAATCGATAATCGATGGAACGGCTCCCATAGCCATGCACCAGATGGTACAAAAAATGAACCTGTTAGCCGGCAGGGTTGATGAATTGACTGTTTCCTTAAATGTGATGGCCTCACACATCAACACGCTGCTCGAGGGTCATGTTAAGGAAATCGGCACCATGTTTGCAAACTTCGAACAGACATCCGCCAACCTGAGAGACTTGAGTGAGAATCTGAAATGGCATCCGTGGCGTTTGCTTCGAAAAGGATAACATAGAGGTCTTCATCCTTGCCCCTTAAGCAATGCGACTCAAAAACAACCCGGATTTCATGGCGGCTTTATCTGATCGCCGCAGGCTTCGCCGCCGCGCTTTTCCTGCTTCATAGTTTAAACCTCTTTAATTTCCACGAGCTCAATGCCGTCGATCTCCGGTTTAAATTACGCGGAGAAAAAAAGGCCGATCCCCGGATTGTCATTGTGGAAATAGATGATGCGAGTTTAAGAACAGTCGGACAATGGCCGTGGCCCCGAGGAACCGACGGGGCGCTCCTTGCAACCATTTCTCAATATCATCCCCGTTTTGTATTACTTGATTTACTATTTACAGAACCGAGTCCCG
The DNA here is from genome assembly GCA_001804285.1 of Candidatus Danuiimicrobium aquiferis. Taxonomy (GTDB): domain Bacteria; phylum Omnitrophota; class Omnitrophia; order Omnitrophales; family Danuiimicrobiaceae; genus Danuiimicrobium; species Danuiimicrobium aquiferis. The sequence goes on from MHFR01000060.1 coordinate 7,989, forward strand.
ATCCGTCGGAAGATGACAAGCTGACATTTGCCGTTAAAAATGCAGGCAATGTCATCCTCCCCTTTTATTTTTATTCCCTGAAACCATTCGGTGCTTTTTTCCCCATCCCCGCTCTTCAGCAAGCCGCTAAGTCAGTCGGATTTGTCAATATGGATACGGAACGTGACGGTATCGTCCGGAAATTTCAGCCGTATTTAAAAACAGAAACGGGAGAATTTTATCCTTCGGTATCGTTAGCGCTCCTTCTTCAAATGACAGACACTGCCCGGCACTCTGCAGTGCCACCCTCGCTACCACTGGATCACAAGGGGCGCATGTGGATTAATTACCCGGGAACGATCAGCTCCTTTAAACGAATCACAGGTTGGGAAGTCATTGATGCTGTCGGTAAAAAGGACGATGAATTGAGGCATCTTTTTTCGAACAGTTTTGTCCTCATCGGTCATACGGCCACAGCAACGAGCGATTTAAAACCCGCTCCTTTTTCGCCGCTCGAACCCGGCGTTGCGATTCATGCAAGCGCCTTACACACGTTGTTATCGGGAAAATTTCTCGTCTCGGCACCGCCTCTTGCAGACTTTCTGATTCTTCTTTTCCTCCTTCTTTCAGTCACCGCCATCTCGCAAGCTGGATCTCCTAAAAAGATCCTCCTGATGACAACTGCGCTGTGGCTGGGTTACGCCGTTCTAAACTTTTTCTTCTTTATTTATTCTGGAATGATTTTTCTGTTGTCGCTGCCTCTCACGGGCATGATCCTCATTTATGTTTTAATGCTCTTCCTGAAATATGTCGATATCCGTTTTCAGGGCGAACTTTTGCACCGCGAACTCCAGACGGCCGCACGGATTCAGGAGAGTTTTCTTCCCAAAGGAAATCCCGCCATCAAAACGATCGACGCGGCTTTCGAATGCCGGTTTGCTAAGCAGGTCGGCGGCGATTTATATGATTGGACTGAACTCGGAGACAAACGCCTCGCCGTGTGTGTCGGCGATGTTTCGGGCAAAGGCTGTCCAGCCGCACTTTATATGGCGCGGGCGATCAACGAAATGCGGCGAGAATACAGAGACGGAAGACTGCCGGGTGAATTGAACACCATTCTCAACGCCAATCTTTTAAAAGGCGAGAGTTCCGGTATGTTTCTGACGCTTTTTTATGCCATTATTGATACGGAAAGGAAAAAGATATCTTTCTCTAATGCGGGGCACGAACCGCCACTCTATTACTCAGCGGCTTCGAAAAAAGCGCAGACGATCGAATTGGCACAAGGAACCCCTCTTGGCCTTTTTGAAGAATCGGCCTACGCAACCGCCGAAATTCCTTATCAGGCAGGAGATATGTTTTGGGTCATCAGCGACGGAATTAAAGAACTGCGCAATCCCAAAAAGGAGCAATTTGGAATGGAACGTTTAGGAACGCTCCTCGAAAAGGAAGCGCCAAACGGACTTTCCGCTGCCAAGATGATTGCCACCGTATTCCAAGCCCTTGATGGATATCGCAAGGGCATGCCTCCTCATGATGACCGGACTATCTTATGTGTCCGATTCGAATGAGATCCGCGCCTTTATTTTTCATTATTTTTTTCGGTTTACATTTAATTAAAAAACTATCATAATTCACCACATTATGCATAAGTCATTCTCGTTCAAAACCGTTTTAGTGGCACTCTCCTATTGCTTCATCCTCTCCCTGCCCGTTAGCGCGCAACAAACCGAAAAGTGGATGGAGGATAAATCCGCAAGGCTGGGTCGCGCCGACCAATACGCGGAAACGCTCGTTCATCCCGAAAAAAAAGCGGCACCCAAAGCCGCTGAAAAAAAACGCTGGAAGGTGTTCGGCAAAGTCGGCACTGAATTTGACAGCAATGTTCCTCTCGTCTCGGAGCACAAATCCTTCCGGCCCGGACATTCGGCCACTCACGCTTTTCGTTTTCCTCTCAAAGCAGGCCTCGCTTATGATTGGTACCGGTCGCAGAAAACGAGAGCGGGAATTTCCTATGCCTACAGTTATTCTCCCCACACAGGAGAACTGCAAAGTTTCAATTTTCAAAACCATGAACCCTCTTTGTACGTAAACCGGGCGATGACGGCCTGGGGACGCCCCGCACAGTTGGGAGCACGCTATACATTTTCGCACGACCTCCTGAATGCAGAGAGTTATTCGAGCAACAACTTTTTATCGGGAACATGGACGGGAGAATGGGCGGATAATCTCTTACTGACAGTTTATGAGCGCCTCGGTACAACGATCTTCCGGAACAAAGGATTCGATAAATCCATTTCTTCCGAAGACGGCTTGTACCTGCAAACGGGATTAATACAAACTTTCCTGTTTGATAAAAGGAAGCGCTCCCTATCGGCAGGTTATGAATTTGGAAACGATTCAACACGCGGCCGCAACTTTGATGCCCTTCACAATGGAGCACGGCTGAAGTTGAAAAGTCCGCTCGTAGAAAAAATCACCGGTGAAGTCACATTCTTTTTCCAGGATTCTTATTATCAGAATTTCGCCGTTAAACCAAAACGGCATGACCAGCATTTCCAGTATGAATTCCGCTTGTCGCGGCCGCTGAATCAGAACATCACCGTCAGCACCTATTACCGGCGGATCGATGTCGAGAATCCTCATGAAGGAACACTCGGCCAGTATAGTTATAACCGCAACATCGGCGGAATAGAATTTACCTATGCTTATTAAGAATGCCTTAACCGGTTCCAAAATAGAGGAGCTTGAATAAACAAATGAAACTCAAATTCTCACACTCATTTTTTTTGATGGTCGCAATTCTGACAGCGTCCCCTCTCCTTTTTGCCGCCACTTTCGCGTTAGAAGACGTCAATGGAACGGTTCAAGTTTTAAAGGCAGGCCAGACAGCCTGGATTCCCGCCAAAAACGGAATGGCTTTGGAACCGGGCGACACGATCAAAACGGAAAGCTCATCAAAAGCTAAATTAAAAATGACAAACGGCGAAATACGCCTCGATGAAAAAACAAACTTCAGGGTTAAGGAATTCACAATCAAGGATGAGGAAATCCAGGCTTCTCTGGAATTGACCATTGGCCAGCTCAAAGCAAATATCGATAAGATGAAAAAAGGATCCTTGATGCAATTTCGAACCCCTACTTCTGTCGCTTCGGTTCGCGGTACAGGCTTGGGGCTTCTCGTTTATCTATTTGAAGGGGAAATTTTCAGCAGACTTGATGTCTTTGAAGGAATAGTCGGTTTCTCCGATTTGAACGGTGAGCATGAACACAATGTTGAAGCAGGCGAACATTCAACCGGCGATGAGGAAGGAACAACAACGCCTGAAGATAATACCGAAGATGGTACGGGAACGGAAAATGAACCCGGCACACTAAGTGAGGGGTTGGAACCTCAACCGGGATTTCAACAAAACACACCCGGCAGTCTGGATAATGCTAGCGGAAATCCGAACGAAGAAACAAGCTCTGAAAGTTCTTACGAACCCCCGCCGGAAGAGGAAGGGTGATGGTGTCTATTTAGCGTTTTGAAGTGGTGAACACGCCAGTTCGTGTCATGCCCGCATGCTTTCTCCCTCGGTAAAGCGAGGGCCGGCCCTATATTTCCAGGGAAGCGGGCATCCATAGTTGCTGGATTCCCGCTTTCGCGGGAATGACAAAAAAACGGACGACCTTTTATAGATAATCACTTCAAAGCGCTAAACAAATACGGGTGATGAGCGTTGTGACGGCAATGGTGAACGTAATATAAGTTATTGGAATTAAAAATAACTCGAATTAACGATACATTCTCAAATAGCGGCGTGTCAATCCGACCACAAATAGCGGAACAAGTGTTATTCCCGACAATGCCTCAGCCGCAGCAAGGAATCGTGTCCAGTGACCCGGCAAAAAATCTCCGAAGCCAACCGTCGTAAAGGTAATCGTACTGAAATAAATCGCTTCTAAAAATGAAATATGCCGTTCACCGCCCGCCGAAATGATATGACCCGAAAAACTATAGACAATCGCGCAGCCGAAAATAATGATTGCTAAAACCACAAGGGTGCGCAATGGTTTTTCCCCATAGCCCCATACGGCGTCATTCAGAATGTTGAAGAGCCACCGGAAAAAATTCTGGATCCGAGGTTTTAGATTCATATCAACAGAAGCGTTCGCTTCGGCCGCAAAACTGCTTGCAGTCCCGGCACCCGTCCACAGTTCCCAAGCCCGATTCCGTCCCGCATGTTGAGACCCGATAAAACAGTCCGAATAGTTTTCCGAGTCCCCTTCCTTTTCATAAAGAAGTGCCGCCTCGCGAAAAAGAGAACGGGCATAATCGTATTGTTTTGACTTCATCGCTTCCCTGGCGGCGAGATGATTCCGGCTGGCGGCCTGGGATAGGGGCTGCCATCCGGTATGAATATTCCAGCAGGTTGCGGCGGCAGAATAGCAAAAAGATGCCTTGAGATGATCGCCCAATTTAGCGTAAATATTGCCGGCCTCATCATATGCAGCAAATGCCTTCTCAATCTGGCCGGCCTCCCGGCTTTGATACGCTTCTCTCTCCAAAACCAACGCTCTCATCTTGTAGGCATCAGTTTCGATTGGGCTATTTTGCGGTATTTTGATATCCATGACACCCCATCAAACACGAATTTCTTTCGGTTTTCAATAGTTATTTACGAAAAAATAAATTACAGGCAGGTTTGCCTTTCCATACTATGCGAAAGGTGCCACGTACCGAACGAACAGCTATTTCTAACACATTGAATGTGTCCCCCGCGTACCCGGAACTGTTCTTCCCTTCTCATCGCTTGAAAAACCGATGAGAAAACCGGGTTAACGATAAAAAATCCGGGCTAATGAGCAGCTGGCTTAAAGCGGGCTTTCAGTGTCACATGTCCTAAAACGCCCGGGAATATCTTTCCATACCACTGATTGAACTTATACCACCACTTGTAATTTTCAAGAAAAAATTTTCTTGCGCGGATCAAAAAATCTCCACGCGCTTCTTCTGTCACAAATCCATAACGCTTCAACAGCTTCTTTAGCACTGGTAACGTAAAAAATTGAATGTGTCCAAACCGTTTCAAAACCTCTTTTTTTCGTTTCCACGGATTGTACATCGGCGTCATATAGCGCCTCCATAAAATTCCAGGCAAAAGCCCGACCGGAACACCCACAATCAGCAATCCATCTCTTTTCATGACACGGTTTAATTCCTGCAAGACTTTCTCGGGATATTCAAGATGTTCAAGAATATGACTGCATATGACGGCGTCAAAAAATCCATTGTTAAATGGATAAGGGAAATTTTGAATATCCTGGCGCGTTACCGATTGATAGCCCCTTTGCATCGCCTTGTTCAACCTCTCTTCAAGAATGTCCATGCCGTAAAACTCGGCATCGGTCTGATTCTGCTTGGTATAAAGCAACATCATTCCTTCGTGGCATCCCATGTCTAATACCTTTATGGGCCGCTTTAATTTAAGATATTCCTCACGAATGAACGCGGCCATCAACGGATACCGCGCCTTGTCCAAAGGATATTTCGTAGGCGCCTCCTCAACGCCATAGGCAAGATAAGTTCTTGAGCTGAACAAAAAAGGAAATAGTTTTTCAAGAAATTTCTTTAACATATTTTTAAAATGCCGCCTTTCTCTAAAATGAGATTTTATTTTAGCACAGACCAAGCAGTCACCCAAACTCCTTTTATTGGGAACCCTTTTTAATTCAATTGTGTTCTTTTTAAGTATTTGTTTAGCGCTTTGAAGTGATTATCTATAAAAGGTCGTCCGCTTTTTTGTCATTCCCGCGAAAGCGGGAATCCAGCAACTATGGAT
>MHFR01000060.1:13807-110459 GCA_001804285.1 Candidatus Danuiimicrobium aquiferis
CAACTATGGATGCCCGCTTCCCTGGAAATATAGGGCCGGCCCTCGCTTTACCGAGGGAAAGCATGCGGGCATGACACGAACTGGCGTGTTCACCACTTCAAAACGCTAAATAGACACCTTTTTAGTATGGTTTTTCAGTTTTATAGTTTCTGTTCTTTCAAAATCAGTTCATGCTGACGCCGCACATCCTAACAGAGCTTGCAGAGCGCTTTAATGAAAACACAACTAACCCGCCTTTCTCATCGATTTTATGAATCGACGAGAAAGGCGCTTTTGGCGCAATAAGTTACGCCCAAAGTTTTGCGCCCTTATTAAATCAGGGCGCAAAAGATAAGCCCTGCGACGCAAAGACGCAAACATCTTTGCACCGCAACTCTTACGAGCGGAATTTCTTATTAACGATGAGAAATCCGGGCTAACACGCGGAACCTGAGCATAGAATTGTCGACTGTCCCAGAGCGAATTACGTAACACCCGTCAGGCGTTCTCCAAAATTTCCAAGTTGTTTGCACCTTCAAGGATGGATGATACTTTTTTCTGCCAGGGTTTTGGAAGTGAATTGAAGTAGCTTGTGATATTGCGAGACATTCCTTGCTTCTTTAAGAACCGAATGAGATCAATGGCAGTATCATAATCTTTCGCTTTTTTATCTTTTTTAAATCTTCGTCCTGAAACAATCAGTTTGTAAAACGCATAAGCGACCGGATCGGGAACTTTTATCCGCATCCCTTCATATTGGACAACCAACAGATCTTCGCTCAGCATATTCAAAAACCGAAGCGGTTGAGCAGTAATATTGAGACCTTTTACTTTAATTGGCCCGCCTGATCCCCTTCCTATTTCGGGGACAAGAAACTCGATGGTTAAGCTTTTCGATTCATATTTGATCAGTCCACTTCTATCAAAATGTTTCACGAAATCAAGCTCTTCAAATACCCTTCCGAGATTGAGATCCAAATCAGGCGCAACGTTACGCGGATTGGGAATGAGAAAATCAATATCTGAAGTACGAATTAAGGGGCGGTAATCATGGGATTTAAAGTAAAGTCCATAAAAGTAAGAAGCCCACGACCCCACTAAGACGATGTGATTTAAACAACCCGCGTCATGCAGCTTTTTTAGAACACGCTTCAGCAATGCGAAATTCTCTTGCACGTAATACCCTCTCTAAAAAATGAACTTGAAGTTTAAGAACACGAATCTGATTTTTATAACTTGCTCTTTTGGCTTTAGCTTTCTCATAAGAAGCAATCAATTTCTCCGATGGTTTATCGCCAAGCAATTCAAAAATATTCTTCTTGGATTTTGGATCCCAGTATGCCCGGTAAAAATACTTCTTACCCTTGATTTCTTTTTCGTGAAGAGATCCCTTGGGAAGCTCCTTAAGTGCCGCCATAAAAGCAGAAACCCTTCTCCTGCTATTTGCCAACTCTTCTTGTAGAACACCTTTCAACATTTCCATAACGCTACCTCCCATACCAATGTAATCAGCTAAATTATAATCTACATTGGTAATTATGTCAAGATGGATACCAATGTTATTTCGCTTTATTGTATATAACATTGGTAACAGAAATTATTAGGAGGAAAAAACGGGTGGACGGGCTTACCCGCGACGAGGAATTCGAACACCCCTGATTCAAGAACAATTATGTTTAATGAGTTATTTTATACTATCTTCCAAGATAATCGCAAACAGATTGTTTTCGGCGAAAGACCGACTGCGTTTGCGCATGTCGGAAATATCACAATGCGAGCTTTGGAACAGCATCAAACTTATCTGAAACGTCTCGAAAACTTCCCATTAGTCAAAGCCGAATATTATAAAAACCTCAAAGAAACCACCGGTGCCAAAAGTGTCCGCGCCTTATCCGAAATCACCGGCGAGGATTGGTCGTATATTGCCAAGCTCTTAAGGATCCTCAAACTTCCTCCGTCAATTCAGGATTTCCTTCGTATTAACAAAGAACCCCACATCGTAAAACGCTTCCATTTGAAGCGCCTATTGGAATTAGCCCGGATTTCTCATCGTGAATAAGAAATTCCGCTCGTAAGAGCTGCGGCGAAAAGATGGTCTGTATGTTTGCGACGCAGGGCTTATCTTTTGCGCCCTGATTTAACAAGGGCGCAAAACTTTGGGCGTAACTTATTGCGCCCAAAGCGACTTTCTCGTCGATTCACAAAATCGATGAGAAAGTCGGGTTAGTCAGACTGGTTCAAGAAAAACAACAACTTTCCAGATTCCGTAAAATGACGGATGAATTATCTATACAACCCTTTTAATAGCCTCGGTTTAAAACAATCCCAAAACGAATTGGATTTTTACTTGAAAAAACAGCTGTTGTAGACGATAATTTAACTGGCTTGAGTAGTAATTCAAGATGTCAACCCCAGAGTTGACTATCGCTTGAGAATTACCAACTTGAGCCGTTTTTATTTTCCAGCAATCTTGGTGGGTAAATCCCGCTTATCTTGTGCAACATAATGAATATTGAATTTCTTGAAAATATCAGATTTCTCAACACCACCAGTGGTCCATGTTTTCGGCAGCAAATCAGGAACTCCCAATCTTGAAACCAAATACTCCCTGATCTTATTTTTATAAAGCGCGCCTTTATTTGTCTTTCCCTCGCTCTTAATCGGAAACAGATTATTCAATATGCAACCTTGTAACAAATCGCAAACTCCCATCAGCTCGTAACCTTCCGCGCCGGAAACAACGTCCTGAATATGCCGAATTTTTGGATGCTTTGAATCTTTCGAATACCCAGTTCCCACCGTACTGAATTGCTGCTTTAAAATTTCCATAAATAAGTCGGGTTCGCAACGCGTCATCTTGTCCAAAAACAATATTGCATTAGACATATGCTCTAAATTACGCCGAAGCAGTTCTTCGGCTAATGTTCTATAAGCTCGCTCCTTCTTCAGCTTTGCCGGCTCATCCGGTCTACCATAAATTTCCAAATCAAAACTGTCGTCCGTCTTGATTGCAATGCAACTGAAATGACTGTCGCTTTCCATAAAAGCATCAATGGCTTCTTTGTAAATCCTAAATGGCTTTTTATAATTGCAGTACGTGTATTTAATCTCCTTAAAACTTCCGTTTACCAGAACGTAAGCATTCCTCGCTAAAATTCCTTTCACCTGCTTATGAAATTTTTTATGTATTGGGTTGAAAAGTGCGCCGAGCAACAGCCATGTGTGATTATGATCGTATGTTTCATCCAAATAAATAATCATTTTATTCCCTCAAAATATACTTTCTGTTATATCAACCCGCTTGTGAAATTTTCTCCGATTCAAGCCAGTCGTCGAAATCTTCAACATGTTCGATTGCGAAATTGGGATCGTCCAAACAATCCTGCAAATACTTTCGGTATAATTTTACCGCTGTTTTCCGATCCATCAATTATTTACAAGATAATTTGTTATGAAACGTAATCTGTTTATCTACACGATTGCATATTGTAAATCAAGAAAATGAATTAGTGTGCGTTTTTTTATTACTACCGGTCTTCATTTCGCTGGCGGGGAACAACTGGGGTGCCGCTGTAGACCCGTATCGAACCGCGTGTGTGTCGTTTGAGAGTGATCTGACAGCGGTTCTTCTAAAGGAATTGTGGAAAAGTCAGGGACCATTTCGAACATTTTTGGAAACCGGAAAATCTGGTGTTTGAGGCGGTGGAATTGGGGAAATAGTGAATAGTTTAATTGGGTAATCAACCGGTTCAATTAGGTAAAAGGCCGCGTTGATTACCTAATTGACTTCCTTTTTCATTCTTCTGAATCAAAGGCCTCTGCCAAGTTTTGTTATTTCATCTGTTAATCCCATGATATCGAATCGCTCACGAAATACTTCTTTAAAGACTATCAGTGCGCAAAAGCCTACTTGGGCATTTGTTTTGAGACACAGCCTTGTAGAAATCGTATCTCCTGCAAGATAATTCAAATCGAATCGAATTGCACTGCCTTGGGAACTTTTCCTTAAATTTGAAGTCAATCCCATTTCGTTCGGATGAGCTCCATAATCAATTGTCCTTTCATATAACTCGCGCATAATTTTACCCGCTTTTGGAGCTTCGTTTTCAAGAAGGGCAAGCATTTTTCCAATAACAAACTCGTTTCTTACAGCTTTTTTAGATTTCTCGCTGTCATGCCGCCGCATCCACATTTCAACTTTTTTTGGATTTCGATGAAAATAAAAACCATAAAGAGCTGCTTCTAAACATCCCCGTAGGACCATAAAAGCTTCTCGTGTTTGCCCGCTTGTGGATAATCTCGCCCCACCCAAATAGGCAGAATGAGCTTTAAGAATAAAGAAAACCACAAACCATTCGCGTGTATTATGCAAGTAATCAATCGCTTTTCTAAATGCTTCGTCGATTTTTTGCAGGCGAGTAAAAGCAGGTTTAAAATTAACAAAAGTAGCAAAAATATTTTGATGGGCCGTTTCAATAAATTCAGAGAGACTATCTGATGCCCAATTAGGTGGATGCGGATTAAAATTTCTTTTCGGATTGATTGCCATTTTCACGTTTAGTTGTATTTTTCGTATATTGGCCTCAAAAATTCATGTCCGGCGCGGCCGTATTTATCACAAATCTGATTCGCAAGTTCTTTTTGCTTGTGAGAATAAAGTTTTTGAACAATTGAAGAAATATTTTCTTCTTTAAATATCGGGATTGTTGATTCAAGCATAGCTACAAATATTTCACCGACTTCTTTTGGACTCACATCGGCCAGAGCATCCAGGTATTCCAGGAAGAACGAGGCATGATACCGTTTTTCAACATACGGCGTGCTCTGCAAAAGCCAGGTTTTTGATTCTGCATCAATCTTATCAAGGAAAACCGTCAACTGATTCAAGTCGGACAATATCTCTGGATAGGTTTCTTCATTGCCTTTAATTTTATTAAAACAATGTCTCCAAAAACCCATGGCTTTCTCGCAAAAAGATATTCTCTCTTCTTCTTTTTCAAATTTCACGTCACGATGCTGCCAAAATAAACCAATCACATCAGAAATATCTTCCGTTTTCCAACCGTGAAGAATCTTCGCAAAAAGGCTTCTATGATCCAATGATTCCTGCCCCCTCAGATATGAAATAGCAATATTATCAATAATTCTTTCTCTGATTTGTTTGTGCTCAATTCCATCCAGCACTTTGTCCAAATCACCATTTTTTTTCAGCAGGTTGTAGAGAACTGAATATACGGTTCCAATATGTGAATAACCATCCAATGCTGCGCGCCAATTGGATTCAAGGTTCGGATTCTGATTCGGAAAAATTTGGGCAAAATTATGTTCAACCCATTCTTTATTCATGTAATAAAGGTTTGGCAACCAGCGGCCTGCTAGCGTAGAAAACTCGTATTTACCGTTTAACGCTTCTTTTAGCTCATAATTAAGAACCGGTTCAAGTTTTTTCCATTCTGCTTCTTTTTCGTCAGAGCCTTTCTTTTCACCGATCCGTATGCATCTCAATGCATAAAACAAGAATGCTTCAAGCGTTCGCCCGCGTGGTGTATTAATTGCCCAATTGACGAAACCTTCACGCTCATTTCCCAATTTTCCCGGCGGCTGTTTCCTAAGGATGATGTTCAACACCTCACTAGCTTGCGGTAAAAGCGCCTCGTCAAACGCTGAGTCATCTTCCTTCACGCCGGATTCGATCAATTCCGCAATCGCGGTTGGAATCCAATTCTTTCGGACATACCGGTCTTTTTCTTTATCATCTTCCGTCCATAGTTCAGACAGCCCTGCTAACTCTTTGGAAAACGTTAAAATCTTTTTCCAATCCAAAATCTTCTTTTCTCTCGATAGGTCTCTAAAAGCATCAATTACAAAGTAATGATATGGAAATTTGCATTTAAGAAACTCTGAAAGATCGTTTATAAAGAAATCGGGTTTCGTTTTAACGGCTGCTTTCAGGCTTTCACCAAGCCCTTCGCAGCTTGGTTCGCCCCACTGATTCTTTTCTTTAAACTCATTGATATATGCGACAATCGCTTTAACAGAATCCATTCCTAGCAAATCAGTCGCTGAAATCGGACTTTTTTCGCTAAAACCGCCGCTTGTGATATAAGAAATAAATTCGGGATGTTCCGGCTTAAACGGGTGTTTAAGCGTCTGTTTGCACGTTTCCAATAATGAATCAGCTTTCGCATATCCTTTCCCGGCAATCGCAGTCAACCATTCCGCTCGAAGATAAGCATTCATTTCGTCCTTATTTACATCTTCACGCCAGCCTCGCGTCAATTCATTGATCAAGCTGACAACTTCCCCTTTTTGTTTATCTGAAAATATTTCAAAACGCTTCTTGAGAAGCTCATAAACCTCGTGCCTCACATTGCTTTCAAACAGCGAAGGCGACAATATCTCCCAAAATAGATTCTTATATTTTTCGAAATTGACGTTGATCGCGTAAACTGCAATACGTTTCAGCGTGTTCCATTTCGATGCAATAAGCTCCTTTAATTCTGTTGAAGCATCCTGCGAAGCTGCATAAGAGATTAGCACATCTCGCAACGCCTCAATCAAAACATGACCCGGCCGGTCTTCACCCGCGTTCTGTTCGTGATCCTCGATGGCAGCGCGCCACACGTAGGAGTACTGGTCATCATTATGTGAAGTTGCCAAAAATTCCGAAAGCCGATTTGTCAAACTGTGGACCACTTTTTTGCCGCATCGATCACCTAACAGTTGCGCATTTTTCTTGAATAGCTCTTTCATCCAAAAACTCTTAATCCTGAGCTCCGGCTCACTGATTGGTTTAGAATCCGAATCTATTTTAGTTGGTGATGGAACCTGCTTAATCTCTGTCATAATATCAATTATTTTCGCCGCTTTTTTCCAATTTTCCGGCTTTTCGCTTTGGGCAAACTTCGTCACCAAACTTTTCCCAATCTCACTTCCCACAAGCGTACTGTCAAATTTGCTTTCCAACCAATCGCGGATCAGATCAATATCATCCATGTTGATAACATCAGTAGGCAAATTCGCCATGATTTTCACAAACGCATGCCAGGTACGGTAGTTGTCTACTTTCTCCCCAGTTTTTGGGCGTGTCACATCTCGAATAATTTCCATCAAACCGGAAGCAACTTTAGAATATCCAACGTCCGAATGCTTTTGAGATATCTTTTCAAGATAAATCAATACCGGCCAAAATGGGATTGTAAAGTACCCTTTTTGCTCTTTGGATTCTACTGGAATTGGATTTTTGTCCGGAACAAATGTTCCCAAATCAGTTAGCAATTTGAACCAATTTATATCATCTACCTTTTTAAAGAAATATTGTGAAAGAGCTTCATCAGCTTCGATCATATTCAAGAACGTTTTTCTATCCTTGCCTTTAATGGGTTGACGATCCAAGATGTTGTCAATTTTTTTAGTTGATTCGAAAAAATTTGTCATTTTGGTGTTCCTGCTTTAGTGATGTCGTCTTCATTGAGTCTTGGTTTGGACAAATTCCAATTCTCAATCGTTGCTGCAAAATTTATATGGACACCGTCAGAGTTGTCATATTTGATCGCATGTACGCCTGAAAATTGCTCAAGTTCGAGATCGGATATATATTCTGGAGCCGAAGGTAATAAAGCATAATGAAAATATCTTTTCTGCCCCTGAAGTGCCGGATTGAGTTTTACGTATTCACGCCACTTTTCGCGAAATGAAGTCCCCATGAAAAGGACTGTATATGAACCAAAAACATTCCATAAGAAATTTTCAAAATTACGATTACCATAAAGAGTATCTCTAATATTTAATGTCCATATACTTTCTTTTCCGACCCCGTGGATTAAAAAAACTTTGTTACTTTTTAAATCTTGTGGTGCGCAGTTGTCTTTCGTGCGAAAATCATCTTTTGAACAGCCGCTGTAATTAAGTAATAACTCATCAACATTGGTGCTGACAATAGCTATCGGCTTCCATGATTTGATAATTTTAATCCAGTTCTTGTAATTTTCGATTTTCACTTGGTCATTGAGTTCTACCGATTTGTCTATCGTTTCTTGATATATTTTTACATTAGTCGACCTGATCAATTCAAAACACTCATAAAAGTCCATTCTTGTATACTGTTGCAAAACGCTTTCTTCGCATAGTTTGTTTTCTCTTAATCTCGTGATTAAGTTATTCTTAACGTTATTCCAGTCCGGAAGTCCTGCCGCACAAGAAATTCCAGCCCCGAGAAATACAATTAGTTTGTTGTTTTTTGAAGCCTCAAGCACACCAGGAGGAAATATTGGCAATGTCGTCACACTAATTCCCCTTTAAACGCTTTATCTATGATGGAAGGCAAAAGCGCGTCGAGTTCGGAGGCAGTCTCGGACTGTAACCGCTTCAGTCCATCCACCTTCGCTTGCAATCCGTCCAGTTTCTCTACAATCTGGCGTTGTTCTGAAAGTGTGGGAATGCTTATTTCGAAAGCGCCAATGCGCACTTGGTTGATGATCGGAAGTGTTGCTTGCGGTGCAGCAGCCATCAGGTCTTTTCCAAGACGCCGCATCCACCAGAAACCGTATTCGGGAAGAACCTCATCCGAAAATTTGATGCCGGTAATTTGCTGATTTGCTGAACAGCATTCGTGAGTAAGCGCAACCTTTCCCAAAGAACCGCCAATAGCCACCAACAAGACTGTGCCGGGTTCAAACATTCTGGCTTTTCGTTCTGCAATTGCCACTTCTGATAAGGTACGGGATGAAACACCAAGTTGGCGTTGATATTGCAAATCGCCAGGCGTATACCACTGAATTAGCCCTCCATAATAATCGCTACGTTCGCTTGGCGGTGTTGTGCCTGTGCTCATTGTTGAACACGCGCTGATTCGTTTAACCACAGTTTCTCGAGGCAACCGGAGATGTCTTAAGGCTGAAAGCATAAGCGTCTCAACTTCTTCGGTAGCTTGGTGGCGAAGGCCGCGAGCTTCTTCGATTTTGGCAGCGAGGGCGTTGATTCGGGCGACGATGCGCTGCTGTTCGGGAAGTGATGGTAGTGGAATCTTATAATCTAGAACATGTTGTGGTCTGATAGCCGCATAGTTAGTAGATCCTTGAGCTGAAACTTGGTCATGAAAAAATGGCGTACGAATAAACCAATTCAAAAAATCAGGTCTTAGTAAAGATCCGTTAATAGAAAATAGGAAATAATGGCTACTAACTATTGCATTTTCTAGTACAGTTGGAACAATTCCATATCCACCAACTTTAGCATCTATTTCGGCAACGAGAAATTCTTCCGAATGGCAAACTTGTTGATTTTTTGTTTTAATTTCGGCCCCGGGCACTTGATCTCGCAAAATGATGCCTTGCGCATGAAGTTGCACACGACATCTCTTATATATTTGGATATCATCAATTTTAATAAACTCTTTACGATGAGTTAAAACTTTACCTAGGGGAACTATGGGCCATTTGAGAGCCATTATGATTCCAATGATTTTTGAATTTCTGTCACAATTGTTAATATTCGTTTTTCTTTTTCTAAAAGATCTCCGATTAATTTTTCTGGAGGCATGTGCTCAAAGTCCTGTTTTGAACTCGGATTCTTGATGTCGAGATTGACGGAGAGGAGATTTCGATTGTCATCGTATTTGAGTACATCTTCAACTTTAACCTTCCAAGCGAATTCATTTTCTTCGCGTTTTTTCCACCACTCGATGCACGATTTGAATTCATCAAACTGAATTGGCTGTGTTTTTGTGTAGTTTTTTCTTCCTTCAGGAAGCTGGTGTTCGTAATACCAAATTTCTTTTGTTGGGCCGGAGCGATCAAAGAAAAGCAAGTTGGTTGAGATGCCCGTATAAGGCGCAAATACGCCGTTTGGCAGACGAACGATGGTGTGCAAGTTAAATTCTTTGAGTAATTCTTCTTTGATTCTTGCGCACACGCTATCACCAAAAAGAGTTCCGTTCGGGACAATAACGGCCGCGCGGCCGGCTTTTTTGCCGAGGTGGCCAGGGCGCCTCAACTTCCGCATGATTAATTGGAGAAAAAGAAGGGCAGTTTCGGACGTTTGTTTATCTTCAGGAAAGTTTCCTTGAATTCCTTTTTCCTCTTCGCCGCCGAACGGAGGATTTGTTAATATCACATCGACGCGGTCATTATCGCCGATTTCTTTTAACGGCTGTCTTAAAGAATTCCCGGAATCGATTAAGGGCGCATTAAGGCCGTGCAGCAAAAGATTCATTTGGCACAATAAATAGGGAAGTGACTTTGCTTCGCCGCCTAAAATGGTTTCTTCCTGAAGGATTCGATGATCTTCTACGGTTTTGCATTGTTTTTTAATGTATTCAACTGCTTCGACTAAAAAACCTCCGGTTCCACACGCAGGGTCGAGAACAACATCGCCGAGTTTTGGGTTGGTTACTGTTACCATGAACTTTACGACAGCACGTGGCGTATAGAATTCTCCGGCGTCACCAGACGCATCACGCATTTCCTTGAGCAGGCTTTCATAGAGGTGTGACAGGGTGTTGATTTCATCTGATGAAGTGAAATGGATTTGATTGATCTTATTAATGACATCCCGCAAAAGATAACCGTTTAACATCCGATTGACCGTTCCCCGGAAAACGGTAGCAATAACGCTTCTTCTGTCTTTCTTTTTACCGGTTCCTTCAAGCGAGCGTAAATAAGCGAAAAGGCCGGGCCCACGTGAGCTGTCCGGTCTTGTGCATTCTTCATTATTGATAAATGAAATCAGCTCTTCGCCGGTGATCCCATCTTCTTTGGCTGCCCAATCGCGCCAGCGGTATGGCGGCCGGATGGCTGACAGATATTTATTTCCCTCAAGTTTGGCGTTTGTTTCCTGAATCATTTCCATATCATCGAGGAACTTCAGAAACATAATCCATGTGAGCATCGGCAGGCGATCCACATCACCGTTCAGTCCTTTGTCTTTTCTCATAATATCGCGGCAAGATTTTACGATCGAGCTTAATTGCGACGCGGTGGTTTGGGGGATTTGCTGTTTTGATTTTTTTGCCATTATATTGACCTCATATTTTGTCATGCCCGAATGTTTTAATCGGGCATCCATGACTTTAGATTCCCGCCTAAAGCATGCGGGAATGACACGTTACGGAAAAATGACTCTATCCTTTGTAAAGTTTGTTCCAGAACTCTTCCAAAAGTTTAAAAGCTTCGTTCACGTTTTTCTTAGCCACTCCGCAATCCTGTGCGAGTTTGGCGTAAGCTGTTGCCCAACTTTCCGGAGGTTCAGACAAACGCGCCGGAATTGAATGCGTATTCCGTCTCTTAAACGTGGCTTCCAATGATTTTTTCAATTTATCGTGATCTAAAGCGCCTTGTTCGATGAGCAAAACCATATCCAGCAAGTCTCTCGTTCTGGAATTGGGATTGCCTTCACGGGGCAATGTGTAGGTGTGAATTTTTTCTGCAAATTGATGTTCTTTGGGAAGAAGGGGGATGCGGCTTGAAGCAATTTCCGCAAATTCAAGAAGATGATGATCTTCAAGCCATTCCGGTTCAAGGATCACTGCGTCGCCAATGCCAACATCCAGATTAAAATTTGTAAAATGTCTTCCCGCCAGAGTTACGCGGACTGGAAAACGGGCGCCACCATAAGGAGCTGCCTCAATGTCCATGATTGGCGCTTCAATAAGATAAATGAACCATTCGCCTAAATCTCTCCCGGCTAATTGTTGTAATTCCTCACGGATTGGTTCCAAAAGCTGTTTTTCTTTGGCCGCATCAAAAGCAGCAAATGGCAGCGACAAATCAACATCTTTTGTTGTTCTGGCAATTTGAGCATAACGAAGCTCCATCGCATAACCACCTTTGAGAAGCCAGCGGGGTTTTTGGGTCTCAAAAAAGATTCTTGCCAAAAACCGGTCAAATGCAACCTGCTTTCTCAACCACGCCAAATCAATCCCTTCTTGTTTTGATTTTTTTGCAAGCCGTTCTTCGAGCGCTTGCCTAAAACTGATTGCGTTCTTATATTTCAATTGGATTACCTCGTGTGATCATCAAGCATTTTAAAAACCATGAGCATTCTTTCCTTGCCGTGATTTGACAAATGAGAAACGTCTATCTGTTTCAACATGATGAGCCCTCTCGTCAACGCATCCTGAATCGCTTTTCTCAATTCATCAAGCGATAGATGACTTTCCGCAGCGTCTTTCAATGTGCGAACCGGTGTTGTGACAAAAAATCCTTCTCTTTTTTCAACTTCTTCCGGTTTAAGTACGGTGCGATGCAAAATAACGCTATCGGGAACTTTTTTCCTGAAACCGGGCGGAACTATAAAATGATATTTACTGGGATTCACGTCGCTTATTTCATGAATAGCCAGAGCGGTTTCGTGAGACGCTACTATTTGGGGTTCGTCCTTTTGGTTTCGGCTCCAAAGCGTCCAGCGAATGAAGTCTTCTCTCTCGGACGGCGGATAAGATTTCAATCTAAAAACGCCTCTTTCAATCTTTATCCAGCGGCCGGTTTGAACATGATATGAATGTAGCCGGTACGAGTAGCCTGCCTTAACAGCTTGTTTAGCTGTAAAGTAGCCGCCCTGCTCGTTGGCGTATTCAATCAGCTTATCTTCTTTGTCTCTATTATCACTCATGGTATTAACATTTTTATTACAAAATATGTAATAAGTATGTGCTAAATCGTGACAAAATACAACATAATCATTACATTTTATGTAAGGTTTATGAATATAAGGTGTTAATTTGAGGAGTAAAGAAGAGTTTGGAGCTTTTCCAAGGCTTCTTTTAGTTTTTCCGGACCATTAAACTTAGCAGATATTTCTATGACGTTACCACGTTTGGAAATTGGTTCCACATTTAATATGTCTGGCAATTTAAATTGTGCAACGCCGTGCTCAATATATTTTTCCAGAATTTCATTTAGAATTTCACGCGCTTCCGGGGAAAAATAATCGAAGAAATCTACCTTGCCGCGCTTGAGCCTTTCTACGCGTTCGCGGCGCGTCCGAAGAGGTGCGTTGTACGCAATGTGACACAAGAGATCAAATGGATCGGCATCGACTTGGCCCGTTGCTTTTGCAAGTTCATCAAATGAAATACCTTTCTCTTCCAGCGATTCAATAATCGCTTTGCGTTCTTCCGCTGATTTCCATTTGGATTCTAACGCGGCTGCTGAAGGAAATATCGAACGTACTTTTTCAGCCGTGTAATCGGTATATTTAACAATCCGCAACTTCTTTCCATCCAAATCAAGATTTTGCTCATAATCAACAATGATTTCAACGCGATCACCTGTATCGACATAAAATTTTCGCTTTTGATCATTTTCGTCTCTCGGCCCACAAGTATATTCTGCTTCTGTTCCATCGACGATTGGGCCTTCTTTGTTTTCGTCTTCTGTCAATACCTGCTCGCTTCCTTCCTTTGTCTTACCTGAAGCATCTATTTCTTCTTGGGTTATTAGAGTAGGTTCTCCATCAAAAGCCTCGTCGGCGAAAAGACGAGTTGCGCTCCCCGTATAATCAAGAATGTTAAAATATAATTTCCCATAATCTGCTCTTACGCGTGTTCCGCGGCCAATCGTTTGCTTGAAATCAACCATCGAATTGATGACTTTGTAGAGGACAATATTTTTACAGGTTTGTATATCAACACCAGTCGTCAACAGTTTGCTTGTAGTCACAATAACCGGGGTAGTTCTCTCCAACTCCTGAAAACGGCTTAAATGACCGCGCCCGATATCGCCTTCTTCAGATACGATTCGGCATACATAATCAGGGCATTTTTCAACCAAATCCGAATTGAGATTATTAAGAAGGAGCCTCATTTCTTCCGCTTCGTCCTGATCTTCACAGAAGACGATGGTTTTTGCAAACCGGTCGGTTTTCTTCAAATAATCGGTTAGATGCTGCGCGACAGCTTGTGTGCGCGGCCGGTAAGCCAAAATTCTGCCGAAATCTTTTGTTTTATATTCGCCGTCTGGAATTACTTTTCCATAACGATCTTGCTGGCCTTGTTCAGGCCGCCACCCCGTTGCGTCGACGCTTGATATAATCCGGTGAACTTTGTAGGGAGCCAAAAAACCGTCCTCAATGCCTTGTTTGAGGCTGTATGTGTAAATGGG
Source organism: Candidatus Danuiimicrobium aquiferis (assembly GCA_001804285.1). Taxonomy (GTDB): domain Bacteria; phylum Omnitrophota; class Omnitrophia; order Omnitrophales; family Danuiimicrobiaceae; genus Danuiimicrobium; species Danuiimicrobium aquiferis. The sequence continues at coordinate 27,886 of MHFR01000060.1, forward strand.
ATTTCCAAAATAAAGATAGGTATCGCGGTTATCTTCTCTAAAGGGGGTAGCGGTCATCCCTAACTGATAGGCGGGCTCAAAGTATTCCAATATTTCGCGCCAATTGCTTTCATCGGAAGCGCTTCCGCGATGGCACTCATCAACAATGATCAAATCAAAGAAGTCTTTTGCGTATTCTTTGTAAAGGCCGGGGCGCCTTTCATCTTCAGCCAGCGCGTGATATAACGCGAAGTACATTTCCCGACTTTTGATCGCCTCTCCTTCAATTTTATGGCGCGCATCAGCAAAAGGGATGAATGTCTTGTCTTTGGGATCGTCAACCAATATCGACCGGTCGGACAGAAATAGGATTCTTGGCTTCCGGCCATCACCTCGGCGATTCCATTTTGCATTCCATAATTTCCAGGCGATTTGAAAAGCAACGAATGTTTTTCCGGTACCGGTTGCCATTGTCAGCAGAATTCTTTTCCGTCCTTGTAAAATGGCTTGAACGGTTCGATTGATTGCGATCTGCTGATAGTACCTTGGTTCTTTGTCAGAAGAATAGAAATAGGGTGTGAGAATTTTTTCGGCTGTTTCGTCCGATGCGATATTTTCAATCTTACGGAATCGGTTCCATAGTGTTTCGGGTGAGGGGAAATCCGTCAATTCTGATTCCCTGCCGGTTGTGTAATCATGCTCAATAATACCTGCGCCATTCGTTGAATAAGCAAATTTCAGCCCCAGTATTTCCGCATATTCTTTGGCTTGTTGGATTCCATCGCCGGGCGTTTTGTAGGAAGCTTTGGCCTCAACAACAGCGATTGGAAAATCTCTGCGGTATTTCAGAAGATAATCGGCGCGTTTTTGCTTTTTCCGACGGCATTTATCGCCTAAAACCAATATTCGGCCATCCGTAAAGTTCTTCTGTTCGGATATCTGATCATCCGTCCATTGGGCCGTATAAAGCTTTGGCAGAACGTATTTTCTGCAAGTATCTGCTTCGTTTGTCATAAGGTAGAGCCTTGATTTGACTTAGAAAACTTTGTGAGATTATACCAGAAGCAGTCCTTTCGGAGAAACGGTATTCATCGCCTTGTTGCGGCCATGCCCTTATGGGGAGAGGTTAATTCGGACAATCAGTTATCGTTTATTCTGGCTATCTTATAGTTAAACTAATTGAATGCGCTAGATTAACTAGCATTAGTTGTTGTTTTACGGATTCCTTCCTCACCTCGCAATTTCGTTCGAAATAGGCACCCCGCCCAAAAGACTAACTCTCTCTCTTCCATTTTTGTGTTTTTTTCGAGAGAGTTAGTCTTTTGGGCTCTTTTTTGAAGGACTTTTGCTCGGTTCGGAAGTGATTTATTTGGATTATTTTTGATTTGGACGTGAGGAAGTGGGTGTTTTTGTACATTAATAGTGAGGACATTGTTCGATTTTGAATTATTTTTCAGTTTTTTGTCGTGGAAGGGCCTGTTTTTGCACAATATCTATGGAGAGAGTGAATGATTTTTACCCCTTATCCTAAAATATTTTTGCCTTTTTTGCCTACCGAAGGCATGTTTTTGCACTATATCTATGAAGGGTTTATTCGTTTTTGAAAATAGTTTCATTTTTTTGCCGCCGAAAGGCCCGTTTTTGCACTATATCTATGAGGGAGCATTCGTTTTTTGAAAATATTTTCCGGTTCTATGTCACCGGAAGGCGAGTTTTTGCACAATTATATTGAGAGCTATTAGACATTTGCTGCTGATTCGGCCGGAACATGGCTCCAAAAAATTATAAGGTGGGAAATTGACACTTTTTAAAATACTTAGTAAGGAAGTGCCTGTTTTGGCACAATTATAGTGAGGGGTTTATTCGTTTTTTGAAAATATTTTCATTTAGGGGCTAAGGAATTGGCTGCTTTTGCGTCTTATAGTGAGGGCATTATGCGTCGGCCCCATTTGACATCGAGCGCCCGGTTTCCGGATCGTGATCGCGCGGGCTGCTCAACCAGTAACGTAATAAAAAAGAAAGAAACCACCAAGCATAAACTTGGATGAAAGACATGAAGCGATAAAGCTTCGAAGGAGTATGTTTTATGTTGAATGATATTGTTGAGCAGGTATGGGTTAATCTGAATTGGTTGGTATTAAGGATTAAGTGGCTGTCGGTTAAGTTGGTTGGTTTTGTTGTGATGTGTTGGGTTTTGATTGGTGTTGTTTGGCTTGGGTTGGTGTTGCCGGTGAATTTGGTCATGAAGAAAGGTTGGGATAATGCTGTTGTGAATTCAGGGCGGAATGGAATTGTTGATCGGCGGGTTTATTCTGTGCGGGATGATTTGAATTTAGGGCGGGTGAAAAATTCTGGTTCAGGTCAAGGGTATGCGACGGTTCGAAATGAAATGAAACGTGCGAATGATTCGGTAAATGAGGCGAGACGACTTGGTAAAGGAATTGAGGCGTTGATTGGTCAATAACTGAAAAAACCCGGGGGATATTTTTGCATTGGAGCGAAAATACCCCGGGTGTTTTTGGGAAAATGTGTCACTTTTGAGTTGAATTTGTGGAATGGGAAATGTGCTTTTGTTAGATTGGGAATGGGTTCTAAGTTCATGCGGATATTTCTTGTTTGGTCATGATGATTTCAGGAGGAATTCAGATGCAAGGAGCTATTCTGTCTGAAAAAAGAAAAACGCTCGACTCCGGATCAAGAATTGGTCCTGGGTTGGTCAAAACAATACAAACGGCCTATAAGCCTGGAAGATGTTCACGAGATTAACACTAATCTGTCATCCTTTGTTGATGTCATGGAACGTATTGAATCCCACTTAAATGATAAATCTAAAAAGAAAAATTCTATTCAGGACAAAGCGGCTTAAAACAGGAGGTGTGGAATGACTGAAAAAAAAGACCAAATCGAAACTAACAATGCTGTGTTGTATATCCGCGTGTCGAGCAAGGAACAGGCTGAAGGCGGATATTCTCTTGAGGCACAGAATCGGCTTCTACGCGAATATGCCAAACAAAAAGGCTTCAGGATTGTCCACGAATTCAAAGACGAAGAAACTGCCAAGGAATCCGGACGCAGGGCGTTTAATGAGATGCTATTCTTTATTAAAGAGAATCCTTCGATTAAACATCTCTTGGTTGAGAAAACAGATCGTTTATCCAGAAACTTCCGCGATATTGCCACGCTTGAAGATTTAATGCATAAGCAGGACATTCACATCGTGCTGGTCAAGGAAAACGTGGAAATCCACAAAGACTCACGCTCCAATGAAAAATTCATGTTTGGAATCCGCGCGGTAATGGCCAAGCATTTCATTGACAACTTGTCGGAAGAAACGAAAAAAGGACTTAATCAGAAAGCTGAGAATGGTTATTATCCCGGCCTTGCGCCTTTTGGATATAAAAATATCAGCGATCCAAAGGACACAAAAAGAAGGATTGTTGGCATTGATTCGAAAACCGCTTCCCTGGTGCGTGAAGTATTCACGCTTTATGCGAGCGGGCGTTATTCGTACAACGATTTAGCCATACTCGTTCATAAACATGGCATTCGTTCCAGATTAGGCAAGCCGCTTCATCAATCCAGAATTGAAAAAATGTTGAAAGATCCTTTCTATTACGGTTATTTCCTTTGGGGCGGAAAACTTTACAAAGGACATCACCCTGCTCTAATTGACCGAAGGTTATTCGAAAAAGTTCGTGGAGTCATGCAGACAAAATCGAAAGGCTTGAGTGGTCCGCACGGTGTTTTAATCGCTTATCGAGGATTTTTAAAATGCGGAAGCTGCGGTTGCTCCATCACTGGCGAACGGAAACAGAAACCATCTGGCCGCAAGTATATTCTGTATCACTGCACCGACTACTACAGCAAATGCCAAAGTAAAAAGCAATATTACACAGAAGCGGAACTCGAAATGATTTTGAGCCCCATTGTTCAAGACCTTCGCGTGACCGACGAAGTGTATGAATTAATCCGCTTAGGGCTCAAGGCAAGTGCCGAAGATCATGAAGAAACGCTTAAAGGAGATAAAGAAAATTGTCTTGAACAAAAGAAACTGTATGAACGCCGGCTTCACAAGCTTTATCTCGACCGGGTGGACGGCTTAATTGACAATGAATTCTACCGTTCCACAAATACTGAATGGCAAAGCGAACTTGATCAAATCAATCTAAAGCTGTCGTCTTTTGATAGAGCTGATAAAAATTATTACGATCGGGGCGTATTGTTCTTGAAATTCGCAAAGAAAATATCGGAGTACTGGAAAGCATTGAAAGGCGACGAATACGAAGAGAAAATGCTTAAAGGAGAGCTTCTTAAAGTGATTTTGGCAGAGGCGAAACTCTCTGACGGAAAGCTGGAATACAAGTTTAGAAAACCGTTTGACTCGCTTGTGGAATTACTGGGTTCGAAAGAAAAGAATTGGGGTGAGCGACGGGAATTGAACCCGCAACCCCAAGATCCACAATTACCCTAAGACGATTGACCAACATTGACCATCTTTGACCGAAGTTAGCCACAAAATTGCAGTTGGAACGATTTTGGCGAGAATGCGGTTGACCGTGTTTGACCATCTTTAACCATCATTTACCATCGAAAATGCTAACATTTAGTGCTAACAGTTTTTTTATTAGCATTTTTATTAGCATTCTTGAAAATTTTGCTATTCGATTATCGTTCGAGCAGATAAAATACTTTTTTAAACAAAAGGAGAAAGCATGTTGATATTCATTGATGAGTCTTGGCAAAATGACGATGAAAATCCAGAGCAAAAAGTAGGTGTACTGTCAGCTGTCGCTATTCGCAGCACCGACTTTAATGAATATTCTCGACAAATATGGAATTTTAAGGTTAAACATCTTAGCGCGAAATGTGGCGATATAGAAATTAAAGGAAAAGAAATTTTCAAAAAATATTTATTTAGACTTGAATGGAAAAAAGTTAGAAGTCACTCGTTAGATTTAGCAAGAGACATTTTTGATTACGCGGAAACACATGGAGCTAAGGCTTTTGCATCTATCGTGTTAGACGAAAAAGAAGTCAATCTCGCGTGTGCTGACGACAAACAACTTGAAAGACCATTCTTCTTTCTTTTTGAACGTATCAATTTATTCATGGCGGAACACCACCCCGATTTAATGGCGTGTCTTATTTTTGATGATAGGGGCATTACTCAGAACGAAAGAACATCGAAAAGCGTAAGCAACTTTTTCCATTTAAGCAACACCGGAAAAAGCTTTGACCGAATTATCAAAGTCCCATTATTTGCAATATCCTCAGAAAATGTGGGTATTCAACTTGCAGACATGATAGGACATCTTATTGGCAGGCGCGAAACAGGCGATGAAAAAATCGTGTCCGAATTTTGGAAAAAAATAAAACAGTTTGAGTATAAAAGCAAAACAGAGATAGAAACGGACACTAAAAAATTTCATTTGTTTGGATTCAAAGTGGCGCGAAAACATGGGGAAGATGAAAAAAGAACGAGACCGGCGATTTAAATGATTCAGAAGAACCACTTAAACCAATAGTACGACCAGAAAGCCGCACACCGGTCTCAAATCGAAGTATACCTTTAGGTAGTATCGGATGCAAGTTCAAAAACATTAATAGATTGCACGCCTTCCCATTGAGTAGCTAAATACACCTAATAATAAGGCGAATGGTACGCAACACCTAAAATTCCCCAAAAGCATATGTTAAATACATCCGTCCATTTATTAGGCGCTGACACCAAGACATCCCCGGCGCGCAAATGGATTATGCTGGCGGTGTATGCTGAATGGAAAAAATCATAACCCCGAACCGCTCGAAACCTCACATAAATACTCGCGACTTTGAGCCATAAGGATTTGAGAAAGGATCGTGAACCGAACTGATGGACTTCGATACCGACATTTTTCTGTCGGATCAAATCTTGGAGATCGTTAAATAATTGTTCGTCGCTTTTAAGACTCATATATGTGAATCTGGGGCATTTCTAAAAGTGTCGGATTTGAGCGTGTCATAACGAACCCGGCACTTTTGGAGATGTTCCGGTATCCTTAAAGTGCTTTTAGCAGAAGCAAAACTCTCTGATGGAAAGTTAGAATATCAATTCAGAAAACCGTTTGACGCGCTTGTAAAATTACTGCGAAGTCAGGAACCACAAGTTCCTGCAAGCGTGCCGGAATCATCTAATTCCGGCGTGGGTTCGAAAGAAAAGAATTGGGGTGAGCGACGGGAATTGAACCCGCAACCCCAAGATCCACAATCTTGTGCTCTAACCAGATTGAGCTACGCTCACCATAAAAATTATCTATCAATTACGTAGCAAAATCGATTCGCCGCATCCTGCGGCGCCAGATTGTCCGCCACACTGCTTTGGCGGATCAGCCTTGGGCTGAAGCTACGCTCACCATGAAAAATGCTCTTCGCTATACTTGCGCCCACTCGCAAGTACTGCTTCGTGGAAACCTTGATGGTCTCCTACGAGCCGCGCTCACCATGAAATGGAATGAAATAATAGTAGGTAGCTTAAATAAAGTCAAGCCCTTGCGCGAATAAGAGAAACTCATATTAAGAGCAAAAATGCGCGTCTGCAATGGAAATGGACTGCAAGTTTTTATGCCAGCGCCATTCGTAACTGTTGTCACACTGTTTTTCTTAAGCGATCATCTATTCCTATGTGCAGAATAAATCTTCGCCGATATATTTTTGAATGCGTTCAATCGTATCAAGCGAAACATTCTCCGTCCCCCGCTCTATCCTTGATACAAACTGTTGGGTCAATCCCGCTCCGCGTGCAAGATCTGCTTGCGTGATCTTCTTTGAACGCCTCACTTCACGGACCCTTTTACCGATCCTCGCCCGAAGAGAATTTTGCACAACTTGCACGGCTGGGCGCCGCAACGCAATCCCCTGCGATTTCAATTTTTCGCTGAGGTGACGGTAAATCTCCTGCCAAAACTGGATCCGGCCATAATCTCTTCGATCTTTGCGCATGCGCCGCTTAATATTCTGCCATTGCATGCAAAAGTCTTCCTTCTTGAGGTACCGGCTGAAAACTTCCTTCGGAACATTATGCCGTGCCAGTAAAAGCGATGCATAATGAAGATAGCTTGGATGTTCTGGATTTTTCAAAATCTTGCGAATCTCTTCATCTGTACGCCGGACATCCCATTCCCATACCCGCGATGTCGTCACAAAATACCTCCGATCAGTTCGTCAATTTCGTGCTTGAAATGTCTTTCGATAACCACAAATTCAATCGGAGTTCTCGTTTTTAGCTCCGATAGCCCGATCTTCATCTCCGCACGGTTATATGTGTGATACCATCGGATCAACGCTTCCTTTTCGAGATCATCACAATAATCAAGCGCAAACAGAGATAAACGTTTATAAGACGAAGAAAGCCGGTAAATATCGAAAAGGTCCTTGGCTTCTTGACGGCCTCCCAAAAACTGTTTACGCCCTACCCGATCCATCTCGGGCAACGTTCCGGATATCGCATGAATTTTCCTGAGATAAATATCCTCCAAAGACAAGATATCAACCCCATCAACCCGCTTTAAGGGGCGCAGAAGCTTTGTCACATCCTCTACAAAATCAATTTTAAGTGATTCGTTTTTATTGATCATGAAGGCATAAATGGAAATCTTGGCAAATCCATCCTTGTGGCTTTGCTGGATCAATTTCATTTTTTTTCCTGTCGATCCCTCAATCAATTCAACCAACTCACGGATTTGGGCAGGTGAATAAGTTTGTGAGAAAAAATCCAAGTCATAGGAATCACGGTGCTGAAAATAGAATTTGGCTAAAGCCGTTCCCCCCGCGAGATAAAAGGACCCAGCGCGATCTTTAAGAGTTTGAAGGACAATATCTTGATATTTCAATATGGATTTCATCTGACTCACCTCTCTGGCTGCTAAATAATACACATTATACTATGTAATGTCAATAGTAATACATATTATAATATGTATTATTTTACACCGGTGCATACAGAAGTGCGTCCTTTTAAGGTTAAGTGGAGAGTATCTATTTAGCGTTTTGAAACGATTAAGATATCCCCCCCCTCACCCTAACCCTCTCCCTACGGGAGAGGGTTAGGGTGAGGGGCGATGGTCAACTTCAAAACGCTAAACAATTACAGAATTTCAAACCTCTGGATTCCGGCCGGACTTGCCCATTTTGGGCCATAGGCGGGAAAAAATGATTCCGTCTTCCGCTTTCAGAATAAACGCAACCACACAATAAATGAGCGCACCGGCCGCAATCGTTCCGAACAATCCCCCGATTTTCCAGCTGAGTGCAGTATGTGAATCAAATTGAATGAGTCTTAAAATTGTAAGGCACGATAGCCCCATCACGCCGGCCGAAATGAGAATTTTCAGAAAACTTTCATTCAGTTTTTTCCAATCAAGCAATCCATACCGTTTTTGAAAAATATAGAGCAGCTGAATCACGCTGACCGCAGCGGCAATAGACGTCGCAAGCGCAATCCCTCCCTGCTTCAGCGGATGCATCAGCGCCCAATTCAAAACGATATTCAGCAGCAAAGAAATGGCCCCGACTTTCACGGGCGTTTTAGTGTCCTGCAGTGAATAGAATGCCTGAACAATCAACCGAACCGCCGAAATAAAAAAAAGGCCGAGCGCATAATAACAAAGCGCAACCGCGGTACGGTCGGTATCAATCGCTGTAAAACGTCCGCGTTCAAACAACACCTTCACAATTTCACTCGACATCAGAAAAAGCCCGACCGTCGCCGGAATCGCAACAAATGCCATCACCCGCAAAGAGAAAGTAAGCGTTTTTTTCAATTCTTGCATATTTTTCGCCGCAGCCGAACGGGCCATATCCGGCAGAATGACCGTCGCAAGCGAAATCGTAAAAATCCCCAACACGAGTTCCATGACGCGGTCAGCATAATAAAGCTGCGACACACTTCCCTCCCGCAGGAAAGATGCCATGAGCGAATCGACAAGTAAATTGATCTGAACAATTCCGATTCCAAAAATACTGGGCAAGAGCAAAAAGCCGACACGCCGAATCATCGGATGCTTAAATGAAAAACCGATTTTAAAATTCATCCCGACTTTTTTTGCCGCTGCAATCTGCATCAGCACCTGTAACACACCCCCTAATAAAACACCCAAAGAAACCGCCACGGCGGGCTGGGGAAAAAACCGTGCGGCAACCAAAGCGGAAAGGATGACGGAAACATTGAAATAAACGGGATTAAACGCCGGAACGATAAATTTCCCGAACGAATTTAAAATCCCGGTCAGAAGCGCCGCGAGTGACACCAAAGCCAGATATGGTGCCATCATCCGGGTGAGCAAAACGCACAGTTCAAACTTGTTTTTGATATGAATAAATCCGGGCGCCATGATGCGCACAAAAACCGGCGCAAAAACAATTTCGAGGATGACCATTGCTGCCGTCACCAAGGCAAGCGTATAGAAAAACTTCCTCGTAAAATCCCAGAGTTCCTGTGCCGAATTTTTGGTTTTATATTCAACAAATACCGGAACGAATGCCGCACTCATCGCGCCTTCCCCGACCAGACGGCGGAAAAGGTTCGCAAGCCGGTACGCCACCGTAAATGCATCCATTCCAAAACCCGCACCAAGAACCCATGCCAAGCTGGCATCCCGGACATAACCGAAAACACGGCTGCAGGTGGTGACTAAGCCGACGCTCGTAGCAGATTTTAATAATTTGAGTTTAGACACGAGTTCTACGCCTCCCCTTCAGGGTCATAATGAACCGTCACATCGGAATCGGGAAAACGTTCTTTAATTTTACCGATCAGTCTTTCGGTAATTTCGTGGGCGTGTCTAAACTTCTGTTCCTTGCGGATTTCAATATGGAAATCGATAAATTTCTTAGTGCCGATTTTACGCGTTCTTAATTGATGATACCCTAACACATCCGGATAAAAACCGACAATAATTTCCTGAATCAACCTGTTTTCGGTGATCGGAAGCGCCCGGTCAATGAGTTCGTCAACAGAAGTTCTCATAATCCCAATCGCCTCCTTGAGAACGTAACAAGCAATTCCGAGAGCGAGTAATAAATCCCAAATCGTTTGCCCCGTAAAGCGGACCAAAAGGAGTGAAACAATCACGACGCCGTTCATCAAATAGTCCATCGTGTAATGAAGAGTCTCTGTTTTCAAAATCAAAGACCCACTTTTTCTTCCGACGCGTTTAAGCCGTTGGGTCAGAATCAAAGTAAAAATAATTGAAATCACCATGACACTTATCGCCACCGGGACATGGTTAATTTCATATCCTTTCATAAATCGTTTGATCGCCTCATAAATAAGGTACACACCGCTTCCTGAAATAAACAAGCTCTGAAGCAATCCCGCAAGGCTTTCGATCTTTCCATGCCCATACTCATGCTCATGGTCCGCCGGCTTCTCGGCCTCCCGTAAAGAAACTAAATTCAATGTGGAAGTACATATATCCATGATCGAATCCACCGCCGAAGCAATCAACGAGAGAGACTGAGTCAACACCCCGACGATGAGCTTCATTAACATTAAAGTTGAAGCCGTCCCGATTGACCACACCATGGCTTGAAATTTCTCTTTTGGATCTGAACCCGGACGATTTGTCGTCACTGTTTACTCTCTCCTTTTGTACTCATGGGGATTTTAGGGGACAGGCGCGAATTTTTGTGCCGGTACCCTAAAATCTTTTTCTGTTCAATCGCTCTGCCCAGCACAATCGAAAGTTCAAACAAAAACCACAAAGGAAACGCAAGCATACATTGCGTAATCATATCCACTGTCGGCGTCAGGATCGCGGCAATGATAAACGCTCCTAAAATAATATATTTTCGCTGCGACGCCAAATAAGCAGCATTTAAAATCCCTGTCGATATCAGGCCGATGACAATCACCGGAATATCAAATACCACACCGAACGAAATCAAAATAGAAGAAAAAAATGAAACATACGAACCAATGGATATCATCGGCGCAAGTGTCTCGCTTCTAAAACCAAGAAAAAAGTTGAGGGCAAACGGAAGCACCATGAAATATGCAAACAAAACACCGCCGATAAAAAGAACCGTCGCAAGCAATATGAGCGGCGAAATTTCTTTTTTTTCATTCGGATAGAGCCCCGGCCCTATAAATGCCCACAGTTGCGCAAAAATAACAGGAAGTGAAAGCACCACGCCCGCAATTAAGGCCAGCTTCATTTTGGTGAGAAAAGCTTCATACGGAGTTAAAAAATATAGCGACTGGACACTCCCTTCAATAGGGCGCGTCATCCACTTCATCAGGATGTCGGAAAAACAAAAACATAAGATAGAAAAAAGCGAAACCCAAATTAAGGAAAACAAAATTCTTTTCCTTAATTCTTCCAAGTGGTCGATCGCCGAGTGATTGTGTTCTTGAATCATGGTAGGCAAATTATAAACTACTTCGAAGAAAAAGTCGTCGATAAAAAAGAGAGGGGACAGCGCCCTCTTTCTCGTTTAAAAAGGGCGCTGTCCCCTTTTATCAAATAAAATCCATGAAATTTGTGCCTGAATCCTCCCCGTCCATGTAGATTTGATTTTTCCCTAATTGACTCAACTGCTCTTCCAGTTGATTAACCTTCCCGGACATTTCCGTTTCTAATTCTGAATTTTCGGGATTCGAATTCAATGGAGCGATCCCCAAACTAACCGCAATGTTTAGTTTTTCCGCGCGCCATTCTATCTGATCCTCCATGAGATCGCTTTGAATTCGTTTCGCGATTTTCTGCACCAAATCCATGAACAAGACATTCATATATGCAGAATGCGCGCTCCCACCATTCCAATCATACATCTCACAAAATGCGATACAAAACTTACCCGGCGCATACCGGATAAAACTGTCTGTCGTGCGTATATTTTTCTGAATTTTTTCCGATATCATTTGAATACATAAATCGGCCATTGTATCGCCGTAACGCAGCCGAATCGCCTCTTCATCATTGATGATAATCACCGCCACCGCACAAGGCCCTTTCGTTTTTTTGAATTGCCGGCATAAAAGTCCGAATGAATCTTCGAGAAACTGATAGTGATAATCGTTCTTAAGCGGATCTTTTGAAGCTTCCCGGCAGCGATATTCCACCTCAAACATGAGGCCGATTTGATCCGCAAGCTGCTCAAAGTGGTTCACCATTTCTTGGGAATAATGGCCTCCCTCAGCAGGCGGACCGATAAAAAACATCCCGTATAAATGCCCGCTTTTTCGCAACATAAATTCAAACTCCGTACCGTGAAGCTTTAAAATATGTTTAAGATTCAAATTGTTCTCTGGGTTGGAAATATTGGCGCGTGAGCTTTCGTGGACCAGTTCGCTTGAAATATCGGCCTTCACCAAATTCTGCGGAAGTCTAAATTTCCCCCATGACATTCGAACTCTATAGTCTTGTGTCCGCGGACGAAATTCCAAAACAGCGGCATGGGAAACACCGCAAACCTCAATCAGAGAGGAACCGATTTGACGCAATGCGCAATCGGTTGAAACCATCTGTTTCAGAAAGCCTTCTGTTTTTTTCATCATTTCGTCCCGGAGCATCATTTTAATATACCATTGGCTTTGAGTATCCTCATTCCAGAATTCCATATATTGGTCCTCCTTCATAAGTAAAACTCATCTGCGATTTTGCTTCACCCTATTCAAAATCTAACGCTATAGCGGATAAGAATACAAGAGGCAGCAAAAATATTTCCATGATAATAAAGTCCAAAGGAATGTTTGGTTTTCGAAAGGGGAAATGTAAAAATTTTTTGCTCTTCTAAAGCGGGAAAAATCCGGATGATAAAAAATGTGTAAAAAATTTTAGAACTGAAACCGTACCGGGTACGCGTCCCTTCCGTACATGGTACCGCGCCACACGGGGCGAGAGACAAGGGGCAACGGTACTCCGTCGCCACGAATCACGTTTCACGCAGAAAACAACGATCTTGCGAAATGCTTTATGTTCATAGGTTTATAATACCGACAGACCTTTCAGGCCCATGATATTTAAAAGCGGTTTTATAAATCTCTAAAAGCATGTCATTGCGAGAAGCACTGCAGAAGTAACACGCAAGCTTTATTTAAAAGCGGGATTGCTTCGCCCTTCGGGCTGGCAATGGCGGTATTTGTTGGTCTTACGATAACTATTAAATCGCTTCCAGTATGTTTAATCTTTACACAGGAGAATTTAAAATTTACGAAGGTCCCATAGCTGAGGTTTGAACAGTCCCTAAAACAGCGTCTAACACCCATTGATTTGCTTTTGAACGATACACTAAATTTTTTTTCACCTTCTGGCACACTTCACGTTCGGAAAGGTTCAAAACAAACGACAGCTCTCGCATAAGTCCTTTCACGGCCCGTAACAACATCTCTCTTTTTCCTTTTGCTACCTGCCCGTTTTTTTCCCGGGAATAAATCAAAATAACTTTACTAAAGGCCCATGGCGTATTTTTTTCGATCAAACTCAAAACTTCTTTCGAAAGTTCTTGTATATTTTGGTTTTCATTACTTAAATCGTTTGTTTTCAAATAATTCAAAATTTTGTTTGCTTCTTCACGTGAAATGACCAGATGAAAACCGGAGGTATTTATTTGGCTCGCATCAATGATAAATTTAGCTCTTTTGAAACGAGCCTCTCTGGATTCAAGCGAGTAGTAATACTGCTCTTTCCCAGACTGAATTTGTTTATTGATTTCTTTAATGCGGCAAAGACCGTGGCTGGAATGAAAAAGCAGGCAACCTTTTTTATACAATGTATTTTTTTTCATTTAGACCTTTTGCTTCTGCTCCCACTAAATCACACTTAGATGCCCATAACGTCTTTAAATTTTACGGTTTCACGCCCTTATTGCCAGTAACAGTAAGCGATTACCAAAGTTTGTGACAAGCCAAATACCGCGGAGGATAAATCAAGGAGGAAAGATGAGTATTTGATTGACAGCTCAGGTTAGCTCCCATTCCTAATATCATTTCAATTTAACAGGTAACAGAATTGTATACAATTAAATTCTTTCTCTGATTCTTTCTCTGATTTTTTCTCTAGTTTTCTTCACTCAAAGGTTGCACTGCTTCCTGCCGCCATCGATTATGTCCCCATAGCGTCCAATCGGACGGGCGCTTCCGAATTTCATGTTCGAGAGTAGCCACATACTGCTGCGTATTTGCCGTTAAATCGGCCTGAAAATCACCGGTTTGGATCAGCGGAAATGGTTCGCCAAAAGCAAGAATAGAACGTTTGTCACGTTCGCGGTAATAAAAAGTCGGGATGATGGGTGTCCCATATTTTAAGGCAAGCATAGCCGGAAACCGGAATGTGGCCGCTTGACGACCGAAAAAATCCACATTCACAAAACCGGATTTAGCGTGGGCATCAAGCAGCACCGCCACCACCTGATTTTCTTTCAGTAATTGAATCGTTTTTTTGACAGCACCTTTCCGGTCAATGTTCCTGAGCCCCGTAGATCCGCGAAGCCGTTTGATATAATTATAAATAAACGGATTTTTCACGGGTTTTCCGATGGCATGGATCGGAATTCCTTTAGCGGCCGCAGCCACCCCCATCAATTCCCAATTTCCGAAATGGGCCAAAACCAGAATGAGCCCCTTTTTCTCTTCCAAGGCTTTCCACACATATTCTTCTCCGTGCGTTTCAATAAATTTTCCGGAATTTTTCGCAATTTTGGGAATGTTGATAACCTCGAAAAAAAAGTCCACCATACCCGTCATGGACAACCGGCCGATCCTTCTGATTTCTGATTTTGATTTTCGCGGGAAAGCTGCCCGAAGATTGTTTATGGAAAAATTTCGGCGCCGGGTTCTAAGGAAAAGAAGAAATCCGATAACTTGCGCTATTTTTCTTTTGATAGAACTTGTCAAGAAGTTAAGCATTGAAACGCAGATACCACCGACAATATACTGAACACGATAATATAGCTTTTTGATATGACCTCTACTGTGATCGCAAATTATTGATAATTGTTTTTAATATAAGCTGCTGCGCGAATTGCTTTTACTTAAATGGCATCCTATATTGATTAAATATTAAAGTCCATGACTATTGCTACTGTAACGTTTAACCCTCTCGGTTTTGTTAGAATAGTGTTTCTATGTCTCTCCTTTGATAGGATTGCCTAATGCTCCGTCCGGAAAAAAGCTCCAATACTTTCAATCGCCTCCATGGCATCATCACCTTCGGCCTCTATATATATCTTTGATTTCCAAGCAACTGCCAAGACCAGGAGACCTAATATATTTTTCCCATCAGCCGTTATTTTCCCTTTTCGCACACGAATCACCGAACGAAACTGCCGTACTTTTTTCACGAATCGAGCAATTACCCGAAGGTGAAAACCAAGTCTGCTCGGCATGAAAACTTCAATTCTCCTGACCAAGGATTTATGCTCTTCCATAAAATTACTTTCTTTTGGTGAGCCAAAAGACATATTATTAGTATACGCTTCAGAAACCACAAAGAGTTATTTATGTTACAGGGGGGTTTTTGGCTCTTACATACTTCTGATCGCTTGGAGGCGCGGGGCGGAATCTCCACCACACAACATTAGGCGGATCGATCCATGGAGGCGCGGGGCGGAATCGAACCGCCGTATACAGGTTTTGCAGACCCGTGCATTACCACTTTGCTACCGCGCCAGCTGACATTTTAAATAAATCCCATAAAATTAAATGGGAAGCTGGCACTGTATTGACTTCCGATTAACAGTACTTTGATTCTTCATAGACAGTCAATACCGCGCCGACATTCCTTAAAAATAAATCCAAGGGTTCTAAATTGCTTTGTCGGCGCAGCACCTGCATTTGTTCATATTCGTCAAGATGCTGGTGCCGCGCGTCTTTTAGTGCTGCAAATCAAAACTTGGCGCAGTCCCGACCTTCCAATTAAATTAATGTCGGGCCCGCGCCAGCTAATATCTAAAAATAAATCCAAATAAAATTTATGGTATTAATTTAGCATTTTGAAGTGATTAACAAATCCCCCTCACCCCCACCCTCTCCCCGAGGGAGAGGGATAGCCCGCCAAAGGCAAGCCGCGCGAACAATCCAAGAAGGCTTGATTACTTCATGTATTTTAGTTCTTCACCCGTCGAGGGATCAAACTGATATCGATCAGGAAAAGTTTGACCAGTCCTTGGATTATATTTCGTATTCACTTCCTGTGGCTGCACAACCTGCTGCTGAACCTGAGGTTGAGCATATTGAGGCTGAGCGCCATATTGAGGAGCAGCTCCGGTTTGATACTGCTGCTGCATTAACTCCTGACGCATTTCTTTCTTTGCATTTTCTTTAGATCGCCGCATCCCTTCTCCGGCAAGTGCGCCCGCCAAAAGGCCGGCACCGGCACCAATAGCCGTTCCAGCCCCGGCGTGTCCCGTTTGATTACCAATAATAGCTCCCATACCTGCCCCAAGACCGGTTCCCAAAAGCGCTCCTGTCTCACGTTCACTGAGACCGCTGCCTTCGGCACAACCGGTAAGTGCAAGAATTGAGATCAACAACCAACATGCTGCTTTCTTCATTTTTTCCTCCTTATGATCATTGATAGAAAAATTCCAGTTTTGTGTACTATTAACTTTGACGCTTATTCAATCCGTTTTATTCACACCCTAAAATCAGCTGATCACTTCCTTCAATATCACTTTCGCGGCTTCCATTTTTGACACATTTGCGTACTTCTTTCGAAATCCGCGCCGGCCCAAAAGTAACATTGAGAATCGATTCTTCCCAAAAGGGTTATTGTTCCGGGAAAACCAATTCGCAGCGATAAAATCCAAATTCTTTTGATTCAATTTTCGAACGGCTTTTCTCTCTACATCCTGTGTATCTAAAGAAAAACCGACGATTAAACGTTTCCCTTTCCGTTTCCCAAAATATCGTAAAATATCGGGATTAGGTTTAAGGAAAAGTTTAAAGCCTGTTTTAGACTTTGCCATCTTTTGAGTTGCCAAGCGGCTTGGCTTATAATCGCTAACCGCGGCACTCATGATCAAGAGATCGGTTTTCGGCCAACAACTCATAATGGCGTTTTTCAAATCTTCCGCACTTGTAATGGAAATACATTCCATCCCCTTCGGTGCAGCTAATGCCGTCGGACCGCTGACAAGCGTCACCTCATGCCCCAAACGTTTTGCTTCGCGCGCCAAAGCATATCCCATTTCACCGGTCGAAGAATTTGAAATAAATCTCACGGGATCAAGATATTCCCTGGTAGGGCCTGCCGTAATCAAAATCCGGAGCTTCTTCATTTCAATTGAGCAACCGGTCAATATGTTGAAGGATCGAACATGGATCAGCAATGTGCCCAACCGCTTTCCGGCCGCAGGCCAAATCTCCTTCAATCGGATTTTCGAAATGATAATTAAAACGGCGAAGTTTCTCCATATTTTCCTGCGTCAGTGGATGGTGATACATGTTGTCATTCATCGCAGGAACAATCAAAACCGGCGCTTTTGAAGCCAACACAACCGACGTCACCAAATCATCGGCAAACCCGGCAGCAAGACGGGCAATGACATTCGCGGTAGCCGGAGCAATTAAAATCAAATCCGCCCGGTCCGCCAAACTCGTATGGAGCACATTCCATTCTTCGACCGGTGAAAAAGCATCCGCATGAACCTGATTTCCGGTCAGCGAGCGGAACGTCAACGGCGTCACAAATTCCTGCGCACATTTCGTCATCAGACAAACGACATCCGCACCTTCCCTTTTAAGTTCTCGCACTAAATCACAGGCGCGGTAAGCTGCGATGCTTCCTGTCACACAAAAAAGAATCGTTTTCTTTTTTAATTTCCCTTCGGATTTTGCTTTCACTTTTCCCACAGAAACGCCTGCCTTTCAATTTATAAACAATTCTGTTTGGGATTTATTTCTTGGATTTCGATTTTTCTTTTGGAACTTCCACCCGGATTTTCTGGATAGCGATCTCCTGCAATGCAATGGTTGCCGGTTTGAATTTTCCCGGCACATCCATGACAGACACCGCTCCGCTCGTCAGGTCGTTTGCCCGACGCGCGGCAACCAAGACAAGGCGAAAACGATTTGATTCCGTTTTTCTTAATCCTTCAATGGGTATATTCATGTTTTAATATCTCCTCTATCTCTTTGACTGTTTGACTAACTCTTTGATTAACTACCGCATATTGATACAAAGAACTGGCGGCCATTTCCTTCTTGGCCATTTTCAACCGGCATTCGAGCTCGCTTTTCCTCTCCGTTTTTCGCATGACAAGCCTTCGCCCCAATTCCTCTATCGAAGGCGGCATAATAAAAATCGTGATGAGGGGCAACTTCCCTTTCACTCTCCGGCAAACCTTCTTCATCCCTTGAATATCAATAATCAGAACAACGTATTTTCCACGCGCAACATATTGCTGAACAAATTCTTTTGACGTCCCATACGTGTAATGGAAAACCGGGGCCGTTTCCAGAAAAAATCCACGGCGCTTTTTCGCGTTAAATTCATCTTTCGAAATAAAAAAATAATCGCGGCCGTTCTTTTCGCCGGAACGCGGCGGCCGCGTCGTATAGGAAACCGATCGGATGCATCGTTTATTCTTCCGCAAGAGCTGCCGAACAACCGTTGTCTTCCCGCATCCCGATGGCGCCGAAACAATCACTAACTTGCCAAATTTTTTCTTCATTTTCCGTTTCAACCTGCTCAGTTTCGCTTCCACAAAAACGCAGACCGGAATATTATTCAACGTTTTGAACTTGCTCGCGAATTTTTTCTATTTCACTCTTGATCCGAATCACATCCGCGGAAATAGCTGAATCCTGAGATTTCGACCCGATCGTATTCACTTCGCGGTTCATTTCCTGCGCTATAAAATCCAACTCTTTTCCAACTTCATTTCCCCTCCGGATCAAAGAATGGAAGTGTTTCAAGTGGTTTCCGAGCCGCACAATTTCTTCCGTCACGTCCATCCGTTCCGCCATCATGGCGACTTCATGCTCGATCCGTTTTTCGTCTATCGCCGCATTTCCGATGAGCTCCGAAATTTTGTCTTTCAAACGGACAAATTGTTTTTCGGCCGTCTTAACCGTTTCTTTCTGAATCCGGTCAACCGAGCCGGTGATCAGATCAAGCCGCTTGTCAAAATCACGGACAAGCGCCAAACCTTCTTTTTCTCTCGAACGAACCAAGTTCCGGAGCGTGCCGTCTAAAACTCCTTTGAAACCATTCCAAAGCGCCTCGCTGTCGTTTTCTCTGGTTTGAGAAACAAACACATTCGGAATGGCAAGCAGCGTATTGACATTCATTTTTCCTTCGAGGCAGAATTTCTTTTGAATTTTTTGAATATTCCGGAGATAAAACGCAACTTTCTTCTCATCCAGAGTCAAATGATCCTGTGCGTCATTTCCGTTTTTTAACGCAACTGAAATTGAAATTTTTCCGCGCTTAACACGATCCCGAATAATATCGCGAATCTTTCCCTCAAAACTCAGCAGGACATTGGGTAACCGGCTTGTGAATTCAAAAAATCGATGATTCCACGTTCGAATTTCAATATGCCACCGGACGGGTAATTTCCCTCCACGAGCCTGGCCATAGCCTGTCATGCTTCTAATCATAAATAAAATAGCTTCAAGTCCTTTTATGGTAACGGGTTGCGATTATTAAGATTTTGCGTGGTTTAGTATTATATGGTTGAACTTTACCTGTGTCAAGAGAATGAATTTTTCGCAGATTTCGAAAAAATTCCTCTTAGCCCGGACTTCTCATCGCTAATGAGAAATTTCGCTCGGAAGCTCTTCAAAAACTTTTTGAGCGGCTTCGGCTGGATTTTTGGCTTGAGTAATCGGCCTGCCGACAACGATGTAATCCGATCCCAATTCAAAGGCTTGCTTTGGCGTAACAATACGGGACTGATCCTGTTTTTCCGACCATGCAGGACGGATACCGGGCGTGACGAGCATGAAGGATTTCCCCAATTCAGCTCTGATGGCCGCAACTTCCTTGGCCGAGGCAACAACCCCATCAAGCCCGGTTTTTTGAGCAAGCGTTGCGTATCGAAGAACTGTTTCTTCAACCGTACCCGGAATTCCGACTTCCCCGTTCATTTCTTCCTGATTTAAACTTGTAAGCACCGTAACGCCGATCAGTTTAGGCGCAGCAATATTATTCTTCCGGGCCTCTTCTGCCGAAGCGATACAAGCCTCCTGCAACATTCGCAGCCCACCTGAAATATGCACGTTAAACATAAACACACCCATCTTCGCCGCCATCCTTGCCGCACCCGCAACCGTATTCGGAATATCGTGAAATTTTAAATCAAGGAAAACCTGTGCGCCGGCTTCGTGAACCATGTCGACTACTTTGGGCCCGCAGGCCGTAAAAAGTTCTGCTCCGACTTTAAAAATTTTGATTGAATCCTTCAGTTTCTTAACGAGCTGCTTGGCCTTCCGCAGCGTATCCGTATCCAGCGCCACAATGACCCGTTCTCTATAATTCATGCTTTCATTTTCCATTTCACGCCGTCTTTCTTTTAAGATTCATGAGAACCGATTTCATATGTTATTGCGAGGCCGGCGCCGTAGGCGACCGGAACATCGTCTCGCAATGACGCCTTAAGATTTATGTAACTGTGTTCTCAACCTGACCGTTTTTTTTGATTGAGCAGTTTACAACACTTTATGCTGCGTCATTCCCGAAAGCTTTTGTCGGGAATCTACAGCCTTAGATTCCCGCTTAAAACTTGCGGGAATGACAAAAAACCGGTCAACCTGAGTAACTGTTTTATCCGGCCGGAATGCAATTCCGGCCGTCTCGCCCGGCTTCTGGCTTCAGCGTTCCGCGCAAATCATCAATCTTCTGAATCCGTTTTTCTTTCATGTAGGATTTGATCCCGTCCAAAACGTCCATCGTGGCGCGCGGATTGATAAAATTGGCTGTTCCCACCGCAATCAAATCCGCACCGGTAATCAAAAACTCGAGCGCATCCGCGGCGTTTGTAATTCCGCCCATCGAAAGAACCGGGATATGAAACCGCTGTTTGACTTCATATAAGTACCGCAACGCGACCGGCCGGATTGCCGGACCGCTTAGCCCGCCGAAAATCCGGGCCAGTTTTGGTTTACGCGTTTCAATATCAACCGCCATCCCGCGAATCGTATTCATTAAGCTCAGCGCATTGGTGCCAGCGCGGATACAGGCATCCGCCACCCGCAAAAGGTCAAAACCTTCAGGAGAAAGTTTTGTAAATATCGGAAGCGCCGTTACGTCACGCACCGCTTTCACGAGTTCATAAGCCAGTTCAGGATTCGCACAAAAAGAAAGGCCCTTTTTGACATTCGGGCAGGAAATATTTAGCTCCAACGCTTTAACACCGTTTTCTTTTTGAAGCCTTTCGGCAAGATAAACATAATCCTCAACGGAATCTCCGGCGATATTTACGATTAAATTTGTTTTCAATTTCCGGAAAAACGGGATTTTGTTTTCAATAAAATCTTCAAGCCCCTTATTTTGAAGCCCGATGGCGTTCAGCATGCCGCTTGGAGTTTCGCAAATCCGCGGCATGGGGTTCCCTTCTCTCGGTAACCGGGTAATGGTTTTTGTAATCACGGCCCCGAGTTTATTATAATTAACAAAAGACGCATATTCATCTTTCGTTCCGAACGTCCCGGACGCAACCGTGACCGGATTTGTAAACGTCAGGTTTCCGATTTTCGTCGTCAAATCAATTTTCATCTCGCCATCCTTTTATGGAAGTTCCTCAAAAGAAAATACCGGCCCGTCATGGCAACTCGTCTTGCGTCCTTCCTTCGTTTCAACCACGCAACCCAGGCAAGCTCCGATTCCGCATGCCATCCGCTCATCAAATGACAATTCCCCGTCAACACCAACCGTGCGCGCCATTCGCATCACCGCTTCCATCATTGCTTTCGGGCCGCAGGTTTGAATGAAAAGTTTCTTCGGATTATTCTCTTTCAATATCTTTTCGAGAAGTTTGGTCACAAACCCCTTCGTTCCGCACGAACCATCTTCCGTCGCGTAAGAAACCAAGTTTTTCAACTTGCTTAATTCTGTTTTTGGAAGAATGGCGTCATCTGACTGACAGCCGAACAACAAAATGGGCGGAGTTGAATCGGATAATTTCGTTTTTCCGGCAAGGAAAATGAGAGGCGGAACACCGCATCCGCCACCGACTAAAATTCTTCGCTTCGCGCCGATTTTTTGAGAGAAACCTTTCCCCAACGGTCCCAGAATTTTGAGCGTGCTCCCGCGCTTTTTCTGCGATAATTTTTCCGTCCCGCAGCCGACCACTTCATAAAGAATTTCTACCTTAGGTCCACTGACACGGTAATAACTAAACGGTCGCCGCCAAAGCGGGGCTGTCGAATTTTCGATTTGAATATTGAGAAATTGACCGGGGCGAACATTGTCGGAAAGTTTGGAAGATGAAAACGTCAGCTTCCAATACACCGCGTTGATCTTTTTATTTTCTAAAATCTCTACGGTTACATCATGCATGAAAATTTCGCCTTGGCTCCGACACTTTTCAAGTACGCTTGCAACGGTTTCACGGAAAGCCCTTTTTCTCTGAAAGAATCGATCGCTTGGACAACGGCACGCGCGGCATTGATGGTGGTCACACATGGCACATTAAAAGAAACTGCAAGTGATCTTATTTTAGCTTCGTCCTGCATCGGCCCTTTCCCCGTCGGCGTATTGATGACAAGCGCAACTTCCTTGGCGCGAATACGGTCCGTAATATTGGGCTCCCCCTCAGAAATCTTCTTGACCCTTTCGGATTCAATTCCGTGCTCTGCCAAATAGGCTCCGGTGCCTTGCGTTGTGATCAACTGATACCCTTGTTTAATCAATTTTTTTGCAATCGGAAGCATCTTTGCCTTATCTGACTCCATCACACTCAAAAAAATCTTTCCTGACATCGGAATTTCCGAATAAGCGGCCACCTGTGCTTTATAGTAAGCAAGGCCAAAGTCTTCATCAATCCCCATAACTTCACCCGTCGACTTCATCTCGGGTGATAAAATTATATCAACTCCTGGAAACTTCACAAAGGGAAATACTGATTCTTTAATTGAAAAATAAGGGGGAATCACTTCGTTCGAAAACCCCAATGTTCTTAGTGTCTTTCCAACCATGACCTGCGCAGCAAGTTTTGCAAGCGGGACACCGATCGCCTTGCTCACAAACGGGACGGTCCGGGACGCCCGGGGATTTACTTCGAGACAATAAATCTGGCCGTGCTGAATCGCATATTGAACATTCATCAGCCCAACCACTTTGAGTTCGGCAGCAATCTTTTTCGTTTTTTCTACAAGCTCATCAATTTTTTCCTTGCTTAGCGAAAAGGGCGGAAGCGCCATCGCTGCATCGCCCGAATGGACTCCGGCCTCCTCTATATGCTCAAGAATTCCGCCGACAACGTAGGTTTCGCCGTCTCCGATTAAATCCACATCAATCTCAATCGCGTCCTCGAGAAATTTATCAATCAACACTGCATTTTTGTCACTCGCTTCAACCGCCGTTACAATATATTTACGGAGTTGTTCTTCATCGTAGACAATTTCCATCGCGCGGCCGCCCAACACATAGGAAGGCCGAATCAAAACCGGATATCCGACTTTTTTCGCCATCACGATCGCTTCTTCGGGCGTGAATACAATTTCGCTTTTCGGCTGGTGGACACCGATCCGCTCGAGAAGATCCCGGAACTTTTGCCGGTCTTCGGCAAAATCGATCGAAGCCGTTGACGTCCCTAAAATCTTCAAACCATTCTCTTCGAGCCCTTTACAAAGGTTGAGCGGCGTTTGCCCGCCCAACTGGACAATGACGCCGCAGGGCTTTTCGCGATCGGCAATGTTGAGAATATCTTCGAGCGTCACCGGTTCGAAAAATAATTTATCGGATGTGTCGTAATCCGTACTGACGGTTTCGGGATTCGAATTCACCATAATAGTTTCGTATCCGAGGCCCCTCAATGCGATGGCTGCCTGCACGCAACAATAATCGAACTCGATTCCCTGTCCTATCCGGTTGGGACCGCCGCCGAGAATCATCACTTTCCTTTTAGCGCTCGGAATCGTCTCGTCTTCATCTTCATAAGTTGAATAGAAATACGGCGTAAACGCTTTAAATTCTGCCGCGCAAGTATCAACGAGTTTATACACAGACTCAATATTTTTCGATTTCCGGAGCTTGCGAATTTCCAGATCTTTTTTCCCAAAACAAAATCCGATTTGAAAGTCCGAAAAACCATAGCGTTTCGCTTGTTTAAGGATTTGCCGGAAAGATTCAGAATCCACATCGGGTTTATTCCCAAGCAGAAGCAATTCCTTTTCCAAATCAATAATCTGCCGCAGCTGTTCAAGAAACCAAATATCAACTTTTGTTGCATCAAAAATATCTTTCGCGGAATAACCCGCGTAAAAAGCATATTTAATATAAAAAATTCGGTCCGCCCGGGGAATTTTGATTCGCTCGAGAATTTTCCGCCGCAACGCTTCGTCGCGCGGCGCTCCTTCGATAAATTGAACCAACGTTTCCCTCGACTCCAGCTTCAATCCAAATACATCATCCCGGCCGTCACAGCCGAACCCCATCCGTTTAATTTCAAGGCCTCGCATTCCTTTCTGAAAAGCTTCTTTAAATGTCCGCCCGAGCGCCATGGTTTCGCCAACGGACTTCATCTGCGTCCCGAGCGTATCATTGACACCCTCGAATTTTTCAAACGCAAATCTCGGAATTTTGACCACGCAGTAATCGATCGACGGCTCAAAACCGGCCGGCGTATATTTCGTAATATCATTCGGAATTTCATCGAGGGTCAGGCCGACCGCAAGTTTCGCGGCAAACTTCGCGATCGGAAACCCTGTAGCTTTCGAAGCAAGCGCTGACGAACGCGACACGCGCGGATTCATTTCAATCACCACAAGCCGCCCCGTCTCCGGGTGAACGGCAAATTGAATATTCGAGCCGCCGGTTTCAACGCCGATCTCCGAAATGATTTTCCGGGCTGCGTCACGCATCCGCTGATATTCTTTGTCCGTCAATGTCTGCGCCGGCGCCACGGTAATCGAATCGCCCGTATGAATTCCCATCGGATCAAAATTCTCAATCGAGCAAATGACGACGAAATTGTCTTTACAATCTCTCATCACTTCCAGTTCAAATTCTTTCCATCCGATCACCGATTCTTCAATCAAAACTTCTTTGACCATGCTGTATTCGAGGCCGAGCCGGGCAACCCGCTTTAAATCATCTTCGTTATAGCAAATTCCGCTTCCGGAACCGCCGAGTGTAAAACTTGGCCGGACAATGACGGGAAATCCGAGCGTTTTCGCAATCTCAAGCGCGTCTTCGACCGAACGAGCACATTCCGATCTTGGTAAATCAAGCCCAATTTTCTGCATCGCATTATGGAATGCGGATCGGTCTTCTGCCTTTTTGATGGCCTCGTATTTCACGCCGATCATTTCAACGCCGTATTTCGTGAATATTCCGCGTTCATAAGCTTCAACGGCTTGATTCAGTCCGGTTTGCCCGCCCATCGTCGGCAGACACGCGTCCGGCCGTTCAATCTGGATAATTTTTTCAAGCACATCGGCTGTAATCGGTTCGATGTAAGTCCGGTTCGCCACGTTCGGATCGGTCATAATTGTCGCGGGATTGGAATTCACCAGAACGACTTCATAACCTTCCTCACGAAGCGCTTTGCAGGCCTGCGTGCCCGAATAATCAAATTCACACGCCTGCCCGATGATGATCGGCCCCGAACCGATAATGAGGATTTTCTTAATGTCTTTTCTCTTGGGCATCTGCTTACCAAACTCCCCGGTCAATCATTTGATAGAACCGTTTAAATAAATAATCCGAATCATGCGGCCCCGGCGAATTTTCAGGGTGGTATTGAACCGAAAACACCGGAAACTTTTCATGCCGCAGTCCTTCCACGGTCTGATCGTTTAAATTGAGGTGCGACACTCTGGCTTCGTTTCCGGGAAGCGAACCGGCATCCACGCAAAATCCGTGATTCTGGGAAGTGATTTCAAAAAGACCGGTTTTCAAATCTTTGACTGGATGATTTCCGCCGCGATGGCCGAATTTCAATTTAAATGTTTTTCCGCCGAGCGCGAGTCCGAGCATTTGATGGCCCAGGCAAATTCCGAAAACCGGAACTTTCCCCAGCAATTTTTGCATTCCTTGCCACACATATGTCACCGGCTCCGGGTCTCCGGGCCCATTGGAGTAAAAAACACCGTCCGGCTTCAATTTTAAAATTTCTTCTGCTGTAGTCGTTGCCGGAACCACATGCACACGGAAACCATGCTGTACTAATTTCCGGAGAATATTGAGTTTAATACCGCAATCCACGCACACAACCGAATATTTTTTATCCGTCTTCACCACTTCATCCGGCCAGGTAAATTCCGGCATCAGGGTTTCGTTGAAATCGTAAAACGCCGCACATGTAACTTTCTTCACTAAATCAATCCCGACAATACTCGGCGATGCTTTCGCCTTTTCAACCAGACTTTTCGAATCCAAATCCACGGAAGAAATGACACCTTTCTTGGCCCCAAAATCGCGCAGGTGTTTGACGAGTTTTCTCGTGTCAACTTCCTGAATCCCGATAATTTTGTTCCGTTTCAAATATTGATCCAAATCCTCTTCGGACCGCCAATTGCTCACCACGGGACTGAGTTCCCTGACAACAAATCCTTCCACCCAAGGACGCCGGGATTCCGCATCCGCCTGATTAATCCCATAATTTCCGATGTGCGGATTCGTCATCGTCACAATCTGTCCCGCGTAAGACGGATCCGTCAAAATTTCCTGATATCCCGAAAGCGACGTATTGAAAACTACTTCACCATAAGACTCTCCTTCAAATCCAAAGTGAACCCCTTCCAGGATCAGGCCGTCTTCCAGTGCTAAAATTGCTTTTTTAATCATTCCCATTCACCCGTTTATCCTATTTCGCTTACACACTTCCCGCATTTCTAAATTTGTGAACAATCTTGATCCTTGATTCTGAAGTTGACTATCGCCCCTCACCCCTGCCCTCTCCCCAAGGGAGAGGGTTAGGGTGAGGGGGATTTATTAATAATACCTCAGAAATCACTACGCCTACGTACCATAACGCATTTCGGCGTGCAGGACTCTTCGCGATAACGCTATTAGTCAGTCCGAAGAAAAATGCTGCTGGCGGTAAATATATTATGAACGAAAATCCCACAATTTGCCGCGGCAAATTGTTGCAACCGCTTTTCCCTTCAACTTTTTCCCGACAAAACATGAGTTTTTCGATTTTGAAACAAAATCATTTTTATTGACCACCCATTCCTGATCAACATCCACGCACGTCAAATTGGCTTCCGCTCCGGTTTTGATTTCGCCGAACCCATGGGATAATTTCAAAATTTCCGCCGGCCGGACAGACATTTTCTCGACAAGCATTTTCAAATCCATCTTTTTCGTATGAACCAATTCCGTCAGCGCCACTCCAAGCGACGTTTCGAGTCCGATCACACCGTCAGGCGCATCCTGAAACTCCAGCATTTTCTCTTCGTCCGTATGAGGTGCGTGATCCGAAGCAATCGCATCAACCGTTCCGTCCACAAGCCCCGCAATCAACGCCCGCCGGTCTTTTTCCGTCCGAAGCGGCGGCCTCATTTTAAAATTGGTACAATAACGGTCAACCGCTTCATCCGTCAGTGAAAAATGATGCGGTGTCACATCCGATGTCACTTTAATTCCTTTCGCTTTTGCATCGCGAATCATGGCAACGGAACCGGCCGTGGAAATGTGTGTCATATGAATCCGCGCACCCGTGTACTCAGCGAGAATCAAGTCGCGGGCAATCGCAATTTCCTCACTCGCAGAAGGAATTCCCCTCAACCCCACTTTCGTGGAAACCAGCCCCTCATTCATCACGCCGGGGCCGGAAAGCCGTCTGTCTTCCGCATGACTAATCAACAGCAGGTCAAGCATCGATGCATACTCAAGCGCGTGTCTCATCAGAAGCGAATCCGCCACCCACTCACCGTCATCACTCACCGCGCACGCACCCGCTTTCTTCATATCCGACATTTCGGAAAGTTCTTTACCTGCGCGTTCTTTTGTAATGGTCGCCGCCGGAAAAATATAAAATGGAACTTCATTCGCCTTCCGGATAATATTGTCGATCACACTTTGATGATCGCACGGCGGATTCGTATTAGGCATCGCCACCGCCGCCACAAAACCGCCTCTCAGCGCAGCGCGTGATCCGGTTTCAATAGTTTCTTTTTGTTCAAATCCCGGTTCCCGCATATGAACATGCATATCAATCAAGCCGGGAAATAAGTATTTGCCGCTTCCGTCAAACACTTGCGCATTCTCAACCGGTTCAATGTCTTTTTTAATCGCCGTAATTTTTCCTTTTTGAATCAACACATCCAAAATACCGTCCATTTGATTTTTGGGATCAACCACATGGATTTTTTTAATTAAAAGCTGAAGATTCGTCATCTCTTACCCCTCAATTTTCTTTCGAGCGCCGCTCAGCAGATAAAGCACCGCCATGCGGACAGCCAAACCGTTCGTCACTTGATCCAATATCACCGAAGAGGGCCCATCCATCACATCGCTTGAAACTTCAATCCCGCGGTTCACCGGCCCCGGATGCATAATCACGACATCTTTCTTTGCAACTTCTAAAACTTTGCGATTGATTTGATAGGTATTCGCATATTCGCGAATACTCGGAAAAAAACATTCGCTTTGGCGTTCCATTTGAATCCGAAGCAAATTAATGACATCCGCGTCTTTGATCGCATCATACAAATCATAGATCACTTCAACGCCCAACTCCTCAACCTTCGGAGGAATAAGCGTCTTGGGACCGCACACGACCACTTTTGCACCCATTTTCGTCAGGCCCCAGATATTCGAACGCGCAACACGG
Source organism: Candidatus Danuiimicrobium aquiferis (assembly GCA_001804285.1). GTDB lineage: Bacteria > Omnitrophota > Omnitrophia > Omnitrophales > Danuiimicrobiaceae > Danuiimicrobium > Danuiimicrobium aquiferis. The sequence continues at coordinate 56,791 of MHFR01000060.1, forward strand.
CTGTGCAGGATATCGCCGATAAACGTCACCTTAACGCCCTCGAGAGTTCCTTTTTTTTCTTTAATGGTAAACATGTCGAGTAACGCTTGCGTGGGATGCTCGTTAATTCCGTCACCCGCATTGATAAAACTCACATCAAGCCTCTCCGCTAAACGGTGCGGGGCGCCGGACGCCGGATGCCGCATCACGATAATATCCACTTTGAGAGATTCAATGTTGCGCACGGTATCTTTAATGGATTCTCCTTTCACGGTGCTGGAAGTGGCCGCCGAAAAATTAATCGTATCCGCACTTAACCGTTTTTCGGCAAGCTCAAACGAAATCCGCGTCCGTGTACTCGGCTCGAAAAACATATTCGCAACCGTCCGCCCGCGCAGGGTGGGAACTTTTTTCACCGGCCTTGTTGAAACTTCCTGCAGTGATTTCGCCGTATCCAAAATAAGCGTTATTTCTTCGCGCGATAAATCTTTCAGGCCCACCAAATCTTTCCGCGTCCACGCCGTTTTAGTCATTTTTGGTTTCTCCCTCGAAGACCACCACGGAATCTTCTTCGCCGCATTCTTTCAAATTCACAACCACGTCTTCCTGTTTCGACGTCGGAATATTTTTCCCGACATAATCCGCTTTAATCGGCAGTTCCCGGTGTCCTCGGTCAATTAATACCGCAAGTTGAATGAATTCCGGCCGGCCGAAATCAATAATCGCATCCATCGCACACCGAATCGTCCTTCCGGTAAACAAAACGTCGTCGACTAAAATAATTTTTTTACCGCTCACACCAAAATCAATCTCTGTTTCTCTGATATCCGGCTGAGCCCCGATTTCCGTCAAATCATCCCGGTAAAGCGTAATATCCAAAAGCCCGAGTTCAATTTCGGTCCCTTCGATTTCCTTTATTTTTTCCTGAAACCGTTTCGCCAGAAAGGCACCACCCGTCCGGATTCCGATCAACGCCAGAGCCTTCGCCCCTTTATTTTTCTCTAAAATTTCATGGGCAATTCGAGTAATTGCCCGGGTGATTTCTTCTGAACTCATAATCTGTTTTTGCGGCATAAATCCTCAAATTTCCAAAAAAAAAGCTCACCGTTTTGGTGAGCTTTGAACTTTTTTATAATTGCAGATTGACTTCATTTTCATCCTTTTCTGGCTTCTCAGAACCAGTTTAAAAGGTTAACTGACCTATTAATGCTTAATTGTGTAAACCTTACCCGATATTTCCATTTTCGTCAAGGGCGAAAAATTTGAATAAAAAAACCACATGATGCTGACCTGTAAGCCGAGTTCTGTCCCCGCCACTTACGTGGCGGGTAATGATCATCTATCTAGGGCGCTGCTTGCGCAAACGCCTCATGCGACCAACCCAAAACTTGGGAACGGGCCGTTCCCCCCGGCATCCGCAAAATCAGTGATTCTGCGCCGCCGAGTTCGTTTTCTATTCGGTCTTTCTCCAAGCGGGGTTTACCATGCGCCCTCCGTCGCCTTCGGGCCGGTGGTCTCTTAAACCGCCGTCACTCCCCATCATTAAATGAGAAATGACGACTGCACTCACTTTCTATTGATTACTCAATAAGAGTGACTGCCGCCGTTTCACCTTAACCCCCGATTGATGGGTTTGACACCATCAACAAAAGGCTGTTTATTTTCTGTGGCACTTTCCATCTTTCACGGCTTTGGCCATGAAAGTCTCTGTGTTACAGAGCGCTCTTGCCCTGTGGAGCTCGGACTTTCCTCCTCCACGAATGGAAGCGATCACCCGGTCAACATCATGTGGAAAAGAACGATGACGTACAAAATGATTATATCATGAAATTTAAATTATGGTTTTTAACTTCAAAACGATAAAGTAATAAAAATTTAAAGGATTGGATAGCCTGACAAATATTTATCAATAAACGGCACGGCGGAAGAGAAAAATAGACACCAGCACCATCACTATATTGGGAAGCCATAAGGAAATCTCGGGCGGCATTGAACCGCTTACTGCCAAGGTCCTCATCCATGCAAAACAAACGTAATAAATCGCGACAATACTCATGGCGATCGTAAAACTCACCACTGCCTCGCCGCGGCGCGTAATGATCGCTGCCGGAAGCCCAATCATGGCAAACACAAAAGTCGCAAAGGCGAACGCAATTCTCTTATTAATCTCTGCTCTGAGGACTCTTTTTTCCTTCGGGGCTTGCGAAATACTCTTATCGTGCTTCAAACGATATAGCAACTCATCAAGCATCATTTCCCTGGGCTTCTTACCTTTTCCGCCGCTTGCTTTCCCAAGTGTCAAATTCGGAATGGTAAACGTCTCGAAATTCAGCTTATACAAAATCGATGGATCATCCGGATTCGGTTCATCGCTCGTTCCGTTAAACAACTTAATCGAAAGAGACAGCTCATCTTCACTCGGAATAATTTCACCCGCTTCAGCCAATATTGTCCGCGCCGGACCTTTTTCCTGCGGCTCATAAATTCTGATTCCTTCCAGCCGTTTCCCCTCTACTTTATTGACCCACATGACATACCCTTCGAAATCTTTGATAAAACGCTCGGCTTCGATATATGCCGTCGGCCGTTTCACCACCATCTGACGGGTCATTTGCCTGAGCGTGTATTGCGCATAAGGTTCAATCTGGTCTACAAGGAAAAGTGAAAAAATACTAAGAAGAAACGCCGCCGCAATAACCGGAATCATCACCTTTACGATATTGACACCGCTTGCCTTCATTGCCGTAATTTCATTATTTTGGGCAAAACCGCCAAATGTGAGAAGAATACTCGCCAGAACACTCGTCGGCAAAATAAATCCAAAGACACTCGGAACCGCAAGCAGCAGCATCACGATCACATCCCAAAGGCTAACCCCTTTATTCACCAAAAGATCCGCCAATTTCACAAGATGCCCCACCATAAAGATAAACGTAAAAAGTAAAAGAGACATCAGCGTTGGGAAAATAAGCTCAAAACCGCAATACCGACGAAGAATTTTCATTCGGGTTTATCGAACCTTTCTTTTTAACCTGCAGATTCTTATTGTGCCGGGGGCATTGTACACGATCGGCATGGAAAAATAAAGAATTTGAATATGGACGCCGAATTCGCCATGCCGGATTGATTGTAATTTGCTATGGAATTTGATAGGATTTATTTCGATATTGAATTGATCATCATCAATATCATCCTTTAACCGCTTCTATAAAAGAAAATGAAGGAGTGATTATTTCCTATGACTGCTCACAAACTGATGAGAAAAATTGGTTCTTTTGTATTCCTTTGCGTGCTATCAAACTGCTTGATCGCTAAAGATGCCCATTCAGCAGCCGCAGACCCGCGCATGCAAAAACAGATGCAACAGCAAAGAGCAATGAAAATGCGCCAAGCCCAAATGATGAATCAGGCCCAACAAGGAGGTCAAAGCCAACCGGGTTTAAATTCCGCTAACCCGTCATCAGCGAATGCTTCCGCACTCCCGGGCGAAGGCCCTCTTCCTTCTCCTCAGGAAATTAAAGAAACCATCGAACGCGCCCTCAAATCAAGCAGCGAATGGCGTCTTGCAAGTCAAAACATGAGGGATATTATTGCCGGATACCTCATGAATCAATACAAAGACCGCGGCGCCACCTTTGACAAACCGGCGGCATACTACCGGATGAAAATAGATTATTTCGTTACGTCGGATCCGGGCATGTTGACTCAACACACGTTGAAGGAAATTTTCCAGGTCGCGGCTCAGATCAGCCCTGAATATTTTGGGGAAGAAACCGAACAAATTTAGTTTGTTAGTTTGATAGAATGTCGCTTGTGTAAGAATTTCGCCATTCATCCCAAAAATTGCCGTCTTTAATTTTGGAAATGGAATCCGTCACCTTTGAAACAGACTCTCCTTGATCAATGCGCCTGATGGCTTGATCTATATAGTGACGGTAAGCGGTACCGCGCATCAGAAAAGCCACAAAAGAAGCTGAAAAACCGTAATAAACAGAATCTTTGTCCCCATACCGGTCCCAAGAAAATATTTCCTTCGGATCGCCACCGGCATTGAGAAACTCTTTCATGTCTTTAGCACGAGGTATCGATAGTTTCATGGGCAAATAGATTTCCTTGCCATTAAACATCGTATTTTCAAAATGCTCGGCCAAGCCTTCTCCAAGCCATTTCGGATATATATTTTGAGTAAACGTGTGCAAAAGCTGATGTGTTGCTTCATGAAACAAAGTTGCATAAAATTTTTGTTTTGATGAATACAATTCCGCCATATTTTCAAACTTTCTCCAATCGTTATCCCAATAAAAGAGAATCTGATTTTCGACGAAACGGCCAAACCGTCCTCCCGCCACAAGATAACGCGCACTGGTGACCCCCATTGTCCGGTCGCAATTCAATTGATGTTCTTCACAAAAAGATTCATAGTTCCGTTTGCCTTTAAAAATCCTGATTCGCAATTTGGTGTTAATGGTCTTATTTGTCATCCTCGTTTCTTTTTTCAGCAACCGATAAAATCCTTCTAAGATTTTCGCCGTGTCAACACCGAAAGCCTTATTCTCCTCAATTTCAATCTTATATGTTCCTGTCGTAATGACAAACCACGGAACTCCGTTTTCATCCGTTTTTGAAATAGCCGGGGAGCTCACATGCGGCAAAGAAACCCAGGAAGATTTGCCTTTAGACTTGTCGCCATTAGCGTTTTGAGCGCGTAAGTATCTTTTACTTTTTTGTCTAAAGTTTTGATCATAGTCACTCGGCATCACGCCGGTAATCGAAATAATTTCCTTCCCGCTCGCAGCCTTAGCGACCTCGACCTTGTTCAGGTTTTTAATGATTAATTCTGCGGGTTGCTTTTCAGGGGCAGAGTCTTGCTCCGCTTCCCGATTCACTTCAGCCGTTATCTCCTGGCTTGCAAACGCAATAGGAATACTTCTCAGACAATCAAGATCCACAGCCAACAGGATGAAAATCATCAGAAAAACAGTTCTCAAAAAGACTTTTTGTAGCTTGGCCCGTCGAATCGGTTGATTGATCAATTCTTTTCCAGTAGTCATTTGAATGGCTTCGCTATTTTAAAGCTGATTAAAAAAAGGGACGGTTCTAAAAACGAAGTGCCCGCAATCATCCGCACCGACTAACTTAGAACCCTCCTCTTAATATTTGAAATCAAAATCCCAATTTCTTCTTCATGTCCTTGCCTGCTTTTCCAGCTTCCTTCTGTATCCTTTTTGCTTCCTGCTCGGCATAGCGCTTCACCCGATCGGCCTTGCGCTGGGCCAGAATTTGGTCTTTTTCAAGGCCTTTCTTCCCCATGGTCGCAAATGAATCGACTATCTTATCAAGAACGTTCTCTTGATATTCAGCAGCGTAGCAAACGTTCATTGGCAGACTTGAAAACATCAATGACATTACAAAAAACAACGTTGCTAAACGTTTCATTCTATACCTCCTTTTTTCTAATAACATCACTGCCATTGGCAAATTATAAGAGTGGGTAGTTAAAAATCAATCAATAAATAATCATGACCGGTCGGACAAATCGTAATTTTTATAAGCCTCTTGAGCGCAATCATGCCGATCGTCATTTATTAAAACTCCCCCCTGCCTTTATTAGCGGGTATCTACATCAAGGGTACCCATTTCAAAAATGCACTGCAATTTTGTTAGTACCTAACGGACGGCGTGTGGTATGCGGTATGCAACAGGGCACGGGATTGCTAAAGGGCTAATAGTGGGTGCTTATTCCGCATTCTATTTTCGTATTTTGACTATATAACTTAGGAGGTGCTAAGGCACGATCACCCCAGCCTGACACGTACAGTAACGCCTCCGATTATTTTGAAAAAAAAGTAATGGCAGTTGTAAAAGTTGATTTTTCGGTTGTATAATGAATTAATATCTGTTTCCCGCTAAAAAGCTCAATTGGAACTAATACTGTTATGAATGTACGCAGAAATTGGTTAATCGCCGGACTGATTATTGTTCTGGTTGTAATCACAGGCCTGATTTCCGTTCGAAGATCCCAACGCGGTTCGAACGATTTTGATACCTACTATAAAGCAGGCAGGGCGGTCATTCAAGGCAGCGGAATCTATTATGTAACGGAAGGAAACAACGTTCCGCCAACCGAAGATCATGTCAGTCCCTTCCTCTATCCTCCGGTCGCAGCTTGTTTTTTTGCGGCCTTTGCTGTTCTTCCGCTTTCAATCGCGAGTTTTTGCTGGAACGCTTTGAACGTCTGTTTTTTTTTCTGGGCCTTGGTCTTGTCATGGCAGATTATGCAGCCAAGGCCGCCAAACCTATTGACGGTATTTCAGCGCATTCCGAAATTCGATGCGGTTTTATTCGTCGGAATCGGCTTTTCGTGTTTAATCGACAACTTGGCAATGGCCCAGGTAAATATTCTGGTTTTCCTTCTTACCGTCATATCCATTGATTTCTGGCGGAAAAAAAGGGAATTTTGGGGTGGCGTTATTCTGTCATGCGCGATCTTAATCAAAGTTACGCCCGCTTTGTTTTGCCTTTACTTTTTGGTCAAGAGAAAACCTAAGTTTTTGGCAGGCACGCTGGCCGGTGGAATTGTTCTGACTTTATTGATTCCGACACTTATATTTGGGATGGAAGGAAACCGTATTTACCACCGCCAATGGATAGGCCGAAACGTCAAGCCGCTTCTGATTAATGTCATTCAATATTTTAAAAAGGAAGCGCCGCATCCGGACAAAAAGACACCGGAGCAAATCCGGATGATGCATTTAACCTCCAATTTGCTCAAGGTCAACCAATCACTGGAAGCTACGATCACAAGACTTTTTTTGAAGAACCGGAATCAGTACGGGCCCGAACGAGGTTATCCAACATATGTTGTCCGCCACTACGAGAAATTGCCGGTCATCGGCGGAGGAGTTTCGCTTGAAACTCTTGAAACCGGAGTCCGTATTTTTGAATTGTGTTTGCTGATCGGACTGATGTTTCTTTTTTTGAGTGTCAAGGCACCGGCTCAGGCAGGGGAATACCTTTACCCGCTGGAATTCTCTTTGATTTATCTGACGATGACATTGATTTCTCCAATCACTAGGAGTCAACATATGGTGGTTTGGCTATTTCCAATTTTGGCCGCCATTTGGATGAATCACTGCGTGCCCGAACTTATCCGAGTCCGAAGTGTTATGCTTTTACGCACCGCACGTACTGCCTGTGTCATCTACTTTTTACAGGGATTACCTTACGGCCAGGCCATCGGAATGGGGACGTGGGCGAATCTAATACTGTGGTGCGGAATTACCACCGCCTTGCTACAGTTGAATAAAACCCCGCAAAATTAGAATAATGACCTTGTTTGAGTAATAAAAAGCTTATCAAAGGCCAATAAGTCAAATGCAGGGCCGTTGACTCCTAAGAAAATTAATTGATTTATAGTACAAACTTCGAAAATTTCCGATATTAAAAAACAAGACATTGTTTTTCATCTCAATCTCGTCAACAAAACGAATAACATAAAGAGTGTACATTTTTATTTCAAACCATTCCTGAAATAATTCCGGAGTCGTTGGGAGATTGAAAAGGAATGCGCCTGACTTTCTTCACGCCGGCTTGAATTAGCATCCCTTTAATTTGATTTTCCGAATAGGCATGGCCGCGGTTGGTCCCTAAAAGCATGTTCAGCGAAAAAAGAGCCGGAAAAAGCGGGCCGTCCATTGTATTGTTTAATATGAATTCGTGGACGATGATCATCCCTCCCGGTTTTAGTACCGAAACCGCCTTTCGGACAATTTTTTGACAATCTTGACTGCCCTCTCCGTGAAGAATATGAGAAAGCCAAGCAACATCATAAGTCCCGGGAATATGATCCCGCAAGTAATCCACGGCCTTGAAATCGATTCGATCCGTTAAATGAAATTTCTTGACGGTCTCTTGGGCGAATGCTTTTGTGGTCGGAAGATCGCAAACGGTCGCTGCAAGTCCGGGATTATTCATGCAGAAATGGATAGCATACGTTCCCGGCCCACCTCCCAAATCGAGCAGATGCTTTCGCCCGGAAATATCTATTTTAGCGACAAGCCGCGGAGCAAAGGTCATCGCAATATTAAACATGCCTAAAAGAAAATTTTTCCGTTCTTCTTTATTGCGTTGAGCAATCCCCGCTCTGATAGGCTTTCCGGATTTCACCGCTCTGTCCAACTGCTGCCAAGACGCCATCAAACCATGATGATGCAAAATAATATAACCCAGATACTGAGCGGACTCTTTTGAAAGAAACGATAAAGCAGCGGACGTATTAGAATACGACTCGCCTTTTTTTGTCAAAAGCTTCATGGCGGATAGTGCATTGAGCAACATCAAAACCGCTTTCTCATTCGCGCCGATATGCCTGGCGACGCTTTCGCTTGTCAACCGTTTTTTCCTTATCACCGTAAAGATATCAAGTTTCACCGCGGCATGGAGGACACACGTTTCCCAATACGCCCCGGAAAGCTCCAAGAACCGGCCCGGATTCCATATTTTTATTGAATTTTTCTTCTTTAGCATACATTCCCCGAAAATAAATCTTCGTCGATAAATTTTTGAACCATCGGTACCCCTTTCCACCGTACGGCTTATCATCCAGCATGGCACCAGCAGCAGGCTTTTTGCAACCCTCGTAGAGGGTAACACCTCCTGGTTCCTCTACTAAATCGTGTTCTGTCGTAGAGCAATCCACAATCAAGCCATTTTCCGACGCTCAGACAATAAAAAAACAATTCTATATTTATTTGCTTTTTCTAAACTCGCGGCGGAAGATGGCCTGATTGCAGGAAACTATCTGAAATCCTTCCGCGGAGTATCCATATACATGGTCCCGTTTGAAATAGTACCGCTTGTTTTTTGATTTTTTCCTTATCTTCCGGTACTATTTCAAACGGTACCTTTATGTTAAACACGATTTCCTGCTTTTGATCAATAGGACACGATAGAACATGGTAGGACATTTTAATCTGTAACCCGAACACACCGTCCGGTATTATATTTTTAATCCACCGCTTTCGGTGCGCTCCACGTTCCATCGGGTTGGAGTTGGGAATAGGAAATAATGATGTCGTTCTTATCAAAATCAATCACGGCAAAATATGCTTTCCTGCCGCCGTTCGAAAACGATACTTCAGAAATGATTTTATTTGTTCCAAAATGGACCGGCGCGGGATCTGTCCATTTGCCGTTTTTCATTTCCGAACGAAACGGCGTCAATTCATTAAACCTGCCGAAATAAATGGCAGTTTGATCGTCACTCACCCAAATCAGATCCTCGTCACCGCGGTTGATATTCTGTCCCATATTCACGGCTACATCCCACGTCCCGTCCATGCGCCTGGAGGAATAATACAAATCCCGTTTCCCAAAACCGCCGATCCGGTCCGACATAAAATAAAGCGTCATCCCGTTTTTTGAAATGTGAGGGTTGTCCTCGTGAAACTTGGTATTGACGGACGGTCCCAACCACTCCGGGCGTCCCCATCCCGCACCCGGATTTTTTTTGGCCATATAAATATCCATTTTAGGCGAACCGGGCGGGTTCGGTTTTGCAAAATAAAACTGGTTGCCATCCGCTGACGGCATCCCGCAGCAGTCACCGGTCTCATTATTAAACGGAAGATTCACCGGCGCCCCCCACGTCCCATCGGGGTTCTTCGTGGAAACATAGAGGTCCGCATCCTCCCACGGACTTGCGTTGTGATGATGTCCGGGGCGATCGGGTCCGGCTTTCACGGGAAATTTTTCGCCTTTAAAGGTCGGAAAGAAATTCCACGGCGTATACATGAAATATAATTTCTGGTCGTCCGGTGTCACATACGGCGAATCCTCCCAGCCGCGGGTATTAATTTTGGCTGGGCTACACCCCGGTGCCGCGATGTCCACACACGATGCCGGCGTTGCCGGCCCGAGTGCTTTTTTCGACGATCCGGCAAACACATCGAACGAAACCAAAACGAAGAAACTTAGGCAAGATAAAAACAGAACCATTCTTTTCTTTTCCATAAAATCTTCACTTTTTGTTTGTTAACGTTTTGGCCGAACGGCCAACGCATACCGGACGCGGCGTCCGGTATCAGGCATCAATCAAGTGAATAACATCAAGCCTGTCCCCTTCATCTACACCTGGCACCTTTATTTTGCATCATGAGGATGGTTAACAATCTTTCCGGGAGGCGTACGTAAAGCAAAAGAAATATTTTCGCCATGAAGCTTCGGTGGATGAGAATTCATTTGTCCCAACGAAAAAGTCAACTAACGCTTCACGCATACGCGCAATCTCCCTAAGCCGCGTTTTGTTTCTTGCGTCATCGATCGTCAAATCGATCAATTCGAGCGCCCGTTCGAATGCTTTTTGCGTGTACATGTCATTGTGTTTGATCCGCCAATTGATAGACCGTTCAACTTCACTGCCAATATTGGCCATTTGTTCGATAAATCTGAGTTGGCTCCAGCGGCCTTCAGCAAGTTGTTTGTGTTGAATGGTCATCCTGTAATCCTCTTGGCAACCATCGCCAAAATCTTTTCCCGAAGGGCCTGATTTTCAACGCCTCGACTCTTATTTCCCTGAGATGGCCGCATATTAATCATCGAATCAAATTCAACAAACTCGTCTTCCTGCGCTTCGGGATATAGGTTAAGTCCCCAAAGATTTTTCTGTTTCGATCCGTCTTCAAGAAGCAGCGCCTCCAAATCAGCATGGAGTTCTGCATCTACCGCAATCAGCTCTCTTTCAACATCAGCAACCGCTTTTACCATATCCCCAAATAAACTGGCGGCGATGTGTTTTAATTCAGTCAAGGTTAATGATTCACGTATGATGAGCATAAAAAGGTTAGATGCAGTTTAATATTAAACTAAATTTTGGGCTCTCCGGTACAAACTGTTACCCATGTGTCCGGTACGGACCATTTGGGTAGTCTCGGGGCGGCCATGACTCTCATTTAAATATATTTTCTTTTATTCATCGGAAGTCATGACTGTCCATAGGCTTTCATTGGAAAACAATATTAAACTATTTATTAAGGTAGTTTCGGGGCGGTAGGATTTGAACCTACGACCTCACGGTCCCGAACCGTGCGCGATACCAAACTTCGCTACGCCCCGAAACTACATTAAGAAGAAAACAAAGCCATGCATCAATCAAAGTTTCGGGCAGTGCTTGAGCGACCTCTGCTAATTTCAATCAATGCTCAAGTGCGCCCCGAAACTACATTTCAAATAATATACAATCCGGGCACCTGCCGCTCATGCACCGCATAACGTCCTTTAACATTTTTCACAGCTAAAAGCCAACAGCTGACCGCTAAAGATTACGTATTATATTGTTTTTTAACAGAATTAGAAGAAAAGATTTCAGACGATTTTAGATCTTGAAATAATCGATGATCCACGCCGCATCCTTTGAAGAGGCCCGGTTCCAGCTCTCGATCAATTGATCCGCCGGCGATTTCCCCGGACCGGTAATTTCTTCTTTAAGCGGTCCGAGATAAATACTCTCATCGCGGCCCTTTTCATTCACCATGGCCATCCGTTTGAGTCCGGCTTCACTCATTGCAACAAGCTCACGCGCATAATCGAGTACACAGTTCTTCTCCATTTTTGCGCGCAAGCCCTCCTTCTCGATCGATTCACGAAGTTGAACAAACGTTTCCCGGCAAAACGGCTTCAATAATTTTTCAGCATCCTTCATTGCCCGATCATCATAAAGAATTCCTTTCCAGAATGCCGCCACGGAAGGAATCAATTGACACCGCTGGCCGTCCATGCCGCGCACTTCAACATAATGTTTAAACCGCGCGTCCGTAAAAATCGTGCTCAAATGAAGATCAAAATCTTCACGCGTCGGATAAATCCCCTCATAACCGTTTTCAATAAAGTGACGAAACGTCAAATTCTTCACGGGTAACCAGTCATCACTGCGGACCACAAACATGACCGGCACATCCAAAACATAATTTAAATAATCATCAAACGTACATTTTTGGCAGACAAGATCGAGCACGAGGCCAGTACGATCGGGATCCGTATGACGCCAAATATAAAGGCGTTCCGATTGAAAACCGGATAACTTCCCGCTGGAAAAAGCGCTGTTCGAAAACATAGCGGCGGCAAACGGAGTCACTGCCAGAATGAGCCGCATTTTTTCGATGGCGTCCTGTTCGTCCCGGTAATCGAGATTGACCTGATCCGTGGCGGTTCGTTTCATCATGTCATGCGCACGGGCACCTTTTTGGATGAGGTAATCCGCCATGATTCGGTAGCGTTTTTTCGGAACCCATTCGATAGATTCAAGCCCGGAAAACGGATGAATCCCGCAGGCAAGCCACGAAATTTTTCCCAAAATTTGTGCAGCTATTTTTAATTGAAAGAAAAAATCATTCAACTGCGACTTCGCTTCATGGATGCTTCGAACAGGTTCACCGCTTAGTTCAATCTGTCCGCCGGGCTCGAGCGTAATCATTGTATGCCCTTTTTGCAGGGCAATCGTGCGATCCCCTTCTTGAATGGGTGTGTAGCCGAATTCCCGGGAAAGCACCCGCAGCACCGCTTCCACGCCCCGCTTTCCGGAATAAGGCAGTGCTTCCGCCGTTTCAGAATGAACACCGAAAATTTCACATTCAATACCGATTTTTTCCGCTCCCGCAGGCTTTCCAAATTCCTGAAAATAGCCTCGCAAATCCTCTACCGAATGAATGGGGATCGCTCGAGAATTGGTGTGTAAAAAAGTACTCATCTCAGCATGCCTTTTTCTTAAATTTGCCTTATAATACTGCCTTATGATAGCCCAAGGACAAAGGAAAGACAACCCGAAACAGCCGGTAAAAGCACTCTCCATAGGGTTCGTCATGGATCCGATGGAACATATTGATATTCAATATGATAGTTCGGTTTCGCTGATGATGGAGGCTGAAAAACGCGGCCACCGGATCTATTATTTCGAACCTCGGGATATTTACACTCAGAATCATGAACTTCTGGGATGCGCGCGAAAAATTTCAATTCCGGCCCGAAAAACGGGCTTCCGGGTCCTTTCCACAGAACGGGTTTATCTAAAAAATTTGGATGTTCTGTTCATTCGAAAAGATCCTCCGTTCGACTTATCTTACCTGTATCTCATGCAAATCCTGACCCTCATTGAAAAAGACGTTTTTGTCATTAATTCCGCACACGGAATCGAGCGGGCCAATGAAAAACTTTATATCCTTGAATTTCCCCGGTGGATTCCACCGACCACCGTCACCAATGATCCTTTGCGGATCGAAGAATTTCAAAAAAAAATAAAGTCCGATATCATTATAAAACCGCTTGATCAAAAAGGAGGTGCAGGAATTAAACTCCTTCCGTTCCGTTTGTCGAACAGCCGCCAAGCTTTGAACCGAATGACCCGGCACGGAACAAAATGGGTCATGGTTCAAAAATTCATTAAGGCGAGCCGCACAAAAGGCGATAAACGAATTTTACTTTTAAACGGAAATGTACTCGGGCAATTCCGCAGAATTCCGGTCCGTGGTGAATTCCGCGCTAATTTATCCCTGGGAGGAATGGAAGCGAAAGCAACTTTAACCAACCGCGAACGGAAAATGGTTCGCGCAATTCGGCCCAAGCTGATTCGAGACGGGCTTTATTTCGTGGGGATTGATATTGTTGACGGTTATTTAATTGAAATTAATGTGACCAGTCCGGCCGGGCTTACCGTGCTTGAGGCACTCGACGGAAAGCGGCTTGAGCCGAAAGTGATTGATTTTGCTGAATCCCGGGTTTTGCATTAGCCCGGATTTCGCATCTTTAATAAGAAATTCCGCTCATAAGAGCTGCGGTGCAAAGATGGTTTGTATCTTTGCGACGCAGGGCTTATCTTTTGCGCCCTTGTTAAATCAGGGCGCAAAACTTTGGGCCACCTGATTGCGCCCAAAGCGACTTTCTCGTCGATTCACGAAATCGATGAGAAAGTCGGGTTAGCCCGGATTTCTCCGGTTCCCGCCGCGGCTTCGCCTTCCTTCACCGCAGGCGGCACATATCCTAAATACCATAAACTGCGTTCAATCACCGATTTGAAAACCGGCGCAGCCACGGTTCCACCGTAATAAAGCGGATGGGGATCATCAATTCCCACAAACATGGCAAGCTGGGGATCTTCCACCGGCGCAAATCCGATAAAACTGCCGATAAAATGCGAATGCGAATAAGTTCCATTCGGCTCAAGCTTCTGAGAAGTCCCTGTTTTTCCGCCGGCACGGATATCAGTCATATATGCACCTTTTCCGGTTCCCTCGCTCACCACTCGTTCCAAAATCCCTTTGACCGTTTCAGCCACAGCCGGCGAAACGATCGGACCCCGGAGTTCCGGCTCCCGATGTGACAATACGACGCCTTTTGAATCCTTGATTTCTTTCAATAAGTAGGGTTTCACCAAATATCCGCCATTTGCAATCACGCTCACCGCGCGCACCATTTGAAGCGCAGTTGCAGCGACTTCCTGGCCATATGGAATAGACGTAATCGAAAATTTTGACCATCTATCCAACGGCCGGAAAATGCCGACCACTTCTCCGGGAAAATCAATACCTGTTTTATCGCCAAAACCGAATTTCTTGACATACTCGTAAAGTTTTTTATCTCCAAGTTTCATTGCAATTTTAACCGTCCCGATATTGCTTGATTTAATGAGAACCATCGGCACGTCTAAAATTCCGTAAGGATGCACATCATGAATCGTTCGGTTAGGACGGGCACGCCAAAACCCTTGTTCGCAATTAAATGTGTCTGTTAACTGAATCGCTTTTTCCTGAAGCGCACCCGTCACCGTTACAATTTTAAAAACAGAACCCGGCTCAAAGATATCCGTCACGGGCCGGTTGCGGCGGCTTGCCGTATCGGATTTCCCGCGAAAATTCGGATCGAATGTCGGCCGCGATGCCATGGCAAGAATCTCACCCGTCTTCGGGTTCATCACGACTGCAATCGCAGCTTTCGCTTTCCATTGTAAAAACGCCTCATTCAAAGCCTGCTCTGTGTAAAATTGAATATGCTTATCAATGGTCAGAATCAAATCAGCGCCATCAACCGCCGGAATTAATTTTTGCTCCATTGAAACGATTTCCCGGCCAAGCGCATCCCGTTTCGTATAGCGATATCCCGTCCTTCCGGATAGTTCGCGTTCATAAAGCATTTCGAGGCCGTCCACTCCTTTGTTATCAATATCACAGAAACCGAGGATATTCGAAAGCATCTCACTATGAGGATAAAACCGTTTACTTTCGTAAGCCACTCCGAGCACCGGATTCTCCAAACTCATGATTTCTTCTGCTTCTTTCACAGCCGTTCTGCGTTTAAGCCATACAAATGATTTATCGCGCAAAAGCCGGTCCGATAAATATTTCTGATCGAGCCCGAGAATCCGGCTGAGAATGGCTGCCAATTTTTTTATGTTGGATTTTGAAATCAACCTGGGCACGGCATAAATAGAGGGGGATCTCAAGTTGGTAGCAAGCACTTGCATGCGATGATCATAAATAACGCCACGCTCTGGAGGAATTTCAATCACAAGATTGTGCTGTCGTTCGGCAAAATCAGTCAACATTTCCTGATTCCGAACCGTCAACCGGAAAAGCTGGTAAAAAATCAGAAGGAATAGAATCACAACGGAAATATACAACAGTAAAATGCGTCTTTTAAAACTTTTCGCGAGCATCCTACTTGGAGGGTTTTGCCTGGGCTTCCTTTACCGCACTCAGCGCGGCAAGAAAACCCGTCTTCGCAGGCATTTTAGGTTCAATCGCCGGAGTCATGACTTTATCAATTTTCACCTTAATGACATCCGCTACTTTTGGGTTGGTTAAATCGAGAGAGCAATGTTTCATTTGTTTGTCGAGGAACTCAGGAGATCTCAACCGCTCATTCCGGAAACGTGCTATTTTATATTGTTCGCTCAATTGTACCAATTCGCGTTCTTTTTTGCCGATCGAATATGACACCCGGAAGATTTCGGTTTGAACATGAACGTACAATAAAAGAAGAATGGTCCCGCAAATAATAAATGAGAATATTTTCTTCTGAATATACATAATTATTTCACCCGTTTAATCACACGCAATTTCGCCGACCGCGACATGCTATTGTGCAATATTTCTTCTTCGCCCGGACAAACCGGCTTTTTCGTTAAAATAACACCCCGCGATTCAGTTTTCATTCGCTTGAAAAAGTGTTTAACGATCCGATCTTCAAGCGAATGAAAACTAATCACTGAAAGTTTACCATTTATCACCAAGGAGTCAAACGCTTTTGGCAACGCTTCGGTCAATTGATTGAGTTCATCATTCACGGCAATGCGAAGCGCCTGAAAAACCCGCGTTGCCGGGTGGATTCTTCCATACCGGAAACGTGCCGGTGTCAAATTGAAAATCAGTTCCGCCAAATCTTTCGTTGTTTGAATTTCTTTTTTCGTCCGTTCGCGAACGATCGCACGAGCAATTGAACGCGCATGCCGTTCCTCACCATATTCATAAAATATCGTACTCAATTCTTCTTCGGATGAATCATGGATCAACTCAGCGGCCGTACGCCCACTGGTTTGATCCATTCGCATATCAAGAGGCCCGTCACGGAGAAAGCTGAATCCACGTCCGGCATCCTCAATCTGATCCAAACAAAATCCTACATCTAAAAGAACGGCATCCACACGTGGCATATTGAGAGAAACCAGTATTTCGTCTAAACGACCGAATTGGGAATGTTTCAGGATAAAGGGTTGATTTAGCTTATTAAGCCGTTCGCGGGACCGCGCTATCGCTTGTTCGTCTTGGTCTAAACCGATGAAATAACCCGTAGAACCGATTACACGCATGATGGCTTCGGCGTGTCCACCGCTTCCGACCGTTCCGTCCAAGACAATGTTTCCCGGACGTAAATCCAAAAGCGTTATAACTTCTTTAAGTAAAACCGGTACATGCAATCTAAATCTCCGTTAAATATGAATGGATAAGAACAAATCCCCGTTGATCACATGACCTGAAATCTTATAATCCATTGTCAAAAAAGCAAAAAACCTCTTAAGCGTGCTTAAAACTCTGCACACCTTCCTCCTCGTTTGAATACGTCTCAATCATGTCATCGATCCCCAAGTAATGCAGCATTTCCTGAACTTTCGGCTGCAAATTAACCAACCGAATGTCGCCCCTGAGAGACCGGACTTTTTGAATCCGCTCAACGAGAATGCTGATCCCTGCAACGTCAATCCAACGCGCGCGCTTAAGATCTAAAAGAAAATAGCGATGATTTTGATTCACCAACCGGCTTAACCGATTTTTAAGATGAACCATCTGCGTAGCGTTGAGATTTCCTCCGCAACGGACAACATCCACCGGATTTTTTCCGTTTCCGTTCAATCGATACCCCATGATTCCTTCCTTTCTTTAAGATTGCTGTTTTGGAATCTCGATCAACTTTTCAGCCAGTTGTTCGAATGAATCCAAATTTCCCCTAAAAAATTGTTCCCATTTTTCTTTCGACCAAATTTCTATACGATCTGACACACCGATAATGACCACGTCCTGTTTAATCTCTCCGTATTCCTTGAGATACGTGGGGATTAAAATTCTTCCCTGTTTGTCGCATATCACTTCACTGGCACCTGAAAAATAAAGGCGGTTAAATTTTCTTGATTCTTCGCGGGTAAACGGTTGATCCCGAAATTTACGTTCCTGTAACTTCCATTCACTTTCGGGGAAGACAAACAAACAACGATCAAGGCCGCGGGTAATAAAAAATTTTTCCACATAGTGTTCTTTGAAAATCTCTCGGAACTTGGCAGGAATAATCACGCGATCTTTTGCATCCAAGGAATGCTGATATTCACCGTAGAACATATCTTAATTCTCCACTTTCTCCCACCTGAAACCACTTTACGTCACGAAGTATACCGAATTGTGGAACTCCTTGTCAAGAAATAAGATGGAGAAAACTCAAAACATACAAGACACAAAATATGGTAAATAAACGAGCCGCCAACACAATATAATGTGGCTTATTTTAAAAGAGGGATAGTTCCTTAGAATAAAAAATGGGATGCTGCTGAAACTTTAGCCCGGATTTCTCATCGCTAATGAGAAATTCCGCTCGTAAGAGCTGCGGTGCAAAGAGGTTATTCATCTTTGCGACACAGGGCTTATCTTTTGCGCCCTGATTTAACAAGGGCGCAAAACTTTGGGTGCAACTTATTGCGCCCAAAGCGACCTTCTCCATGATTCAAAAAATCGATGAGAAGGTCGGGTTAGGACTTTTTTTGAATTATTCGCAGTATAAAATGCGGGAGCAATTTTCGCAGAAAACGACTTTTTCCTTCATTTTGATTTCATTGATGATTTGCGGACGGATTGTCATTTGGCATTCATTACAAACTTCACCTGTCACTTCAACAAGCGCAACTCCTCTTTTCTTCACAACAATTCTATCGTAGACAGAAGCAATTTCCGGATCAACCTGCTTGATTTTTTCATTTCGCTGTTTTGTAAGGACTTCGCTTTGACCTTCAATTGCTTTGGCCTTTTCTTCAAACGTTTTAACCTTTTGATGTTGCTCAATTTCTGTTGTCTGAAATTTCTTTTTTTGTTCCTCTAATTTTTTCTGAACAGCCTGAACGTCATCCATAAATTGGATAATTTGTTCTTCGAGCAAGGAATTATCGGCCTTTAAGGAAGCAATTTCATCCTGCAGCGACTTATATTCTTTATTGGTCTTTACCTGGCTGAGTTGCGCATCATATTTCCTGACATTTTCTTCTTTGCCGGCAAGTTCAACTTCTTTCCCTTTTTGTTTAAGCTGAAGCTTTTTCAACTCATCCTGAAGATTCGTCAAAACATTTTTCTGTTCAACAATAAAACAGTTAATTGCTTCGATTTGCTCGGGAATAGTATTCTTTTCTTCTTCAAGCGTATAGATCTGCTTATCCCATTCCTGGATTTCTTTTAAGATTTTCATATCTGGCATCATAGAATATTAAACAATAAACCCTTTTTGGCATTATCAAATCTACTATCGGTATTCGGCACTAAATAAACGGGGGTATTATAGGGAAGCGTGACTGCTGCCGCAAGCCTTTTATACAGCCTTCTCAATTTTGGATTCATTTAAAATTGCCCGCCGCTTGCGAAGTTCCATCCCCAAGCGGGCAAAAGCAATCAGCTCAGGAGTTGAAAGATCCGATTCCCGGATACCGGATTCTGTTTTGGAATTAATCGGCCGCGGATAAAGGGCGGCTGAAAAGCCCGCATTTGCTTCCCTCTCTTCTTTCACTCGTCGAATGAAAACCGCATTTTCACCTTCTGAGCGAATAAAAGAAAACTCGTGAAGGCTCACCCTGATTAAACCAAATGACATCCGGGATAATAAATGAGAGGAAAATCCGTTCGCAAAAACACATAATGCAATATCTTGGATATTCGCATCATTCAATTCTTTGCGTTTCCCTTCCAATCGTGCCGCACTATTTAAAAACCATTCGAAGGACTCTTCCTCTAACTCTTGCGAATGAATCTGTATTTCCACCAAAGTATGCTCCACCAAAATAAACTGGCAAATCGCTCGCTCTCCCTTGGGATGAGAAAGGAATCGTGCAGCCGGAAACATCTTCTGAATGATGGCCGGAAGAATATTAACCAGTGATTCACGCGACAATTCGTCGTAAACGGGTTCGTAAATTTTCATGAAATTAAATGCAGCTCCTCACACAGTTCAATTTTGGCTGATGAATTTAATATCATAGATTCCGGCTGCATCAGAATTTCAGGATTCAAGCGATACCGGTCATCTTCTCCCCAACCCATCAGATTTAAATCACAGCCAATGTATTGTGATACAATTTGGCAAAATTGTTCATAAACAAACTCGCACAAAGATTCGGCACCGGCCCCTTTTACCACCATCATAAAACGCAAGTTTTTTTTATGCGAAGCATGTAATCGCATCGCCTGATAAGCTTTAAGGACTCCCTCTAGATTAGGCGGAACAACCAAGATAATACAATCTAAAACATCGAGGATTTCCATTCCGAACCGGCAATCAGCCAATGTTAAATAAGAAGAGTCAAACAAAACCAGATTAGACTGCGTAAGAGATCCGTTCAAACCCCTCTTAATTGGTTTTAAATCGATGATATCACCAAATTTGACGGCAGGAATATAGGTAAACTTCACCGACCGGTCAAGTTGTTGAAATTGAACTAAATCATCCGAAACGATTTGTTCCCATCTGGGCAGCGGCAAAAAGGAAGCAAATATTTCATACCGTTCGTGGTTCGGAGCAACGGAAACAAAATACGTTTCCTGAAAAGATGTGCTGATCGATTCGAGCAACTTCATTTCCTCCAGAATCGTTAATTCTTCTTCCACAGATAAGAGAGTCGCGCAAACAACACCCCTGTGAATTTCTGCATCATGATAGACTTCGTTGTGGTGCTCAAATTCATGAGGAGGCGCAATCGACACAATCCGATTCGCATACCCTTTCCCAGGCATCTCAAAAAGCGGCGATAAATCAGCAAGTCCCTGTTTCAGCTTCTTTTCAACCTTCATGTAAGTTACTTTCAATCTCCACCATAATAAGCGAATCAACCCCACCATACTGATTCGCGCTGTTGTACCCGTTGGCAGGATCTGTTTTCCATTCGTCATCAACCAAAAGTTTATACCTGTGCAACCCTTTGCCGATCGGAATGATTTTCCGCCACAATCCTTTCTCCGCATCTACAAGGTGGAGCGGTTCTGCTACCCATCGGTTGAAATCCCCCGCAATCATGACGGAGCGAACTGCCTGATTTAAATAAGAGAATAAAAAACCACCTAAAACGGCGCGCGGTTTTAATTCTTCGGGATCCATCGCGGGCACTTGAATTTGTTCTATTTGAATAGTGGCAATCGTCGACGCGGGATGAGTCTCAACCGCGGCTTGCGTTTGAACCGTAGGGGACTGAGTAGAATCGATATGAATGGCCTCTTGTTTATCGTTTCCCGAAGTCACAGAATTTTCCGTTTCGTCTTGATGGCTCTTTCCATCAGAAACGCTTGCCCCATCCACCTTTGGCGAAACTTTCGAACCGCCACTTGCCCAAATTAATCCGCGTTCGATCACTTCGATAGCCAGCCCCATGTAATTTCGGAAACCACTCGATTCCCGGTCAAAAGCAACAATACTTTGCCCGGCCGCAGCAGCTTCTTTTAATCTGATATTTTCATCAATGATATTAATAAAGATCTGATCGTGAAAATATTTCCGAACTTCTTCTTTGATTTCCCGTCCGAGCCGGCTCCGGTCTTCCCATCGGGTTAAGAGCGCATGAATCCTGAGTTCTTTGCCAAATTCTTTTTTAAACGAATCAATGGTTTCAAAAATTTTTGCAAGTCCATGAAGTGAAAAAAAGGACGGTTCAATCGGAATAATCACCTCTTCAGCGGCATAAAGCGCATTGAATGTCAAAAATCCAAGATTTGGCGGGCAATCAATAATAACATATTCGTACCGGTCTGAAATGGCGTCCAACTGGCGTGCCAAGCAACTGTGCGGAACAGTTTCGCAAACAAATTCACGTTCAACACGGCCTAACTTGATCGTTGAGGGAATCATATCCAAGTGATCATTAACAAAAACACCTAAGTCAGCAGCGCTGATTTCCTGGCTCTGGAAGAGATCATACGACGTATAAGGAAGAAATTCGGCTTTAATGCCAAGCCCGCAGGCACAATGTCCTTGAGGATCTAAATCCATTAACAAAACTTTTTTACGAAGGAAAGCTAAGCTTGCGGATAAATTGATAGCGGTAGTCGTTTTTCCACAACCCCCTTTTTGATTTGCAATTGCAACAATTCGCACGGGGTTTTAACCTCCCCTTTTCGTTTTACGCGAACGTTCTTACACGCAATCAATTCTATGGCTTGAATTCTGTGGACGCTATCGTTCGGAATTTAACAAAAGAACTATAGCTCAATCACAAAAGTTGTAAAAAATATATTTTTTTATGAATAATGACAAAAAAATCACTTCATTCTCAGGAAAATCCCTTTCCAAAAAAGAAATTCTATAGATAGACCTTTGAATCTTATATCGGCAATCGGGGAACAATCTTAAGCTGTTGCATGCTTTTGGTTTAGCTCGGATTTCTCATTGCTAATCCGGTTTTCTCATCGTTTTTTTCAATCGATGATAAGGGCGCGTGTTAGATGAGAAACTATCTATGGGGAGAGGCCCCAGCTGAATTACACGCGCACTAAATTCTCAACATTCGCTACCCCAACCACCTCGCGGGAAGGGTTAATCACAATAGCGTAAGATGCGTGTTTCGATTGCAGGAGATAGAGTGCTTTTTCGGAAGACGTGTCATGCCGGATAAAAAGCGGGGCTCGTAGATATTGGGAGAGAGGAAGATCTCCGTCACTTTCGAACAAAATATCAAAAACATAAATAATGCCCACCACAATTGATGGAATTTCTTCGTAAACTAAAATGGCTTTTGTTTTCCGATCCTTTGCAATCTTTTTGACCTCTTTAATCTTGCAAGTAAGCGGAACTTGAGGAAAACGCGAGAGTGGAATCATGACTTCTTCCACACGATTTGACCGCAGATTTAAAATAGTATCAATCATTTTCTGCTCGTGCTGGTGAAGCACACCCTGTTTTGCGCTTTCTTTCACGACATATGAAAACTCCTCGCGAGTTACAAAAGGATTCGGTTTAAACGCTGAACCCGTAAATCCAATTAATTGATCGATGATTTTAATAAATACGACTGAAATCCAGCCCAAGAGGCGATCAATCACTGTCATTAACGGCGCTAAACGATAAATGAAGTCATCGGCACGTTGGCGGAACCAATCTTTCGGAACGGTTTCCGCAAAAATGATGATAAATGGCGCAATAATAGCCACGATAACCCACTCATTTGTGATATGCATCTTTTCGCCCAATAAATAAGTCGCAAGAGACGTCATCGAAACATGGGTCAAATTATTTCCGATCAGAACAGTTGTCAAAAAACGCTTCGGCTCACGGTGAAATGCCATCGCCAATATGCCATTTTTATTTCCCTCATCGGCCAAATGGCGAAGTTTGAGCTTATTGCAAGACAAATAAGCCATTTCCATTCCGGCGAAAATAACCGAAAGCGCAAAGCTCAGTCCGATTAAAAATAAAATAATGATCATGGTTTCTGCCAAATTTCAATTTTTTTGATTCTTTGTCGATGAACTTCTCTGACATAAAATTCATTTGCATCGTCTGAAAATAATTCACCCGTTTTAGGAATTCGTCCAAGCTTTTCAAGAAGCCAACCGCCTAATGTTTCACTGGTCTCGGAGGTTAAATGCAAACCCAATTTTTCTTCCAGCTCATGGAGTCCAGCTTTCCCCAGAACCATATACCGGCCAACACCTGTTTCCCGGATCATCGGCTCCTCCTTAGAATATTCATCGTAAAACTCTCCAAAAATTTCTTCTAAAACATCTTCAAGAGTGACGATCCCGGCCGTTCCGCCATATTCATCCACACAAATCGCGCAACGATATTGCTGTTTTTGTAATTCTAAAAGCAATTCGTCAACCGGTTTCGTCTCCGGAACATAAAATGGAGTCATTATATGTTCTTGGACCTTTTTCGTTTCATCAAGCATAAATTCTTGCGACCAAATTACTCCCAACAAATGATCCAGCGATTTCTCGTAGACAGGGATATAACTGTAATGGCTCTGTTTGATCAATTCCGCAAGACTTTCCGGAGAGTCTTCAACATCAAAAGCGATTAAATCGGGCCGCGGCGTCATGATCTCGCGAACAATGCGGTCGCTCAAACTGATCAATTTATGGATCATTCCGCTTTCCTCATCCTTGAGGACCCCTTCTTCCTCACCGATTCGAACCAAAGCTTTGAGCTCATCTTCAGAAATCATGTCCGGATGCAATCTTTTCCCTTTAACTAAAATCCGCAGGATAAAATCAGAAATCAAACGGATGAGTTTTCGTATGGGAAATAAAATACGTGCAATCAAATCGAGAGGAATACATGTGATTGTCGCGGTCCAAACATTTTGCTGAACTGCAAAGACTTTCGGGGTCAACTCACCAAACAACACCAAGACAACCGTAAACCCGGCGATGGTCCAACCAACCCCTCCAAATCCAAATAGTTTTATTGAAATCAATGTCACAATCGCCACCATCAAGGTATTCACAGCCATATTTCCTATCAAAATGGTGATCAACGTTCGGCGCGGACTTTCGAGCAGCCGTTCAACGATTTTCCAGATTAACGGATGTCCGCTTTGCAAACGGCGCTTCTCAATTTTAGAAAGAGAAAAAATAGCCGCTTCTGATCCCGAAAAAAACGCGGACATCAATAAAAGTAATATAAGAAGCGCGAAATGAGACATTAATGTCGGCATCGGTCAAGCCTCGTAAAGTTTTTGTTTCACGATATAATCCAAGACGGGCTTCGTGATATGCAAATCATCTATCTTTTTTTTCTTAATCCTGTTTCGAATGTGTGTTGAAGAAATTTTCAGCGGAATGAAATCCAAATATTCAACCTCTCGCGGCATTTGCTTCGTTTCATATCCCGGCCGCTTCGCCACCACAAAGTGGCATAACTTGAAAATCGTTTCGATTTCTTTCCATTTTTCAAGCCGTTGCCCCCAATCACCGCCCGTCACAAAATAAAGTTCGTGAGACGGTGGATATTGTTCCCGGAAATAACGGACCGTATCTACCGTATAGGACACGCCTCCGCGTTTAATTTCACAATCAGAGATTTTAAATCGGGGTTCTCCGCTAATACATAGTTCGATCATCGCAATGCGTTGTTTATCAGAAGTTAAATTTCCGCAATCTTTGAGAGGAGGATTTAAAGCCGGAACAAAATAAAGGAAATCTAATTTTAGAAGCTCGAGGGCCGAACGCGCAAGCGCCAAATGTCCTTTATGAATCGGATCAAACGTCCCTCCCAAGATTCCTATCTTCATATCACCACGGTTTTTTCAATTGGTTATGTTCGTACCTGGCCATTCCCGCGAACAACATACTTATAAGACATCAACCCTTCAAGCCCCATCGGACCGCGTGCATGAACCTTGTCCGTCGAGATTCCGATTTCCGCGCCAAAACCATATTCGTTTCCATCGGAAAATCTGGTTGAAGCATTGACCATCACCGACGAAGAATCCACTTTCAAGACGAATGTCTCTGCTGCCATTCGATTTCGAGTGACAATCGCATCGGTATGAGCGGATCCGTACTTTGTAATGTGGTCTATCGCTTCCTCCATATTCTTGACAACGCGAATAGAAAGAATAAGATCCAGATATTCCGTTGCCCAATCTTTTTCGGTTACTTTCGAAGCCCACGGAATGTATTTTCGCGTTAAAGCGTCTCCGCGAACCTCACACTTTGCATTCCGGTAAATTCGTCCCAAATCCGGAAGCACTTTTTCCGCAATGTCGCGATGGACGAGCAAAGTCTCCATGGCATTACAAACACCCGGCCGCTGGCATTTGGCGTTATATGCAATTTTTTTCGCCATCTCCAAATCGGCTTCCCGATCAATATAAACGTGGCAAATCCCCTTATAGTGCTTTACAACAGGAATCCGGGAATTTTCAGCAACCCGGCGAATGAGCGCCTCTCCGCCTCTTGGAATCACAAGATTAATCAACTCGTCGAGTTGAAGCAACTCGTCAATTGCATTGCGATCTGAAGTTTGAATGAGTGAAACAACCGAAGCCTTGATTCCACAGGAACGAAGCGCTTTTTCATAAACACGAACAATCGCAAGGTTTGAATGGAACGACTCCTTCCCGCCCCGCAAAATCACGGCATTTCCGCTTTTTAAACACAACGAAGCGCATTCCGAAGTCACATTCGGACGGGATTCGTAAATAATCAAGATCACGCCGAGAGGAACCGAAACCTTACTGATCCGAAGTCCGTTCGGCCTTTTCCACGCAGCCAATTCCCTGCCCACAGGATCCGAGAGTTTCTCGACCTCCAACACGGCTTTCGCCATATGTTTAATTCGATCCGGCGTAAGCGTCAACCGATCCATAGCCGCATCAGTCAAACGCCTCGCGCGCGCCATCGCAAGGTCTTTTTGATTTGCCCGTACAATCGCTTGGGATTGCTTGAGCATTTCCTTCGCCACTTTGCTAAGAATTTTGTTTTTCTGCTTGGCCGCAAGTTCCGCAGCAACCCGGGAGGCTCCCTTCGCCGCTTGCGCACACCGAATCATTTCATTTCTAAGACCCATCTTTCACTTCTCCTCTAACCCGACTTTCTCATTAACGATGAGAAGTCCGGGCTAAATGCTCAAAACCGCAAGATTATCACGGTGGATCAGCTCATCCGTCCGTTTATAGCCTAACGAGTCCACTACTTGACTCGTTTTACGGCCTTTGATTTTGTTCACTTCTTCGCGCGAATAATTAATCAATCCGGTCGCAAAGACTTCCCCTTTTTGGTTGACTAACTCAACACGATCACCCACTTCAAACCCCCCCGAGCAAGAAACAACGCCGCCCGGCAATAAACTTTTTTTTGATTTCACAAGCGCCTGATATGCTCCATCATCAACAAAAACCTTTCCTTTCACGGATGCTGAATGCGCAAGCCATTTTTTCCGCGCGCTTGTCTTGCTGACTGTCGGATGAAAGAGCGAGCCAACTTCTTCGCCCTTGACTATTTTCTCAAAAACCTCTTCATCACGCCCGTTTGTCAGTACGATCGGAATTCCGGATGTCATCGCCACTTTTGCAGCATTAAGTTTTGTTTTCATTCCCCCAGCCGTTTTTTCATTTTTCTTCACATAAATATGGGACATGTATTCTTTAAGCTCCTCAAGGGAATAAATATGTCTGACAAGCATCTTGTCTTTCGTATAAAAACCTTCGATATCACTTAGAAAAATCAATAAATCTGCTTCCACCATGTTGGCAACTTGGGCCCCGAGCGTATCATTATCACCAAATTTAATTTCTTCCGTCGCCACGGTATCATTTTCATTGACAATGGGAACCGCTCCCATTTTCAAAAGCGCGTTGATTGTATTTTTGGCGTTTACGTATCGTTCGCGATTCTCCAGGCCGTCACGAGTCAATAAAATTTGTGCTGAATGATAACCTCGAGTGGAAAACGCGGTTTCATAGGCTTTCATCAATTTCCCCTGCCCAATCGCTGCACACGCCTGAAGGCCCGGAAGTGCTTTCGGCCGTTTTTCGAAATTCATCGTCTCCATTCCGAGCGCAATCGCACCTGAACTTACTAAAATAACTTCATAGCCTTTTTCAAGCAGGGCTACCAATTGATTAACAATTCTTTCAAGAACCGGAACCGAAAAATCTCCGGATTCATCCGTTAAAATACTTGTGCCCAGCTTGATTACCCATCGTTTACTCCGAGGTGATTCGCCCTTCATAACGTTTCCTCCAAGTGCTTTGCCGCTTCATTCATTAATTCGTCCAATCCTGTTTTATCTTTGACTGAAATAAAGAAGATTTTTTCTGATCCGGGAAATAATTTATGCCGCACCATTTCTTCCTTCTCCAGAAGATCGGCTTTATTCACGATCACGACTCTCTGTTTTTTTAAGAAATCGAGGTTATACCGTTGGACAATATTGAGTAACATCTGGAATCCGTCAGACAAATCCGCCGAAAATTTCGAACCCACATCAACCACAAAAAAAAACAGCCGTGCCCGCTCAAGATGTTTCAAAAAATGCGTCCCCAGACCATGTTCCTCCTCCGATCCGTGATAAATAGACGGTAAATCACAAATCCGAAGTTGGCTTGTATCGGTCCGATATGTTCCAAGTTGCGGAGCTTTAGTCGAAAATGGATAATCCGTCTCATGAACACCGGCCCCTGTTAAAGTTTTGAGAAACGCCGTTTTCCCGGAATTAGGAAGTCCGATCAAAACAATATCGGTAATTATTTTATACGAAAGGAAAACATCGATTTCTTTCCCAGCCTCTCCGAGAGTCGCATCGCGATCCTGATGATTGCCATACCCCCGATGCCCTCCCTTCAACACCAGAACCTGATCTCCCGATTCAATCATATCTCGGATGAGAAGTTGATCATCTTTGTTAAATACCGTCGTTCCGCAAGGCACAGAAATGATGCAATCATTTCCTTTGCGTCCGTATTTGTTGTTACTGAGTCCGGCCCCGCCGTGTTCGGCCTCAAACACTCTTTTGGATTTAAGGGAAAGCAGGCTTCCGACGTTACTGTCGGCTCGAATAATCACATCGCCGCCGTCACCGCCGTCACCGCCGTTCGGAATGACTTTCCGGTCCGGCCGGCGGAAAAGGCTTTCACACCCTTTTCCGCCATTGCCCGAACGGATGGTAATCGTCAGTTCATCAATAAACATAAGGAGTTATCCTGAAAATTGTATTTTAAACAAAAAAAGCTGAGCTGGGCTTTTGACGTCCCTTCTCAGCTTTTATGATATCGCAATTCTTGAAAAAAGAAATTCAATTATTAGGAACTAAGCAAACGGTTCGGTTCGGTTTAAATAGAACGACTCCATCCCGAAGAGCAAAAAGGGTATCGTCGGTTCCGCGCCTCACATAGTGGCCGGGTTTAAAACGCGTGCCCCTCTGCCGAACAATCACTGAACCTGCGCGGACAAATTGACCGCCATACGCTTTCACTCCAAGCATTTGCGGATTTGAATCACGCCCGTTTGATGAACTTCCTTGTGCTTTTGTATGCGCCATGACGTTTAGACTTCCTTTAACTGAATGGATTTAACTTTTAATTTGAGCAGAACTTGGCGATGTCCCTTTTTGCGTTTATATCCTTTGCGCCTCTTAAATTTAAAGTTGATGACTTTCTTTTGCTTTTCTTCACCTAAAACATCACACAAAACTTCTACATTGGTTAAATGCGGTTGGCCGAAAAAAACATTATCGCCATCCTTATAAGCAAGAATCTGATCGAGTTTAACTTCCTTTGCCCCAGCCAGATCGAGCTTCTCAACTTTCACGACGGTATTTTCTTCCAACGTATATTGCCGCCCACCACTACTAACGATAACATATTTTGACATGAGCCTTTATCTCCTAAATTCTTATGAGTCCATCATTTAAAAGGCGTTAATTTTATTCGAATTTGCTCCATCTGTCAAATTTTAATAGTTTTAATTAGCCAATTTTTAAATAATTTATCGTAAATACATACTACTAAACAGCTTACAATTAAAAAGTAGAGTTGTTTTATCTCTTCTTTTTGCCGCCCATAAGATTCCTGAGCCATTCAGATGAAAAATCATCAAAAGAACGGGCCGTCACACTTTGAAACGCATCCGGGAAAGATTTCCCTTCCCCTATTTCGGTCAAGATTTGCTTCACTTTATAAAAACGGTATTTTTCAACCATTGCCGATGCAAGAGAAAAAGATTCTAAATAAAAAAGAAGCGCATCACTCGCTTCCAATTGATTGACATCACCGAAAATAATCTTATCAAGGCCTAACAGCTTTTGCGATTTGATAGCATCTTCAAGTAAAGCAAGATTAATCGGAACCGCTTTATTTTCTTCGTATTGCGCAAGCCCCTCCTGCAACCAGACCGGCGCATGCATTCTGCTCATATCCAAAACAAACGCATGCGTTAATTCATGAAACGCTAATCTCTTAATGCTTTCTAACGTCATCGTTTCCGAATAGGCCGGTAATCGGATTTTCCCGTCATACAGTCCCCCCGACCAATGCGGGACCTGTCCCATCACGGTTTGATATTCACCTTTGTCATAAAGAATCACGGGGATTTTATATTGAGGATAAATATTATAATCCTGGGAAATTGTTCGGTAGGCTTCCCTCAAAACTTCGCGTATTTTTCCGCCTTCAAATTTTTCCCCGCGGCGATAGCGAATAATAAAATATTGATCTAAATACTGTTGCTGCGTTTTATCCACTTCTTTTTCCCGTGTCAATTTTTCAACTTTTTCCCGTACACGGGGATTTGAATTAAGCGAAAACGCTTTTCCATAATATATTTTCGCAGAATCCAAATCATGGTTAAGATTCGTAATATCTCCGAGCAATTCATAAGCATAGGGATTGCTTTGATCGAGTTCAATCGATTCTTTCAGTATTTTTTCAGCCACGTCAAATTCATGTTTGTTGAAATGCTCGACTGCTTGATTATAAAGTTCCCGGCCGGAATTCATCTCAACCAATTGTTCCGCCTTTTGATTGCCCTCTTCAAGCAAATATTCTTTCGCGGTTGCCACCTCACGTTTGATCCTGGATTTGGCCTTAAGTTCTTCTCTTGAAAATTCCCGCGCCGGGATTTCATCCACTTTTTGCATCAGGCTTTCCGCTTTTTTTAAATACGTACCGGCCTGATCAAATTTTCCTTGTTCAATCAGCTTTTTGCTGTATTCATCGCAAGCGGTCAAATAAGAATTAATGGCATCCGAATTTTTTGGATCACGCACTAACACTGTTTCAAGCACTGAAATCCCGGCCTGATACGCACCCTGCCCGATCAAGACTTCCGCTTTTTTAACGAGGGTGGCATAATCGCTCTGACCGCCGTATGCGTGGCCATGAACCAGCAAAAAAAAGCCCATAACCATGAAATAAAATTGACTTTTTTTCATTGTGGTTCCCACCTTTCTGCAACGCGAATCCGTTTCCCAATCGGCGGATGATCGTAAAATAAAAATTCAATCACGGGGTGCGGTTCCGGATCGGCCAGATTCATCAAACTCAATTTTTGCATCGCCGAAATAAACGCGTTTTTATTCTTGTTTGCCTCAAGAGCAAACCGGTCCGCTCGAAATTCAACATGCCTTGAAAATCCATTCGCTAACGGCCCCGTGACGAGTCCGAACAAAAAGAAAATAGAGCACACCAAAGGAAACGCTCTAATATCTCCTGCCCCAGCATAGCCGAAGAATCGGGAAATCGTATCAATCGTCACAAAACAAATCCAAAACCCGATGAAACTTATCACTACCCCAAGAAAAAATTGCTTCCAGATATCCCGGTGTTTAAAATGCCCCAGCTCATGGGCAAGCACCGTTTCGATTTCATCATGCGAAAATGATTTTAATAATGTATCGGCTAAAATGACCCGTTTCGTTTTCCCAAAACCTGTAAACGCCGCGTTGGCTTTTTTCGTCGTTTTGCTCAAATTTAACGATGATATATTTTTCACTTCCATTCCGAAACGTCTTGCAAGGTTTTCAATTCTTTGTTTTAGCTCTTCATCATGAATCGGACTATATTGATAAAAAAGAGGGATAATGAGAACCGGAAATAATTTGCCAAGGATCAGAGAAAAAGCGGCGTAAGCTATCCACGCCCAAAGCCACCACCAATGTTCGAAATTCCAGATCAGCGCGTAGAGCAAAATTACAAGGGCCAGCATCATCGCAAATGAGAGTACAATCTGCTTTATAAATTCAGCCAGCCAACCCCGGAAATTTTGATTTGAAAGTTGATATTCGTGTTCCAGCATAAATCCTGAATAAAAGTCAAGCGGCAATGATAGAATGAGTAAATAAATAGAAAAAAATAAAAAATAAATCGAAAGCATCACATACGGTCTCGAGGATATCACGGCCGCCCACGAATAAAACATATCCGTCCACCGGAAAAGAATCACGAGCTCCAATATCGCAAGCGTCAGAAGAAGATTGTAAAGTCTAAGCCAATTTCTTTTGGTCTGATACGCTTTAGCCCTATTTGTGGTTTCGCCGGTCATCCCGGAACCGCCTTTCTAACCCGACTTTCTCATCGATTTTATGAATCGACGAGAAAGTCGCTTTGGGCGCAATCAGTTGCGTCCGTGGCTTCCCCCCGGGCAAGCCCGGGGCACCTTTCAAAATCTGGCCTCGCTTGGAATTTTCTCTTTCCATGCTCGGCACGCCCTTCGGGCGCCATTCACCCCCGGGCAAGCCCGGGGAGCTCAAAGCGGCGTAAAGTTTTGCGCCCTTATTAAATCAGAGCGCAAAAGATAAGCCCTGCGGCGCAAAGACGCAAACAGCTTTGCACCGCAGCTCTTACGAGCGGAATTTCTTATTAACAATAAGAAATCCGGGCTAATCATCATAAAGAATCCGGTTTCACTTCCGCTCTCTATCGTCAAATTCAATGACTTCTTCAAATTCAATCGGAACTTCTAAAATCGAATTTTCCTCATATAAATGTCCCGGAATTTCTCCTAAGAAGCGGGAAGGCAAATTGTGATGCCGCGTTCCGTAAAGATGCCTCGACTGCGTATAGACCAAATAAAGTTTTTCTTTTGCGCGCGTCATCCCCACATAACAAAGACGCCGTTCTTCTTCCAACTCGGCGATATCCTCCCCAAACGAATTGACATGCGGAAAAATTTCCTCTTCCATCCCCACCATAAACACAATCGGGAACTCGAGGCCCTTCGCCACATGCAGCGTCATCAACGTACAACAGTCGCTGCCACCTTCCCATGAGTCGAGATCCGTCATGAGCGTAATACTTTCAATAAATGCCTCAAGCATGCTTCCCGGAGAATCCTCTTTTTCCGATTTGACCGCATACGCTTCGGGATTTCTTTTCCACCTTTCTTCAAACTCTTGAATCACCGTGTAAAACTCCTGAATGTTCTCAAGGCGGACTTTAGATTCGAACGTCCGTTCGTCTTCCAAGGCTTTCAGGTACCCCGAACGGTCGAGGACTTCTTCCAGAATTTCGTTCAGCATCATCTTGTTTTTTCTTGTCCTCAATTCGGAAACCATCCGGAAAAATAATTTAATCGAATTCTTGGCCTTCATCCCGATCTTTTCCACCACGTCCACTTTGGCTAAAATCTGATCAAGCGGTAATCCTTGGGCCCAGCGATAATCATCTAAAACTTCAATCGTTTTCTTGCCGATGCCCCGGTTCGGCACATTGACAATGCGTTTAAAACTCACATAATCTTCGGGAAACGCAATCAATTTCAAATACGCAATCATGTCTTTGATTTCTTTGCGGTCATAGAACCGGACACCCCCGATAATTTTGTAAGGAACGTTATTCCGCCTCAGCTCATCTTCCAGAACCCGTGACTGGGCGTGAAGACGATAAAAAATAACGCAATCCGCCAGAGTTCCGCGCTCTTTTTGATATTCGAGAATTTTTTGAACCGTAAAGTGCGCTTCCTCTCTTTCATCGTACGCTGAAAAAAGCCCGATTTTTTCACCGCTCTCGCGTTCCGTCCACAGATTTTTCGGTTTCCGAGACGCATTACAAGAAATCAATGCATTCGCAGCTTCAAGAATATTCGCAGACGAGCGGTAATTTTGTTCCAACTTCACCACCATACATTCGGGATAATCCCTTTCAAATTCGAGGATATTCCGGATATCGGCTCCGCGCCATGCGTAAATAGACTGATCCGGATCCCCCACCACCGTAATATTCTGATACTTCCGCGCTAAATGCTGAACGAGCGAATATTGAGCGTGATTTGTGTCCTGATATTCATCAATCAATATATGTTTAAACCTTTCCTGCCACTCGCTCAAAATATCTGGATTTTGATCGAATAACTGAACTACTTTCATAATCAAATCTCCGAAATCACATGCATTGAGCGAAGCAAGCTTTTGCTCATACCGCTCATAAATCTGTGCAACCATTTCTTCGAAATATTCTCCGGCCTGTTCCGCATAGGCTTTCGGCGTCAGGAGAAAATCTTTTGCACGATGAATGGCTTCGCGAACCCCTTTGGGATTGATCCGTTTGTCATTTTTCTGGAGTTCTTCCATGCATTCTTTGATCAACACCAGCTGATCGTAATCATCGTATATTGAAAATCCGGAACGAAGCCCGATGGCTTCCCCTTCGATCCGCAAAATCCTAAGGCACGTGGAGTGAAAGGTGGAAATCCAAACATCCTGTCGGACCAATTGGCTGACACGCCGTTTCATTTCTTCCGCGGCCTTATTAGTAAAGGTGACGCCCAGAATGTTAAATGACGGGACTTTATGTTCCGCTATTAGATAGGCGATTCGGAAAGTCAGAATTCTCGTTTTTCCGCTTCCCGCACCGGCAAGGGCAAGCAGCGGCCCCGGAGGCGCGGTCACGGCTTTCAGTTGCTCAGAATTTAATTTTTGAAGCAACTCAGTCGTATTCATGGCTGCATTTCAATCGCAGCTTTTGCGCTAAAGGCTTTTTTAAAATCATAAACATCCTTAAAATCATTAATCGAATCTTCTTCCGTTTTTCGCATCAGTCCAAGATCAACCATCGCAAATACAATATTCCCAAAGTCTATTGTGCCCGTAATCCCCCAATATTCAAATACAGAGCACACCATCGGGCCAAACTGGTCAAGTGCATACGCCCGGATCCCTTTGCAGAATTCCTGCCCCGTAATGTGACGCAGCGGATTAATCTTCTGCATGGTATAATGCAACGCAGACAGGGCAAAGCTATACGCCTCAAGCTTATATTTCGGGTTTTTCTCGAGTAAACTATGAATTTTTTGAAGCATCTGTTCGGGTGTGTCCATTGTCTTTCCTATGTGAATTTGCAGGTTGGCTTACGCTGACGTTTCATTTAAACATCATACCATATGAGGCTCGGGGATGATAGCCTCCTTCCCCTCCCAGGCAGATATCTCTTCCTGCACAAGGGGAATCTCCCGCAATTCACAACAGAAATAATTTCCAAAAGCGTTCGCGAGCGATTGACGCAATTTGATTTCGGATATATTTCGGTTTAATTCCCTCAAAACGTCTAAGGCAATTGAACCTTGATGCAATAAAAATCCGAGACTTCGTTTCTGTCCCGCTCCGGCAATTTTTCTGCCACAACACATCACATCATACAAAACCGGTTTTTGGAAACATAAATCTTGAGGCGTTGATTTCGTCCCCACGGAAAATAATTCTGCTTCGGCCCCTACTTCTGACAACGCTTTTATTAAAACCGAATGAATCTCGCCATAACTTTCGAGGACATGACTTAACTTGTCAAACAAACGGAATGGCACAATCACAGAATAAATCAAATCTTCACCGTGACAGACAACACCCCCGCCTGTCGGTCGCTGCGCTATTTTCGTTTTGGCCAAATAATCCGGCAAAACATTATTTTTGCCGCAGCCAACAGTTACCGATGGATTTTCAAAACGATAAATCCGTAATATTGGGTTAGGATCATTGGCCTTGATGCTTTCCGAAAACAAATACCGGTCAACGGCCATATTAAATGCGGCATTATAAATTCCATCATTGATATAACGCAAATAGACCACTGGGGTTTTCCTTTTCAACGTTTAAAATCGCGATAGGACAAAACTTTCTGTTATCGCTCAATATCTCGAAAGCTTAAAACCGGATTCCTCGCGGCCAAAACTTCATCCGGCCGACTGATGGGCGTCGTATACGGCGCGTTCTTGAGAATGTCGGGCGACTCATTTGCTTCTCTATGAATTTGGCGCATCACGTCAACAAACCGATCCAGCATTTCCTTTGATTCCGTTTCCGTTGGCTCGATCATCAGCGCCTCTTTCACAATCAATGGAAAATGAACGGTCGGCGCATGAATCCCGTAATCAAGAAGCCGTTTCCCAAAATCCCCGGCATGAAGCCCTTTCGAATCGAAATTGCTCGTTGAAATAACAAATTCATGCATGCAAAAATCGTTATAAGGAACATTATAAATTGTGCTTAACTTTTTCCGGAGATAATTAGCATTCACCACCGCATCATGACTCACACGCTTCAATCCATCCAACCCAAGCATCCGGATATACACATACGCACGGATCAGCACTCCGACATTTCCATAAAACGATTTCACTTTCCCAATCGAGGCCGGCCGATTGTAATCAAACCCATATTGGCCGTCCTTTTTCACGATCGAGGGAACCGGAAGAAACGGAATAAGGGTTTTGCTCACCCCAACCGGTCCCGCTCCAGGGCCCCCACAGCCGTGGGGAGTTGAAAATGTTTTGTGAAGATTAAGATGAATAATATCAAACCCCATGTCACCGGGACGAAGATTGCCGACTAATGCATTCAAATTCGCCCCGTCATAATATAAAAGAGCGCCTTTCCGGTGAACTGCCTCACAAATCTGAAGGATATCATCTTCAAAAAGTCCCAGCGTATTCGGATTCGTCAACATCAAACAAGCGGCCCGGTCATCAAGTGCCGCTTCCAGGGCTATTAAATCAACACGGCCTCTCGCATTCGACGGAATCTGCACCACCTCAAAGCCACATTGTCCGGCTGACGCGGGATTCGTTCCGTGACTGGAATCCGGCACAAGCACACGAGTCCGCTTCGTATCGCCGCGCGACAAATGATAGGCGCGTGTAATCATCATGCCGGTTAATTCACCGTGCGCTCCGGCTGCGGGTTGAAGGCTCACTTCCGCCATTCCGGTTATTTCTGAAAGTGCCGTTGAAAGTTCGTGCAAAATCCGCAACATTCCTTGCACTTCGCTTATATCCTGATAGGGATGAATCCACGAAAATCCTTCCAGCCCTGCAATGTCTTCATTGATTTTGGGGTTATATTTCATCGTACAGCTTCCGAGCGGATAAAAATGTGTATCAACACTGAAATTTTTCCGGGAAAGATTAATGAAGTGCCGTATGAGTTCCGATTCTGTCAGCTGTGGAAGCCTTGCCCCGGAAGCACGTTGAAGTGACTGAGGAATCAGCTTTCCGAAATTCCGGTTTTGAAATTTCCGTTTCGGCAATGGCGTCCCGGATTTTCCGGGCTTACTCTTTTCGAAAAGAAGCTTCGAATCTTGTTCCAAGTTAATGTGTGATTCTACGTTCATTGAGAAATCCTCTTGAGTTCCGAAACGAACCGATCCATTTCTGCCTTTGATTTGGTTTCAGTCGCGCAAAAAACCGTTTGGTTCTTTAAGGTGGGATAAAATCTTTCAAGATCAAGGCCGCCGATCATTCCTCGTTTACGCAATTCCCCGTTTATCTTCTGTATCGGTTTCGAAAATTTCACGACAAACTCGTTAAAGATAGTTCCTTTCGTTAAAACTTCGATTCCGGGTACCGCGCCAAGTGAATCCCGCAAATAATTCGCATTCTCCAAATTCAGCTCCGCAATTTGCTTCACACCGGACTCGCCTAACGTCGCTAAATAAACACAGGCCATCATGGCACAAAGCGCCTGATTGGAACAAATATTCGACGGCGCTTTTTCGCGCCGGATATGCTGCTCGCGCGCCTGCAGTGTCAAACAAAACGCCCGTCGGCCTTCATGGTCTTTCGTCATCCCAACCAATCTTCCCGGAATACGCCTCATCAGAGCTTTCGTCGTCACTAAATATCCCAGCCATGGTCCGCCGAAACCGGGAACAATACCGAGCGGCTGCCCTTCTCCGCAAGCAATATCTGCGTGCCATTCTCCGGGACTTTTGAAAAATCCAAAGGAAAGAGGATGTCCCATCATAATGAGAAGCGAACCGTTTGCGTGCACCAGCTTTTCAATTTCCGTCAAGTCTTCGACAAGGCCAAAAAAGTTCGGAGATTGAATAACCACCGCGGCAATTTCCGGGCTGAGCTTCTTTTTAAAATCGTTCAAATCAAATGCAAAATCTGGAGAAAACGAAACTTCTTCTAAAACCCCATGCGTTCCCTGTAAATAAGTTCTCGCCACCAACCGATATTCGGGATGGACGGAAGATGCGATGAGGATATTATTCCGCCGGGTATGATTCAATGCCATCATCAAGGATTCGGCAAGGGCTGTTGCTCCGTCGTAATGCGAACCGTTCGAAACCTCGAGCCCCGTTAGCTCACACATCAGACTTTGATATTCAAACAACATTTGGAGCGATCCCTGAGAAGCCTCGGGCTGATAGGGCGTATAGGCTGTATAAAACTCAGACCTGCTCACCACATGACGGACAATCGAGGGAATAAAATGTTCATAACATCCGCTTCCCAAAAATGAAAGATTCTGCTTTAACGTAATATTTTGGCCGGCTAATTCGCAAAACCATTTTTGCGCATCAAGTTCACTTAATGCTTCCGGCAAATTTATTTTCGGATTCCTCAGTTTTTCGGGAATGCATTTGAGCATCTCGCCGAAATGTTGGACTCCGATTTCAGCAAGCATTTGGTGTTGATCTTCGGAAGTTAAGGGAAAGTTTTCCATCAGCTGACTAAACTCCCTGTTTAATCACTTGCTCATATTGAGCACTTGTCATCAGGGAATCCCACTCCTCGACATTCGAGGGTGATAATTCAAACAACCAAGCGCTGCCATAAGGATCCCGATTGATCAACCCGGGATCCGATTCAAGAGCGGTATTGATGGCTTTAATGACACCGCTCATCGGGGCATAAATATCGAAAGCGGCCTTCACAGATTCGACGATACAAACCGGTTTTCCGCTTTCAATCGAATTGCCGACATGCGGAAGCTCGACATAAACGACATCTGTAATTTCATGTTGCGCATATTCCGTGATTCCTACTTTAATCACATTCCCGTCCCGCCTCACCCACTCATGCGTCTTCGTGTAACGCAATTCATTCGGATAATTCATCCTATCACCTGTTTGAGTAAGAGCGCCTGTTTGATATCGCCTGTTTGCGCTCTTACCCTTTTTAAAAAAAGAGTCCGCGATTTTTTACAAATCGCGGAACAAACAGGCAATGGGATCATAGAATTTCCTATTTTCATTTTTGCCTTTTATAAAACGGCGTTTGAATAATTTTTGCCGGATGTAAATTTCCTCGGACTTCGACATCGATATTTTGCCCCACTTGTGAATAAGGAACTGCAATCAATCCCAGTCCGATATTTTTTTTCAATGTCGGCGAATAGGTACCGCTCGTCACACGTCCGACCGCATCTTCATTTACTTTCAACACACAACCTTCACGAGCAATTCCACGACCGACTATTTCAAATCCGACAAGTTTGTGTTTAAGCCCCGCTTCGCGTTGACGCTTCAACGCTTCAAACCCGATAAAATCTTCTTTCCCCCATCCAATCGCCCACGAAAGCCCCGCTTCAAGCGGTGTAATATCATCTGTCAATTCATGACCGTAAAGACACATTTTTGCTTCAAGCCTTAATGTATCTCGAGCACCGAAACCGATTGGCTTTAGCCCCATGGGAGCGCCGTGTTCAAAAAATCTCTGCCACAAAGTCACAACCTGATGAATGGGGCAAAAAATCTCATAACCCTTTTCACCCGTATAGCCTGTTTCGGATAAAATAATTTCGCCCAAATCCGTTTGAAACGCTTGAAAATGATAATAGGCCAGTCCTGCTAAATTTCTCGAGAAAACTTTTTCAACGAGATCCTTGGAAAGCGGCCCTTGAACCGAAAGCATTCCGGTTTCAGGGCTCTTGTCCTGCAGTACCACATCGAGACTACGATGAGAACCGAACCATGCAAAATCTTTTTCTACATTGGAAGCATTGACCACAATCAAATACCGGTCAACTGCCATTTCATAGACAAGGACGTCGTCTACTGTCCCGCCATTTTCACGACAAACGGGACTATATAAAATACGCCCCGGCCAAAGTTTTTCAATATCGTTTGTAATCCATTGATTCACCAATCGCCGGGCATTTGCCCCGCTCACAAAAAACTCTCCCATGTGGGAAATATCAAAAATCCCGACTGAATGTCTGACTGCCTGATGTTCTTCAATAATACTGGTATACTGGATAGGAACAAGCCAACTGCCGAACGCACCGATTCGGGCACCTAATCGTTCGTGTTCTTTGTGTAGCGGCAATTTTTTCAGGTTTGTTACTTCGTCATGCACTATCGTATCGCTCATTATAAATAAGTCCGGTTTCCTTAAAATAATTTAAAATAAACGAGTAGAATTGTACCAGAATCTCAGAATTTATTGTATGTAAATTTTAGATTGATTTTAGGTTGAATCTCTCTTTGGTCGAAGGAACCGTCCAAAGGTAACTGTTTATTAGGAAATTCTCAGAGAAAACAAGGCTGGTATCTCAGTGTTTACGTTTCCAGATGGTCAATCAAGTATTGAAAATCTTTCGGGATTTTGGATTCGAAAGAAACATGCTGCTTGGTTTTCGGGTGCTGAAATCCAAGCAATTTCGCATGAAGCGCCTGACGATGAATAAATTGCGAGTTAATTCCATACACCGAATCACCCAAAACAGGATAGCCCAAACTCCTTAAATGAACCCGGATTTGATGGGTTCGCCCCGTTTGGGGACGCGCTTCAAGTAAAGTTGCTTTTTTAAAACGTTTGAGAATCCGGAAATTGGTAACCGCTTCTTTCCCATCGCCTGAAACCGCCACAATCACTTTCTTCCGATTCATGGGCGACCGGGCAAGCGGATCCGAACACTTCATCTCATCATGCTGAACCACACCGCCAACCACCACCCAGTAAATTCTTTCAATATGGTGCGACGAAAATTGATTCGCCAACATTCGGTGAGCCTGATCGTTTTTTGCAATCACAAGCACCCCCGAAGTATCTTTATCTAACCGGTGGACGATTCCAGGCCTGGCGGCATCACCGACTGTCGAAAGAGATTGGGTATGAAAAAGAAGAGCGTTAACGAGTGTCCCATCCGGATTTCCGCAGGCAGGATGGACTACCATTCCCGCCGGCTTATCCACAACGATAATCTCTTCGTCCTCATAAAGGATGGTAATCGGGATGTCTTCCGCGCGCGTCACTTCATCCAGAATAATTTCATATGCAATCGTAATTTGATCACCCGCACAAATATGCGTATGCGCTTTCACGGTCTTGCCGTTGAGTTCCACCTGGCCCTGTTCGATCAGTTGCTTGATCTTACTCCGGGAAAATTGGATGGCAAATTCTTGCGCAAGGAAATAATCCAAACGCTGATTTGCCTGTTCAGTTTTAACGATAACTATTTTTTTTTCCATATTTGAAGAAAATAAATTAAAAATGGGATGCAGACAAACAAGATTCCCAAACTGATCCACTGGGAAACAGTTAGACTGAGCCACCATTTTTCATTGTCACCCCGGAGGAATTCGATAAAAAATCGAAAAACAGAATAACCCGCAAAATACACGAAAGAAACAAAGCCCACGCGCGACCGGTTTTTCCAAATCAAATATAAAAGGATTGCCAGTACAAAACAAAATGCTGACTCATACAGCTGCACGGGATGCACAGGCCCCGCCGGAAATGGAAATTGGACGCCCCATGGCAATGTCGTGGATTTCCCAAAACAGCAGCCATTCAAAAAACAACCGATCCGGCCGAATCCTTGCGCGATTGCAAGGCCCGGAACAAATAAATCCAACAATTTCCAAATATTCAATTTTTTTCTAAAAACATAAACGCAAAATCCGATAACACCGCCTATCAATCCTCCGTAATAGACAAGCCCGCCCTCCCAAATTTTTAACATATCAACCGGATTGGCCTCATAAAGTTTCCAGAACTGAACGACATAAAAAATACGCGCATTTAAAAAACCTGCAAAAATCGTTACAAAAGCAAGGTCAACCATCGTTTCAGAGGAAAGATTTACCCGTTTTGCGTGCCGGCGAAGAAACAAAATCGCACACAACACACCGACCGCAACGGCCGCGCCGTAAGAATAAATGGTCAAAAATCCGATAGAAAATAATTTGGGATACATTAGCGCCCCCGAAATGCCAGCCACAGAAACAAACAAACCCCTATGGTAATAAATGAATCCGCCAAATTAAACACCGGCCAAATCCGAAAATCCAAAAAATCAACCACATAACCGAAACGAATCCTGTCAGTAAGATTGCCGATGGCGCCACCCAAAATAAAACCGTAAGCTATCCGCTTAATGAAAATTTCCCGACGGGTAAAATAAGAAGCAAAGGCCAGAATGGCTAAGACACTTAACGAAATAAAAATAAGTAAAAACCCGGAATGCTCTTGAAGCAAGCCAAACGCAATTCCAGTATTTTCTACATAGGTAAAATGAAAAAAATTTCGAATAACGGGAATACTGGCTTCAGGTTTTAAGAACTCTATCGCAACCCATTTGGAAACTTGATCAACGGCTAAAATTCCAACGACCGTGATAAGGAGGGAAAACATCTCAGTTAGCCTTGCAGGCGTTTCTTATTCTTTTCTTCCTCTTCCTGACATTTGATACACATCTTTGTATAAGGGACTGCCTTCAAGCGCTTCATCGTAATCGCTTTTTCACATTGCTCGCAAACGCCAAAAGTTCCTTCTTTAATCTTCTGAAGTGCCTCGTCAATCCGGTTAAGCAAATCCTGTTCCGAAGAAGCAATACCGAGGCTGAAATCACGATCAAAATTATCGGTCGCCATATCTGCCATATGGAATGAATACCCCGACAAATCACCGGATGCATCCTTCTGGCTCCGGTTTAAATTATCACGTTCGATATGACTTAATCCGTCGGCGATTTTAATCCGTAAAGTTTCAAGTTGTCCTTTAAATTCTGCGAATTCTTTTTTACTCATCGTCGCTTCCTCCTTGATCGAATCTTCCAAAAGACGCGGGATTATATCACCGGAACTATTAAAGTCAATCAAAAAGCAACGGAAAATGACTTCATTTTTTAATGCGCATCGTGGTGACTTTTATATTCGGTTTGATCCATACTCGAACTTTGATAGGCCGCAATAAAAGCATTTACGACTTCAGCGTCAAACTGGGTTCCGGCGTTGGCCCTCAATTCGTCAAAAGCAATCAGCACTGACCGCCCTCTGCGATAACACCTCGTTGAAACAATCGCATGAAATGCATCCACGACGGCGATGATTCTAGCCTCGATCGGAATCTCTTCGCCCTTCAAACCATCAGGATATCCTTTTCCGTCAAAACGCTCATGATGATGCCGGACAATATGCGCTACCCTTTTAAAATCCGTCAATGGCTCCAAAATCATCGCACCCCGACTTGGATGCTCTTTCATAATTTTCCACTCTTCATCCGTCAACCTCTCCGGTTTCATCAAGACATGATCCGGGATCCCAATTTTACCGACATCATGTAAATGCAAAGCCGCCACTAAAATATCCTTTTTCTTACCCGTCAAATCAAACCCTAATTTTTCAGCCGTCATCACACCAAGCCGGGCCACATCTTCCATATGCCCTGACGTATATGGATCTTTCGCATAAACTTCGCGCGCAAGCGACATCACAATCTGATAATAGGTCTCCTGCTCTTTTTTCCGCATTTGCTCGATTTCGCGAAGCCGTTCCTGAAGAATGGTTCTTTTCTTTTCCAAAAGGAGATTCTTTGCTAATAAATCCTCCTGATAACGTGCGTTTTTAATCGTCATTGACGCATCATTGGCCAATGTTTGAAAAAATGAGAGTTCTTCCGGAGTAAAAGCTCCTCCAGCTATTTTCTCGCCCAAGATCAATACTCCGAGCAATTCCTTTTTATAGTATCCCGGCACACAAACGGCAGCTTTCAATGTTAACATCACGTCTTGAAGCTGGAGGATGTGCTCTTTCAATTCATCTGCATGCCCATTATTCATAATAGCCGGATTCTTCAGCCATAAGTTCACCTGTTCATGCGTCAAATAATCTTTGCTAAGACGGTCTTTCCCTGTGTGATTTCCTTTTTCGGAGAACCAGCGGATGAGAGGATTCCGTTCGTCAAGTTTGACTAATTTAATAGGAATTCGATGCCGGCCGCGGGAGTCGACAAAAATATACTGAGATTTATCCTGATCGTACATTAAAATGGATGCGTGGGAAAGCCCGACTTCACGGTTTATAAAGCGGACAATCATTTTTAGAAGCCGACGGGGATTTTTGACGCGGACCATTGATTTCGCCGCGTTTTTGAGAGCTTCTTGATATTCAAAACTTGTCATATTTCAATACGGATTTCCTTCCATATCATTATTTTTTTCATGCGGGCTATGTTAAAAGATACCACTAAAAGGCAAGCTTGTCTAACCTCACCACCACCTAAAGAAATGAAAAAAATATGCTCTGATTTCCGGAAGAGCCTCAATCATCGCTTTCAGACGAATCAAACACTCCGTTTTCCCTTCTGATGGCGATCTTTCTAAACCGATAAACTAAGCAGAGCTCGAATTCGTAACGGCTTCTATCTTTTCACGAACGTCATTTTCAAGATATTCCAAGCTGAGAGGCTTTGTGATGTAATTATCTGCGCCAAGCCGCAAGCATTCTTCAATCTTATCGCGGGTCTCAAGCGCTGTCACCATGATGACTTTCAGCTTCGGAAATTTAGCTTTAATTTCCTGAAGCACCTGAACGCCATTCA
Source organism: Candidatus Danuiimicrobium aquiferis (assembly GCA_001804285.1). Classification (GTDB taxonomy): domain Bacteria; phylum Omnitrophota; class Omnitrophia; order Omnitrophales; family Danuiimicrobiaceae; genus Danuiimicrobium; species Danuiimicrobium aquiferis. The sequence goes on from MHFR01000060.1 coordinate 101,025, forward strand.
CACCCGGCATCTTGATATCCAACAACACAACATGCGGCTTGAATTGCTCCACGGCTTTTAAAGCTTCTTCGCCGGAAGTTGCACTACGCACCTCGTAATTCCGCTCCTCAAAAAAGCTCTTTAGAAAATCACATATTTCGACTTCATCATCTACGATTAATAGTTTCATTCTCCCTACCTCCTTTATGACATGAACATCATTGCAATAAAAAATCAAAAGCTGCTTATCTTGTTGCTTTTACTGGTCCCGGCATATCTTTTTTTACGACATTTCCTTCATAACTCTTTTTTTCGTGTCTAACCGGTAACTCAACGGTAAAAGAAGTTCCTTTTCCTTCCTCGCTCTGAACAATAATTTTTCCTTTATAGCCGTGTATAATTTGCTGAGTCACAAAAAGACCAAGTCCGGTACTTTCTTCGCGTGTTGTAAAGAACGGATGAAACACCTTGTTCAAATTTTCCTTCAAAATACCGGGTCCCGAATCACGGATAGATAGTTCAATTAAACGCTCACGCTCCCGGTATCGCAATCCGACTTGAATCGAACCCTCTTGCCCGATCGCTTGCACAGCATTTAAAAATAAATTTAAAAATGCTTCACGCAATTCACCGATATTTCCGTAAAATTTCGGGATCGGAGACTCAATCCGTTTTAAAACCTGTATCCGGTCCAATGATACTTGATAAGACAATAAAGCGATCGTGTCATTGATAATTTCTTCCAGATCCAAAAGGCTCTTAACGGACTGCTGAGACTCTGAAAACATCAGCAATTTCCTCGTTATATCGGCCGCTCTTTTGGTTTGCTTAACTATTGTCTTTAAAACATCCTCAACTTGTGTGTCGTATGCCTTCTGGTCCCGTTTAAGAAGTAAAATCTGCGCTTTTCCGGAAATGATGGTCAGCGGATTATGGATCTCGTGGGCCAACCCTGTCGCAAGCCGCTCAATCGCAGAACGCTGCGCCGTATGTAATAATTCCGTCTGAAGCCGCATCAATTGCTGATTTGCATCACTGATGTCCGTCATAATGATCGCATTGCGAAATGCTTTGCTGACCTCTCTTGAAAAATCAAAAAAACATCGCATCTCCTGCGATGAATGCAGTTTAGAACGACCCGTCGTCATTAAGTTAATCGATCCAATGAGTTCATCCCCAAACATGAGCGGAATAATATAAGAGGCATACAGCTGCTCAAAAGTATGATTGAGTTTATTCGCATCCTGCCATGAAAAAATCTTCTGAATTTGCGATTGATCAATGGGCAATTTTCTGGTTCTCAGAAGTTCAATTAAAGGATGTTGTTCCGGAAACTCGACGTGTTTCCATGAAGATGGCTTAACCCCATAAGCCGAAACAATGCGATATACTTTTTTTTCTCTTTCAACCAATAAAATAGACGCGCTCTGCAAACAGTAAACATCGGCAATCGTATTCACAATCAAGTTCGCAAGTTCATATTTATTCAAAATCGTGACGGCTTCATGCGCCAAGTGAGAAAGCGCAATCTGACCATTCACATGAGATCGAAAAAAAACATGCCTAACGAGCCAAAGCACAGCAAAATCAACCGGCTTGTACCCCGTGGTCACCAACACAACCGCAACAGCCACGGTAATGAGAAGATCAGAAAACAAATCATAATTAAAAAATTTAAAGGCAAGGAACCGTAACAGCGAAAAAGCCAATAAAACGAGAGGAACTAAAATTGAGATTAAAACGATCTGCTTAAAAAATCTTTTTCGTTTTTTAAGATGAAGTTTTGTCATGGCATCAGGCCGCCGATTTGTTGATACTGAGATTGTATCTTAATTATCGGAATTCCCGCAAACTTATTTAAGCAAATATCAAAAAATTAAACCACTTGCGCGCAACGCTCGCACAACACCGGATGATCCGCACTTTCACCGACATGGGTGGAATAATGCCAACAGCGTTCACATTTCATTCCATCCGCTTTCTCGACCTTCACAAATAGTTTCACTTGAGGCCCGCCGTGAACGTCAACCAGAACTTCCTCTCCGCCGGCTTCTTTCATCTCATACAATTGCGAAACAATAAAAATGCGGTCCATTTCTTTCCAATTTTCCTGCAAAATCCGGCTCAATCCAGCATCCTCCGTTCTTAAATACAATTTGACATCAAGACTGGAGCCAATCAGACCTTCTGCCCGTTTCCTTTCAATCGAAACCATTAATGCATCACGAACCCTGCGAATAACATTCCATGTTGAATAAGCTGGTGCTAATTCCGGTAATTGTTCTGAAATTTCCATTTCCGCTTCATGAACAGACGCCTCACTGCCGATCGGATACGATTTCCAAACCTCATCCATGGTGAACGGCATAATCGGGGCCAAAATACGCGTTAAACGTGACAAGATTTCAAACAATGCTGTTTGAGCGGACCGGCGCAGCCAAGATTCCTTTTTGGCTGTATAGAGCGTATCTTTTAAAATATCAAAATAGTAAGAACTTAAATCAATTGAACAAAAATCGTAACAAGTTTGGAACACAGAGTGAAAATCAAATTTCTTGTAATCCTCATCTACATAAAAAGCTGCCACCTTTGATTTATGAACTGCCCATTGATCAAGCAGATGGAGTTTTTCAAAAGCAAGCCCGTCTTTCTTGGGGTCAAAATCAAATAAATTCCCAAGCATATAGCGGAACGTGTTCCGGATTTTCCGGTACGCATTCGCGAGTTGCTTTAAAATTTCTTTCGAAAGCCGGACGTCAAATTGATAATCGCAGGACGCCACCCAAAGCCGCAAAATATCTGCGCCAAATTCCTTCATCACATCCTGCGGTGCTACGACATTGCCGGCAGACTTGGACATTTTTTTCCCTTCTCCGTCTACGACAAATCCGTGCGTCAAAACTCCTTCAAACGGTGAATCACCGTCTATCGCGATGGCCGTCGTCAAAGAACTCTGAAACCAGCCGCGATGTTGATCGGAACCTTCAAGATATAAATTGGCTTGATACGGTTTATGCGTATCTTTCTGCAACCGCTTGTCTCTTTTCAAAACCGCTTGATGGCTGACACCGGAATCAAACCAGACATCGATAATATCATCTTCTCTTTTAAATTCCTTGCCTTTACATTTTGGGCACTGAAAACCATCGGGCAGAAAATCTGCGGCCGGCCGTGAAAACCACGCGTCAGCGCTTTCTTTTTCAAACGTTTGAACGATTTTTTCTTTCGATTCTTTGACAAAATACGTCCCAGCGCAGTTTTTGCAACCGATAATCGGAATTGGAACACCCCAATACCGTTGCCGCGACAAGCACCAATCGGGACGGGTTTCCACCATCGCGCCAATCCGGTTTTTTCCCCAATCCGGCGTAAACTTGATTTTAGCCCCTTCCTTCCCCCCTTGCGGGGGAAGGTCCGGATGGGGGGAGAAATTCTTTCCGGAAATCGCCGTGATCATTCTCTCTCGTAAATTATGGTGATCAATTTTCAAAAACCATTGCGGCGTCGCCCGGAAAATAATCGGTTTCTTACACCGCCAGCAATGCGGATAGGAATGAACGTGAACAGGATTATAGCCAAAAAGAACGCCTTTTCTCTGTAAAAGTTCAACGATTTGTTTGTTGGCTTTGAATACGTGGACACCTGCACACTCAATAAAATCTTGCGTAAATCTGCCGCGCCCATCTACCGGAGAAACAACCGGCAACTGATTTTGTATGTGCCCAAATTGATAATCTTCTTCTCCATGACCCGGAGCAATATGAACTATGCCCGTACCTTCTGCATCAGAAACATATTCAGCACTAATGACACGACCTTTTCCTCCACAGCTTGCCTCAAGTGGAGAAGCTTTCTCCTTCGTGTCATTCCCGCGAAAGCGGGAATCTATGGTTCGTGGATCCCCGCTAACTACATGCGGGGATGACACATTCATGTCGTTCGTAATAACATCTTTTTGAAACGGCAACACATACTCTAAACCTACCAAATCTTTCCCTTTAATAGTTTGGCGCAAATTCGCAATAGAAGGATCTTGTGCTAACGCGTAATCTTGCGCCGCTAAAATTGCTTCGCCGCCACTCAAACTGAAAAAAGCATAAGACATTTCCGGATGTACAGCTACGCCCACATTCGCTGGTAATGTCCACGGCGTAGTGGTCCAAATGAGTAAATAAATGTTTCTATTACCCAACTCTGGAAGTAACTTGTTCATCTCACGAAGGGCCTTATAACTTGTTGGTTCAACAAGAAACTTCACATAAACTGCCTCATCGCTCCGGTCTTCATATTCCAATTCCGCATCGGCAAGCGCAGTTTCGCAGTCAAAACACCACGGAACCGGTTTCAGCCGCTGCTCGATAAAACCTTTCTCGTAAAGCGTGAGAAATGATTCCGCGATCGACGCCTGATAACCGAAATGCATCGTTAAATAGGGATTTTCCCACTCGCCGAATATCCCGAGCCGTTTGAATTCTTCGCGCTGAATTGCGACATATTTCTCGGCATATTTCCTGGCTTCTTTTCTGAACGCAACGCGTTCAACCTCATCCTTACGCTTCCCCATGTCTTTCAAGCATTGATGTTCAATGGGAAGACCATGACAATCCCACCCGGGAACATAAAGCGCGTCGAAACCCCGCATCGTGTAATATTTCACGATCATATCCTTCAAGATTTTATTGAGCGCGTGTCCGATATGAATGCGTCCGTTGGCATACGGCGGGCCGTCATGCAAAATATACTTCGGTTTCCCTTTCGATTTGGAACGAATTCCTTCATATAACTTTTCCGATTCCCATTTTTTCAAAATTTCCGGTTCGCGGCAGGCAAGATCCGCCTTCATCGGAAACGGAGTTTGGGGAAGGTGAACGGTTGTTGCGTATGGTTTCTCAGTGGGCATGGTGCGGCAACTCATGAATAAATGAATCGATTAAGGAATCCAACTTCGGGCCGGCTTGATTTGCCGTCCTGATAATTTGTTCAATTTGAACAGGCTCCAAATGTTCGGGATCGCAAACATCCGTGACAATACTGATTCCCAAGGTCTGAAAACCTGCGTGCACCCCAACAATCGCTTCCGGAACCGTCGACATTCCGACAAGATCTGCGCCTAAATTCCGCATGAAACGGTATTCCGCTTTGGTTTCAAGACAAGGCCCTGTCACTCCGAGATAAACTCCGCGGCGTACCGGAATTTTATTTTTCTCGGCCGCTTTTTCTGCAAGTTTCAGCAATTCGCGCGAGTACGGTTCGCTCATATCCGGAAACCGGATCCCTAAACGGTCATCATTCGTGCCGATCAAAGGATTATCTCCCATGAAATTAATATGATCTACGATCAACACCAAATCCCCTTTTTGATAATCCAGATTCAGTCCACCGGCGGCATTTGAAACAATGAGAATTTTCGCGCCTAATTTTCGGAGCACGCGAATCGGAAACGTCACCTGTTCCATTGAATATCCTTCATAACAATGGAAGCGGCCGTCCATAATCACCACTTTCTTTACTCCAATCGTTCCAAAAACAAGCCTTCCGGCATGTCCGATTGTCGTCGCTTTCGGAAAATATGGAATTACATCATATGGGATGACAGCATCTTTTTTAATTTCTTTCGCCAAATTTCCAAGTCCTGTCCCCAATACAATAGCCACTTCAGGGCAGCAGGCTGCTTTCTTCCAGATCACCCGGGCCGCCCGCGAAATACGGCGGTGAAGCGACGGGCAAAACGGATTCAAATTAATCATAAATCACCTCTTTTATCCGGCAACGCCGAATTGATATGCCAGTTTACGCAATATTCCAACCATAAAATGATCTCCAACAATCGAAATCGCCATGAATGCCAAAATCGGCGTAAAGTCAATCATGCCAATTTGAAGCGGAATTTTCCGAAATGGAAGCAAAATAACATCGGTAATCCTGTAAATCGTACTCACGAATTCCGAATATGCACTGACTTGAAACCAAGAAAGGACAATCCTTGCAACCAATAAAATATACAGAATTTTAAAAATCATCGAAAACATCAGCGCCAGTGACGAAAACAAATAACCAAACACAAACATAAATCCCTCCTAAGTAAGTCTATTGTACTTAAGCTAACTGCTTTTCCTGTCATTCCCGCAAGTTTCTGGCGGCACTGACACACATCTAAAATATAATTACTATTAAATTGGTAATCGGTACCGTCCTTAACTTCCTATGAAATATCCATAGGTTGTTAAGGGCGGGAATCCACGTTGATAGATACCCGCCTCCCTGGAAATACAGGGCCGGCCCTCGCCTTACCGAGGGAAGGCATGCGGGTATGACAATGGTTTTGAGTCAACCCCGACTCAGTTCATGGGCGCGCAAACGTGCCCGATTCACCGCTTCGGTGAATATTTTAGTAAATCTTTTTCGAAAAAGATACTTTAAAGCAGCGTCCGTCGTCCCTTTTTTCGAGGTCACCGCTTCGCGCAAAGCTCGCGGTTCTAAGCCCGATCTTTGCGCAAGCACGCCTGCGCCAACCGCCGTCTGCACGGCAAGCAATCTTGATATTCCAGTCGAAAGCCCGGCCTTTTCACCGATTTTCTGAAGCAATTCCATTAATAAAAAGAAATACGCCGGCCCGCTTCCGCTAACAGCTGTGATTAAATCAAAATATTTTTCCGGTAGCCGGACGACCGCGCCGCAACTTGAGAAGATCAATTCCGCTAAGTTTAATGCTTTTTTTTCGTTTCCGGTAATCGCCGTCATCCCTTCCGAAACTTTTGCCCCCAAATTCGGCATGGTACGAACGATTGAAACATGACTCGAAAACAAGCGTTTCAACTTCCGGACTGGTGTGCCGGCAAGCAAACTAATCAGTATTTGTCCGCGTTTAAACTCTTTCGCAATTTCAGCTCCAATACTCGGCAAATCCTGAGGTTTGAAAGCAAGAATAATAATTTTCGATTCCCTGACTACTTCTTTATTGTTTCCGGCTTTCCGGACACCATAAGTTTTGGCAACTTCCCGCAGTTTTTTTGAATTGGCATCAAAAATGAAAACTTGCCGCGGCTTCACCACTTTTTTCGCAAGAAGTGCCTTGATAATCGCACTCCCCATATTGCCACAGCCGACAAAACCGATTGTCTGATTGATTTTTTTTGCCATATTCAAAAACTCTTTTTATTTTTTGTCATTCCCGCAAGCCTTAGGCGGGAATCCATAAACCATAGATCCCCGCTAAAAGCATGCGGGGATCAAATTCGCGCATTCAACTTACGTTCCATAAGTTGAGCGCTCATTTGACTTTTAACTTATTTTATCCCCTCTCTCCAAACACCGCTGTTCCTATACGCAATAAATTTGCGCCTTCTTCCACGGCAATTTCATAATCAGCGCTCATTCCCATTGATAAATAATGCCAATCCACTGCGGAAAAACACATTTTCAATCGGTCTCTCAATAAACACAACATACGGAAACATTCCCGAATCCGTTCAATCTCTCTCGTATTCGGCCCGACCGTCATTAATCCTTTAATTCGGATATGAGGACATTGTTTTTCTACAAATTCAACAAGCGCATCAACTTCCGAAATCTCAACTCCGGATTTCGTTTCCTCCCGCGAAACATTGACCTGAATCAGGCAATCAACTGTAAGGTTGCGACGGGCAGCTAATTTTTCAATTTCTTCGGCCAGTGCCAAACGGTCCAAAGAATGAATTAAAGCCACTTGTCCCACTATATATTTTGCTTTATTCGTCTGCAAATGGCCGATTAAATGCCATCTGATATCCGCCGGCAGGTTATCTTTTTTCCCCTGCCATTCCTGAACCCGGTTCTCGCCGAAATCACGAATACCGGCCTGATATGCCTGCATGATTTTTTCGGGAGAAATCAGCTTAGAGACCAGCACTACCTGAACGTCCTTTTCCTCGCGGCCGGATCGTTCACACGCCTGCTTGATTCGATCCTGTACTGCCTGTACCCGTTCGCTAATCATAAGGTGTTAATGTAGCATAGGCCATTGGAAGAATCAAATCAAATGACGGCCTCTATCCCGAGCTCTTTGGCAGGGCCGCTTTACGAGGGAATTGGAACATTCCCGGGAGTACCAGGTTTGCATTGCGAGGGAATTGGAACATTTCCAAAAGTGCCAGGTTTGCATTGAACCTGGCACTTTTGGAAATGTTCCGGATTTCTGCAAAAAATGGGGCGAGGAGCTGAGAGCTTCGAGTTTAAAGTTTGTGTTCCAAGCCATGCTTGAACACCCGGCTCTGGAAATCACGGATGGAACCCAATCCTCCTCTTCGGGGGGTCGAGCGGTGGAACTAAAAGCGGCCGGATTTTTTTATAAAGATCACGGAGGCAGGTACCGTGACTTAAAAGGACTGTTTCGATTTCGGCCAGACGTTTATGAAGAATCTGGTTATTGACAAATGCTTCCCGCATCCGGATAAACGCACGAACAACATACATACTCATCTCAACGGCCCGTGGGGAGTTCAAAACGGTCGCAGCCATCAAGGCGCCGTGTTCGGTGAATGCATAGGGTAAAACATGTGAAAATTTCAATGTCACAAGGTGGTCACAATTTGTGACCACCTCATTTTTTTCCTTTGCTGTTAACTGAAATATGAAATCTCCAGGAAATCGTTTTTTATTTCGTTTCACAGCCTGATTCAGCGCTTTGACCGTTACTCCATAGAGTTCTGCTATATCTCTGTCGATGATTACTTTATACCCACGAATTAGGAATATTTTGCGTTCAATTGCTTGTTGCGGAATTAAACTTTTCATACCGCAAGCATAGACCAATGGTTTGCCACTGGCAAGGATCCGCTGCAGAAAAAGACGGGGAAATTTATTCAGGATAGATAAATATATTCTCAGTAGATTTCCGGAAAGTAGGGGCGATTCACGAATCGCCCTCCAGCGCTTCGTACCGAATGACCTGTCCCCTAAGCTCTCTTTTTAAACGCCAATCCTAAGAGGCTAGTTCCGAGAAGAAAAAAAGTTGAAGGTTCGGGGATGATTTTGCGTTGAGCATAATAAACTTGATAATATTGGCCATCGAAACCACGCCAGACAATATCACCTTGTTTGTTGATTAACGGTTCTTCATCGAAATAAGAATTATTGGACAGGTTTAAAATTTCGGAACCGTTGTAAATAAAAATATCTATTAGCTCGTCGGAAGGCCCGCCACGCCAAGCGATAATGCCGTTGTCGCTAATAACCGGTAGCCGATCTTCATAATCATTGTTGGTAATTCGTTGCACGGCATTGCCGTCGTAATAAAAGATTTCGAAATCGCCGTTTTCTGAATTTTCGTGCCAAACAACTTGGCCGTTACTATTCAACGCAGGAATTTCATCTCGAACGGAATTGTTTGTCAGTTGATTAATTAGGGTTCACTGAAAAAAGTTTTTGAGAACAACGATCAAATATTTTCCAGCCATATCGTTTCATTTTCCTATCGTT
>MHFR01000061.1 GCA_001804285.1 Candidatus Danuiimicrobium aquiferis
CAATTCACAAAGAGAAAGAAAAAAGGAAGCGAAAAAAGAAAGAGAAAATACGACTACTATTTCTTCTTAACAAAACGTCCACTGAATTGGGGAAGGTCATTGACTATATTTCTAATCTAACGATCCAACGGACGTATGATGGGTTTATCCGCGAGAAATCGGTTATTACAGATAATATTGCTAAAAAGTTTCCAGGGGTTAAGTTTGAGGAGTCTGATCCCGCACTTGATCATGCGGGAGATATAGACTATTTGGGACATGTCGGTGTCAAAGCATTTGGCATTCAAATCAAGCCGATAACTGCAAAAGCGAATTTTGGTAATTATTCAGCGACTGAGAGGATGAAAGCGAGTTTCCGCGATTTTGAGGCTAAATATGGAGGCAAAGTGTTTGTTGTTTTTAGCGTGGATGACGAAATAAAAAACGCAGATGTTCTTGAATCAATAGAAGCGGAAATCGCCCGCTTAAAAAAATGAAGATTTGCCGCTTCGCCGTCTTACCGGTTTGTCTCCTGTTTATATTTAATTCCGGCTGTGCTTCCTACCGGGTGGTTCATCTTTCAAAAGGGGTGGATGCGAATGGAGAAGTTCGGGATTTCTACGGGGTTGCAGAAAATAACGTAGTGATTCCGGAATATGTGATTAATGAACGCGGTGAGTATCCGGAAGATGTAAAGCAGGCGTGGAATATATTCCAAACACGAAAAGAGAAATTATCTTCAAGCATGCGAGAGAAATACGTGATCCCAAATAATTTTGGTTACGGGATCGTGCGGTCGTTGCTTGCCGTCGGATTTCTTGCGGTATCGCCGGTGACGTATCCGCTCTACGTCAGTTCCTCGCCAAAGGGGAAACGGTCATTCGGCCGTTATTTTGATGTGATGGTTTTCGGTCCCAATCCGCGAATGCCTCAATTGCGTGATGAATTTACCAATTTTTAGCTACACGCTATAAAATTGGGCGGAGGGGGAGTTGAACCCCCACGAGTTGCCCCACACGACTCTGAATCGTGCGCGTCTGCCAATTTCGCCATCCGCCCGTATTATTTTCGTGCGCGTCTGCCCTTGAGCTACAATTAAAAGAGCACCAAGTTACATTATTAAGGAAGCTCAAGGGCTGCACTGATTTCCTATTTAATAAACCAGAACGTATCTTTTGAGAATCAGTGCTGCCAATTTCGCCATCCGCCCATCACAAGTTTTCATAAAAATTGGGGTCAGACTGCAGCCATTGAATCATTTAAGCCGTCTGACCCCATGAAAGTATATTCTTATGGAATCATCCGTCAAGATGATTCTCGCTTAAATATTCCCCGCGAAGACATCTTATTGTATAATTCACACATGTCAGAAACAACCATAGCAACCAATCGCCAGGCGCGATTCAATTATTTTATATCCGATACTGCGGAAGCCGGCGTTGTTTTGACGGGCAACGAAGTCAAATCCATACGGGAAGGCAATGTCAGTATTAAGGACGGCTATGTCCGTTTTACGAACGGAGAGGCATTTGTTGTCGGAATGCATATTGGGCCATATTCTCATTCCGAAAACACAGTGCCATACGACCCGACTCAAACCCGGAAGCTTCTTCTCCATAAAAATGAGCTTTTGAGGTTAATGGGGAAGATTAATGAGAAGGGATGTACGTGCATCCCGCTGTCATTATATTTTAAGCGCGGGCTTGTGAAATTATCGATCGGCATCGGCAAAGGGAAAAAACTTCACGATAAGCGGGAAACGCTTAAGAAAAAAGTCCATGACCGCGAAATGCGGCAGTCATTGAAGAATCGGACAAAGTAGTGTATTATTTACAGCGTTCAGCGGATAGCGTTTAGCGTGGAGGAAAAGTATTCCGGGTTAACTAAACCCTCAACGCTCTACGCTGAGCGCTAAGTTGTTTTTTGATATTCAGGGGCTGCACAGACTCTCATTGATAATACAAATGGGGTTATTGAATTGGAAGTCAGTGCTGTCCCACGATTTTCATTAATAGCAGTTTTTGCGCTCTTTAATATGTAATCATGGGGCTGAATAGGATCGACAGAGGACGATCATGCAAGCCGGAGCATGCCGAGGTGGTGGCGAGGCCTCGTTAAACACGCTACAAAACATAAATGCTGAAAAAATCAGCTGGAGCAACAGGTCCTTCGGGCCTGCGGCTCTACCTCTCGCTGCCTAATTAGGTTCAGCGACGTTTCCCGGGTCCACGCCTTGGGGGCTTAGGAAACGACATTCTCAGGGCTGGCTTCGTTATGTTGTTGCTTTCGATAACGGAGTGAGATTTAGAAAGCTCGCCTTTAAAGATTTTGTCTGTAGAAGCTTTAAAGGTTAAATTAAAATATAGTCTGAGCATGGAGAATCGCTTGTGTGTGTCTTACTGGACGTGGGTGCAATTCCCACCAGCTCCATTCTTCTTCGCTCCTTCGGAGCTACGAAGGAATGGAGTAGTTCCTGAATAGCCAAACCAATAAGGTATGGCGACGCAGAACAGCTCCAGAAATTATAATCATATAAATTAAAACAGAAACAGAGTAGAAGTTGAAAGTTAATCCATATTGACTGTTGAACGGGGACGGCTGAATCTGCGTCCTTTTTTTTATGGTGGATGGGAGCTGGTTGGTCAATGAAAGAAAAAAGCCCTTCGGATATAAAACTCGCCGGAATTTTGAAGGACCCCAAATTGGTCAAAAAAGTTCAAGCGCTTGTTCGTGCGGGAAAAGTAAATGAAAATGTAGATCTTGCTGAACAGATGATTGCGACAGTCCTGAAGCTTAATGAAGAGGATGTTGACCGTGGCGATCTTAAAATCCTGAATACGACACTGAAGGAACTCCGGTTTGCATTCCGTGTATTTAGGCCGTACCGGCACATTCAGAAGGTAACTATTTTTGGTTCGGCCAGGATTTTGCCGGATGATTCCGTTTTTAAGCTGGCAAAAAAATTTGCGCAGGTGATGGCCGAGACCGGCTGGATGGTCATTACTGGAGCCTCGACAGGGATTATGCATGCAGGAAACGAAGGTGCGGGACGAGCCCTTAGCTTTGGAGCGAATATCAGGCTTCCGATGGAACAGTCCGTCAATCCCGTCATTGAAGGGGATAAGAAACTGATTAATTTTAAGTATTTTTTTGCTAGGAAATTAATTTTTGTGAAGGAATCCGACGCGATTTGTTTGTTTCCGGGCGGGTTCGGAACGTTGGATGAAAGTTTTGAAGCTTTGACGCTCATTCAGACCGGCAAGACGCCGCTCAAGCCCATTGTTTTGTTGGACGACTCCAAAACGAAATATTGGAGTTCGTGGCTCAGATTTGTCCGGGAATCGTTACTCAAGTTCGGGTTGATTTCCCCCGAAGATTTTCACTTATTTCAAATCGCAAAGAGTGCGGAAGAAGCCCGGGATATTATTTTGCAGTTTTATAGAAGTTATCATTCGATGCGTTTTGTGGGCGATCAATTAGTCATCCGGTTGCGGCATCCACTGACGAAAAAGAATATTGCGAAATTAAATAAAGAGTTTAAAGATATTTTGAAAAAAGGTAAAATAGAGCCATCAGGGCCGCTGGCTGTGGAAGCAAACGATTCCGAGACCGGGGCGCTTCCGAGACTTGTTCTTTATTTTGACCGAAGAAATTATGGGCGGCTCAAGCATATGGTCGACCAGATTAATTTGATGGGCGATTAGCTCAGTTGGTTAGAGCATCTGCTTTACACGCAGGGGGTCTCAGGTTCGAGTCCTGAATCGCCCATGATTGATTATCATTAATACATGCGGGTGTATATTTATCGGAAATCAGTATAGCCCTGGCGCTTTCATTGAAAATTAAATTTCGTTTCAGAATGGCGCAAGGGCAAATATTGAAAAGTTGCGATTAGCGTTTACTGCAGAAAATTCAGTTTCCGCCAAAGAACATGGCGGATCCGCCACGTAGTGTGGCGGAGGTTAGAGCATCTGCTTTACACGCAGGGGGTCTCATACTTGAGCATCCTATTTAATATAAACGTAGAATTTTAAATGAAGCTCAAGTATAGTCCTGACTACCTAATTGAAAAACAGTTGAATGCTTTTAATGAAAGTCAGGGCAGGTTCGAGTCCTGAATCGCCCATTTTCGGAAAATATTTTTTTAAACAGGAGTCCGCAATGAAGAATAAAATCCTTGTAGTTGACGATGACAAAGACTTGGTGGAGACCTTAGTCAGACGATTAACTTCTAAAGGTTTTGTAGTGATTACCGCAAACAATGGCAAGGAAGGACTCGACAATATTGAAAAGCAGAAACCGGATTTGGTTGTCGTTGATATTGCAATGCCGGTTATGGATGGCTATGAGATGATTCGTGAAATGAAAAGACGCGAAGCGTATGCGGGGATCCCTATTGTTGTGGTGACCGGGCGTGAGCGGTTGAAGGAACTTTTGATGATTGAAGGTATTTGTGATTATTTAATTAAGCCCTTTGACGCGGAGGAATTACTTGCCCGGATTGAGTGGAATATTAAGGCGACCGGGGAAGACAAAAATACCAGTTCGGTGCTGCAGGTTCCCGCTGCCGTCGAAACGGTGGAGAAAAAGAAAAATATTTTAATTGTCGATGACGATGATGATATGTCGGACACATTGCGGATCAGATTTGAGGCCGAGAAATTTGAAGTCGAACGTGTCAGTGACGGAGAAGCAGCGATTGAGGTTGTATCGAAACATCAGCCGGATTGCATAGTGATGGACGTCATGATGCCCAAAATGGACGGTTTTACGACATTAAAACGGATCAATCAGATCACGAACCGTAAAGTTCCGATTTTCATCATGACGGGGACGAAAGCGATACCCGAGGAAGAATTCAGAATCGAAGGGGCACGGGCATTTTTCAGAAAGCCCTTTAATGCCAGCGATATGGTCCAGCAAATAAAAGAATTATTTGTGTGATTCCGGATACGGCTTTAGGGCGAAGATTTTTTTAAAAATGCTTGTCTAAGGGTGGTTCATTCCATAGAATTATCACCCAATTCAGTGATTTCTGGGGGCGTAGCTCAATTGGTTAGAGCATCAGATTGTCGATCTGAGGGTTGCGGGTTCAAGTCCCGTCGCTCCCGTGTTTTTTACCCCTAATATTCGCCGTAAGTTGACCAGCCCGAAGTAATCCGTTAGCGATTCCGTTAGCGGTCAGAAGAATTTTTAACTCAAAATTTCAGACACCCCCCACCCGTACCCCCGCGCACGCTACGATCGTAGATTCATAATGCGTTCACGGATATTTTAAAAATTTTTAACTGTTCACTCAACTGTTCAGTTTTTTTTAACAGGTTAAAGCGAGAGTTTGGATTTTACAAATTTTTTTTCAATTTTTTCACATTCGTCGTAAGTTAACCATGTCAGCAAATGGCTTTGCCATTCAAGCCTCGCAGTTACCCAAATCTACGCCCATTTCGCACCTGTATATGATGAGGACATAGAAAAATTATCGGTGTTTCCAAGACCACTTGTTCTAGCATAATTCTGCCCTCCTTTAATAACATTGCGAAAGAAAAGCTAACCGGCAATACCGTTCCGCTCAAGGAAGGGGCCTTCATTGATGCTGCAATTTTAAGGTGATGTTTCTCTTTATACGGACGATAATAATACAGGCTCTTATTGACAGTGGGGATTTTTTAAACTATTATTTCACATATGGAGTCCCCCCGAACCGCTCAAATTGAGTTTTGTGTCAAATGTCCAGCTTTAAACAAAGATGTAATCTTGTCGAAAGACACATGGTACGGGCATATATTGCATAATAAGACCGGTCACCCTCAACTGAAATATAAGCAAGATTTATTAAAAAAAATAATTGAGAATATAAATACAACACGAAATTTTTTCAAGTTCACCGATGATACGGGTGACTCTTGGTTTTATGATTATGTATGCCCTGATTTTAAGCCGTACCATGATTGTTTAAGAATTGCGTTTCATATATTAAATGAGCAAGTTATTATTGCTTCTGCGTATCCTGTAAAAAGAGGGGTTGTAAGTTATGAGCCACGATGAAGAATTAAATGTAGATTGGGATAAAGAAACAGACATTATGTGTGCTGTTAGAAGTGGTTATGACTTAGGCTTGTTAGTTAATGTTGACAGCGTGAGAGTCCCCGGTATAGTTAAGAGAATTGATCCGAGAACACAACAATGTGTAGGTTTTATTATGCACGGTTTTTCCAAGCTCATACCGGGCCGATCAAATCTTGATTTAGATCAAATCAAAGCTCTGATAAATATTTCTCTAGATTTAACTAATGAAAACGTATCACTCGCGAAAGCCTGTTAGCTCAAAATGTTAGCACTTTTGATGGATGCGATGATTTGTTGAAAAAGTTATCATTGTTAGTGATTGGTAAAACACAAATTAATTTGTTGAGAACACAATATGTCCACCAATAGATTAAAAACACTTCTTCAAAAAGACCATTTTTCTTTTACTGATCTTTTGCCCCACAGCAAAAGTGTCGAATCCTTTTTTGAAGGACCTCAGACCTACGAAGATTTATTGAGAGGAGCTTTAGAAAAAGGACGTCAACAGGGTGCTAAAGAAGCCATTGAAAAAATCGCGAAAGATATTCAGTCTAGATTAGAAAAATATATCGAAGCACTCTTAGGTATTGGTGGAATAATTAAATTTGCTGCTGAAGAGTCAAATATTGAAGTGAAGCAAGTGCGCGCTAAAGTATGTTTTGACTCGGGTTCTATTAATGCTTTTTTTGTAATTACTACTAGCTTTGAAAATGAAGTCAAATTTTCTAAGTTATTAGATGAAGCAGAACGCCTATTTCTGCAAGAGGAAAATTTGCTCGCAGAAACTTCTTTTGTAAATGTAAAAGAAAATGAACAATCAATAGATTATTCTGCCGTGAAGAATGATTATCCCTTTTCTCTCAATGTTGAGAACGTGGTACATGCCATCAAGCAATCAGCATCTTCAACAAGCAAATCATAATCTCCACTTCTTAGCTTCTTTTGTTACAAATTATTCATATAATGACTGGGCAATAACGGTTAGCTTTTATACCGCAGTTCATGTTATTGAAGCCGGCATTAACAAATCGGTAGAATTGCTTTATTGCGGAAAGAAAATACAAATACATCACTCCGATGAATTGCCAGCAGCGGCGGGAAAGCAAGGCATTGAGCAACCAATCAACTTTTCCTCAGCTAACTTCTCGCCACATGTAGCTCGGAAGATTTTAGTGGACGAAAATTTTCCTGAGATTGCTGCCGAATATAATCTTTTACATAGGGAAGCGAGAGCGGCTAGATATTTTAATTATTCTTTTGCTGAATACAAGATTAAGCTGCTAATTGGAACGACGTTCAAAAAAATTATAAGCTGGTCGAATAATCAATTAGAAACCAATTTTGATCTCAATTTACTCGGAAAAAACTGTTAGCACAGAATGTTAGCATTTTCGATGGTCAATGATGGGCAATTGCATCGTCTTCCCCAACAAACGGGGGAATGGCAAACTGAAATTGATATTTAACCGCATAACACTTAGTGTAATATATTTTTTGGTTATTCTCGGCCCATGAATCCTAAAAGCGACGAGCAATTATTTAGCGATCTCCTCAGCTTAATTCGACAGAAGAAGGTCGGAATCGAAGTCTATCAGTTTGGTTCCAAATCCTTTCTCAAATCCCTATGGTTTAAATTCGCGAGTATTTATGTGAGGTTTCGAGCAGTGCGGGATTATGATTTTTTCCATTCAGCATATACCGCCAGCATAATCTGTTTACGAGCAGGGGATGTCTTGGTGTCAGCGCCTAATAACTGGACGGATGTATTTAATGCTGTCAGGCAGGATTCTTAAAACTTTACGATTTCACGCGGTTGAATTTAAATCGTATTCTTGATCTTGTTTTTACCGAAGCAATCGCAGGCTGAATCGCAGAAAAGAACAACCTTGTTGTATTTAATGCAGGTGCCATCGCCGTAATCGTCCGCGATGAAAAAACGATGCTTGTTTGCTGCGTCAAACTTCAGCCATTCCTCTGCTCCGGCTTTTCCCTGATCGAGTCTGTCTGCGATGTTTCTGACTTCTCATTTTTAAGCTCAGGTTCGCTCGGCTTCCTCGTTAGCTTGTCTTGCTCTAGTCCCGATTTTCTCTTGTTGTAATCCGCCTGTAAGCGCTTCTCCAGAATCGCTCTTCTGTTGTTCTTCTCCTCCGATTCCGGTTCGTCCTTCAGCATCGTCTCGATCAGACGCTTCCTTGCTTGTGCTAACCCCATCCTCGCTCTCACTAAGTTTCTTACTGACTGCCTCAACTTCTGCATCTGCTCGTCGGTCATCTTTTTTGTTTTGTTGAGCATTTTCTCTTTTTCCTTCTCGCGACATTGATTAGGGTCTGGCTGCAGTGCATTCGATTGCTCATTCTCAAGTTCCTCTTTTGCCGGTTCGCTCGTCTTCAAAGGCGGGGCCGATTTCCTCATTGATTTCGATAGGTTGTAGGCGGATTGAGTCTTTGTCTTTTCTGAGGTTTCTGGCGGTTTCATGTCCTTAAATTTGGCGGGCTTCTTCTTCTCGCCAAAGCAATCACAAGATGAGTTATGAAAAAGCAAAACCTCATCATATTTGCTACACGCGCCTTCTGCATAATGATAATCGTCATCAAGAATTCGGTGTTGGTTCTTATCCGTCCATTCTTCTAGCTGTTCAAATTGTTCAAGGGGTGAATTCCGATAATTGTATGGAGGGAATTCAATAAGCTCCTTCTTTAGTGTTGTTGCACAATCATCCAAAGCATGACTTGTGTATGCTCTGTCAAATTCAGATGATTCATGAAGAATTTGAATCAGTTTTTTCCCTTCCATTTCTATCGTTCCGCAGAGTTCACATCGCTCACATTTCACATTGTGTTTCAGTAATGCGCATTTAAAAGTCGTAAAGAAATATTGATTCTTGAATTCAATAAGTGCTGTTCTATTTCGGCTTGTTATTTCAACGGCGGATCGTCGCGTTCTTTTATTATTTAACTCTATAAAGGAAGATGTTACGAAGATAGTGGAAAAAAATGCTAAAATTCCGTGTACTCCACTGTTCTCAGGGATGAAAAAAAGAAATTGATTATAACCACCTTTGATAAACAAAAAAATAGCTATAAAGCTCCAAAAACCGAAGAATCCTAAATTGAGGAATTTCTTATTGAACAATGGCGTCATGTCCAAATCTCTGCGCTTCCAATATGCCCAACCCAAGACGATTGGTGAAGCATATAAAAGTGACGCAAAGAAAAAAAAGACACTTTTATAAATGGGTAACAACGAATTCATTTTTTCACCAGCCTATACCACTCAAACAGAGTTCGGTCATGCTCTGTGAGAGATTCTTAACCCCGCTCTTCAAATTCTGCAAGGACGTGAAGCTTAGGGTGGCCGAGACGCCCTTTTTGTTAGGAATTAGTTTGCGCTGTGGAATATATTTTTTCAATTATTTTCAAGAAAGTATTTCATTCATAAAAATTTCCTCATTTTAGTCAATGATCTTGCACAAAAACTCTGCTTTCAACTGGTTTACGCTCTGGATGTCGGGGTGTTTCCGCTTTTAACTTTTTCGGCAGCATCTACAGTGTTGTCCTAGGGGAATGTCTTATACCTCTTATACCAGTGAAAGATGTTACATCAAACACTATTTTGAAAAACGGGTTGAACAAAATCGATAGAAATATACAGAGCCAAAACAGAGCTTGTTTTTTGTTCGTATACGCCAGGTATGCAAGATATCCAAATGATCCACAACATACTATTCGTACGAAATGGAGGAACGGTTGGATACTTTTAGGATTTCCAAAGAAAACCTTGTAGACCGAAAAATCATCCTGAGTCAAAATGAAACTGATCACAATGAGCACCGTAGTGGCAATCACTGGATACTTCGGATCAAGGAATGAGTTTTTGTTTGATAGTCCCAGAAATTCCATTTTTGAATCGATCCACTTTGTTATAGGCATCTTTTCATTAGCCATTTTATCCTCCTGCGCCCCTCAATTATTTTAGGATCTATTTATCACCGCAGCCTCGTTTACCATTTTTTATTTGCGGGCTAACCACAGCCCGATCGCGATCATTATCCACACAATTGAAAATCCAACCACCTGAATCCAGAAGCTCAGCTTTTTTGGCTTTAATAAAAACGTTGTCAAATTCTTCATTGTTTTAATTGTCGCCGTCCGCACATTTCCGATCTTTAGTATAAAGTTTTTTTGACATCTAAAAAGATATACGATCAGCAAAATGGAGGTTCCGAAATCGATCAATCGCCATAGTCCCTCGTCGAAATCAAGGAGCAAAAAAGGATTGAAGAGGATTGCGACGAAGGACAAAGCGCCCGGTGCAATAATTATATGCGACATCCGAAAAGCTCATAAAAATATTTTTTCCGACAGTATTTTATTTATTAAGTCGCTGTTTGTTTCGCCTCACCTCAAGTCATTATAAATAATTACAATAAAACAGATATTTTAGACATGCTCCTCCCTCAGGAAAGTTTCATTATTTAAAAGTTGTTATTTTATTCTCGATAGTAATGCTTAATTAGTCCTCCCAGTTTGGACTGGCAGCGAATATTTCCAGTTTTCTTGCTCGGTGTATCTTCAAGCGGCACGTTGTCCATAGAAGAGTGCGGTCTCGTTGCATTGTAATGTTCTACATATTCCTTTATGAGATGTCTCAGGTGGCGTTCTCCGAAAACAATAAAATGATTTAGGCACTCCCGTTTAATCGTTCCAACCCAGCTTTCAGCGTAAGCGTTCATATTGGGCGACATAAAGGCGGTCTTTTGCACGGAAAAGCCGTTATTATTGAATAACTCATCGAACTCTTTTGAGAATTTCGTGTCCCGATCACGGATTAATAGTTTTTTCCCGTTTTCATGACTGCGCAGAAGGGGAAGCGTGCTTTTGACCTTTTTGTTTACCCATTCCCGGTTGGGATGCCGACTGGTGCCGGCAACGCAAACCTTCCTTGTCTTGATATTGATAAAGAACAGCACAAAAAACATCCTCGGGCCTAATGGCGTTAGCACTTGCTTAGTAAAGAAGTCACATGCCCATAGGGTTTGAAAGTGTCTTTTGATGAAGCAGTCCCAGCTGTCCCTTGATCTTTCAGGAGATGGGGCAAGGTTGTTTTCTTTCAGGATATTCTTAACACTGCTCTTTGACAGGCGGTGTAGGCCCAGTTTTCTTAATTCGCCCAGAATCCTGACATATCCCCACGCATTCTCCTTGGCAAGCCGGACTACTAGTTCGCATGTCTCCTTTATAGTCTTAGGTCTGCCGCGTTTATTGGACTTTTCCGATTTTTGCTCCCGCGGGATTCTACCCCATTTAAGAAAAGTTCTATAACGTACGATTGTGATTATATCTTTGATTCTTTTACCTAACGGGGCTCCAAATTTTAGGAGCCTGTTTCGTTCTGCAGGGGTGGGGCGTATAAATTTTCCTATGCGCTTACGCAGTATCTCGTTCTCGACCTTAAGGTATTGAATCTGATACGTCAGATTCTCTTGCGTTATCCGGCCAAGTAAAATCAAGAGTTCGCTAAATATATTTTTCGGTTCAAATTCCCAGCGTTTCCGCATATTCTTTCTCCATCATGTGTTTACGAGATTCTGCTTAACCATTTTAATAGGGTTATAGTATACCGTAAAGATAGGGATAGAAAGTTTCCTGGTAAGAGGACAGAGATAATTTTTGAACGTTGCGAGTTTTTGCGTTTGCAAATACAACCTATACGTTGTATACTTCTACTGTGGTTAAAGATCTCTCAGAAGCAGTAAGCGTAAGAGTGATCTTCCCCCGAAAAAGTGGACACAACGAAGAGTTGGTTTTAGTATGACAACCGGCTCAAAATTTGGAGGTGTCCAATGGAT
>MHFR01000062.1 GCA_001804285.1 Candidatus Danuiimicrobium aquiferis
AGAAACTTTGAAAATTACAGATTGAGAGTTCGTACTTTATGTGGTTAAATTCAAAACTAAATTTACTTATTGCCCCCGTTGTTGGGGAAGAACCAAGTGTTTGAGCGAAGCAGAATGGACCGGAGGGGAGTTTCCGCCACAAAACGTTGGCGGATCCGCCATTCTGTTGGGCGGAGAACCTTTCGATTCTTGCAAGTTTGGACCGGGCGAGAATCGAACTCGCGACCTCTACAATGCCATTGTAGCGTTCTCCCAACTGAACTACCGGCCCACAAACTTTAAAGAACAAAATAAAAATAATCCGGGCTAAGAATTACCATAATCACGCAGATAAATCAAGCGTTATCCGCCGCAGAGAATAAATTGATTTACCCTATCGCTTGCACTGAATTTAATCTTTCCACTACATATAGTGCCGTTAACACGAACATTTAAAAAATATGTTTGAAAATGTTAAGTTCACTCGGGGAAAGCCGATATTAGACTACGTAAATATCTTATATCTCGCGGATTTGAGAAAATAAGCGGCAATAGATTTAGAAAACTGGACGTTAAGGCAGAAATAGCGGAGTAATCAGATAACTTCATGATGAGAAAATCTTCTTATACTTGCCCGTCATGTCAATATCAAGGCGACGAATGCAAATTCGCAACTAAAATTCTTTCCATCATGTACCGTCAGAAACACGAAAACATCCAAGCCTTCAAACAAATTAAATGCCCGCGCTGCCGGTCTTTAGTCACCATTGTATTTGAAACTTTAGACGGCACACCCGCCAAGTAGAGTTCCAATTCCCAAGTTACGAATTCCAAATATCAATGCATAAGCACTTTGATGCTTGTCATTTGGAAATTGTGATTTGGGGTTTAACCAAGATACATCACTACAACAGCAACGGCAAATTCGCGTTCGTGTGTCAAACTAACTTCAAATCTCGCTTCGGCAGGAATTTTAAAACGCTTGCGTGCATCCGTCGTGATATGGATGAGAGGTTCTCCCCGTTCTCCGCGCACCACTTCAATCTCACGGAATGAATACCGCCCGGGCCCGCCTTTTTTAGCTTTAATGACAGCTTCTTTCGCCGCAAAACGCGCGGCATAATTTTCGTATTTGTTTCGTTTGGGGTGGCAATACGCTTGTTCAGCTTTCGTAAAAACGCGGTCTAAAAATCGCTGGCCGCTGCGCTCAATCGCTTCGGCCATCCGGCGGACACTTACGATATCAACACCCAATTGGAAAGGGCTATTCATATGGCGGGTTTACTTAGGCTTTCAAAAAGAAATAAACAGATAAAACAACCGCTGTTAAAAGCATCAAATAAAATCCATAAAACTTCCAAAAATCTCTGATCCGGTCAAACCATGTCCGTTCGAATTGGTCGGGCATGGTAAACTTCCGGCCTTCTTTTAACGCCATGACTTCTTCTTTCCTGAAACGGATGAACGTACCGCCCAATCGATAAGCGGTTAACTTCCCTCGCTTGATCATTCTTTCAAGCTCGGAATCTTCCAGTTCCAGATATGATCTGACTTCTTCCTCGGTTAATAATCCAGATCCCATAATGTTTTTCGATACTCCTTTAACTAATGGCGTTTGATGTAAAGCGTGCAGTGTATCAAGAATTTATTTTTTGATTTTTTCGTCCTGCAGCCATTTATCAACGGCACCGCGATAAAATTTAAATTCCCCGTCTTCAAATTCTGCGGGAATCAATTTTTGGTTGGCCCATTCCTCAACAACCTTGGCTTCTACTTCAAGATATTGAGCAACCTCTCTGAGCTCCATAATTTCGCCTGGCTCGGAATGTGAAACATTGAGCATGACACACCGGCCATCAATAATGGCTCCTTCTGCAACACTTAAGGATGGCGTACGGATTTCACCTTGAACCATCCCCGGTGCAATAATTGAGATGCTGGAAGAAGCGATCAGATTTCCAAAAACTTTCCCGGCGATAATGATCTTATCGCCTTTAATATCTGCTTTAACATTTGCATTTTCCCCAATCATTAAATTTCCGCGCGTATCTAACTTCCCTTCAAAGCTGCCATTAATCCGCAAATTCACAGGATCTTTAAATACAATGGTTCCCTGCATCCGTGCGTCAACATCTAAAATTTTCTCTTCATTTTTTTTCTTAGCCATAATCTTTATCCTCCCGCGTAAATTTTTGGGGTATGCGCCCACCCCGATTTCATGTGAAGGACTTCATTGACTTGATATCATAGGTGATATCAATAGGATGTGTCAAGAATGAACACAAGAAAAATTGGCGGTTAAACGTTATGCAGGCCGCAGCTCATACTGCATCCAATGGAAACTTCCACACAAAGCCAAACCTGCAAGCAATAAACCCCCAAACACATCGCTCATCCAGTGATCACCTAAATAGACCCGGCTATATACAATAGCTATAATTAGAATCAATATTAGGCTTCGTTGGATCGCTAATGCTAAAAATCCTTCGCGAAAAAACCGGCTTTGCCACTGATTCCATATCCCTAATAGAAAAACACTCCGAAACGTATGACCGCTCGGAAAAGAATAAGGAGTATGCAGTGAAACCACTGTCAAATGAACGGGGTTTCGATCAAACTCGGGTCCCGGCCCGACATAATGGATTTGGTACTTAAGAATCAGCTCGATGATGCTAAAGAAAACAAACGAAAAAACATAAAAAAATACCCTCGGATCATTCGTTTTCTTATAGATATAAAGGCAACACAGAATTAAAACACTGACGGTAAATTCGACCGATCCGAAGAGAGTGAAAACATATAAAACATAATCGAGCGGCCTCGAAGCGAATCTTTGGATCAGCTGCGTTATTTTCAAATCAATCTGAAAAAATACCTGCGCTTCGACCAATACGGTCAGTCCGATAAAAAAAAACAAGAGGATTATAAAGTGATAAGGTTTTCGCAACAGCATCAGGATCGTCCTCCGAATTTAAAAAAATTCTTTTTGGAGAGGATTCTTTTTCCTCATCACTCGTTCAATCGATTTAAACGAAACCTGTTCTTTTCGGTAATTTTTGTCGATCCAGCGGAATAATTCAGCTTTTTTAAATCTCACACAGCGGCCAAGCTTAACATAAGGTATCAACCCTTCGTGAACCCATTGATAAACCGTACACGGCTTGACTTCGATCAGCTCGCTCACCTGTTTTGCGGTCATTAATCGTTCCATCGGTCCACTCCTATCTCGAAGCAAGTTATACAAAACAAAAAGTAGAATTGTGAATGATCATGCCTCATGCTTATAACTTCATACTTCTGGTTTCAAGCTTCATTAAATCAAGAACCGTCCTCATCACATCTTCAACTCGAATCCCGCTCATACACGGATGACCAGACACATTGCATTGCCTGAGCTGACACGGCGCACAAGAGACATCCTGTTTGAAAACATGACACGTCTTCACCCAAACACCCCATATTTCATACTGATTCGTTCCGCTTGCAAAAATAATTTTGGGCACCCCAACAGCCTGCGCCAAATGAGAAGGCCCTGAATCATGTCCGATAAAAAGACTACAATGACTTAAAATCGCAACCATTTTTTTTAAAGAAATTTTGCCGACAAAATTGATCACACGATCAGAATCTCTAAACTCATCCGCAAGCCTTTGCGCGCTTGAAACACCAAAGATTAAAATTTTGGCATCAGTCTTCGCGAGTATCGAATGAATCAGCTCTTTAAATTGATCCACACCCCACTCTTTCGACGAACATCCAGCCTCCGGATGAATCGCAATTAAATGATCGGATTCCTTAACCCCAGCCATCACCAATTCTTCTCGCGCATTTGCTTTCTCATAATGACTTAGATTAACTTCCGGGATCAATTCGTTTTTCGGAACAACTTTACCCTCAACAAGTTTCGCATTTAATTCGACCTGATGAAGGGATGAATCGTAAGGAACCTGTTGATTGAGCAAACTTCCACCACCAGCGATCCCATATCCCACACGATAACGGACTTTCCCCAAAATCATCAAAAAGATATTCCGAATATCCCCGCGCAAATCGAATCCCAAATCGAAATGAACTTTCTTGATTTCAGAAATTATTTGATAAAAATGAAACCAACTGAACTTCTTTCCTTGCGAAAACCAATTTCGGGAGAACGTAAAAAGTCTGTCAACGTAAGGGTTCCCTTCCAGAATATCACGCGCAAAATTATCTGCCAGCACTGTAATCCGCGCATACGGAAATTTCTTTTTCAGAAGCGGAAAAATGGGAAGCGCACAAACCAGATCGCCGATCTGATCTAAACGGATAACCAAAATATTCCTGACATAATCAGGAAAAGGCTTTCTCCGGAACAGTGGCCCGAATGGAATCAAAATGAAATCTATTAATTTAACAAATATCCACCGCCAACTGCGTTGATATGGATATTTTTGAAAAACCACGAGGGAACCTCCTCTTCTTCAATCAATATAAAAGAATATGAAAATTCTTTTCTGATATAAAATGCATACGCTAACTAAAAGTGTATCTATCATACCTTTATCACCCATGATAGGGAAGAAAAACATCTCCATTTTACACAGAACCAATCAAGGTAAGTTTTTTTGGTTTGGGCAAGGCTTTTATAAAACATTCGCGGATCAGTGCGGCCGTTCTGGTCTTGCAGGTTTCGTGGTAAACCATTTCAAGCGGCCGACGGGTGCGCGTGTAACGGGCACCCTTTCCTTCCGAGTGCATTTTGAAACGCCTCTCAAGGTCTTTCGTGATCCCTGTATAAAGAGAATTGTCCCGGCATTTCAACATATAAAGATACCATTTTTCTTTTTTTTTCTTCCGGGATTTCTTTTCTTTCACCCGCATTCCTTCCAGCATCCGCTTATACTGAAGCTCCATAATCACCTATCCGTTTAAAGATTGAATACGCAGGAATTAATAGGGTGCGTTGTTCGATTGAAAAAAGTTAAATTAAAAATGGGAAGGGGCGGCAGGCATTAAATGAAACTGCGCATAGAGAAGCGCCATCGCAACGATAATCGTAGCCGTCGACACGATCACTCCGGGCTTTAACCATTCCATAAATTTAATATGTCCGCCCGATTCTTTCTCAAGCATTCCCATCGCTACTATATTTGCCGTGCTTCCGATCACAGTGGCATTCCCATACATCGTACCCCCGAAAAGCATCGCCCACCAGAATGGAAAAATATAAATCCCGATTTTTTGAATATCCGAAAGAATAGGGATGAAGGTGGCAACCGCAAGGACATTATCCATGAACGCAGTCAAAAGACAAATGGCAACAGTAAATATATTAAGCAAAAAAACATTGCCACCATGGGATAAATGAATCATGCCTTTGGCTATCTGTTCCGTCACTCCCACGTATTTTAAAGTCCCGACCGAAGCAAACAGGATCATAAAAAAAGATAGCGTCCACCAATCCACCCGTCTGACAAAAAAATGGCGGGCATCGTCTGCTTTTAGGAAAAGCGAAACTGCGCCAAAGAAAAGAGCTGTCCCGATCAAAAGTGTATTTTTACTCAGATGCAGAATTTCTTCGATGTGGTGATGGAGAACCAGACAGGTGATCGTGCTTAAAAAAAGCCACCAACACAAAACAATATCAGACTTTTTATAATGGACATGCTGAAGTTCTTTATCTTCATTGCCCTTCTTCGCCATTTGAACCTTTAATTCTGCCAAGTCCTTGCGGAACAATAAGAAACACAAACAAATGGTAACGGCCAAACAAATCATAGAAATAGGAGCTGCCCATCTTAAAAAATCCATAAAAGACAATTTAGCCCTGAGAGCAATCATGACCCCGATCGGATTTCCAACCGCTGTAGCACTGCTTCCAATATTCGTTGCGAAAACAATCATCAGCAGAAAAGGAATGGGATTCACTTTATACCGTTTGGTGATATGAAACATAGTGGACATCATGAACAGAATCGAAGTGACTTCATCTACCAAAGCCGCAAAAACAGTCGAAAGAATCATGAGAAGCGTCATGAGCAAGTATGGCCGCTCTCCTACCCAATCAACTACTTTTGCTACCAAGTATTCAAAAAAATGGTTTTCTTCAAGAAATCCAACAATAGCCATCATGCCAAACAAAAAAAGAATAATATCAAGCCCGGCAAATTCGATCACATGCGGAATGTCGATAAGTTTAGTGCCAAGCAAAACAGACAATCCCATCAAAGCAAACGCAAGCCGGAACTTCCAGTAAAATAGAGTCCCGCAAATAATCATGAGGAAAACATCTGTTGCAACCACTTGTTTTGCGTTTAATCCGAGAGCAAAGAGAAGGCACGCTACAACAGCAAGAATAGCACCGATAATAAGAGGGGTTTTGAATGGTTTCATAGGTTTGAATTTTTATTAATTATAAATATGGCGTCCCTGTTAGGTCATTTTTAAGGAATCCTATCCAAATCCAATAGCTACATTATATGGGATTAATTCAATCGATCAATTGCTTCTTTTCCACATAGAGAACCGATTTTGATCCAGTTCTGACCTGCCCATTCACGTCGAGATTAGCGGTCACCTTGATCGACGAATATCGAACGGCTTCATTGTCTTTCTCAATGCAAGTTATAGCTGACGCTCCATGTGTTTTCATAAAACACGAGACAAATCAAGTCGGATATGAAATCCTTCGAAAGTAAAATAGATGGTTGCACAAAAAAGAATTATTGAACTTAAAATAATTCCCATTATAAAAAGGTGTTTTCCAATAAAATCTTTATTATTTTTTGCACGTCTGTTCGCAAAAACCCCAAACATAATCGAAACAATACAGGAAGCGAGCATTAAGCTCACTTCAACCACATTGCTTTTCAAATTACCAACCTTTGCGGTCGCTATAATGTAACCTGAAAAGCCAAAGAAAAAACTCACAATACTCAATAAATCGATAGGACTCATCCAACTTTTTTTACGTTCAAACCATTCTAAAATAGATATAAAACCGATGCCGGCTGCAATAAACACATATCCAGGCTGAAGATTATTAAACGTAATCGTTTGAAGGCTAGCGCCAAACGTATGTGCAAACCCGAGAAAAATTGATAAGTATCCGGCGAAGAAAAATAAATAGTTTATATCTTTTTTAGTCATAAATGGAAAAAAGCGTTGCCAATAAAATTATCGACAACGCCTTAGTTTTTGATAACTGGCGTCCCCAAGGGGATTTGAACCCCTGCCGAGAGCTTGAAAAGCTCTTGTCCTGACCAGGCTAGACGATGGGGACATAAATTTTGGAATTCGAATTTTTGATTTTGGATTTTTCGATAGACTGACGAATCGTTTTAATAGACGCAACAGTAATCGCAACAAATTCATTCGCTTCTTTGATTAAAGACCTGATTCGATCTTCCTTAACCATATTTCCTGCTGTTAGCAATTCCAACCAATAAATAGTTTCGTCGGCTTCTTCTTCAACAATAGCTAACTTTGCTGCAAAATCAGCATTTGATTTTGCTCGACAAACCGATCTGTAATTAGCTCCAATGGCTGTCCCTGCTCTTAACAGCTGTTTTGATAGAATAGAAGCTGTCATCGTTTTGGGTAGTTCGTCCACCAGTTGCATAATCCGCACTGAAAATATTTTCATTCTTTGCTTCAGTTCATCTTCTGCTATCATTGGCTCAATACCCCATAAAAAAATCTAAAATCCAAAATTAACAATCTAAAATACTGTGAGCCCGGATGGATTCGAACCATCGACACCTGCCTTAAAAGGGCAGTGCTCTGCCAGGCTGAGCTACGGGCCCACAAAACTATAAATACAAATCCTACACGATCCTGTCACATTTGATATTATGGGCAATCTTATTATCAGCAGCCCCTTCGGGGCGGGCCCACAAAACTAATTATTTCAAAATCAATTATTATTCGGCCACTGTCCGCAATCTGCACAACCAACTACACCCGCAGTCCTTCGGCGTTTTTCGCCGCACCTGTGGTGTAGGACGGGCCCACGAAACTATAAATACTAATCCTACGCTATCCTGTCACATTTGATATTATGGGCACATCTTATGATCAGCAGCCCCTTCGGGGCAGGCCCGAAATATAAGTAAAAAGTCAAAGGTCAAAAGTGAAATGAGCACTCGATCTTACGGTACGCAAGTCGATATGCGAATTTCATCCCTGCATGTCTTTAGCGGGGATCTATTTTCTTTCTGGATTCCCGCTTTTCCGCCCAACAGGACGGCGGATCCGCCAGTTTGTTAGGTGGACGCGGGAATGACAGCAAAGCGCTCTTATGAAAGAACTATCCGACAAGTTCTTGCTCTTTTTTCGCAAGCAACTCGTCAATAAACTTAATATATTTATCCGTCAAATCCTGAATTTTTTTCTGCGTCATTTTCGAAATATCTTCACCAATTGTTTTGGCCTTTTCAAGTTTCTTCGTTCCTTCATTGGCTTCATGGCGAATGTTGCGAATCGAAATTCTTCCTTCTTCAGCACTCTTCCGAACAACCTTATCAAGTTCCTGCCGCCGTTCATCGGTCAGTGTGGGAATCGGAAGCCGGATCACATGTCCATCCCGGTGAGGCGTAAGTCCCAAACCTGACTCCTGTATGGCTTTCTCAATTGCCGGAACAGCTCCATGATCCCACGCTTGAATGACAATCGTTTTCGCATCCGGAATTGTAATCGCCGCAATTCCTTTAAGCGCCATTTTGCTTCCATAATAGTCTACTTGAATCCCTTCAACCAATGCTGCGTTCGCACGGCCGGTCCGGATCGCTTGAAGCTCATTTTTCGTCGCGTCAACCGCTTTTTGCATCCGGTGTTCCGAATCCGTCAAAATCGATTTCGTATCACTAAATGTCTGCGTCATAAGGCATCCTCCAAACTTGTTTAGCTTACGGTTGTCCCGATAGGTTCGCCAAGCACAACCCGCTTGATATTGCCGGGCGTCATTAAATCGAATACGACGATCGGCAATCCATGATTCATGCAAAGTGAAATGGCTGTAGAATCCATCACTTCTAAACGTTTATTTAGCACATCCATATACTGAAGATTTTTAAACTTCTTTGCTTTGGAATCTTTTGCCGGATCAGCCGAATAAACCCCATCGACTTTTGTCGCTTTCAAAATGACATCAGCCTCAACTTCAACCGCACGCAACACAGCTGCGGTATCTGTCGTAAAAAATGGATTTCCCGTTCCTCCGGCAAATATTACCACTCGTTCTTTTTCTAAATGCCGAACTGCCCGCCTGCGAATAAACTGCTCGGCAAGCTGATCGACTTTAATGGCCGATTGGACACGCGTTTGAACGCCGATACTCTCGAGCGCATCCTGCAGTACCATAGAATTAATCACCGTCGCAAGCATTCCGATATAATCCGCCGTCACCCGATCCATCCCTCTATCAGCCGCTTTCATACCGCGAAAAATATTTCCGCCGCCAATCACACAAGCAATACTGACACCCAGCTCCTTTACATCTTTAATTTGTTGGGCAATCGACTGAGCCACCTGAAAATCAACACCATACCCCACTTTCCCTTGAAGTGACTCGCCTGTAAGTTTAAGAAGTATTCTTTTATAGACAGGTTTTTCTTTCGTGCGTTTAGTCATTTGCACTCCCTCGCTATATAAGTTATGTCACAATGTACAAATTCATTGAATCGATATTATATGATAATCGAATTGACGAATCAAAGGAAGAGTTGGGGGTCTCCCTCAACATCATCAGAATCCGCCATGAAGGTAGGATGGTTAATAATCAAATCACAAATCAAACTTGTCAACTGACTACTTAATTATTCGGCCCCGACTTCGAACCGATGGAATCTGCGGATGATAATATTTTCGCCCAGTTTCGAAATTAGTTCCGTCAAAAGGTCTTTAATCAATTTTGAATCATCCCGAATAAACTTTTGATTCAACAAACACACATCCTCATACTGTTTTTCGATTTTCCCCTGGATAATCTTATCCTGAATCTGGGCGGGTTTATCTTTGACTTGATCCCGAAAAATTTCTTTTTCTTTGCTGAGCCACTCTGCGGGCAAATTCTCAGAAGATACCACAAGCGGATGAGCCGCCGCAATTTGCATCGCCACATTCGCGCCAAATCCCTGAAATTCAGAGTTACGGGCAACAAAATCCGTTTCACAGTTAATTTCAACCATCACACCGATTTTGCCGCCGAAATGAATATAAGAAAAAACCTGTCCTTCTTTGGCCACCCGGCCGGCCTTTTTCTGCGCAGTCGCTAAACCTTGTTTCCGCAAAAGATCTCTCGCCGTTCCGATATTGCCTTTTGCCTCGGCAAGCGCACGCTTGCAATCCATGATTCCGGCTCCGGTACTTTCGCGCAATTCTTTAACTAACAAAACATCATCTGCCATATTTTCTCAGCTCTCCAAACAATTCTAATTGTATAATTTAAATTTCATCCGCTTTTTTAAGCTTTGGTTTTTTGACTTTCCCCTTCACAGCAACATCATCCACCGCAACCGTATCAATGTGTTCGACAAGCAATTTACTGATTGTTTCCTCGTCATCCGCTTCAGCTTCAACAAGAGGAACGCCCTCAACAGCAGGGATCTCTTCTTTTTCTTCCGCAACCTCCGGCGGAGGAAGACCGGAAGCCTTAAACTCTTCGACACCAGCCTTTACCGCATTGCCCATAATCTCACAAATCAACTTCACGGAACGAATGGCATCATCGTTTCCCGGAATCGGGTGATCGATTAAGTCCGGATCAGAATCCGTATCAATCAACGCAACCACCGGAATACCCAACCGGCGCGCTTCCTGAACCGCGATCGCCTCCTGTGTCGGATCAATCACAAACACCGCTTGCGGAAGTTTTTTCATTTTCCGGACACCGGATAGAACATGATTCAATTTATCCCGTTTCTTTTTTAACTGCCCGACTTCCTTCTTTGTCAGGAACTGATAGGTTCCTTCTTCTTCCATTTTTTCAAGCGTGTCTAACTTCGACACACTCTTCCGGACCGTTTCGAAATTGGTCAGCATTCCACCCAGCCATCGCTCATTCACATAAGGCATATCGGATTTCTCTGCAATGTCACGAATCATATCCTGTGCCTGCCGTTTTGTTCCCACGAACAAAACCACGCCGCCAGAACTTGCCGTCTTCATTAAAAATTCTTTCGCAGCAGCCAGGAATTTCATCGTTTTTTCGAGATCGATGATATAGACACCATTCCGATTGGTAAAAATAAACTTGGCCATTTTAGGGTTCCAGCGCCTGGTGGGATGGCCAAAATGAACACCTGCCTCTAGCAATTGTTTAACAGTGACGTCTTGTGACAAATTTTCCTCCTTTGATCATTAACCGCACTAAGAAAAACTTACGGTGAGAACACAGTTTGCAAAAATTAGTGAGGTAACTCTTCTCAAAAATTTAGGGTAGAATTATACCATATTTAACAGTTCGAGCAAGCATTTTTAAAAAGATTTAACTAAACGAGTTGACTCACATTAAAGGTATTATGTTGAGTATTGTATTATGTGAAGTAGATTGAAGAAACCCTTATTTTTCAAGCCCTCCGAAAGAAT
>MHFR01000063.1 GCA_001804285.1 Candidatus Danuiimicrobium aquiferis
AGAACACGGAAGGCTCCCATCCGGAGTTTGTTAGAAGTTGCTGGGGTGAATCCATTCGGCAGCTGACAGGTAAACGCCTTCAGTCGGCTAAAGTATTACGCTTTCGCTTGTAGCAAAAAACTAAATGTTACAAAATAAGGCAATTGTGACATTTGTTTTTAAAAACTGCCGTTTCGAATTTTTCCAAGATGTAACTCTAACTTAGCGGGAGCTCCCCGTTCTGTAAAGACGGGGGTGAGAGCGGGCTTCAGCAACGAAGTTGCTGGACGGGCGAAGCCCGAAGCAGTTGATTTTAGTACCACGCCTGTAAAGGCGTGGGTATCTATTAAGTGAAATTAATAGGGTTGCGGAAAACCACGGAAAGATCGGACAACCCTTCCGATAAGGCCTATTGACGGACAAGAATCCGCTTACCACGACTCACCCTCCCAAATTAATCACTTATCGGAGGGGTGTGTGAAAAGACAAAGGATTAAGACAAGCTCCAAAAGATTACTGAATTATCAAGATAGTACAACAGTTTCCCGTGAACGGGACAGGTTGGCCCGGATTTCTCATCAATAATGAGAGATTCCGCTCGTAAGAGCTGCGGTGCAAAGAGGGTTTACTTCTTTGCGACGCAGGGCTTATCTTTTGCGCCCTGTTTGAACAAGGGCGCAAAACTTTGGTCGCAACTGATTGCGCCCAAAGCGACTTTCTCGTCGATTCACAAAAGCGATGAGAAAGTCGGGTTAGACACGTGCCTTCGGGAAGCGGATCGTTGACCGGAAGGACTTCATGAGTCGAAAAATAATTTATCTATATCTTGAAAATTATTTCATTTTAGAGAAAATATGACCTTTACTGGGGACGATGGCAGTTGTGAAAATGTTTCCGGAAAGAAAGCCGTAATCAACGGCAGGATGGAACGAATGGAAAAAGTGTTTTTCATCGGAACGAGAAGCAGCCCGCTTGCCTTGGTCCAGGTGAGGGAAGTTTTGGGAGCGTTAAAGAAAATTGCGCCTGGATTGCAAACAAAAGTGATTACCATCAATACCATCGGCGACCGGGACAAAAAAACGCCGATTTCGGAAATGGAAGGGACTGACTTTTTCACTCGCGATATTGACGAGGCGCTCATCCATAAAAAAATTGATTTTGCAGTTCACAGCGCCAAGGATTTGCCAGACGTGATTCCCGAGGGGATCGTTGTCGCGACGATCACGAAGTCTGTCAATCCGTATGATGTGCTCGTTTCACGGAAGAATCTCAAGTTAAGAGAATTGCCCAAGGGAGCACGCGTCGGCACGAGCAGCGAGCGGCGGAAAAATCAGCTCCGGGCATACCGGCCGGATTTGACGATTGTCGATATCCGGGGAACCATGCAGGAACGGTTGGATAAAATGGAATCGGAAAATTTGGATGCGATTGTCATTGCGGGTGCCGGATTAAATCGATTGGGTTTGGGCGGGCATATTGCCGAACAGATCAGTTTCGATATTTTGAAACCCCATCCCCTGCAGGGTTCTCTGGCGGTGACGGTGAGAAAAGGCGATAAGGATTTGCTAAAAATTTTATCCAGATTAAACGGAAAGAAAATTGCTTCCTACGATGCTTACGGAAAAAAGAAAAGGATTTTAGTGACCGGTACCGGTGTCGAACGGTTTAAACAGATGGGTGAGATTGTCCATGTGCCCATGATTGAAATAAAGCCGGTAAGCAATTTCCGCCTCATGGATGCTGCGATAAAAAAACTAGATCACTATGACGGGCTTATTTTTACGTCGAAGCATGCCGTCCGGTATTTTCTGGAAAGGGCGGAGAAAAAATTAAAAACCGTGAAAACGGTTAAAGATAAAACACTTATTGCCATCGGGAAAACGACGGCAAAGGAGCTCGCGGAGTTTGGTTTACGGGCTACGAAGGTTCCGGAAGATGAATCCGCGGAAGGAATTATTAAGATGGCAGACAAGTCCTTGCTGAAGGGGAAGCGGTTTCTGATTCCGAGATCGAATTTGGCGCAGAATAGAATCGCGGAAGCGTTCGGGAAGTGGGGCGCCCGGGTGGATGCCGTCACCGCATACAGAAATGTGAAGGCGAAAGCGAAGAAGGTGGACTTTGACCAAATCGATGAAATTGTATTCACGAGCCCCTCAACGGTCAGGAATTTTTTTGAAACATATCACAGCATTCCGGAAGGGGTTAACGTGAAAGCGATCGGACCCGTTACGAAAGCATGTTTAAACGAATACGGAAAGAAAGCGGAGATAATCCTATGATGAGCACAGCGGCAATGCGGAAAAAAGCAGGCAAGCAAATCAAAAAAAATCACGCACAACTTTTTCGGGAAGCAAACCGCTATCTGGTGGGCGGCGTCAATAGTCCCGTCAGATCGTTTCGGTCGGTGGGCGGTGATCCGGTTTTCGTGAAGCAGGGAAAGGGTTCAACCGTTTATGCCGAAGACGGGAGGACGTTTATCGACTATTGCTGTTCTTGGGGCGCTCTGATTTTAGGCCATTCGCACGCTAAGATTATCAGAGCGATTGCAGAAGCGATTAAACGGGGGACGAGTTACGGAATGCCGACCGCATTGGAAACAGAGCTCGCACAGCTTCTTGTCGAAGCGATTCCGTCAATGGAACAAGTGCGGCTTACAAATTCGGGAACCGAAGCGGTGATGGGTGCCATTCGCGTTGCGAGAGCTTATACGGGAAAAAATAAAATTATCAAGTTTGAAGGTTCTTATCATGGACATGCTGATTATCTTTTGGTCAAAGCGGGATCGGGCGCAAGTACGCTCGGAATTCCTGACAGCTTAGGAGTGCCTGACGATTTTACGAAACATACATTGGTGGTACCGTATAACGATTCAGAAAAAGTGAAAGAAACGGTCCAAAAATATTCTAATGATATCGCCGCAATCATCGTCGAACCCGTTGCGGGAAATACGGGATTGGTACTGCCTGCAAATAAATTTCTAAGTGGTCTCAGAAAGATTTGCGATGATCATCATATCTTACTAATTTTTGATGAAGTGATTACCGGATTCAGATTGACTTACGGAGGAGCGCAAAACTATTTCAATGTGAAGCCTGATATGACTACTTTGGGGAAAATTATCGGCGGTGGAATGCCGATGGGTGCTTTTGGCGGAAGAAAAGACATTATGAAAGTACTCTCGCCGATGGGGGGCGCTTATCAAGCGGGGACGCTGTCCGGCAACCCGATTGCGGTGACGGCGGGCATTACGGCGTTGAAATGCTTGATGCGCCTAAAGCCGTATCCATCGCTGGCGGCCAAAACGGAGAAACTGTGCAAAGGCATTGAAAAAGCGGCGACCGGATCCGGTATCAAGATATCGATTAATTCTATCGGATCGATGTTTACCGTATTCTTTACGGATGAGAAGGTGACCGATTACGCGACCGCGTGCCGCCAGAATGTGCCATTATTCCGGAAGTTTTATCACGGACTACTTAAGCGGAATATTTATTTTGCACCGTCCGCCTTTGAAACGAATTTCCTTTCAGCTGTTCACACAGAACAGGACATGAAGAAGACGATTCAGGCGACTCAAGGGGCTTTTCAAGCGATCGCGAACGATTAGATGCGGCGCACTTATTGTTGCATAGATATGGATTAGAACTTCGCTCTGTGGACAATCGGAATTGGTTCATATGAGTTCCTGGCCCCCCCCCTCTCCAGCAGCCTCTTTTTGCTTTAAGCAATAAATCCACAGAGTGAGTAATCAATGGTTGACGAAGCCCCTGCATTATTGTATCATTCAATAATGATAATGATTCTCAGCATCATAAATATGGGCGTGCAATGAAAAAACCGGCGGAAGAAAAGATTTTGGAAGACCATATTTCAGCCAAGAGCTTGAAAAAGAGCAGCCAGAGGAAAGTGGTTTTAAGGATGTTTCTTCAGCATGGGAAGCATTTGACTGCCGACGAGCTCTATAGAATTGTGCAGAAGAAATTTCCAAGAATTGGATATGCGACGATTTATCGCACGTTGCGGTTGTTTTGCGAATGCGGTCTTTCGAGGGAATTAAAATTAATTGACGGGATCACGCGTTTCGAGCCGCAGCATGGATACCAGCATCACGACCATCTGGTCTGTACTTGCTGCGGGCGATTGGTCGAGGTGGTCGATCCCGAGATCGAACGGCTCCAGGAGAAGTTGGTCAGGGAGCACGGATTTTATCCCGAAAGTCACCGGATGGAACTTTACGGAATTTGTAGAAAGTGCAGAAAATAACCAGAGGCGTTTGGATCAACTGATTGAAAAGGAATTGAATATGACAATGAAGGCAAAGGGGAAATCAAAATGTTAACCGGTTTTTTACAGTCATTCTGGTCTTATACGCTGGAGATTTTTCCCGCGTTGGTAATTGGTTTTTTAATGAGCGGTGTGATTCATGAATTTATTCCCGCTGAGTGGATCAATAAGCATTTGGGCGGCAAGGGAGTCAAAGGCGTTTTGTATTCAACCCTGGCGGGAACATTGGTTCCCGTCTGTTGCTGGGGGTGCTTGCCGATAGCGGTTAGTTTCCGGAAGAAAGGGGCTTCTTTAGGATCGATTCTGGCCATGCTGGTCGCGACTCCCGCAACGTCGATTAATGCCCTTATCGTCACTGAACGGTTTTTCGGGATAGGGTTTGCCGCGTATCTATTTTTTTCCGTTATTATCATGGGGATCACCATTGGATTGATAGGCAACAAGCTGAAGTTTAACGTTGCCGGTAACGATCACGAATGCTGCTGTTCGAATAATCATTTAGAGCATGAAAGCCGGATCGTTACAAAAAAACCTTTTTTTGCCAGGAGCGTATCGGTCCTGAAGTTTGCTTTTATCGACATGCCGAGAGATATTGGCAAGGAGACGTTGCTGGGATTGATTCTCGCGGCATTGGTGAGTGCAGCAATGCCGGTCGGTTTTTTTGTGAAGGAATATTTAGTCGGAGGGATGGGGTATCTGTTCGCCAACATTCTCGGATTATTGATGTATATGTGCGCTACGATGGGGGTTCCTTTGGTCGATGCGTTGGTTAAACAGGGAATGGAGATCGGCGCTGGCTTTGTTTTGCTTTTGGTGGGGCCTATTACAAGTTACGGGACTATTTTGGTTTTGAAAAAAGAATTTGGATTAAAAGTCCTGGCCGTTTATTTGGGTTCGATTTGTTTGTTGGCGACGATTTTTGGATATATTTATAGTTTGTTGGTATGACCAGGATTGAAGTTGCGAAAAGCGAGGGGGTAGAGATGATTTTTCCGGAAAAAAGGGTTAAACAGTTTTTATTAACTAATGGCGATGGAAATTTTGCCGGGGAGGGCGGTCTCTCTTATTCAACAGTTTTCCTCTTGCGTAGTTCAAGTGGGACAATCGTAATTTGCCGTCGACAAGCAACTATCCGAGTGCATTGTGGTAAGACTAACGGCATAAAAAAGTAAAATGGAAGAAAATAGCGTGTTCAACGAAATGCCAGTCGAGCGGGGAAAAGTTTCTTTCGAACCGGGGAGTCAGGCCTCTCCGGCTGATGGGAATAATATTTTTAAAAAAGACTTTCTGGGCCGCTATACAGCAGAAGAATTGTTTCAAGGAAGACGGGAAATTTCGATTACGCATAATGGCCAGGAGTATCGGCTCAAAAAAACAAGGGCGGAAAAACTTATTTTAAATAAGTAAAAGAAATAGTTTAATCAATCCTCCATCGATTCAGCCAGGCATCACAGAAGTATCCAGCCAAATCGAAAAAACCTTGAAAGGAAGGGTGTTATGTATTTAACAGGTATTTTTTCGAACAAGCAGATAACTCTTAAAGCCGGATGGGTGATGATGCTTCCGCTTATAATGTTAATGGCACCCAATGCCATTGCTCATGAACGGCAGTATGTGTGGAATCAGGAATATCAAACCTTGCCGCAGGGGATGTTTGAAATAGAGAGTATTACGACAACAAAAGTGCCTGATTTCAAAAAAACAAATGCAAATAAATGGGAGTATAAAGAAGAAGTAGAGTATGGTTTAACGGATCGTATTACGCTTGCCCATTATGAACATTGGGAGACCGTGAATCGGTCAGGGACTGATAAAGACACAACGAAATATTCCGGGTTTAACTTTGAAGGGAAATACCGAATCGGCGAAGCGGGCAGATATTGGGTCGATCCTCTTTTGTATTTTGAGATATCGCGGGATCCACGAGAAGAAAGAATCCCTTTAACCTTGGAAGGGAAAATAATTTTTTCTAAAAATTTTGGGAAGCTAAATATTGTGTATAACCAAATCGTCGAATCCGAAACAGGCCAAAAGGGTAAGACAGAACACGAGTTTACATTTGGCTGTGATTATGCCATTTCTGATAGCTTTCGCATGGGATATGAAAGCAAGGGGCAGTATTGGAATCCCGAAGACAATCGTAACGAGCTTGCGATGGGGCCGACGGTGAGTTATTCCCATCAGTATTTTTGGGTGACAGTAGGAACTCTTTTTGGCATTAACCATGCCGCTGACGATTGGCAAACGCGGCTTATCGTGGGCATTCCGATAGGTTAATGAGTATGCGAAAACGAACCGTTAAGACTTTCGTTGTAGCAGCAGGCGCCGTTCTTGTCGTTCTTGCCAGTTCCGGCTTAACGTGGGGAGAAGTTGAAAAGGGGCAAACATGCCCTGTCATGATTGGGCAGCCCGTCAAAGAAAAGTTTTTTGTTGATTATAACGGAAGTCGGATTTATCTCTGCTGTGGACCTTGCGTAAAGGCGTTTAAGAAATCTCCGGAAAAATATATGAAAAATATAAAAAATTAGTTGTTTTCACTATTCCTTTTGTTGTGTGGTTGTGAAATTAATGACCGACGTTCATGCTTGCTTTGTCATAAAGACATCGTTAAAATACATGGCAATTTCGAGGAAGCAAAATACTAAATTTAAATACGGTAAATAATCCATATGAGTCATCATCAAAAGCCAGCTCGTTTACGCCGAACCCCCGAAGTGAGAGCGCTTCTCAGGGAAACCCGCTTGCATCCGGATGATTTTGTCATGCCGATTTTTTTCAAGCTTGGAAGAGGAACGGAAATTGTTGAATCTATGCCGGGTATTCTTAAAATGGGTGAGGATGCGATGCTCCGGAAAGTTGAAGAATTGGATGCGTTGGGGGTGAAAGCGATTCTTCTTTTCGGCGAGGCGAAGAAAAAGGATGCAATGGGCTCGGCCAGTTATGATGAGACAAGTTCTTTTCACCAAGGCATCCGGAAAATAAAGGGAATGAGTGACATTGTCGTGATTGCGGATGTCTGCCTTTGCGCTTATACCGATCATGGCCATTGTGGGATTTTAAAAAGCGAGACGGCAGTAGGCAGAAAGCAGAAAGCGGCAGGCAAGGAACGGAAGCGCTCTTCCGGTTTGAGTTCCCAAACGTCCGTTTCTATTGATCATGAAAAGGCAGCGGAGACGCTCGCAAAGATTGCGGTTTCATATGCGACTGTGGGTGTGGATGTTGTTGCGCCGTCAGCTATGATTGACGGCCAAGTCAAAGCAATCCGGCAAGGGTTGGATAAAAGTGGTTTTGGCGAAACAGCCATTATGAGTTATTCCGCAAAATACGCGTCGAGCTTTTACGGGCCGTTCCGGGATATTACGGGGGCGCATCCGTCGTTCGGCGACCGGAAAACATATCAAATGGATCCGGCCAATAAACGGGAAGCGGTTCGGGAAACATTGCTGGATATCGAAGAGGGTGCGGACATGGTGATGGTGAAACCGGCGCTTTGTTTTTTGGATGTGATCAGCGCAATTCGCGAGAAAGTCAATGTGCCGGTTGCCGCCTATAATGTGAGCGGCGAATATTCAATGGTGAAAACGGCTGCGCAAAAAGGATGGCTGGACGAAAGATCAGCCGCGATTGAAATTCTGACTTCCATTAAAAGGGCCGGAGCGGACATTATTATTTCCTATTGGGCCGATCAAGCGGTGAAGTGGTTAAAGAACGAAGTAAGAAAGAAGCTCAATTCGGGACATTAATCTTCCCATATTCCGGGAATTTCTTTTCCGCAAAAAATGCAACGTCCTTTTCTGATGTGATTTTCCAAGACGGCATAACCGTATCTGCGTATTAAAACTTGTCCGCAATTGGGACAATAGGTGTTTTCCGCCGAATGGCCCGTTACGTTTCCAATATAGACATATCTCAATCCGGATTTCAGGGCGATTTCTCGTGCTTTTTCCAGTGTCTCTACCGGTGTGGGAGGTAAATTTCCCAATCGATATTGGGGCGTGAACCTAGAGAAAAAAAGCGGCGTATCCGGCCCTAAATTTTCATGTATCCATTTGCACATTTCGGTGATCTCATCCATGTCATCATTCAAGCCCGGGACAACCAGGTTGACGATTTCCGTGAAAACTCCAAGGTG
Organism: Candidatus Danuiimicrobium aquiferis; assembly: GCA_001804285.1. Taxonomy (GTDB): domain Bacteria; phylum Omnitrophota; class Omnitrophia; order Omnitrophales; family Danuiimicrobiaceae; genus Danuiimicrobium; species Danuiimicrobium aquiferis. The sequence goes on from MHFR01000063.1 coordinate 8,396, forward strand.
TTTCAATTCTTTTAATGTTTCCAAAACAAATTTCAAATCTCCTCCTACCACCTTGCGATAAAACTGTTCGTTAAAGCCTTTGAGGTCGATTTTGATGACGTCAAAATAAGGAGCGAGCTTTTTTAGGGGCTCGGGATTGATGTAGCCTGCGCTCACCATTACATTTCGTAGCCCTTTTTGTTTGGCAAGTTTCGCCGTATCCAAAACGTATTCATAAAAAACCACCGGCTCTGAATAGGTGTAAGCGATGGCGTGACTATTGCTTTTAATTGCGGCATCGACGACTTCAGCGGGAGTTAACATTTGACCGGACGTTTTTGCCTGCTCGGGATAACTTTGAGATATTTCCCAATTTTGGCAGAAACTGCATTTCAGATTGCATCCTACGGTCGCAATCGAAAAAATACGGCTTCCCGGGAGCATGTGGTAAACAGGTTTCTTTTCAATCGGATCGATATGAACGCTGACCGGCTGTGCGTAAACGAGCGTTCTCAGTTTGCCCGCCACATTCATTCTGACTTTGCATATTCCGCGGGAACCCTCCGGAAGGAAACAACGGAACGGACACAATTCACATTGCACACCCAAGCAGGCCAGCTTCTCCCATTCCGCCCGTTTAATGATGGTATCGTTGACGGGAACGATGCTGCTAATGGTTTGGGGCGGTGGATATAGGGCGGCTAAAGAAACGAAACTGAAACAGAAAACAATGTTTAACAATAAAACCAAATACGTTTGTATGTTCTTAATCATTGTTTATCCTTTGTTCCGTGGAGAAAATAAAAAGATGACCAATCCAATCAATCCAACAAAGGCTGAAAAATTTAACGTTCCGAGTATGCCCAAAAATGGAATGATAAAATTTGATGTCAGGACTGCGCCTAACGCAGCTCCCCAGAGATCAGCCGCGTAGAGGTTGCCTGCTTTCTCCATAACGTCATTTTCATCCGTCAGAAAACCGGCAATCACAAACGCGGCTCCCACAACCATTCCGATGAGTGTGAAAAGCGACAAGAAAATCAAGATGTTCTGAAGGGCCGATAAATTTGCGAGGTGCGGCAAAAAATAGCCGGCACTGACGGATAGACCGATCATCGTTAACGATAACAGGGCCAGAAGGGCGATGAGTTTTCGCGGGGAACTATCCTGAAATCGAACACTTAAAGCGGACCCTAAAAACAGCCCGCACATAAAGGAAGCAAAAAGAATGCCCATTTGCCAATAGACATCTCCGGAAATAATTTGGAAACTTAATAACAGGATCAACTCTAATAAAATGCTCATAAAGCCGAGGATGAAAAGCAGAAGGCATTCTTTTCTCTGGATGAGAAAAAGGAATGATTTTTTTTTCTTAAAAAGCACAAAAGCAATCAGAAGCAGGGACGCGCCCAACGCCAGATACCCGAGTGGCGAAGCAAACTTATTGAACCAGAAATTGGCAAAGTAAAAACATGTGGTTGGGTCAAAGTCTCTGTTGATTTTCGCGTCCCGCATTTCGGCCAAAAGTTCCTTAAGCTCGAGCCGCCGTTTCGGTTCAAGTTTGTATTCGAGATACGAAGGAATAACATAGCGGTTCAGAATTTTTCTGTCAGCGAGCCGTTTTGTCATTGATTCTTTTTGCATACCGATCACAGACGGGCTCGCCAGAAGCAGCAGACTATCGCCGGGGATAACCTCTATGGCTTTAAAGACAGATTGCAATGTGCGGTAAACGGACGCATTAAACAACTTGGTTTGTTCGGAAAGATAATTTTCGGAGGAAGTGATACTTAAGGCAAATATGCCGTCCGGTTCGAGAACCGAGCGCGCCCGGTTAAAAAATTCGCGGGTATAAAATCTGTTAAGTTTAAGATTAGGAACTTCCGGAATATTGATGATTATATCGTCGTATTTATTTTGCGTTTTTCTGATAAAAAACCTCGCATCGCTGTAATGAATATAAACCCGAGGATCTTCCAAGGCGGAGAGATCTTCCGGATTTAAGCGGGGTTTTATTAAATCAATAAATGAACGGTCCAATACGACATAATCAACGGATTTCGGATTGTGCTTGAGAGCCTCTTTGAGTGTCCCCAGAGAGGAATCGCCTAAAATTAATATATGCCGTGGCGCTGCAGTCGCAAGCAGCGGCCAATGGACAGCCGGCTCGTAGCTTTCGGGATTAGGAAAATTGGCTGAAAGCATTCCGTCCGCGAAAACATTTTTGATGCTGCCCATCCCGAGCAAAGAGTAGGTGATATTTCTCGTTTCTTTCTGTTCGATAAATTGATATTTTTTCCACTGAAAGCGATTGATTGCCGGTTCGGCTTTGAAGTAAAAAAACAAGATAGCGAGGACAACCGGGAAGATCAGGGCGCTTTTGATGGAAAAAATTTTTTCTGATAGATTCCAAGCAACAAAAACACATGTCAATGACAGGACTAAAGCCATGACAAACGTCGGTATCGTTCCGATCAATAGGTAGGTAAACAGCGTCCCTCCGATCGCCGCTCCCAACGCTTCGTATAGATAGACTTGTCCTATTGATGTTTCTTTTTTTGTCCGATTGAATGTGACGGCGCAGGCTAAGCTAAACTGACTCCCGACGATAAAACAAAGGCAGCTCATAACGGCAAACGTATAAACGATCGTTCCTACCGGGCCTATAAATTCTCCGAATGGAAATAGGTTTTTACTTATTCTGATGATTAGAATCGTGTTTGGAAATAAAAACGAAATTACCAGGAAGCCGTAAGAAAAATATTTTTTTGGACGAAGTTCTTTTTTAAACAATCTTTTGACGAATAAACTTCCCGAACCGATCCAAAACAGCCAGGAAGATAAAAAAGTGCCAAGGAAGAGTTCATTGCCGTAGAAGAGAACGGACAATTCTCTAAAAATGATCAACTGGGAAAGGATTCCGAAGAAACCGTAATAGGTAAATATGAAATTGTCCATTGTTCACCGAAAATAAATTTAACGCATCAATCCCGATATCCCGACGAATAAAAACCAGATACTGGAAAGTAATGCTACCATTGAACCTATTTGTTTTACTCTTTCCATCCGATTTAAATAAGAAACAAATACCAGAGGAATCATGTAAATAGACGTTCCGAAGAAAAAACCGAGGAATAAAATAACACCGCCCAACAGACTATGCAAAGTCCAGAGACGGGTCGTTCCTACCAGAAAGGGGAGGCAAGGATTCAGGCCTGAAAACAGGCCGAGGAAAAATGGCATACGCATCACGCTAAAGCGTTGCAGAAATGATCCGCAAAATGCTGAAGCGGCAAAGCGATGGCTAAGAGAATAAATTAACATTAGTAAAGAAGCGATGAGCAAACTAAAATGCGACAATTTGCCGGTGAAAATATCCTGATAAGTTGACCCTGCCATGCCCATCATCAGTGAGAAACCGATATAGGCAAACAATCTTCCGAGGAGAAATAAAACTATTTTTCTTAAATTTTCCGGTATTTTTTGCTTGCCTTCGATGACAAGATAAGGCATGAAAAAAACAAGGCAAGTGCCGACGCAATAAGCGCCGGTCGACAGTCCGAGCATGAGGCCTTCAATCATGATCCGGATCATTTCACACCCAGTAGTTGCAAGATGACCCGGGGGACAAAAGAGCCCGATAGAACCCCGGTGATTAGCAGCGACAGAAAAATAAAAATATCTTGAACCTCAATCTGCCAACCATTTCGTTTGGCAAAAGAGATGGCAGTGAGTTGATTCTGAACCGACATATGGATCGCATTAGCAGGGCAAATATCTATACACTTCCCGCACCGGTTACAATAGGAAGAAATTTGATAGGCATGTTCCGGTTGTTTTTCCACGGCAAAAACCGGGCAGACCTGATAACATTTTCCGCAACGCGAACAGGTTTCTTTATCGATCGATATCCGATAAGGGCTTGCTTTGCCTGCCATACTGACAAGCGCGCCAAACGGACAAATCAGGGAACAAAACGTTCTTTTCTTGCTCAGCATGGGAAGAACAATGACGAATAAAATTAAAACCAACCAGAATAAGACTGATTGAATCAGCCTGGCGACCGGTTCGGTATCCCAAAAGGTGGTTGTCAATTTAAAGGGGCAGAACCAGCTGCAGAAAATCGGTGATCCCTGTAGAAAAGAGATAATCAGCAGGAATATTAAAAGGGCAATAGGGAAATCGCGCCATGCTTTCGTGATGTTTAATTTAATCAACGGCTTTCTGCTCAGTTTTGAACAAGCCTCGTCTATGCCGCCATAGAAACAAACCCACGAACAAATTCCTTGGCCGATCGTTAATATGATTAACAGCCAGAGGAATCCCAACGTTAACGTGCCCCATACTTTCCAATCACCCGACGCGATCGCTAAAAATTGACTGTGGATAAAATTAAACAATGTCGGCGCTTGGGCGATGTGGCAATAAGGCGGAATGGTTTGCGGCAGGAGTAAAAGGCCCGAACATTTGAATTCCAGGAAAAAGAAAAACGCGATGAAGATGAAAAGAATTGTGCGATATTTCGAAATGAGGCCGGTGCGGTATATGCACAGGCCGACACAGGATATAATCAAAGACCATAAAAGTTTCGCATAAAAAAACGGCCAATCCTGCCCGGACGAAATCAAAGAAAAAATCAACAGAATGGCAAATAAAACCGTAGAAAAAATCAGGCTAACGTCCAGAGATTTTTTCAAGGTTTTATCCTCCCGGAGTTTTTGGAACGGCTCTGTTGCGATTTTTCGCGACTTGCAGTTTATTTATATACGAAAATCATGGAGTAAATAATGCCTGCGATGACAGCCATTCCGATTAAAAGGGCTATCCAAGCGAAAATCTTGATTGTCTTAACGGCTTTCGGGTGAAGCGGCGGCGCGAGATGTTTTTCAAGCTCACCGCTTGCGACCAGAGCTTCGTATTCGGCCGGTTTGTCGAATTTCAATTCGTCTAAAGACATACGACCCGTAAAAATCACCGTGTCCATAGGAAACTTTTCCGGTCTGAAATGGGTATTGAAAAAATGTATTGTGAAAATAAAACCCGCCGCCAATAAGGCTTCGTCGCTGTGAACAATCGTTGCCACATTGATAAGCCACCCGGGCAGAACGCGGGTAAACAGTTCCGGAAACCAGAGCATTAATCCCGAGGAACCGATGATTGCAATTCCCCAAAATACCGCGAAATAGTCAAACTTTTCCCAGTAGGTCCATCGTCCGTACCGCGGGCGTTCGCCTTTTCCGAAATACCATTTAAAGGTTGCGATAATTTCTTTGGCATCTTTCCAAGTAAAAAGAAGGGTATTCGGTCCAAAAAGCATTTTTTTCCAACTCCCGAATTCGGTCCGTTTGCGTCGCAAAAGATCCCATAGATGAACTCCAAAGAGCCCGACTAATAAAATGGCGGCACAGCGATGCAGAAAACCGGAGACTTCAAATCCTCCGGTCAGGCGAGAAAGGAAAACAGCCCACCCCGTATAGGAAAACTTTAATGTCATACCAGTGATCGCGAGTGTTAGGAAGCTTACGATCATTATTCCGTGTAAAATTCGATACAGCAAAGGAAATCTGACATATTGCTTTTCGTTCGGATCACATGGCTTTACCGGGTGATCGCGGCGTATTTGCAAAGAACGCCGCAGCCATAAAAGCGTATGAACTCCGCTGGCCGCAAACGTGCCGACCAGAAGGCCGGTCATGAGCCAGAATGTCAGAAAAATCAAAGGATATTTTTGCGGATCATGATGTGTGGCATGAGTCAAATAACCCGCAAACTTTCGCGTCGCGGCCGGATGACATTTTTTACATGTCGTGATAATGTTTTCCCGGCTCAGATTTGAGCGCAGGTCCGTGATGGGCAGAATTTCGTGAGAGCCGTGACAATCATGGCATTTCGCCGTCTTGGCATAACCCAGATTGGTGACTTTGCCGTGAAATGTGTCGAAATAAGTTTCGGCAATCTTAAGATGACACTTCCCGCAAATATTCATAATTTCAAAGCGGAAGGCAGTCATGTCCGTCCGCTTAATGGTATGTGCCGAATGACAGTCGTTACATACCGGTAACTTATCGGTCGTTTTCGCTTTACCGGGAGCATGAATGCTGTTTATATATTTTTCGTAAACTCCTTTATGGCACTTTGAACAGGTTACGGCGATATTGTTTTGATTAACACTGGATGCGGGATCGGATGATGGCAGTTCTTTATGGGTGGTGTGACAATTGGTGCACATGGCAGTGACCACCAGGCCGCTTTTCAATAAACCTTTTCCGTGAATGCTTTCCACATAATGTTCGGGAATGCCGTGTTCCGTGCCTTTATAACGAACCGCGGCCTTTTCTTTTTCTCGATGGCAGCTTCCGCATAACGTCGGCACATTCGTTGGAAAAGTCCGGGATTCGGTGTTGCTTTTGCCCAATACGGCATGCGTTCCATGACAGTCGGTGCACGTCGGGGCGTTGGGATCTTTTTCTCGATGAAGTTTTCCGTGAGCGCTTTGCTGATACTGGTCGACTTGATCGCTGTGACAAATAGCGCAATTCACTTTGTTTTTGATTGTACTGCAGGCACGTTCCTCGGCCGGCGAAATTTCATTGTGACATTGAGCGCAGGAAGTTTTTGCATGCATGGATTTTTCGACATCATCGTTGTTGACATAAAGGGAACGCCCGTCTGCAGAGGCTTTAACATCGCTTTTTCCGTGACACATTAAACAATCTTTATCCGCTACGCCCTGGTCATAAAAAACCTTCCGTGCCTTGTGGGGTTGGTGACATTCCACGCAGACCGGAATGCTGTGCGGGCTTTTTTCCCACAGTTCGCCTTTTATCACTTTCCGGTGGACGCTTTCAATCTGAGCATGGCATTTCAAACAGGTTTCGACGATATGTCCCTGCGAAATGGTTGATTGCGGATCTGTATGCGGAAGAATGTCATGTGCATTGTGGCATGAAACACAAGTTGCACTCACGCTCAGTCCTTTCTTGAAAAGTCCTTCTCCGTGAATACTCTCGGAATAATTTTCCAGGATATGATCCTGATGAATTTCGCGTTGAAGTTGAACAGGACCACCCTCGCTATGGCAAGAACCGCAGACGAACGGAATGCGAAGCGGGGAAAGTTTTGAATTTTTGTCTTTGATGGGAAGAATGTCGTGATAACCATGACAATTTTTGCATCGTGGAGCTAAATTGTCGCCTCGGGCCAGAGCTTTGCCGTGCAGACTATCCGAAAATTGTTTTTGTTCGCTCGCATGGCAGATCCCGCACTCTACGGACTTCAAGGGCGCTTCATGAGGGAACTCACTGGCTGTAAGATCTTTGTGGCAATTGACACACTTTAAACGCTTATGCACCGATTGATCAAATGTTTTTGCATCCACATAGAGAGAAACAGTTGATCCATTCCGTTCTGTTGTAAGTGCATTGTCTTCGTGGCAGGCAAAGCAATCCGGGTTTTCGACCGCATACGCTATAGAGGTGCATCGCAAAGCATAAACGGCAGAAAATAATAATGCCGTGAATCCGAGACGAAAAATTCTATTTTTAGTCATTCTATCTCAATCTGTTTCTTCGGATTGATGATTGAAATTATTTTACAGGACGCGTTGATCGCTGGTCTTCGTGCTTTAACCGGTGTTGTTTTGAATTTTACAGATGTTTCCTATCGCTTAAATAAACGGCATCAAATTTTTATGCTTTAATTAGGATACTTGAGAAGTTTAAGAACTTATCCGGTTATTGTCAAGCTTGTGCTTCCGAATATTTTATAAAATTTTAACGGCATGTGTATCATTGTGCAACGGCAGCAACTTGTGGACACATTGTCCGCGAAATTAAATAGAAAAGCAGCGCATGATTCCTGGTCCGCAAATTCGGGCTAGGATGCGATGAAAGAAGAGGCGTTTTGCTGAAAGCGTTTTTTAAGATGATGAAGAAATTGGTCGGGGTATTTTTTGAGGGCATCCGGCAAATTAACTTCAACGGAGTCATTTTGAAACAGTTTTGCGAATAGGAAATCGGAATCTTCGATTTCTTCCGTCAGCATGATATTTTTTAATTGAATGATAAGTTGGTGCGCCAGATTCCGTTCTAATTGACATACGGCATTTTCCGCAGTTTTTCGTTCTTCATCCGAAAGAAGATATGGCTCGAGTGCGGGCCATACGTCATGGTGAATGCTATCGTGGACTAACTGATTTAATTTCATCACCGTGGACGAAAAATTTGGTATTCGCAGATCATTCAGAAATGTTTTTGACCTGGCGTGAATGATCGCGTAGGCTTGCGCCATGGCGCTTTCACGGAACTTGAGCGTCTGATATCCGATCCCCTTTAAATCTTCGATATTGAATGCGTGAACGTTCTCGATTTTGGCAACTTCCGGAGCGATGGTCCGGGGAACGGCAAGATCGATCAAACAAAGCGGCCTTTTTTTGCGTTTTTGCATGATTTCGTCTAATTTTTGATCGGTGAGAAGAACCGATGGGAAGGTGGTTGCAGAAATGAATAAATCGGTTTTTTCGAGATAGACAAGCCATTCTTCAAATGGGATTGCTTTCACAGAGTATCGGTCGGCCAGTTCTTTGCCCCGTTCAATTCTGCGTGTCGAAACGATGATATTTTGACAGCCATGTTGAGTAAAATGTTTGATTAGTTTTTCGCAAAGCTTACCGGCGCCTAATATAAGGATGCATTTTTCAGTAAGAGAACCGCAGACTTTTTCCGCCAGTCCCATTGTGACGGAGGATGTTCCGACAGCCCCTTTTCCGATATCGGTTTTAGACCGCACTTCTTTGGCTGTTTGAAATGTTTTTTCAAACAGGTGCAGCAAATTTGCTTTTAAAGTTCCACGGTTCTGTGCTGCTTTGAACGCTTGTTTCATTTGTCCCAGAATTTCAGGCTCGCCAAGAATCATAGAGTCGAGACCGGGTGCGACTGTGAAACAATGTCTGGTTGCATCATCGTCTTGAAATAAGTAAAAGCTATTATTGAAGTCTTGAGCGAAATCGGCATGACCGGCGATCAAGAATTTTTTTATTTCTTCCGTGGTTTTGTCGAAATCGGTGGTGGAAAAATAGATTTCGATTCGATTGCAGGTGGATAAAATGATGAGTTCTTCGCAGCCGGGTACACGAAATAGAGCAGAGTACGCATTCTCAATATCTTCAATGTTTCGCTGGACAGCTTCTCGAAGTTCTAACCGGCTCGATTTATGATTTAATCCCAAAACAGCTAAGGTCATAATTATTTATACCCCAAGTGGGTGATTCCACACAATAACTTTCTTTTTGTTGCGTCAAAAACCACTTAATTACACCTTTTTGGAAAAAAATTCAAGGCGATTTTTTTAAATTCTTTCATCATTTTTAATTTTTATTGCTTATTTCATAAATAAAGTGCAACATAAAGAACGATTTTTTTTAAGATTATTTAATTTTCGTCATATTGGCATTATAATTGAAGCTTCATAATTGGTTTTTTATGTATTTTACTGAAAATGCATGATAAAAATAGAGAAAAGCCGGAAAAGATATCTTAATATTCCAAATAATACCAATGCCATGAAAGAATCCGAGATAAGCAGAGCGGCTACCATAGCGGGAATATTGTTTGTTTGCCTGTTCTTCGTACCATTTGTTCCACCGGCGGGGGCAGCAGCTGCGGAAGAAAACTCATGTATCAGATGCCATGCCGATTATTGGGAGGAAATGAAGGGAAGTATTCATTCCCAGCAAAAAATAGTTTGCAACAAGTGTCACGGCGGAGATCCGGCGCAGTCCGATCAGCAATTGGCAAAGGCGGCTGGAACGGGGTATATCGGAGTTCCTAATAAAGCACAAATAGCTGAGATGTGCGGTCAATGTCATGCCTCTGTCGAAACCATGAATTTTTACGGTATCCGGACCGACCAACTGGCCCAGTACAAAACCAGCGCTCACGGGAAAAAGCTCATACAGGACAGAGATGAACGGGTGGCCGTTTGCAGTGATTGTCACGGTTACCATGACGTGATCAGCGTTTCAAATCCGACCAGTCCCGTTTATCCTTTAAACCTTCCGAAGACATGCAACAAATGCCACGGCAATAAAGAATTAATGAAAAAATACGGCCATCCTTCCGATATTTTTGAAACCTACAGCGAAAGTGTTCATGGGAAAGCATTGTATGAGAAAAAAGATCTTTCGGTGGCCAACTGTGCGAAGTGTCACGGAAGTCACGGGGCCATACCGCCCGGAGTAAGCAAGATCGGGGATACTTGCGGGAAATGCCACATTAATGAAAAGAAATATTTCTTGGAAAGTCCTCATGCGCGGTTGACTCAGGACGGAAAGTTTTCGGAGTGTATCACCTGCCACGGTTACCATGGAATAAAACATGCCGGCCCGGCGCTTTACGATCAAGTTTGTATTAAATGCCATGATGCCGCAAGCGCGATTCATAAAACGGTTGCGGAAATTGCGACGATGTTGAAAACAGAAGGGGAGACGATTAAAGAAACAGAAAACTTGGTCAAACAAGCGGCGGTCGAAGGAATTTTTGTTGAAAACGAACAGGCTTCGCTGAAAGAAGCAAATACATATATGCTTGAAATCGGTCCTTTGCAGCATATTTTGAATGTATCTAAAATCGGAGAAGTATATAAAAAAGTTAAGACCATTACAGACGATATTAAAGGCAAGGTACTCAAGAAACGGAAAAGTCTTCAATGGCGCAAATATGCGCTTTACCCCCTGTGGATTTTTATATTCGTGATGGTGGTAGCGTTATGGATTAAATATAAGCAGCTGATGAAGGAAAAAAATCTTAACCAAGGGACTAAACGTGGCTGAACTTAACGCAAGAATGCGTGAAGAGTCCGGAATGCAAAATAAAAAAATATCTCGTCGCGATTTTTTCGGATGGGTGATTAAAGGCGGTTTGTTGACCGCACTCGCGGGAATGGCATTTCCGGTTTTGTCTTACCTCTGGCCGGTGACGCGGCAAGGCCTTAACATGGGGCAAAAAGAACTTGGAACCGTTGAGGATATTCCGATTTGGGGGTCCAAAAAAGTCATTATTGGTGACAGTGCGTTTATCGTTATTCGTACCCCCGATGAAATCAAGGTGTTTTCCGCGATTTGTACTCATTTAGGGTGCATTGTTGAATGGGACGCGCAAAGGAAGGGACTCGTCTGCCCTTGCCATGCCGCTTTTTTTGATTTGGAAGGACGGATTGTATCGGGGCCGCCGCCAAAACCTTTGTCATCTTTTAAAGCAGAGGTGGTGAATGGGAAAATATACATCAGGTAATTATGGTAATGGACATAGTTAAAGTTTTTTGTGGCTGCGAGAAAAATAAATGGTATCCGATTGTAAGCAGAATTTGCCGATGAAGAATGAACGAAGATATCCTAAGTAGCCGCATATAAGTTTCTTAATATTTTGTCATTCCCGCAGGTTTCCCTTGGGGAAGAAAGGGCCGGCCCCAGCTTTTCCGGGGTAAGCGGGAATCTATCGTTCGTGGATTTCCGATAAAAGCACGGCGGAGCAGTGCTGCTTCGCTGCATTCGGGAATGACATGCTGGTGAAATACACGAAAACCTAAGCACGACCACTTAGGCTCATTGCAAAGTTCTTGGAGGGAAAAAAGTGTTGAAGGAACGAATTTTGAAGTGGTTTGATGAGCGTTTTAAGATCGAGAATCTTTCGAAACCCGTGCGTAAACAATTGGAGAAGCCGCTTCCTCATAATGTCAGCTGGTTTCACACTTTTGGCAGCATGTCGTTATTTCTGTTTGTGAGCCAAGTACTGACGGGAATCCTTCTGCTTGTATATTACAGGCCGACCACAGAGGAAGCGTTTGAAAGCGTGAAGTTTATTATGACAGAAGCTCATTTTGGATGGTTGTATCGGCAACTTCATGCATGGGGTGCCAACTTTATGGTGATCGTCGTCATCTTACATCTGCTGAGGACTTTCGTTACCGGATCGTATAAAAAACCAAGGGAGTTGACGTGGATATGCGGAGTTGCCTTACTCTTTTTAGCCCTTGTTTTTGGTTTTACGGGATACCTGCTTCCGTGGAATCAGTTGGCGTATTGGGCAACAACAGTGGGAACGGAAATTGCGGGAGCCATTCCCGGTGTGGGAGAATGGATCAAAACGTTATTGCGTGGAGGAACAGCTGTTGGTGGGGAGACGCTTTCCCGGTTTTTTGTTGTTCATGTCATCATCCTTCCATGGGTGATTTGTTTTGTTATTTTAGTTCATCTTTTTTTTGTTCGCTACCAAGGAATTGCGACCTTGGACCCGGTTGACGCGGAGAAAGAAGTCAAAGAAAGTGAAGGGATCCCGTTTTTCCCCCATCATGCATTGAAGGAAGGGATTGTATTTTTTATTCTTATCGGCATACTGATAAGTTTGTCCATTCTGGCACCGTTTGATTTGGGGGAGAAGGCAGATCCGATTACAACCCCGCATGCCATTAAACCGGAATGGTATTTCTTGCCGGTTTATCAACTTCTTAAATATTTCCCAAAGCTGACCGGTATTTTTATTAGCTCCGTGATTCCTCTGGTTCTTATTTTCTGGCCTTTTTTTGATAAGGGCAAGAACCGTCACCCGTTGAAAAGGCCTATTTCGATGACGATTGGTATGATTGTGCTCGTAGCGTTTTTGGTTTTAGGAGCGTTGGCACATGTATCTGAAACGACGCGGGTCATTTTCGGGAAAACATATCATTTTGATCTTTACGGGGTTCCCCACGCTATTTCGGCGAATACTCTGATGGTTGAGAAGTAAAAATAATTTTTTAAGCAATCTTAAACAAACGGTAAAAAGGAGGAACCAGATGAAATTGAAATCAATAGCAGTCAGTTTGGGGGCATGTTTTGTTCTCTTAGGCATAGATGCTTTTTTTGTCATTCCATCATTAAGCGCAGAACCGGCGCATGAATATACCGGTGCAAAAAAATGTTCCATGTGTCATAAGACTCCGGTGCAAGGAGAGCAATATGCGAAGTGGCAAGCTTCAAAGCATGCCAAGGCATTTGAAACGTTGGGGACGCCCGCAGCTAAGGAAGCTGGCGCGAAACTTGGGGTTACCGATCCGCAAACGGACGGGAAATGTTTGAAATGCCATTCAGCGGCTTATGGTGGGACGACCGCGAAAGTGACGGAAGCGATAGCGGTGGAAGAAGGTGTTTCCTGCGAATCCTGCCACGGTGGCGGTAAGGATTATATGAAGATGACCGTGATGAAAGATAAAGATGCGGCGATTGCAGCCGGACTTATGATTCCGAATGAAAAGACCTGTCTCGGATGTCATAATGAAGAAAGTCCGACGTATAAGCCGTTTAATTATGCGGAACGGGTCGAGGCGATCAAGCACGCGAAACCCAAATGAAATTATTCCATTCTTAGGTTGAATGGGCACTTGATTTAAGTGCATGATATTTTATCCAGTTGTCATTCTGGGCGAAACGCGCTGTATAAAACGCACAGCACTTTGCGCTTTGTAAAGTGAAGAATCTTAGATCCTTCGCCGCTACGCTTCTCAGGATGACATATCAAAATATCGGATGAAATGATATGCGTGTCTTGTTTTTGAGAACTGTTTGTAAAAACGATCGGTATTCATTAACGGAGGAATCGATTTGAAGTTTATTAAAATGCCGAAAATTCCACAGCAGGTGATTAGCCTGGGAATTCTCTTTTTAATTGCGATCGGCGGATTTGTGATTGCTCGCAAGTTTTTTATTCCGCACTCATTCGGGCTTTACGGACATTATCGCGCCGATGCTGTGGAGGAAATCAAAAAGCAGGAAATTGTTTATGCAGGAGCAAAGGCCTGTTATGATTGCCATGATGATATTTATGATTTGAAGGCTCAATCTTATCATAAAGATGTCGCTTGTGAGGTTTGTCATGGGCCAGCCGCCAGCCATGTCGAAAATCCGGACGGAGTTTTGCCGCCCATTCCGAACGATCGCAAGGGCTGTGCCATTTGCCACGATTATAGTCCTCCGCGGCCGACTGGTTTTCCTCAAATTATCGAAGCCCGGCATAATCCGGGAAAGGTTTGCAAATCTTGTCACAACCCCCACAATCCCACCTTACCGCATACGCCCGAAAGTTGTAGCGCTTGTCACCGGGAAATTTATATGAAGAAATCAATTTCATCTCACGCATCCTTAGAATGCGCCACATGCCATACCGTGCCTGAGGGGCACCTGACGAGCCCCAGGGCAAACGAAGTTGGAAAGCCGCAGAAAAGAGAATTCTGCGGACAATGTCATGCTGAGGACGCGCAAGTTTCGAAAGACATTCTAAGAATTGATCTTAAAACTCATGGCGAACGTTCCCTGTGTTGGGAATGTCATTATCCGCACGATCCCGAGACGAACACATGAAAAAGGAAAATAAAAAGCATTTAGGCCGTCGGCAATTTCTGAAGAAATGCGCCAAGGCAGTGTGCACGGGATTACTGCTTTCTTTTGTTGAATTTAAGAATGTGTGGGCAAAACAGGTTGGGAACGGTGACAAATCCGCCGAACGGAAATACGCCATGGGGATCGATATTCATAAATGCATTGGCTGCGGAAGATGTGCCGATGCTTGTAAGAAAGAAAATAAAGTTCCGCGCGAACCGCATTATTTCAGGACATGGATTGAACGTTATATCGTTCCTATCAAAGGAGAGCCCGTGGTGGACAGTCCCAACGGCGGAATTGACGGGTTCCCCGAATTGAAAGGTGATAAAGGTATTTTAAAAATGTTTTTTGTGCCTAAATTGTGTAATCACTGCGCCCATCCGCCGTGCGTCCAGGTTTGCCCCGTTGGAGCGACGTTTACAAGTCGCGACGGAGTGGTTTTGGTTGACCCAAAATATTGTGTAGGGTGCCGGTACTGTATCCAGGCATGTCCTTATGGCGCGCGTTATATGCATCCCGAAAAACATGTTGCCGACAAGTGCACGTTTTGCTATCACCGAATTACCAAGGGGTTGCTTCCTGCTTGCGTTGAAGTTTGTCCGACAAAAGCCAGAATTTTTGGCGAGGTGGATAATCCGACGAGCCCCATCCGACGGTTTGCTCGATTACATACTATTACGGTGCTCAAGCCGTCGCTGAATACGGAACCGATGGTTCTATATGCCGGAGCGGAAGGAATGGTGAGGTAACCATGGAGCCTACAATCATCCAACAAGCCATGATGGGCTTTCAGAGCTTCAGCGGGTACATCTATCCAAATGAGTATGAACTTCAATGGAGCCTCTTAATTGTTTTGTATCCCTATTTGACCGGACTCGTGGCAGGTGCTTTCATCCTCGCGTCGCTTGAGCGCGTTTTTCGCGTGACAGTCATTTTGCCTGTTTACCGGCTGTCGCTTTTAACGGCTCTTGCTTTTCTGATCGTTGCACCGATGCCGCTTTTTGCACACCTCGGACATCCGGAGCGTGCTCTTGAGATGTTGTGGACTCCGCATTTGCAATCGGCGATGGCAATGTTCGGTTTTGTTTACGCCTGGTATTTATTGGTGGTATTGCTGTTGGAGATTTGGTTTGATTTCCGAAAAGATATTGTCATGTATTCAAAAAACAGTAGGGGATTAAAAAAATATTTTTATTTACTGCTCACTCTCGGATCAACCGATATTTCTGAGGAAGCCCTTCGGTTTGATAATAAAATGTGCAAATTTATTACGGTCATGGGAATTCCATCCGCATTTTTACTCCACGGGTATGTGGGTTTTATTTTTGGATCGATCAAAGCCAATCCCTGGTGGAGTTCTGTTTTAATGCCGATTGTGTTTCTCTTTTCCGCGATTGTTTCCGGAATCGCACTGATGATTCTTATCTATATGGTCACGACTTTATTCCGCTGGAAAAAAATAGATATGGGGTGCCTGAATAAATTGGCGGAGTTTCTGTTTTACACCATGATTGTTGATTTTTCGCTGGAGCTTTTGGATTTCATACATCGTCTTTACGAATCAGAGGAGTCGATCCACATTTTGTCTCAATTGATCACGAATCGTTTGTTCGTCAGTCTGATTGTGACGCAGATTTTTCTCGGCAGCATCGTGCCGATACTGGGCCTCATTGTCGGACGGTTCGGAAAATTACCGGATGAGTTGAGACGGATTGTTTATTTTCTTTCGGCTGTTTTGGTTCAAGTGGGGATTTTCAGCATCCGCTGGAATGTGGTGATCGGCGGGCAATTGTTTTCCAAAAGCTTGCGAGGGCTGACCGTGTACAAGGTGCAATTGCTTGGCCTCGAAGGCCTTTTAATGACTGTTTTTTTGTTGATCTTACCATTGTTTATTCTGTACGGCATCGTTAAGATTTTGCCTCCATGGACGGATTCCGAATTAGAAGTTCATAAATAATGAACTCAGAAAAGATAGCATAGACAGGGGAAAAAATGGACTCAGAAAATCGGGCGCCAAGTTATTTCCGGAATTGGATAAGCGTTATCGGAATAATTTTTTCCATTATCATGTTTGTGACTATTGCATCGCTTTTTTTATTGGATTTTTTGTTCAAGGTCGACAATCCTTATCTGGGGATTGTGACCTATATGGTTGCGCCCGCTTTTCTTATTTTCAGTCTCATTTTGATTCTCGTGGGGGCGTGGATTGAGAGAACGCAACGGCATAAGCGAGGATATGTTCGCCGGTTTCCGGTGATTGATTTCAATAATCCGACTCATCAGAAGTGGATGTATACGGCGTGGGGCGTTATCACGATGTTTCTCTTGTTTTCTGCTATCGGAATTTACCGGGTATATAACTTTACCGAATCCAATACGTTTTGCGGCCGCATCTGCCACACGGTCATGAAGCCGGAATATACGGTCTACCATAATTCTTCTCACGCGCGTGTGACATGTGTCCAGTGTCATATCGGGCACGGTGCCGAATGGTATGTCCGTTCAAAATTGTCGGGAGCTTATCAGGTGTATTCCGTTCTTGCGAATCGGTTTTCACGACCGATTGAAACGCCGATCAAGAATTTGCGGCCCGCACAGGAGACTTGCGAGCAATGTCACTGGCCGCAACAATTTTATGGCGCCGTGGAACAAGATCATCATTATTTTCTTCCGGATGAAACCAATACACAGTGGAAGACGCGCATGTTAATGTTTGTCGGGGGCGGTACGCCGCCTTATGGGAAGAGGGAAGGGATTCACTGGCATATGAACATCAGCAATAAAGTTTACTACATTGCCACGGATGAAAAAAGGCAAACTATTCCGTGGGTTCGCAGAATCGGAATGGACGGGAAGGAAGAAATATTTGTTGATGAAGAGTCGGGTTATACCGCACAAAATCCGCCCAAGGGTGAACTGCGGACGATGGATTGCATGGATTGTCACAACCGGCCGAGTCACATATTCAAATCGCCGACGGATGCCGTGAATGAAGCCATGACGTCGGGAACAATCAGCGCGTCGTTACCCTACATTAAGCGGGAAGCCGTCAAGGCGCTTGTGGGGAAATATGCATCGGACGAAGAAGGCGTGAAAAAAATTCAAAATTCACTAGAAGGTTTTTATCAAAAGAAATATCCGTTGATTTGGTCCGGTCAGAAAGACAAAATTGATCAAGCGATCAAAACCATCGTCGGGCTTTATCAGATGAATTTTTATCCCGAAATGAATGTCTCCTGGAAGGTTTATCCGGAGAACATCGGGCATTTTATTTCTCCGGGTTGTTTCCGTTGCCATAGCGGCCGCCATAAAACCGCGGATGGGCGGATGATTGCAACGGATTGTACCAGTTGCCACGCCATTATTGCTCAAGGGGCGCCCGGCGCGATGGAAACAAAAGTTGAAGGGCTGGAGTTTAAGCATCCGGATCAGGCGGTCGGTGAAGCATGGAAGGACATGCCTTGTTTCGACTGTCACACGGGGGATATTGCGTGATTTTATTATTTAACGGTTTGGATTTGAAATTGAAAGATATTCACTGCCTTGCTCCAGTTTCGCAGATAAAATCCCTTCTCCCCTTGCGCCCGCCTGCCGGCGAGGCAGGGGGGAAGGTGAGGATGGGGGGTGGGTGGGAAATAGGAATTCACCCCCACCTCTGTCCTCCCCCATCAAGGGGGAGGAAGTAACTGGAGCAATGCATGTTCAGAATTGGCTTAAGGAAAAAGAAAGAGTGAAAAAATTCTCCTTCGTTTTTGCAGCTTTCGTTTTGATTTGTTTTTCATCCCACCGTCAAGTTCTTGCGGCGGAAGGAATTCAAAACGACGATTGCTTCGCTTGCCATGAGACGATGGATTCTGCCAAGTATGTTTCCTCGATTCACGGAAGCCGGCTTTGCACTTCTTGTCACAGTGATATTAAAGAACTGCCGCATCCTGAAAAATTAGCTCCCGTCCAATGCGCCACTTGCCATCATATTGAAAATGAAATTTATCAGAATTCGGATCATGGAAAAGCAGTCAGCTTTGGCATTCCCGCTGCCGGTTGCTTGAGTTGTCACGGGGAAGCTCACACCCTTTTGAATTACCGGAATCCCGAATCACCCGTTTTTCGCCTGAATATCGCTAAGACCTGTGGGACGTGTCATGAGAATCAGGAAAAGATGGCGCAATACGCTCTTTCCGAAAACAGTCCGATAACGTCCTATTCCGAAAGCATTCACGGTAATGCCTTGCTGAAAAAAGGATTGCTTTCGTCGGCGATTTGCACGGATTGCCATGGGTCGCACGATTTGCATTCGCCGAAAAATCCGGTATCGAAGATATTTCCGCGAAACGTTCCGTATACGTGCGGAAAGTGTCATGAGAATGTTTTAAAAACTTACGAGCGCAGCATTCACGGAAAAGCCGCTTTGGCAGGGGAAAGAGAGGCTCCGGTTTGCACGGATTGTCACGGGGAACACCGCATCAAGTCGCATTTGGATCCGGCTTCGTCTGTTTATTCGGCAACTGTTTCGGAGAAAACATGCGGCCATTGTCATTCGTCCGAGAAAATCAATACAAAATTTCATTTGCCCGCTGACAGAGTCAGTTCTTATTTTGACAGTTATCACGGTTTGGCGGGCAAACTTGGGGCAACGACGGTTGCGAATTGCGCCAGTTGTCACGGCGCTCACGATGTTCTGCCTTCTTCAGATCCGAATTCGTCCGTGAATAAAAACAATTTGCCAAAAACATGCGGACGGTGTCATCCGGGTGCGGGGATTCAATTGGCGGAAGGGAGCGTTCACGGAAAACCGTCTCCTAAGGAGAACCATATCGTTTATTTCGTCAGCATCGGTTATGTTTTGTTGATCATTGGCGTGATCGGCGGAATGCTTTTTCATAATGCGCTGGATTTTTTTAAAAAGCTGAGATTGCATTATCAGCGGGTGAAACAGGAAAGCACACATTTACGGTTTACGCGCGGGGAGCGTATTCAGCATTTTATTCTCGTGATCACGTTCATTGTTCTTGCCTATACCGGTTTTGCGCTTAAGTATTCCGAAGCATGGTGGAACTATCCATTCATGATGATTCCGTCGAACGTTGACTGGCGGGGGCTGGTTCACAAGGCGGCGGCGATCGTCTTTATTGTGTTGGGGATTTATCACATGTGTTTCATGATCCTGACGTGGCGGGGACGGCTGCAGCTCAACGCGTTACTTCCTCAACTCAGGGATTTCGGAGATCTTTTCACGGCGATGAAATATTACATCGGGATTTCAAAAGACCGGCCTCATTTTGAGCGCTATAACTATATTGAAAAATCCGAATATTGGGCGCTTATTTGGGGCTCCGTCATTATGATTCTCACCGGCATGATTTTGACATTTGAAAATTTCTTCATGAAATTCTTGCCGAAATGGGGGCTTGATTTGGCGACGGCGATTCATTTTTACGAGGCGGTTCTGGCGACACTGGCGATTCTGGTATGGCATTTTTATTTCGTCATTTTGGATCCGGAATGTTACCCTCTGAGTTTTAATATGGTTACCGGGAAGGTCGCGGAAAAAGAAAAAGCGATAGAGAACGGTTCCGGAAATGATTTATCGAATCCGAAGGAACAGCACTGATTTCCATTGAAAAGTCTCCCAAAGTAATCGCACATAAGTTCTTGAATGTTTTGTTTTTGTGTCATGCTTTTGGCGGGGAGCCATTACATAACAGATTCCCGATAAAAGCGTTCGGGAATGACAATAGAGTAAAATATTAATAAACTTATGCACGGTGACTTAGACAAAAGGTTTTTGAAAAGAATTCAAATAGACGAAAAATTATCTTGGTTCTTCTTTCTTTTTAAGCTATTCTCTACCTGTTTGTAAGCATTTTTTGCCCTCCAAAGGGGAAGGAAAAGTGCGATAATTCTACGAGTTTAAACCATTTATGTTTTAACGAGAGATGTCTGTTTTTATTTGTAAGGATATTTGATGGCATTTATCAGTATTAATAAGAAGGCAACCTCAGAATTCATTTCAGTCATTAAAAATTTAATTTCCGTCCGCCTAATGGTGGTTTTGCTGGTCATTTTGATACCCGTAGCGATTGCCGGAAGTTTAATTCCTCAAGGGCGCACATATCCTGAATATGTGAAGCTTTTTGGGATGGGATGGACCGACATCCTTTACCGTTTTCATTTCATAGCTGTTTTTAAAAGCCTGTGGTTTTTAATTCTCATTATGTTTCTTGGCTCGAACATTCTTGGGTGTTTCCTGAAAAGTATAATTGAAAAGAGAAGGTCTCTCGGTTTCCTATTGGTCCATCTGAGCCTTATTCTTTTGATTGCTGCCGGGTTGATCAGTTCTGTGGGGAGAATAAAACAGCAAGTTGTTTTAAACGAAGGCCAGTCGACCGAGTCTTTTGTTTTTAACAATAAGACAATTCCGTTAGGTTTTGAATTGCGGCTGAAAGATTTTGAATTGCAAAGATATGCCGACCGTGGGGGTAAACTTTTTATTTCCGTTCCGGGCCGTAAAATGCCCCATGAATTTTATTGCAAGATGAAAACATGGGTGACGGTTCCCGATTCCTCGTATCAATTTCAAATTGAGCGTTATGTTGCGGACTTTCGTTACGATATGGGGACGGGTTCTGCTTTTTCGGCATCCAATGAACCGAACAACCCTGCCGTTCTCGTTCATGTGAAAGGAGGCGAGGAGGATTATTCCGAATGGGTCTTCGCCCGTTTTTCGGATTTTCATAACAAGGGGAACCGGTTGTTGAAATTGAAATATGTTTGGGCTCCGGAGATTCCGAAAAGTTTTATCAGCCGTGTCGAGATTATAGAAAATGGCGAGGTCGTTAAAGAGCAGGCAATCGAGGTCAATCATCCTTTGCGTTACGGACGTTTTTCCATTTATCAGGCGAGTTATGACCTGAATGACGAAAAATGGTCGGGGCTTGACATTGTCAAGGATCCGGGCGTCGGGCTGGTTTATACCGCGATTATTCTGATGATGTTGGGTTTGATTCAAAATATATATATCCGGCCGTTTTTCGAAAAGAAAAAGGGCAGATGAAAAAAGGATATGAATAGTCGAACAAAAGTTTCTTAATATTTGTGTCATTCCCGAATGCTTTCCCTCGGTAAAGCGAGGGCCGGCCCTGTATTTCCAGGGTGTCGGGAATCTGAGAATAGTGGATTCCCGCCTAAAACTTGCGGGAATGACAGAGAATTGAAGCACTCAACACAAAAACTTAAAAATGCGGAGGTTGTTTAATGTCCGAGTCCAATTTCTTGTCGGTGGCGTTTTTGTTTTATGCGGTTGGTGCACTGCTGTATGTTTGGATTTTTTTCAAGCCGTCGACCCGTATCCGGCCGATAGCTGTTGCGTCGATAGTGCTGGGGCTTCTTTCCCATACGATTGCATTGGCGGTGAGATGGAAGTCCTCCGGGCATGCGCCCCTTTCCGACATGTACGAATCACTGGTTTTCTTTTCCTGGGCATTTGTGTTGGCGTATTTGTTGATTGATCTTTTCTTAAAAATATCGCGTTTGGGTTTTTTTGTGCTTTTATGCAATATCGCAATTTTGGTTTATGCATTTTCGCATGATTCAACCATCAAGCCACTCATGCCCGCTTTGCAGAGCAATTGGTTGCTGTTGCATGTTTCCGCCTGTTTTTTCAGTTATGGCGCTTTTGCGATTTCCTTTATCGCGAGTTTCATCTACTTGATGCCGTTTCACAAAAAATATTTTTCACTCGAACAATTGGATCAGGTGATCTACAAATCCATTCTCTTCGGGTTTCCTTTGTTGACGTTTGGAATCGGATCCGGTGCGATCTGGGCAAACGAAGCGTGGGGAACGTATTGGAGTTGGGACCCGAAAGAGACGTGGTCGCTTGTGACATGGCTCATTTACGCTCTTTACCTTCATCTGCGGTTAATGAAGGGATGGAGAGACGAAAAATTGGCGTGGGTTGGCTTGATAGGTTTTTTGTCGGTTATTTTTACTTATATCGGAGTGAACTATTTCCTGGCCGGATTACACAGCTATGCTTAAGAATTATTTCACTATCTTTCCCAGAAAAAGATCGGTCGTCAAACTTTGGAAACAATTAGGCCGGCAATCGCTAACCGTCAAAGTCGTTTCTACGATCAGTGCGGTTGTCTGTTTGATTGTGGGATCCGGAACATTTTGGCTTATGCATATTTCATCCCGCGGGATTGCCGAAATTTCAGTGACCTCAGCGTTATATCAGACACAGCTCCTGAAAAACAAACTGATCGAATCGATGATTTTTGACAGCCAACATCACGAGGAACTGGCAAAGTTGCTTCAGACGAATAAATCGGTTTCAGGTCTTGACGAAGTGAACATTTTCGATGCGGGTGGTGTCGTCCGTTTCTCTTCGCTTCCTCAAAATATTGGAGGCATGGTCAATTTGACATTTGACACGCTTGACCGGGTGACGTTGGATCATGCCCGGACGGATTTTATCGGTAAAGGAAATCAAGCTAAACTTCATATCATCCATCCGGTTAAGGGAGGCGCACGATGCATGATGTGCCACCAAAACGCGAAGAGTGATTTTCTCGGAGGGATCGAACTTTTTGTGCCTCTCGCGCCGATTTATAAGCGGTTTATGGCGAGTCGCTTCTTTTTTATTTTTATTGCGGTTGCGATCATTTTGGTCAGCGCGTTATTGATCCGGTGGCTTGTCCGGAGTATTGTAAGACGTCCCATTGAAAAACTGGTGGCCACGATGGAAAAAGCGAAGGGCGGCATGTTGAGCGTGAAAGCGAGGATTCACGAAGATCCCGATTTACGGAACCTCGCGGATGCGTTTAATACGATGGTCGAGGGAATTCAGACGGCCCAGAAACAAATCGAGGAGCAATATCAAAAAGAGTTGGCCCAATCGAACCGGCTGGCATCGCTTGGGCAATTTATGTCAAATATTTCCCATGAAATCAAAAATCCGCTGGCGGCGATCAGTTCCGCGCTCCACGCGGTGCAAAGTGAGTTTCAGTCGGTTGCCGGGCAGGATGTGTTTCAAGAACTGACGTTGCAACTCAACCGGATCGAGCAAACGGTCAATAATTTATTGCGTTATGCCCGGCAGTCGCCGCCACATTTCGAAAAATGCGATATCGCGGATCCGATTCGCGAAGCGCTCCATCTCGCGGACCACCGGCTGTTAAATAACAAGATTAAACTTCATTGGGAAAAGACGGATCAGAAAGCCATGGTGTACGGAGATGCTGGACAGTTGCAGCAGGTTTTTTTGAATCTGTTTCTGAATGCGGCAAATGCCATGCCCAAAGGAGGGGTTTTAACGGTCAGAATTTTTTTGAGTTCGGAAGACAGGACGGAGCCCTTTTCAGATTCCGGTTTGCGCGAAAGGATTTGCGTTGAAGTCGAGGATACGGGTTGCGGAATTGCCGCGGAAAACGTTTCCAAAATATTTGATCCTTTTTTTACGACCAATCGCGGCGGAACCGGGCTCGGCCTTTCGGTGGCGAAAGGGATTGTGGAAAATCACAAGGGAATGATTTCCGTTGCCAGCGAGATAGGAAAAGGAACAAAGGTGAGCGTTCTTTTGCCGGTTTTTAATGGTTTCGAAGCAATGAATAAATTTCCGTTGAAACAAGAAATTTTAGCATGAGGTATTTCTTATGAGTTGCGCAAAAGGAAAGATTCTGGTGATCGATGATGAGAAATTGATCTGCTGGTCGCTTGAAAAAGATCTCGTGAAGGAAGGCTACGACGTGTTGACTGCACAGTCTTCGGCGGAAGGTCTCCGGTTGTTTGAACGGGAAGCGGTTGATGTCGTTTTGCTGGACATCCAACTTCAGGACGGGGACGGAAAAGCGCTTTTAAAAACCATGCGCGTAAGCGATCCGCTGGTGTCCGTTATTATGGTGACGGCGAATGACGAAATACAAACCGCGGTCGAATGCATGCATGCGGGCGCGTTTACCTATCTTCACAAGCCGTTTAAGTTTGAAGGACTTCTTCTGAACGTAGAAAAAGCGGTTGAGTCGCGGATCTTGCGCAAGAAAGTACAGGAATGGGAATTTTTGGAACGCGGCAAGTATGATTTTTCGAACGTTGTTTCGGAAAGCCCTTCGATGAAAGCGATTTTGGATTTGGTCCGGCGCATTGTCGATTCAGAAGCGAGCACGGTGCTGATACAGGGAGAAAGCGGAACGGGAAAAGATTTGATTGCGAGGACAATTCATTATGCGGGCCGTCGAGGGAACAAGCCGTTTGTCTCGATTAATTGTGCGGCGATTCCCGACACGCTGCTTGAAAGTGAATTATTTGGGCATCAGAAAGGTGCTTTTACCGATGCGCGACAAACCAAAAAAGGCTTGGTTGAAGAAGCGTCCGGGGGAACATTGTTTCTTGACGAAATTGGAGATATGTCGCGCGAATTGCAGTCGAAGTTGCTTCATCTGATTGATCAAAAGAAATTCCGTAAAGTCGGCGACGTCAAAGAGCAGGACGCAGACATTCGGATTATTGCGGCGACCAACAAGGATTTGAAGCGTGAGGTGAGCGAAGGACGTTTTCGTGAAGATTTGTATTACAGGCTTCATGTCGTTCCTATCGATATTCCGCCGCTGCGGGACCGGAAAGAAGATGTTCCGGCTCTTGTCAGTTTTTTTATTGCTCATTTCAATCAAGAATTCCGGAAATCGATCAAGGGTTTGAGTTCGGAAGCGATAGAGATTTTGATGAAATATAATTGGCCCGGAAATGTTAGAGAACTCAAAAACGTTATTGAGCGTGCCATGATCTTAAATCAAGAAGATATTATTCGTCCCGAGCATTGTCCAAGCGAAATCGAGTGCAGGTGTATTCTTAAAGATACCTTTAGGCCGACAGACCGAGAGACGACCTCTCAACAACTTCCCAGTTGTTTAGTCGGTATTCCACTCGAAGCGATTGAAAAGCAGGTCATTCAATTAACCATGCAGCGTACGGATGGAAATCAGTCGCAGGCGGCAAAATTGCTCGGGATTGGCCGAGATGCGCTCCGTTATAAAATGCAAAAGTTTGAGCTGATTCCGGCCGAGGAAAAGCCAAAAATCGAGAATGAAAGTCCGGCTGAAATACAGGCCGATTATTAGATTCTGTTGACATTTATCAGCGCTCCCCTCTCCCATTGGGAAGTATCTGTTTAGCGTTTCAAAATACCTAAAGTCATTCCCGCACGCTTGAGGCGGGAATCTCTTCTTTACCTGGTTATGGATCCCCGACAAAAGATTTCGGGGATGACGCATAAAGTGTTGCAATGACGCTAAACACGTACCGAGGGAGAAGGAATAAGAGCGTTATCCACTTTTGGGTGAAATCGCGCAGATTTGATGATGAATTGCGCCATTTGAGCAGAAACGAACATTTTTTCGGTCCTTGGTGGAAAAATTGAGAATGTTTCCGGATGATCAGAAAATAAAAATATTATCTGTAAACCTTGTCTGATTTTAATGTTTGTATCAAAAAAACTAACAAAATTAAATGTTGGCATAAAATTTGAGACATATAAGGCATTATGAAAAATAAAAACCTATTCCTCATCATCATTTCCGTTGGTTTTATTGGTTTATTGTCCTCGTGCAAAGATCTTGAAGTCCTCCAGCACGCTTTAGACGAGTACACGGTACCGGGAGCCGAATATGTCGGATCAGAGACCTGTGCGGTCTGCCATGAAAAAGAAACCAGAGATTTTAAATTGTCAACTCACCAGCGAATTGCAATTCCATTAGAGAAGGACGGCAAGGCGACGAAAGTGGAAGGTTGCGAAATGTGCCACGGTGCCGGCAGTCTTCACGTTGATGGCGGCGGCGGCAAAGGCAATCATATTATTAATCCGAGCAAAGATCCGAAAGCTTGCATGGCGTGCCATACGGACAAGGAAGCACAGTTCAAAATGCCGTTTCGCCATCCCGTTCTTGAAGGGAGAATGAGTTGCACCGATTGTCACAGTCCTCACGGCCAGGAAGTCAGGCCATGGTCTGCTGTTTCTGTCGAGAATATCAATGAGGTCTGTTTTAAATGTCATAAAGACCAGAGGGGTCCATTTGTGGTTGAGCATCCTGCCCTGAGAGACGGGTGCACAACTTGTCATGATGTGCATGGCTCAATCAATGACAAGATGTTAATTGCGCGTGATGTGACGCTATGCTTAAAGTGCCATACGCAGCAAAACTGGCCGACCGTTGGAAATACGGCACATACCTCATCAAGGATTAATGCCGGGGCATGTTGGAGTTCAGCATGTCACGTTGCGGTTCACGGGTCTAATTTTGACGATCATCTGCGTAATTAAGGAAAAAACTTATGAAGCAAATTCAGAGAGCTTTCATTAGTGGTGTGGTCGTTATGGTTTTGATGTTTCCGCAAACACTCCATGCCGCTGTTATTCAAAAAGCGAAAGATGGTGTTGTGGCTTTGAAAGATCAGGTGGTTAGCGCCGGTTCTTACGTAAAGAATCGTGTCGTCAATGCAAAAAAGGACGCCGGTAATGTAAAAAGCAAAGTAGTTAGTGCTGGCGATTACACGAAGGATCACATCACGGATGTAAATATAGAGGCACTTCCTGGGAGATTTGCGTTTGTATCAGGAGATTACAAAAAGTTTCAGGCTCATCAGTGGATGGAGGCAGGATATGTGGGCGGCATTAAAGATCTATCCGTGAAATATGTTGATGAAAAAGAGGGGATTACGGCTGATATGGAAGCCGGAGCGATTATTGATGAGTATGATTACAAAGGCGCCATCGAAATCGAGAAAGAGGAAGAGTGGTTTGCGAAATTTGAGTTCAGTCAATTTCCGAAGTATTTTAGTGATCGAGGAGGCGTTTATTATCCGTTTCCCGTAAATAGCGATCCGGCGAGCGGGAGAGACCTGAGATTAGATATCGGAAAGTTTGCTTTTGAGGCGGGGCTGCTTGAAAAGGGAAACCGGCCGGAAATTATATTCGAGTATGAGCACGAGAAAAAAAATGGAGATAAATCGAGTACAGCATGGACGAGTGTAACGGAAGGCGGCATTGGGAAAAAAATCGGTCCAGCATTCCGGGAAATCACTGAAAATGTGGATGATTTTAACCTAAATCTAAAAAAGGATATTAAAGGTTATACAGTCAAAGCCGGACAGAATTTCGAAATTGTTACCTCGAATAGTTTGTCTAATCAGCAAAACATATCGTCATCGGGTGGAAACAACGCATATCTCCACACGCAGGACATAACGCTCCAAGCGAAATCGTTCGCGACCAATTTAGGCGCGGAGCGCTGGTTCTTAAATGAAAAAGTATTTAGTGGTGCTGCCTATAAATACGCGCGCATTAATAATAGGGAAAAAGAAAATATGAGGGATGTTGTCAACGGAGCGCCTAGCGCACGCGGATCAACATTTTCAGAAAATAAATTCAATGCCCGCGCTAATAATTCTGATAATAGTAATCTTGCAGTATTAGGAACGACGGTGATGCCGTGGAAGTGGCTGATGGTCAACGGGCGACTCAAAGGCGAAATTAAAGACAACAACGGGTTCTCGACATATCCGTCGGATATCGGGACGGGCGGCGGCACAAGCTCTTCTACTATCAACGCGTCTGCACCGGATGGGATTATCGATCATACGGAAGTAACGGATTTGGTGCAGAGCCAGAAGAAACTGGGAGAGGGGCTTTCTTTAAGATTTAAAGCAATCCCAAGGACAGCGCTTTATAGCGATGTTGACTTGGAACAAGTCCTCTATCATAGGAATAGCGCTAGAGAGCCTGTTGGTGGCCAAAGCCCAGCGGCTGTCGCTTCGGGAGAAAGTATTATTAGGGAGGTGATCACACATTCGCCGCGTTTTAATTGGACGATCGGCGGAAATTATCAGCCGTGGATGTTTTTAAATTCTACGGCTCAATTTCGGTATAAATGGGCAAGGGATAATATCAATAACCATTGGCCACAGGGCAATCTGATAACAGATCCGGACATTGCATTTTATGAGGATGTTAAAAAACATGTCGTGGAATTGACATCGAAAACAAGTGTTCGTCCTTGCCGGCTGGTGCAATCTTCGTTTCGATATCAGCTGACGAATACACAATATTTCACAACATTTGCCCAGCCGTTATCAAAGACTATCCGAACACAGTATTTTACGAATGTTTATACAATTGACACGTCGTTATATCTGAGGAAGGATACCACTCTAACGGGTGCATTTTCAAAACAAAATCATTCGCTTTTTCTTCCGTCAATCACGTTTCCGACCTTCAACACAAACAGTAACAACTGGATGCTGACGGGAGATTATCACCCTAACGGTAAAGTTTCAATCTATAGCACTCTTTATTACAGTATCGCCAGAAATTACGATAATTTTACCGGTGGTGGCGATGGAGCGTCTAACCTTGGAGCTCCGTTCACTCCGACAAGCGGATTGCCGCTTGGCGCAGATTTTACAAGAACAGGGATTACAGTTGGTGTGAAGTGGAGTCCAAAGGAACGTATTACGGTTTCTCCTCAATTTGCTTTCTACCGGTATAATCCTAATCACAAGTTTGACTTAGGTGGCTATGAAGCCTATGTCGGCTCGTTAGAAATAAGCTACAATTGGGCTTAAACGCCCGTCTTTAGAAGCTTCTTCAGAGTTCACATTTCTCTTCAATAATTAATCCAATTCTGCTAATCTATCCCCTCGATTCAATCTATAGATAGAAAGCTGAGTTCTGCAAATTTCTGTCATTCCCGCAAGCTTTAAGCGGGAATCCAGAAAATTAGAGCGACTTATAGATAAACGTTATTGAGTGTTTATTAGATGCTCTTATAAGGACATCTATCGAAATGTACGAATTAGGATTGTTTCGTAAGATGTCCTAACATGGATCCCCGATAAAAGCACGGCGGAGCAGTGCTGCTTCGCTGCATTCGGGGATGACAACTCATTATTTGTCAAAGAGTTATGATTGTTACGTTATGAAATTTGCAAAACTCAAGTTAGAAAGCTGAGCCTTAAATCAATGGACTTCAGTCAGTTCGATTTTAATCAAAGACCTTTTCTTGTTATTTGGGAAACAACGCATGCCTGCGATCTTGAATGTATTCACTGCCGGGCATCTGCCGAGCCCAATCCAGATCCGAATGAACTGACTCACGAAGAAGGCCTACGGGTGATTCGAGAGGTGAAGGAAATGGGAACGCCGATCCTTATCTTTAGCGGCGGAGATCCGTTGAAACGTAAAGACTTGCCGGATCTGATCCGCTATGCCAAGTCCCTCGGGCTTCGAACGGGCGCGATTCCTGCGGTGACTCCGTTACTCACGCGGGAGCGGATTAAGGAATTGAAAGACTGCGGACTGGATCAAATTGCATTCAGTTTGGATGCAGCTGATCAGGCCGAACACGATAAATTTCGGAAAGTAGAAGGTGTTTTCAAACGGACGTTGGAAAGTGTTGCAATTGCCAATGAATACGGACTGGCCGTTCAAATCAACTCACTGATCAATGTCCACAACTCCGAACAGCTGGACGAACTGATCAAATTGGTCGGAAACCTGAAAATTGTTTTCTGGGAAGTTTTTTTCTTGGTTCCGACTGGGCGCGGCAAAGAGTTGCCGCTTCTCGTTGCCGAAAAGTTCGACGCTGCATTCGAAAAAATTTATGCATTAAGCCATCATGTTAAATTTATTGTCAAAGTTACAGAAGCACCGCATTACCGGAAATTTTATTTTGAGAAGGAAATAGCCAAGCATGGGATTTCGATCGATTCGTTGTCTCTTAATGAAATTGATATGCCGGCTTTCCTGAAAAAAAGCGCGGGACCGGGAGGTAGCATCGGGCATGCGCCGCAGGGCGTAAATTCCGGAAAGGGTTTTATTTTTATTTCGCATCTCGGGGAAGTGATGCCGAGCGGTTTTTTACCGATTGTGGCGGGGAACGTGCGTGAAAAGTCCCTAAAGGAGATTTATCGGAATGCTCCTCTCCTCAAAGAATTGAGGGATCCGGATCTTTTAAAGGGCCGGTGCGGGATTTGTCCTTTTCGAAGTATCTGCGGCGGTTCGAGGTCGAGGGCGTATGCTGTTCGGGGAGATTATTTGGAAGAAGATGATTGCTGCTCGTATCAGCCTTCAAAGTTGGCGGTTAAGCGGTAGCAAGAGATAACTGCCTCTTTCATAATGGCTGGTACTCCTCCCCCTTAATGGGGGAGGACAAAGGTGGGGGTAAGAATATTAGATGTCCCCCCATCCTTACCTTCCCCCACAAGGGGGGAAGGTGTCACGAAATATTCAATTTGCATAGATTTAAAGGTAAAATGAAAACAAAACCGGAAGAAATGGATGCGAATGTGAAAACGGATGACGGCAGGAGTTTGCGAAAAAAATCGGAATTTTTGCGCGCCTGCCGAGGCGAAAAGACATCTTATACACCTATTTGGCTGATGCGGCAGGCTGGACGTTATATGAAAGAATACCGCGATATCCGTGACAAAGTTTCATTCTTGGACCTTTGCAAAAATCCAAATTTGTGCGCGGAAGTTGCCGTCACCGCTCAGGAAAAAATCGGAGCGGATGCCGCTATTCTTTTTTCCGACCTGTTGCTGATTTTGGAGCCTTTCGGTTTCGGATTGGAGTACACGAAAGATCATGGGCCTGTGATTACGGGTCGGATCGAATCAAAAAGAGACGTGGAAAAACTTTCCGGAGGTTTTCATAAAGAATCTCTCCAATTCGTGTTTGACGCGGTGCGCCAAACACGAAAGTCCCTTAAGCCTGCCGTTCCGCTGATTGGTTTTTCAGGCGCGCCTTTCACATTGGCAGCCTACATACTGGAAGGCGGAACGTCGCGAACATTTCTAAGTACAAAGCAGTTCATGTTTTCAAATCCAGAGACGTGGCATCTTCTAATGGAGAAAGTCAGTTCGGCCGTGATTGATTATCTGAACGGTCAGATTGAAGCGGGCGCCGATGCCGTTCAATTATTTGATTCATGGGTGGGATGTTTGGGGGCTGAAGATTACCGGGAATATGTTTTACCGTATAGCCGACGCGTGATCGATGGAATTAAAAAGGACGTGCCGCTCATTCATTTTGGGACCGGTACGGGAATGTTTCTGAAATCATTTGGTGAAGCTGGAGGAGATGTGATTGGTATTGATCATCATATTCGACTCGATCAAGCGTTGGAGGTGATCGGATACACGGTGGGCATTCAAGGGAATCTCGACCCGGCCATGCTGTGTTGCCCAATCGATACAATCCGGAAATCCGTTAAACGAATTCTGGAGCAAGTGGGCGAACGGCCCGGTCATATTTTTAATCTGGGGCACGGTGTTTTGCCCACGACGCCTGTGGAGAATGTGATTCGGTTGGTTGAGATGGTGCATGAGATGAGTGCGTAAGTGTGCGGAAAGAGATAGGGAGATTCGGGGAACCTTCGCTTTAGCTGCGTTCGCCGGTTTCATGGCGAGTGGCCTCCGCCAAAAATCGCGGACGGATCCGCCGAAGCTTTGTGGCGGAAAAGAAGAAACCGGCGTACTCGCTGTCTCGCGTCTACTTTGACATAGCAATTGTTTTTTATATAGGAAGACGTGGGACTGTCATGACTTCCGATTAAATATTGTTTCGTATATTCAATGGAAAGTCATGGCTGCCGCTCGGACTCAGCTTTGTGCTAAAAGCTTCGTCCGATCGAAGCCGCTGCGGTTTCCCGACTCTCCCTATCCGGCAATCAGTTTATAGGATGAGAAAAAAAAGGTGTCTATTTAGCGTTTTGAAGTGGTGAACACGCCAGTTCGTGTCATGCCCGCATGCTTTAAGCGGGCATCCATAGTTGCTGGATTCCCGCTTTCGCGGGAATGACAAAAAAGCGGACGATCTTTTATAGATAATCACTTTAAAGCGCTAAACAAATACAAAAAAAGAGACGCATTCCGATTTTTCATTGCCGTCATTACGAGGAGCCGCAGGTGACGAAGCAATCTCAGGACAAAGTTCAGGGATTGCTTCGACACCGATTGGATCAATGTCTCGCAATGACGCCGGCGAAAAATCGGAAAGCGGCTTCACTCGGATATTATTATGAAAGAAAAGAAAAAAATAGTGATTGTTGGCGGCGGGATATCGGGCATGGCGACTGCTTACCGCCTTTCGGAACTGAGCCGCGCACAAGGAATTCCGGTTGAAATCACTGTTGTCGAGGCTGGTTCGCGGCTTGGTGGCGTGATTGAAAGCAAGCGGCAGGATGGTTTTTTATTGGAAGGCGGGCCAGATTCTTTTATTTCTGAGAAACCGGCGGCGCAAGAACTTGCCAAACGGCTGGGAATTGCAAATGAGATTATCGGAACGAACGATAAATTCCGTCGCAGTTTCATTTACAAAAAAGGCAACTTAATTCCTGTTCCGGAAGGCTTCTATCTCATTGCCCCATCACAAATTAGAGCATTTCTCCAAACGCATCTTCTGGATTGGAGAACCAAATTCCGTATGGGTTGTGAGGTATTTATTCCGAAACGTTCAACGAATGAGGATGAAAGTGTCGCAAATTTCGTTCGGCGGCGTTTTGGGAAGGCGACTCTTGAGGAAGTGGCGCAACCGATGATCGGGGGAATTTATACCGCGGATCCAGAATATTTAAGCCTTGAGGCAACCATGCCGCAATTTCTCGAGTTGGAGCGCACATACGGAAGCGTGATCAAGGGATTGCTGCTGAGACGGAACGCGAAGAGGAAAAATTCAACACAGTCCGCCAGCGGCCCGCGATATAGCTTATTTCTTTCATTCAAGGAAGGAATGAAAGAGCTGGTGGATTCAGTTGTGAAAAATTCGCCGGACGTACGGTTCAAATTGAATGCGACAGCGGTGTGTGTTACCCGCATGTCTCGTTCAACAAATCCGTTTGGTTTTTTTTCATTCCCGCTAAAAGCGTGCGGGTATGACAAAAAAACGATACCCCCAACGAGCTTATTGAACAGCTCGCGCAATCAATGCTGGCAAGTTGATTTTGAAAATGGGGCGACTCTTGAAGCCGATGCAGTGTGTATTGCACTATCTGCATGCCAGGCTGCTCCACTCGTTATTTCCGTCGCGCCTCATCTTGCCAAACAACTCGCAGCGATTCCTTATGAATCCGTGGCGACGGTTAACTTGGCATACAAACGGTCGGATATTCCACATAAATTGGACGGTTTTGGATTTGTGGTTCCTGCGATCACGAAGAGAAAGATTGTGGCGTGCAGTTTTTCGAGTGTTAAATTTGATGGCCGTGCTCCCGGTGGCATGGTTTTGTTGCGGGTATTTGTCGGCGGTGCGTTCCATCGTGAAATATACGCGTTAGATGATAATGAGATGACGCGCACGGTGACGGATGAATTGCGACATTATCTCGGAATTGAAAAATTGCCGCTTTTTACTTCCATATCCCGCTATCCGCGCACGATGCCGCAATATCAAGTCGGGCATTTAGACATGATCAGGTCAATCCAGGCGCAGTTATCAGACTTTCCCGGGCTTTATTTGACTGGAAACGCATATCGGGGGATCGGCGTTCCGGATTGCATCAAGTGGGCTGAATCGGCGGCGGAAGCGATGTATACTTTTTTAAAAGAAAAACGGAAGTCTGCGGATTTGAATTCAGTCAAAGGATCGTCGAAATGATAAGCGTTTAGATTGTCATTGCGGGGAGTTCTGCCAAAGGATGGATGACGAAGCAATCCATGATGCCCGCAATGACAACACCATGGGGTGCTCAATGAATATTGATCATATTTTACTCATAGGTTACGGTGGGCCGCGGTGTCCTGATGAGGTAATGCCGTATATTAAATTGATGACAGAGAGTAAAGACGTTTCCCATAAAGCACTGGAATCAATTGCAAGCCGTTATCAGGAAATCGGAGGCGCGTCGCCTTATCATGATCAAGTTCTGTCGTTTTCAAGACGGTTAGAGAAAACACTTCAAGATTCGGACGTTCATTTGGCGGTTTTTACAGGGATGAAAAACTGGCATCCCTTTTTAGATGAAACGTTGCGAAATATTCATCAAAAGCGGCTCCGGAATGGAATAGCCATTTGTTTAACAGCATTTCCCGGTGCGGCAGCAGGTGCCAAGTATAGAGAAGCGTTGGACTCTGCAAAAACGGCTTTGAAATTGCCGGACATCAATTATGAGTTTATCGCCGGCTGGTACGACCAGAGATATTTTATTGAAGCGCAAACAGAACTAATCTCAGAGAAGCTCCGGGAAATAGATTCAGAAAAAAGACAAACCACACCGATTATCTTTTCATTTCATTCTTTGCCGTTGAAATCGGGTCGGACGGCATCGGGTTCCAACTATGCCGAAGAAGCACGGGTATCGAGCGAATTGATTGCGAAACGGTTAGGACATGTGAAATGGTCGATTTCCTATCAATCGCGGCCCGCAAAAGCAAAAGGAGAATGGATGGGGCCCGATATTACGGAAACCCTTAAGGCGTTGGCTCGGGAAGGCGAGAAGCAGGTTGTGATAGTCCCGTTAGGTTATTTCTGTGAGCATGTTGAAATTCTTTTTGATCTCGACTGTCATGTCCGAACCATTGCTGAGCAATTGGGCATGCGATACCTGCGCGCCGAACCAATTCTGAATCATCCGAAAACGATTCCCTTGTTTAAAGGGTTGATTGAAGCGCAATTGGGAAGACACTCAAATGAATGATGTTCAACCGTTAAGTCGAGGAGTATCGCAGATATCAAGAGGAATATACGAAAGCGAATCGGAGCATTCGTTCATTTGATTCAATTGTTTCTTCCGAATGCGAAATCAGCGGTTTCTAAACCTCAAATTAAGCAAGAAACCGATTTCTTATAATCTGCAATAACAGCATTCGGCAGGCCGAAGGCTTGGACATTCCCGCGATTCAGCCATAGCACCCGGTCTGAAATTCGCGTGATATCTTCCATGCTATGAGAGGCAAACAAAACCGTTTTTCCGTGTTTCTTGAATTCTTCGATTTTTTTCAAGGATTCCCGCTGGAATGCAAGGTCTTCGGTGGCGAGAACCTCGTCGATTAAAATAATATCGCAGGGAATATGGGCGGCAATCGAAAAGGACAGGCGGGACCACATTCCGCGCGAATAATTTCTGGCCGGCATCTCGAGGAAATTCCCAAGGCCGGAAAATCGGATAATTTCGGGTGTTAATAACTTTTTATCTCGATTGCGGATATCAAAAAATGAAAGCAATAAACTGATATTTTCTTTCGCATTGAGAAAAGGATCGAGGCACCCTTTCATCGAGATGAGCGGTACAACCCGGCCTTCCACACTAACAGTTCCTCTTGTCGCATAAGTAATTTCGGCAATTAATTTCAGCAGCGTCGTTTTTCCCGAACCATTTTGTCCGATGATGCCTACGGTTTCACCTTTTGGGATGGTCAGAGAAACATTGTTGAGTGCCCAGAATAAGTCCTTTCGTGAAAAAAAGTATTCTTTTTTATGATATTCCTTAAAGACATCAATAAATTGAATGGCGTTCATTTAGATTACGTCCGCTAAATGGGGTTCACATTTTTTAAATAACAGGTAACCAAGAATAAAGATTGAAATTGAAATCACACAGGATAGCGAAAGATAAAAAAGATCAGGTGTCTGGTTATGCAATAAAATTTTCCGGTAGCTGTCAAGAATGCCCGCCATGGGGTTTAGAAGATAAAAAATAATATTTTTCCGACTGATCCATTGAACGGGATAAGCTACGGGCGAAGCTATCAGCCATAAGTACATCAGAAATTCTGTCGCGTTTTGTATGTCGCGGATAAAAGAATTTCCGATTGATAAAATCAACGCCATTCCGAGGGTGAGTGTCAGTTGAATGAAAAAGACGGGGATCAGGTAAAACCAATGGGTTCCCCACGAAATCGGATGCCGATAAATCAGGAAAAGAAAAACGAGCAAAATCATGGAAATGGAAAAGTCGAGAAAGTTGCCTAAAATAGTGGAGACGGGAAGTGTGATTTTGGGAAATTTAAGTCGCCTAATAAAATGCGCATTTGCAATGAAAACGTTCGTGCATGAATTAATTGACATAGCAAAAAAATTCCAGAAAGCAAGTGCCGTGAAGATAAATAACGGATAAGGCACTTTTTCAGATGGGATCTTCGCGACCTTAGAGAAAACGATGGTGAAAATAATCAAGCTGATGACGGGCTGAATGATGACCCATGCGGCTTTTAAGTATTTTTGTTTATAGCGTTTTTTAATGCTTTTGGCGGTTAAATTGAAAATTAAATCTGAGTAATAGATTAGCCGATTCATCAAGTTTTTCATATTACGTTTCCAAACGTGTGCATTTTTCTTCGCTGAGACATGGATTTTGGACGGTTAGTTTTGTCTTTAATCGCAAAGTCCGATTAAGGGCATCATTTTAAAGAACGGTTTTCTTGGTGTAAAGGATAAATTCCAGAGCGGATGATTTGGGCTTCCGGATGAGACGAAAAGAAATCTTGAATGGTTTGAACGTAGCTTGCCTGATCAAAAAGTCTAAGCATTGGCGAAGCATAGATGCTCGCTTATATGTTAATACCACAACACACAGTACGCCCCGAATTATTTTTCCCACAATAATAAGCCGGATCCAGACCATAATATCATTCTTGATATTATTCGTAAGGGGAATTCGCGTATTCTTATTTTTAAAAGATCGCCGAAATATGATATGTCTGGAGCGCTATTGAATCGGGTCAATCTGACGGTGGCACTCGTCAAGGCGAGCCAGCCAAAATGAATTTTTTAATTTTTATCTCAAACCGTTTGATTTTCCGGATTTTTTAATTTTGTCACGGCCTTTTTCCCCTTTACGGTTTTTTATACTTACCTTGAATTGATAATCTGACTCTGTTATGATTATCCGTTCTTTGTATCAACTTGAAGTGATCGTTTAAAGGATAAAGTGAACATGACGAAACGGTATCAATCAGTTTTGAAAAACGGATTAAGAGTGATTACGACCCAGCTATCAGGGAGGGAAACTGTCGGATTGGTGATCTGGGTTCGTGTGGGGGCGCGGTTCGAATCGAAACGGCTTTCCGGTATTTCGCATTTTGCCGAACACATGGTGTTTAAAGGGACTAAGAACCGTTCGACAAAAAAAATTAAAGAAGATATCGAAGGTGTCGGCGGAATGTTGAATGCGTTTACGAGTGAAGAATGTACGTGTTTCTTTGTGAAAATTCCAAAACGTCATTTTAGCCGTGCTTTTGATGTGTTGCAGGATATGGTGAATCATTCCGTTTCGAAACCGGAGGATTTTGAAAAAGAACGTGCGGTTATTCTCGAAGAAATTAAGATGTATATGGATGTTCCGTCGCAGTACGTTCAAGAAATGATTACGGAGCTATTGTGGCCGAAGCAGCCGCTTGGACGGCCGATTTCCGGAACGTTGGAAACGGTGGCGGCTTTCAAACGCATGGATTTAATTGATCACATCAAGTCTTATTATCATCCGCAAAATATTTTAATTACCGCATGTGGCGAGATTGATCCTTCCGAGGTCGAAAAAATGGCAGAACAGTGTTTTCCGGAAGTTTGCGAAGACGTTCCGTCTAAACATGGTTTGGTCAAGACATTTCCAAAGCCCGGGCGCTATTATTTTCTTGATAAAAAGAGCGAACAAATTAACTTTGTGCTTGGATTCGAGGGGCTCTCGCGGGTGGACCCGAAACGGTACCAATTGATTTTGTTGAATATTATCTTGGGTGCGAATATGAGCAGCCGGCTCTTTGAGGAGATCCGTGAACGGCGCGGGCTTGCTTACGATATTAAATCGGGCGCAAGTTTTCTGAATGACACGGGTGCATTATTGATTTCTGCCGGTGTTGAACCCGAAAAAACTCCGGTTTCGATTCGTGTGATTATGAAAGAGTTAGGAAAGTTAAAACATAAAAAAGTTCCCGTGGAAGAACTGGATCGCGCGAAGGAATATTTTCTCGGTCAGCTAACGATCGGCCTTGAAGATACGCTCGATCAGGCGCTTTGGGCGGGCGACCGGGTTTTATATGGAGGCAGTATTCCCACGCTTGAGGAAATCAAGGATGCTGTGAAGCGGGCGACGGGCGAAGATATTCAGAGGTTAGCCGGAAAAATTTTTCAAACATCAAAAGTACGTCTTGCACTGATTGGCCCGCTCAATAAAAAGTTTGAAGAAAAAATCAAGAAAGAATGTGTATGCCCATAAGTCAAATGAGCGCTCAACTTACGTTCCCCTTGCTGGGCGAGACAGGGACGTAAGTTGAACGCGCGAATTTGATCCCCGCAAGTTTTAAGCGGGGATCTATGAACAATGGATTCCCGCCAAAAGCATGCGGGAATGACAGAAAGTGTAAAGCCTGTAGGTAAGACAAAATGCGAAGGTAACCATGACAAACAATTCAAATAAAAAGTTGATTGCACCGAGTATTTTATCAGCGGATTTTGGCCGGTTGGCTGAAGAGATCAAAGATGTCGAACGAGCCGGTGCCGATTGGATTCACGTGGATGTGATGGACGGGCATTTTGTTCCGAATTTGACGATAGGCCCGTGCGTGGTTGATTCAATCCGGAAAGTGACGAAGCTTCCGCTCGATGTTCATTTAATGATTGAAGAGCCGGCGAAATATATTCGCGAATTCCGGAAAGCCGGAAGCGACTGGATTACCATTCACGTTGAAGCATGCCGCGATGTCAGAGAAACAATTAGATTGATTAAGGATTCGGGTGCGAAAGCCGGAATTTCCGTCCGTCCGAAAACTCCGGTTTCAGCGATTGAACCGTATCTGGATTTGATTGATCTGGTGCTTGTGATGACGGTTGAACCCGGTTTTGGCGGGCAGGAATTCATGGAGGAAATGCTTCAAAAAGTGGAAATCATTCGCAAGCGTTTTCCAAATCATATTTCCGTGGATGGCGGAATCAATGTCGAAACTGTGCGCCGGGCAGCGCAGGCGGGTGTCAATGTCTTTGTCGCCGGTTCGGCTATTTTTAAGGAAAAGGATCGCAAGGCTATCATGGCGCGGCTGCGTGAAGCTATTTCGTAAACTCACATTATGAACCCATCGCAAATTCGAAATTTTTCAATCATTGCGCATATCGATCATGGGAAATCGACGCTCGCAGACCGTTTTCTTCTCGAGACAAACGCAATTGATTTGCGCGAATTCCACGAGCAGTTTCTGGACGACATGGATTTGGAACGTGAGCGCGGAATTACCATTAAGGCGCGCGCTGTCAGAATCTTTTATCGGGATCATTACATCAATTTAATTGATACGCCCGGCCACGTTGATTTTACGTATGAGGTGTCCAAGAGTTTAGCAGCGTGTGAAGGGGTTTTGCTTCTGGTCGATGCGGCACAAGGCGTAGAAGCTCAGACGGTGACGAATTATTACCTGGCTCGTGAGCGAAATCTAGTGATCATTCCCGTGCTGACGAAGACAGATTTGCCCAATTCCGATGTTCCCCGGTGTAAACGCGAACTTGCCAATATGCTCACAATTGATGAATCCGAGATTCTGACATGCAGTGCGAAAAAAGGCGAAGGAATTACAAATGCGCTGGATGCGATTATCGATCGGATTCCGCCGCCCGAAGGAAGCGCTGACAAGCCGCTCCGAGCGCTTATTTTTGATTCAAAGTATGATTCTTATAAAGGCGTCATTACTTATTTCCGTGTCATGGAAGGAACCTTGAAAGTTCACGATCAAATTTATTTGATGCAGACGAAAATAACGTATTCGGCGGACGAAATAGGTGTTTTCACGCCGAAGGAAAAACCGGTTTCTGAATTAAGTGCCGGCGAAGTCGGGTACATGGTTGCGAATATCAAAGATGTTTCTCATGTCCGAATCGGTGATACGATTACCCTTGCCGCTGTGCCGGCTGAGAAGCCGCTTCCGGGATATGAAGAGGTGAAACCAATGGTATTTTGCGGGCTTTATCCCGTTGATCCTCACGCCTATGACAGTTTGCGTGACGCGCTTGCGAAATTGAAATTAAATGACGCGTCCTTTGTTTACGAACCCGAAACGTCTGCGTCTCTTGGGTTTGGTTTTCGCACCGGGTTTCTTGGCCTTTTGCATATGGAAATTATCCGGGAGCGGCTTGAACGGGAATTCGATTTAAATTTGTTGATTACGGCGCCGAACGTGGTTTACCGGATTGTAAAGACGAACGGGACGGAAATGTTTATTGAAAATCCGACAAAAGTACCGAACCCGAGCCAAATTCAATCGTTTGAAGAGCCGTACATCGATGCCCGTGTGCTGATTCCTGCGGCTTCGCTTGGCGTGGTCATGGCGCTCTGTCAGGATCGGCGCGGAATTTATGTCCATACGGAATATTTGGATTCAACGCGTGCGATGCTGACGTATCAAATTCCGTTTGCGGAAATTGTG
The DNA here is from genome assembly GCA_001804285.1 of Candidatus Danuiimicrobium aquiferis. Classification (GTDB taxonomy): domain Bacteria; phylum Omnitrophota; class Omnitrophia; order Omnitrophales; family Danuiimicrobiaceae; genus Danuiimicrobium; species Danuiimicrobium aquiferis. The sequence continues at coordinate 49,179 of MHFR01000063.1, forward strand.
ATGGATTTTTATGATAAAATCAAATCGCTCACGAGCGGATACGGTTCCTTGAATTATGAATTTATCGGATACCAATCGTCGGATTTGGTTAAAATGGATGTGTTAATCAACGGGACGCCGGTGGATGCGCTTTCTGTTATTACGGTCAGGGAAAAGGCCTATGTGCGAGGGAAAGCGTTGGTTGAGAAGTTAAAGGAAGTCATTCCGCGGCAACTTTTTGAAGTGGTCATTCAAGCGGCGATCGGAGCAAAAATTATTTCGCGCGATTCGATCCGGCCGCTCGGAAAAAATGTAACGGCCAAGTGCTACGGCGGTGATATTACGCGAAAACGAAAGTTGTGGGAAAAACAAAAAGAAGGTAAGAAAAAAATGAAAAAAATCGGGAAGGTAGAGCTTCCTCAAGAAGCATTTATCTCCATACTAAAGGTGGAATAATGGATCGTTGGATTTTATGGGTATTGGGGGGACTGGCGGCTTTTGTTTTTTTTTGGGGCAAGATTATTTCGGAAATTAAATTGTTGCGCGCGGATTGGCGGGCATGGGGTAAACGGATGTGGAAAGAATGGGGCGAGCCATTTCTAATTGCGGCTCTGATCGCGATGACCATCCGGACGTTTATTTTTGGCCCGTATAAAATCCCGACAGGTTCGATGATCCCGACGCTTCTCGTCGGCGACCGGATTTTTGTGGATAAAATCACATATCGGTTCCGGCAGCCGAATCGCGGAGAAATTATTGTTTTTAAATATCCAGGCGATGAGAAGAAGGATTTTATTAAACGATTGGTTGCGATGAGCGGCGATTCCGTTGAAATCCGGGACGGAGAAGCTCTCGTGAATGGTAAGCCATTAACGGAGCTTGTCGACCCGAAAGTTCCGAAAAAATATTATTACAATCGAAATGATTGGAGTTACGGCCGGGAAGGCCAGAAATTTGTTGTCCCACCAGATTCATTCTTCGTTTTAGGGGATAATAGTGCACAGTCGAGTGATAGTCGGAATTGGGGATTTGTTTCAAAACGGCATTTAATCGGCAGGGCCGTGCTGATTTGGTGGCCTTTGAAGCGAATCGGATTTTCGAATTAAGGGGAAATCGTTCTGATTGGGTGAAGTGATCCACGAAAGTGACAAAAAAACAGGGAATTTTTGTGTTTAGCTGTTAATTTTCTTCCGATTTAGCCGTTTATTAATGTAGATGCTTTTCATTTCGGAAGTTTATATAAGCAAAGGGTCAGAAGGGTACATATAATTTTTATGGTTCAAGGCGAACTCTTTAAAGAAGAACGATTTATTGCAACGGGAAGTTCTGGGCCGAAGTCGTTTTTGTCCGAGCACCGCTTGATTTTAACGCTCGATAAGCTTGTGGTCGTTTTCCTTTCAATGGCGATCCTCACCGTGCTTACTTATTCCTACGGTGTTGAAAGCGGTAAGCGCTTTATGGAAAATAAGTTAGAGGCGATTCTGCCGGCTCACTCCAAGATTTTAATTCAACAGGAAATGAATGGAAAGAAGCCACCGGAAAAAGAAGTCGTTTTAATGGTTAATCAAAATCAAGCCGCTACTGCAGAAAACGCTTCTTCGGGAATGAACAGTGATGAAAGTTTTGGTAAAGTTCAAACAGGTCAGAAGCAAATGATCCCTCTCCAAGACGCTTCGGAAGAGCCGAAGGCTAAAGGCAAATATACGGTTCAACTCGTTACCTATACGAGTGAAAAGCGGGCTTCTGAAGAAATCAACGCTCTTAAGCAAAAGGGATTTTCCGGATTTATCATTCCCAGCGGATCCTATTTTCAAGTTTGCGCAGATTATTTTCAGAATACCGACGAAGCCAAATCGTTTCTACGCCGCCTCAGGCAAGAAGGCCGTTATCCCGATGCCTATGTCCGCCCGGTTGCCCGTTAACCGTCTATAGTCCACATTTTCACCCCAGATCAACAATTTCATCCGAAGGCTAATTTTTTGTAGAAAAAAATCAGAAAACCAGTATAATCCTCACACGCAAAAGAAAGGGTAGGAGTTAGGTTATGTCACAACATTCAAGTCTGAAAAATGCAGAAGGCAGTCGAAAGCACCGCAACGTTTTAAAGCGCTATGAGCGCATTCGAAAGATGCAGGAAACCGACAAATGGAATGATCGGGGTTCTATCTATAAGCTTCCTAAAATTAAAATGATTAAATTGAAAGTTAAAAAAGTAAAAGAAAAGCCTGAAGAAGCAGCTGTCCCGGGAGCTGAAGGGCAAGCGGCCGCACCGGTAGCAGCAAAACAAGCAGCAAAAGCACCGGCCGCGAAATCGGCAGCAGCGAAATAAATAGCATTTGCACCAGTTTTAATTACTTATGAGGTGGCTCATTGACGCAGAATAACAGTATCAAAATTCAGAAATGTGAAAAGCAGCACGTCGAGTCAGTGCGTTCGTTAATCGAAGGTGTTTTAAGTAAAGAGTTTCCTGCCGAACATCAAGCTTATCCGCCCAATGATTTGATGGACATTCTCGATTCTTACGGAAAATTGGGAGAAGCTTTTTTTGTTGCTCTCGATCACGGAACCGTGGTGGGGACTGTCGGCATAAAAAAAGATGATGACCGCACAGCTCTGTTGCGCCGTTTATTCGTTCTTCCGGAATATCGCGGGAAAAAACTCGGTGAAAAGCTGGTGGAGCGGGCGATTGATTTCTGTCACGAGGTGGGTTACGATGAATTAATATTTAAAACCACTTCCACAATGAAAAATGCAAATCGGTTGTGTGAACATGTCGGATTCTTAATGCGTGCCCGTTTGGACCTGGGGCCGATACAGTTGATGAAATATATGTTGAATCTCAAAAAGACGGCCGGGGAATTAAGCCGGAAAGGCTAATAAAAAGTCACAGGCATTAAATTTTGTTAATGAATGTGAGGCTTTTTGAGGGAAAGAGGATAAATTGTCAACATTAAACGAAAAAGAAATACAGGAAAAGTTGTACGGAAAATATTTGAAAGGGACGATGCCTGTTTCCGAAAAACAGGAAAGTATTTCATTGCGTCCGACAGTTGAAAAGCCTGCTGAACCGAACGTGGTACATGTTGATTTAAACCGTGTTTGGGAAAATGCGGTTAAGGTTTTTCCGACTATTTTGCAAGAAACAACGAAGTTTCTTCAACAGGTTCCATGGCGCTTTGTCGGTGTTCTCGCCGGGGCGGTCATTACTGCGATTGTTTTTATCCAACTCATTTCATTCACGCTTGATAAAATTAGCGGCATCTTTTCTCATGCAAAAAGTAAAAAGCAAACGGTAAGTGAAAGTACGGAATCGGCGGGATCGAAAGTTCTTTCGAGTTTCAGCCGGGCGGATTTACATAAAAAAAGTGATGCGTTAGAAAAAAAGGTGAAAAACGAACTTGAAACAAAAGCAGTTACATCAGAAGTTGTTTCGAGCCATGAAGCCAGTTTGCCCGAAAGCGATTCTGTGAATTCGGGTCTTCCGGTAACAAGCCAGACGGCGGTATCTGATGGATCGGTTGCGCGGAAACAAAAGTTTTATGCTGTTCAGATTTGTACCTATCAAAAAGAAGCTGATGCGCAAAAACTTTCCGGAGTTTTGAAAGGATTGAATTTTTCGCCGTTCTTTCGAAAAGTGGATATGCCGCAACAAGGCACGTTTTACTACGAAGTTTATTTGGGGCGGTCCGAAGATTATGTTTCTGCAAAAGCACAATTGGAAGACTTCAAGCAAACTGAATTATTTCAGAAATTTTCCGATTCATTCATCAGGTCCCTTTAATTACCAGGAGTGTGTATTATGGCATGGATGGGGTTAAATAAACGCGAGTTTCCGCGAGTGGATATTTCGTGTGATATTTTGATTGATGATGAAAATGAAAAACAGATCATCGCAAAAACCGAAAATTTAGGAAGCGGCGGTGTTTGTGTCCTTTTAGGGCGCCCACTCGATAAACTTTCGAACGTCGAGCTCAAGCTTTCGCTGGGGCATGACAATCTTCCGTTGACGTGTCAAGGCCGCGTGGTCTGGTTAGTCCAGAGCAGGGATCTCTCAACGCACAAAACGACATACGATACGGGTATTGAATTTACGAATATCAAAGAAGAAGACCGCGCCCGGATATCCCAGTTTATTAAGAAGTTGAAATAATATGGCTTCCGAATTTTCCTTCGATATTGTTTCCGAGGTGAACCTCCAAGAAGTGGACAATGCCGTCAATCAGGCATTGAAAGAAATCCAGAACCGGTTTGATTTTAAGGGCAGCAAAAGCACAATCACGCTTAATCGCGAGGAAAAGAAAATGACGCTCCTCGCGGATGACGACATGAAATTGAAAAGCTTAACGCAGACCCTTCAGGAAAAATATGCCAAGCGCGGTATTTCAATCAAGGCGTTTAAGTACGGTGAGATTGAAAAAGCCTTGGATGGAATGCTCCGTCAAACCATAGAAATTATACAGGGGATTCCGCAGGAAACGGCCAAAGAAATCGTGCAGATGATCAAAGGCATGAAAACGAAGGTGCAGTCGTCAATCCAAAGTGATAAAGTTCGTGTTACGTCGAAAGATAAAGATCTTCTGCAGGAAGTGATTCACGCTGTACGGGGAGCGAAACATTTTAACGTGCCTCTCCAATTTACAAATTACCGATAGCCCGACTTTCTCATCGATTTTGTGAATCGACGAGAATAACCGGGTTAGCGATGAGCAATCCGGGCTAAGGGAAAATCAAGAATATGTGGGATCAATTCAAAGATTCTGGAAAACTGATGCAGCTTGCGAGGGATGAGAATTTCAGAAAATTTTTATCAAATCCCAAGGTGCAGGAACTCATGCAGGATGAAGAGTTTAAGAAGGCCGTTCAGGAAAAAAACATGGCAAGTTTGATGGCCAACCCTATATTTTCCGAACTGGTCCAAGATCCGGAAATGCGCTCATCTCTCGAGAAGTTTGGAAAAAATTTAAAATAGTTTGTTCTTGTCTATTTTTTTCGACACGCCATTTTAATCCCAATCAAATCAAGGCTTCCCGTGCTTATTATTTTCAACAGCCAGCTGAAATGGCTGTAAAAATTTGTAAGAAGTCAAATTTTTCAATTATTTTTTGGCGTGCCCTTGCAATTTAAAAAACGTGTGTTATACTTACTTTAAGGGTAAAAAAAGAGTCTTTAACTCCAATCAAATCAATGGGTTAAGTGGTTAAAACCAGCAATTTTACGGTTGAAACACGGGGTGAGTCGGAGCTCGATGATATTACTTCTTATGTGGAAAATGAGCTAAGAAAGAGCGGGCTCCGGGAAGGTTTAGCGACGATATTTGTTTCCGGTTCAACAGCCGGAATTACGACTGTCGAGTTTGAACCGGGCTTAATAAAAGATATCAAAAGAGTCTTTGAAAAATTGGTTCCAGAAGGTGATCGTTACGCGCATAATGATACATGGCATGACGGAAATGGACATTCGCACGTAAGATCTTCTATTCTGAAGACGTCGCTCAGCGTGCCTTTTCAAGATGCTAAATTATTGCTTGGCACGTGGCAGCAGATTGTTTTAATAGATTTTGATAATCGCAAACGGTCAAGAAAAGTCATCGCTCAATTTATTGGGGAGTAGAGTTAACAGATAGCTTAAGAAAGGGGGCTAAAAATGGCTAACGAACGCAGGAAGTTTAAGCGGTTCGATGCGTATATGAATGTAAAACTTCGCGGCCAACAGGGGCATGAAGAGGAAGGCGCGGGGTTAAGCAAGGATTTGTCACGGGAGGGAATGAAAGTCAATACCAATCATCCTATTAAAATGGGAACGATTGTCGATCTTGAAATCGATCTTCCGGATGATCCGAAGCCGGTGCGCACGACAGCGAAAGTGATGTGGACAAAACCGACTCAGGGAGAAAAACACAGTTTCGACTATGGTGTGAATTTTCTTCTGATGGATCCGGTTGATAAATTTCGTGTCCTAGATTATGCGTATAATTATTGGCTTGAAACCAATGTCAATGATTTCGCAGATCCGGAAGAAATTCAAAATATCGATTAATACCGGAGGGTTGGTTGTTGAGAGCTTTAAGCCGACTCGTTTGACGTATGAGCAGGCGAAGTGTGAGTAAATTTATATCAGGGTTTAAAATAGTCAAATAACAATCTTCAACGCACAATTCCCATACCTCATCCACAGCAATGGCCGGAAAATATATTCTCGCGATCGATCAGGGGACCACGGGGACAAGAGCCATCCTATATGATTCTTCAGGCCGATTGGTTGTGTCGGCCTATCAAGAACACCGACAATATTATCCAAAACCCGGTTGGGTTGAGCACGATGCCAATGAAATATTGACGCGAACCAAAAGCGTTATTTGCACCGCTATCAAAAAATCAGGGATTTCAGCACATCGGATTCACTCGATCGGGATTACGAATCAACGGGAAACAATCGTTCTTTGGGACCGCAAATCGGGTCAACCGCTTCGGCGGGCAATCGTTTGGCAGGACCGGCGGACAGATCCAATTTGCCGGAGTTTGAAGAAAAGTAAATGGAGTTCTCGGATTTCACGGAAAACCGGTTTGCTATGTGATCCGTACTTTTCAGGAACTAAACTAAAGTGGTGGTTTACTCTTGAGCCGGAATTGAGAAAGAAGGCAAAACGCGGAACGATCTGTTGCGGTACGATTGATAGTTGGCTGCTTTTTCATCTGACGGGCGGGCTCGTTCATGCGACCGATTTTACCAATGCTTCGCGGACGCTTTTATTCAATATCCATACGAAAAGCTGGGATGCTGAATTATGCCGCTTGATGAATACGCCTCGTCATATTTTACCACGAGTGAGGCCCTCCAATAGTATGTTTGGCCGGACAAAAAATTTTAACGGTCTTCCCGATGGAATTCCGATTGGTGCATTAGTTGGCGATCAGCAGGCTGCGCTTTACGGCCAAGGATGCTATCATGCAGGGCAGAGCAAAAATACGTATGGAACCGGTTGCTTTCTGCTGATGAATATCGGGAAGAAATTGGTTTTATCCCGTTCCGGACTTTTAACAACGATTGCCTGTGACCAAGAGGGTAATCCTGTTTATGCTTTAGAGGGGGTCGTTTTCATCGCAGGGGCAGCGATTCAATGGCTGCGCGACGGGCTCAGAATTATCAAGAGAGCAAGTGAAACCGAGGCGATAGCGCGAAAAACTAAGCAGCATGATGAAGTCGTGGTTGTGCCGGCTTTTACAGGACTGGGTGCTCCCTATTGGAAGGCCGATGCTCGCGGTGCCATTTTTGGAATTACAAGAGGGACGACACGCGAGGCCATGATTAAAGCAACCCTTCATTCCATTGCTCATCAGGTCAAAACGGTGTTTGATCTTATGGTTCGTGAGAGCAAAACGCCTATTCGGGCGTTAAAAGTCGATGGTGGTGCGAGTCATAACGGTTATTTGATGCAATTCCAAGCGGACCTTTTAGGAATTCCGGTTGAGGTATCCAGTTTTCCGGAATCTACGGCATGGGGCGCTGCCAAGCTTGCGGGTTTAACTTCTGGGTTTTGGACGGATGTGAGAGCGCTTGACCGAAGAACATCCTATCAAAAATTTTCACCTAAAATGGCTGCTTGCAAACGTACGGAGCTACTAAAACAGTGGGACGAAGCTATCCGAAAAATGGTTGCATAAGTTCTTTTTTGATGATTTGGTTTGATATTTCTTCCGGTTATCCCCGTAGCATTTCCAGCCGATAATATTATATCTATGGCATTGTTCTGCAAGATGTAAAATTAAAGGGTTATATCAATGGCATTTAACTTGTCTCGATTTTGGAAGAAAGGTGAATCGGAGACGGAAACTCCGGTTAGCCATGAACAGATTCACGAGATCCCGTTATTTTCATCTTTAACTCCTCAGGAACTAAAAATTATCGAAACGAAAGCGCGCCGCGTTGAATTCAAGAAAGGAGACATTGTCTACCGGATAGGTGAACATGCTGATGCTCTTTATATTGTTCTCTCCGGCCGGTTTGTCATGACTGGAGTATCCGGTCAGGCAGTAGCGACCTTGTCACGCGGGGATTGCTTTGGGGAAAGTTCTCTTTTGTCCGGACGCCCGCATAGTGCGATGATTCAGGCAAGAAACAATAGTCTTGTTCTCAAAATTCTTAAAGAGGATTTCCATGCTTTAATTGAGGTGATTCCTTCGCTTTCCGTTCACCTGAGCCGCACCATGAGCCACCGTCTGGCAACCGGTCTGAGCGAATCCAAATTGTCGGAAACAAAAATTTTATCAATCTGTGATTTTGGATTTACATATGAGAAAAGGTTGTTTGCGTGGGATTTTGCGGCCATTCTTGCGAATGTCAGCAAAAAGAAAGTTGTTTTGGTGTTTCTTGAAGTTCCGAAACAACGAAAAGAAGAGGATTCCCTGACGGATGATCATCCTTCAGTTGCCGTTTCGTTGTCTGAATTCGAATTAGCACTTCATCGGGGTGCGGGCGCAAAATTTATAGGTCACACGAAAGATTCCTTTGATTATTTTCATGTTGGCAACAAACCGGAAGAAGTTGTGACGGATAAACAAATTTCCCACCTCCTCGGATATCTAATTGACCGGTATGATTTTATTTTATTAAGCACTCCCGAGAAATCAAATTTCGGTTTAATGAGCATTAAAGCGATTCAACAATCCGACCTGATTTATTATTTAGTGAATGAAAAATTCAGGGCGGCCGAGATGATCGGTGAGTTTTTGGCGGAACTCCGAAACTCATTCGGTTTTATGTCTAATGAAATCCGTGTGATTCTTTGCGAAACTGAAGATCATGCAGCTTCGGAAGATTTAGCGCAAAATCAGTCTATGTCTGAGCTGAATGTATTTTTGAATCTACCCGCCGAGAAATTCCAAGATCGCCGACTGCAGGTTGAACAGCATGCGTTTGCCATTCTGAATCCCGACTCGAAATATACGCACGCGATTCGTTATTTGGGACGTGAATTATCGGGGAAACTTGTAGGGCTGGCTTTGGGCGGCGGAGCGGCGTTCGGATTAGCGCATATCGGTGTTTTGCGTGTTTTTGAAGAGGCGAAGATCCCGATTGATGTGATTGCGGGAAGTTCGATTGGCGCATTGATCGGTGTGCTGTGGGCAGCCGGGTATAGTAGCTATGAGATTGAGAAAATTGCCCTTAAATTAGATCGATGGAATACATTCCCAAAATTAGTTGGTATGACTGATTTATCGATACCACATTTTGGGTTTTTTAAGGGAAACCAGGTATCGCGGTATTTTAGGAATTATTTGGGGCACAAAACTTTTCGTGATTTAAGTATTCCCGTTAAGATTGTTACGGCAAATCTGAATACAGGAGAAGCGGTGATTCATCAGGAAGGGGATGTTGTGGATGCGCTTCGCGCCAGCGTTTCGATTCCTGGGATCTTTTGGCCGGTTAAATATAAAAAACAATATTTGATTGATGGCGGAGTAGTAGATCCGCTTCCGGTCCGGGTATTGAGTGCTTACGGTGCCAAGAAATTAATTGCGGTTAATGTGATGTTCTCCCCCGAGGATAATATAAAGCATCAAGAAATAGTCGAGCAAAGGAGGAATGCGGAGCAGGTGAAGAGTCAAAAACGGAATCGTTTGTTGTCTGCGATTGAAAAGTTTTTTAAACATTTCAAGAAAGAAACTCCTCCGACCATTTTCAATGTGTTGATGAATACCATTCAGTTCCTTGAGTTTGGAATTGCTGAAGCGAATGCCAAATATGCCGATGTTGTCATTCATCCCGTTATCCCTGATTCGCACTGGGCAGAGTTTTTTTCTCCTCAGAAATTTATTTTAGTGGGTGAAAAATGTACTCGCGAACGGATAGAAGAAATTCGGAAATTGGTGGAGGATGACAGTTGATATTTTTTTCTGGAGGTTAAATTGACAACGACAACCATGCTGTATGAGATGAAACGACAAAATTTGGGTAAAGGGCTTGCGTCAATGTGTGCCGGTGGTGGGCAAGGCGGAGCGATGAGGAGGTAATAGGGGTTCTATGGGAATGGAATTTGAGGTAATAAATACTGGAAAATTTAGAATATGTCATGTATATTTATTCTTATATAAGTTGGCCTATATTGTTTTTGGGGATGGGGCCAGCGATAGTCCATGATTCAAGTAACTCATATGTAATATTTTCTGGAGGAGTGCTATGAAGCGGATGTCTAAGATAATGTTATCAACAAGCTTTCAAACCGTATTGATGGTATGCTTTTTATCAGTATTTTCTTTGGGCGCTTTATGGGCGGGCAAAAAAACAAACCCGTCTAAAGAAGAAGGCGCGAAAAAGTATAGAGTAACAGAAGCAACTGCTCAGCCCAAACAGGCCTCCGTTAAACCTAATAACATTCCAGAAAAATCAGCCCAAACACCTTCTCAAGAAGCGAGTAAAGCCAAGCAGACGGTTGTTGTCGGGGCGCAAAAAACAACGCAAGAGATTACGAACAAGACTGGTATTCCTTCCATCCCAAATCTTCCTCCCATAGTCCATCAGGTTGCATTAAAAAAAATGACACCCATGAGCGTTCCTAAAGTTGTACAACCAGTTACGGCTTCCGACCAAAAAATTTTACCTAAAGTGGTTACGCCCCAAAAAGTCATGCCACCGGTTGATATTATTCGAGTTCAAAATGAGTTGAAAAATATTATTGAGCGAACCAAAGTTCTTCAAGAACAGGTTCAGAATGACCGTGCAAAGGTCAAAGATGTATTAGACCGCGCCCAAATTCATCATAAAATTCTGGGTGATCTTTCAAAAGAGCCTCTTATTCCTTCCGGCGAAAAGATAGAAGATGCGGGCATCGATCGGGCGCTCAAAGAGGAGAAATTGAAGATTTTGGCTGCGCAAGTGGAAGAAAGCGAAAATGAACTCAGGAATATCGAATCAACGAATAGCGCGGTTCTAAACGCAAGTTCAAAGAAATCCAAGAAGCCTGAATAAGAAGTTCAAGGGCTATGGGATATCGATTCATTCTGTTGGAAACTATGATTTTTCCGCATAACTATTAACGTAAAATACTCTCTTGAACCATCAAAGTTTGGTCGACTTATTCCTGAAGCAAGAAGTGCGACATCAAAAGAATCCTTTTCTCCGCCATAAAAAAGACAGTTCTTACCAAGATATTTCATGGAGTGATACGAAGAAAATAATTTACCGGCTTGCGCTTTTCCTGAAAAGGCTTGGGGTGGAGAAAAATGATAAAATAGCCATCATTTCTGGTAACCGGCCCGAATGGATTTATTCAGATTTGGCAGCGCTTTCGGTTGGTGCAGTGGTGGTTCCGCTTTATCCGACGTCCGCCACAAAGGAGATATCACATATTCTGGAACATTCGGGAGCCGTCGTTCTTTTCGCAGAGTTAATGAAAGATGTGGAAAGGATTAAATCAGATTTTTGCGGGTTTGAATCCTTTAAAAAAGTCGTTTGCTTTGAACCCGTGCGGACATCTAATCCTCGCCTCGTTTTTTTTCCGGAATTGATGCGAGGGGCTGAAATGACTCCTGAAGAAAAAAATGAAATCGAGGAATCAATTAAGGCTATTCAGCCGGATGACATTGCCAGCATTATTTACACGTCAGGAACGACGGGTGTTTCAAAGGGAGTGATGCTCTCGCACCGGAATTTTTTGACCAATTGCTATGACGCTCAAGCAGCCCTTCCGCTTGATGAAAATGATGTTTCTCTGTCCTTTCTTCCGTTTAGTCATGTTTTTGAACGGATGGCCGGTTATTATTTAGCAATCCTTTGTGGCTTCGTGACGGCTTTTGCGGAGAATCTTGAAACGGTTCAGCATAATTTATTAGAAGTGAAGCCGACGATTGCCCGTGCGGTTCCTCGCTTTTTTGAAAAAATTTATATCAATATCAACACTAAAATTAAGCAAAGGCATCCGCTTTTGCAGTCCATTTTCCGATGGGCGCTTGATGTCGGGAGAAAAGCGTATGATTACCGGCTGACGAAAAAGCCGCTTCCGTTTTTTTTGAATTTGCAAAGTTATTTAGTCGATCGATTGTTTTTTTCGAAGATTCACAAAGCGTTAGGTGGTCGTATGCGCTTTATGATATCGGGAGGAGCGCCGCTTGCCAAGGGGTTGGCTGAATTTTTCTATTCTGTCGGAGTGTTGGTGTTGGAAGGCTATGGTTTAACAGAGACATCGCCGGTGATTTCCGTCAATAGGCCGAAAGCTTTTAAGTTTGGTTCGGTCGGGAAACCCGTTGATCATGTCGCTGTTAAGATTGCGGGAGACGGTGAAGTGCTTGTGCGTGGCGAGTCTGTGATGCGGGGTTATTTCCGGGATGATAAAGCGACAAAAGACACGATTCGGGACGGTTGGCTATATACGGGAGATCTTGGGATGCTTGATGCCGACGGTTTTTTGTATATTACCGGGCGGAAGAAAGATATTATTGTTACATCCGGCGGAAAAAATATTTCGCCGCAAAAAATTGAAAATATAGTTCTGGAAAAATCCGGTATTGCGCAAATTGTACTGATCGGGGATAAAAGGAAATATTTAACAGCGCTGATCGTTCCGAGTTTTCCGGAAATGAAGCGGGAATTGTTGTGTGAAGGGATTCCTCCCGATGCCGCTCCGAAAACTTTGATCCAAGATATCAGAATCCATCAGTTCATCAGGAAACGCCTTGATGATTGTACGCGAGAACTTGGCTCACATGAAAAAATAAAGTATTTTACGCTGCTTGCCCGTGAACTTGCTTTGGAGCAGGGAGAGATGACTCCTACATTCAAGATTAAACGGCAAGTTGTCGGTGAGCGGTATAGAGAAACTATCGATCGGATGTATGGAGAGGAATTGGATGATGAAAGAAGAGACAGGATATTTTTCATCCTTTGATGATACGAAGATCTTTTTCCGGGCTTGGGTGAAAGAGGTTCCCCATGCGCTCATTATGGTGCACGGTTACGGAGAGCATTCTGGCCGGTATGCGGAGTTGGTCGAGGATTTGAAAGATCTTCCGCTTTCTTTTTTCATTGCGGATTTACGAGGACATGGAAAATCCAGCGGAGACCGTGTGTTTGTTGATCGTTTCGACGAATTTATCGTGGATCTTTATGTGTTCCGGTCATTCATCGAGACGAAATTAAGTGGTCAAGCGAAGAAGTTTATTTTATTCGGGCATAGTTTGGGCGGTTTAATTACCACTCATGCAGTTTTAAAACATCAAGAGCAATGGGAATCTCTCATTTTATCCTCACCGTATTTTGGTCTTCCTGTTTGTAACTGGTGTATGCGGCAGTTGACAAAGGTACTAAAAGTATTTGGCTCCAAAGTGATTTGGAGTAATCCTGTCGATCCTTTTTTTATGAGTCATGACCCGGAACGGGTGAAGCGGTATAAGACAGATCCCCATATTCAGCGTAAAATTACGATTAATCTGGCGGGGGAAATGATGAAAGCGGCGAAGCTGGCATTAAGAAAAGCCGGAAAAATTCAAAAACCGGTGTTTATTTTGGCTGCCGGAGACGATCGGATTGTTTCCCTTAGTAATACCCGGGAATTTTATCATCGTCTCCGTTCTGCAGATAAAAAAATAGAGATTCTCAATGGCTTTTATCATGAGTTGTTTCAGGAGCGGAACCGCGAGAAACCGGTCGGTATTTTAAAGGGATATTTAAATTCTCAAATCTAATGTTTGAAATTTAGCCCATCTATCAGTACAATCTAAAATTCGAAATTGCTGTATGAGTGATTTTGTGTCTATTTAGGATTTTGAATTGGCAAACACGCCAGTTCGTGTCATGCCCGCATGTTTACCCTCGGTAAGGCGAGGGCCGGCCCTGTATTTCCAGGGAAGCGGGCATCTGCGCATGTCCGCCACAAAGCGTTGGCGGATCCGCCTCTGGCGGAGATTCCCGCTTTTCCGCCACTAAAGCGTTGGTGGATCCGACCACGTTGTTTGTCTCCACACAACGTCGGCGACCCGCCAACGATTTGTGGCGGGGCGGACGCGGGAATGACAAAAAAGCGAAAAGTTTTGACATGCATTATATTTTTTGTGGGCCTGCCCCGCCAATGGCGGGACTGCGGGCAGTAGTTGTTGTGCCAAGTATATTCCGTGGCCGGATAGGCGTAGGATTTGTCATATAGCGTTTCGTGGGCCTGCCCCACAGGGGCTGCTGGAAATATTTGGGTTTCCAAATAAACGGCATTGGCCGTATTGCAAGAGAATTTGAAAATACAACATTTCGTGGGCCTGCCCTAAAGGACTGCTGGAAACAGTTGTTGAGCAGTTTTTGGTTTGTGGCAGGAAAAGTTTGACATGCAGTACATCTTTTGTGGGCCTGTAGCTCAGTTGGGAGAGCGCTACATTCGCATTGTAGAGGCCAGGGGTTCAACTCCCCTCAGGTCCACCATTTTAAATCCTTTCCCTATAAATACTTCTGAAAAGTCACCCTTCCTTTAATAAGTATTAAGAAAGGGGGGTGTCAGCAAAACTGTCAGCACTTTTAAGTGTTATTTGAGTGATATAGCGCGCATTATAGAGCAAGACTGGCAGGATTCTATAGGGCGTCTATATCTTCAATGGTACCGTAATACAATTGTTTTCAATAAATTGCTGTTTAGTGAGTTCGGGCTGAACTCCACTCTTTGACGCTCAAGACTTTGTAGGAATTTGACGTAAAGATTATCAGAGAATGGAAAAAATAATTTGGGTCCGGGCGAATAGTTCCCGGAGGTGCTTTTTTGATGGTCGGGCCGCCATCTGAACTTGGTTCAGGTGGCGGCCCTTTTCTTTTTACGCTTGAGTCTCAAAAAAGGATATTTTATGGATTTAAAAAAGGATTGGCCTGTCATTTTGGCGGTAGGTGGTTTTATTTCTATGGTTGTTTATGCAATCATTTCATCAAGGCGCCAAGAAAAAGAAAATCGAGAAAAATCAAAGAAGTGAGCCATTCAATGAAAATTAAGAAAAGAATATTTCATCTTTTTTTAGTAGGCAGTCTTGTTTTTGTTACGTCCTGTGCGTCACAAAAAATGGGACATTCTTTGGAAACAGTTTCTTTCTCGGAAACCGATCTCATCGCCGATCTTATATTCCAGAATGAATGCAGCAGTAAAGCATCGCGCCTCCTTTTTTGGAATGAAGGCGAAAATTTCCCGTCACTGGGAATTGGGCATTTTATCTGGTATCCGGTTGGCTATGAGGGCCCATTTCACGAAAGCTTTCCAGCTTTTTTATCATTTTTTGAGAGGAATGGACACGTTCTGCCCAAATGGTTTAAAGACTTGCCGGGAAGACATGCGCCTTGGCAGACCAGAAAACAATTTCTGGAAGATTTGGACAATGGCGAGTTAGAGTTTTTGCGTCAATTTCTAATCGAGACAAAAGCATTACAAGCCGAGTTCATTATTCATCGCTTTAGATTATCAATTTCTAAAATTGTGGAAGCTGCTTCTCCTGATTCCCGGCACGATATAAAACAGAAGCTTTCCTTTATGCTGCATGCAAAAGACGGGTTATATCCGCTGATTGATTATGTTAATTTTAACGGGGAAGGGATTTTTCAAACCGAACGATATAAAGGCCAAGGGTGGGGATTGTTGCAAGTTCTCGAAGCAATGAAAATGCCGCTCGATGAAAACCATGCGGTTTTAGAGTTTGTGAATGCAATAAATATCATATTGGAACGGCGGGTAGACAATTCGCCACCTGAACGTAATGAAATTCGCTGGCTTCCGGGCTGGAAAAATAGAATTGCTACATATCTTACGGGCGAAAGTAATACCACGTTTCAAATGAATTATCAGTTAAGGCAAGTGCTTTTAGCTGCCATTTCGGAAAATGTACAAATACCGATCAATCAAACGGATTTTGTAGATGTAACTCCAACAATACCTGTTTCGGGTGTCATTAATTAACTCTCGCGAAATATTGAAGAGCAGGGCCACCCTTTTTGCTTAATTAATTTGCTTGTTCTTTCTGGTAAGGAGTTATAAACTAATAAACTGAAGTATGAATTTGAATGTTTAAGTGGTTCGCCAAAATATTTTATGTTTTGGCGGAGGTGTTTTGCTGATGGTCGGGCCGCCATCTGGGGTGAAATCCGGATGGTGGCTATTTTTTTTGGAGGACGACTAAAATGAAAATAACGATTCGACTTATTATTTCCCTTCTGATCGGTGCAGCACTCGTTGTATTAGTGTTTTCGTACGTTCAAGCGCGAGGCGAACAAAAACGGCTGGATGAGGAGCTCAGTTTGAGGGCAGCGGTTCTTGCAAAAAGTTTTAAGGAGGCGATTGAGCCCTTTATAGAACAAACTGAACAACCTAATCGTATTAAGAAGTTTATTGAGAAATTCCAAGGCCACAAAAGACTAATAGGTATTATTGTTGATTTAAAAGATATTGGCAGAATTACTCTTCCCGCGGAACTTGGTAAGAGTGACATTTTTCAAAAAGAACTCGTGGAATCCTTTGAACAGGGCATGACCGTTGATATCAACAGTAAGTGGGATGAACGAAATGTTAATTTTTTTACGGTTCCTTTGGTTAAAGGGGAGGTATATATTGGGGCTTTGGGTTTGATTCATGATCGTTCTTACATCGTTAATTACATTCGTAGTTTCTGGAAGAATTCGGCTATTAACTTTTCAATTCTTGCGACAATCCTTTCTATTATTACTCTTATCATTATCCGTTGGAATGTGACCGATCCCATTGCGCGAATTTCGGAAGTCGTGAGAAAAGCGACGCAAAGTGATACTCAGCCGACCGATACTTCCCAAGAAAAAGGGGATATGGAAAAACTTGTTCATGCGGTCAGCCATATGGCTGCAAATCTTAAAGCGACACGGCTGGATTTAGCTGCTCAATCTCGAATGGCAAATCTTCAGGGCACGATTTGGACGAAGGAGCGGTTAAAAGATTTTTTAAGGACAAAATTGGAGGGCCAGTCGCTTTTTGTGATTGCTAATCGCGAACCTTATATTCACCGAAAGAAAGGGAACACCATCGAGTGCATTACGCCGGCGAGCGGCGTTGTGACGGCATTAGACCCAGTATTACAAGCTACGGGAGGAATATGGGTTGCGCATGGTAGCGGGGATGCTGACCGTGAAGTGGTTGATAAGCATAACCAGATTCCTGTGCCGCCGTGGAAGTCGACCTATTCATTAAAAAGAGTATGGTTAACCGAAGAAGAGGAAAAAGGTTATTACTACGGTTTTTCTAACGAAGGATTATGGCCGCTTTGTCATATTAGCCACGTAAGGCCTGTTTTCCGGGCAGATGATTGGAAGCAGTATCAAGAAGTTAATCGTAAATTTGCACAATCGTTGATTGAAGAATTGGGTGACAAGCCGCCGCTTATCTTGATTCAGGATTATCATTTTGCGCTTCTTCCAAAGTTCATCAAAGAAGAACGGCCTGATGCGAAAATAGCGCTTTTTTGGCATATTCCATGGCCGAACCCCGAAGCGTTCGGGATTTGTCCGTGGCAGGAAGAAATTTTGGAGGGAATGCTCGGAAGTGACGTGATCGGTTTTCATACGCAGTATCATTGTAATAATTTTCTGGATACGGTAGACCGCGTTTTGGAGTCCAGAATTGATTGGACCAACTTTGCGGTGGTTCGAAGCGGAAAAACAAGCCATGTCCGGCCATTTCCGATCAGCATTTCGATCTCGAACGGGAAAGAAGCCGAAGCGATTCAAAAAAGTATTGCGGAATTAAAAAAGACATACGGACTGGAAGGCAAAAAGATCGGTGTTGGCGTAGATCGTATTGATTATACGAAAGGTTTGCTGGAGCGGTTCCGGGCCATAGAGCGTTTGCTTGAACGGTTTCCGCATTATCAGAAAAAAGTTGTTTTTGTAGAGTTGGCCGCGCCGTCGAGAACGCTTATTCCGGCCTATCAGAATCATCTGATAGAGGTTGAAACGCTCGTCGCAAAAATTAATGAGAAATATCAGAATGGAAATTACCGGCCGATCCTTTTTCTAAAAGAGCACCATATTCACGAAACCATACAGAGTTTTTATAAAATGGCTGATTTTTGTCTTGTAAGTTCGCTTCATGACGGGATGAATCTCGTGGCGAAGGAGTTCGTAGCAGCCAGAGAAGACGAAAGCGGTGTTTTGGTCTTGAGCCGTTTTACGGGAGTGAGTCATGAGTTTCAAAGTGCGCTCCTCATTAATCCATACGATATTGAAGGTTCTGCGGAAGCGATACATCAAGCTCTGACGATGATTCCCGAAGAAAAAGAAGAACGGATGAAGAAAATGAGAGCGATTGTTCGCGAATATAACGTTTATCGCTGGGCAGCGGAACAGATTACGGAATTGGTTAAATCGTTTTGAGGAGGGCCGGCATGAAATGTTTTGGAGAAAATGAAATAAATATATTAGCGCAAGCATACCGACTGTGCCTTTTTTTGGATTATGATGGCACGTTGACGCCAATCGTGCGACATCCCTCGCTCGCAAGGCTATCTTCCTCCCGAAAAAAGGTTCTCAGGGAATTAAGCCGATTGCCCAACGTGAAAGTTTGCATTGTTAGCGGGCGAATATTGAGCGCATTAAAAAGAATGGTTGGCGTTTCTAAATTTGTCTATGTTGGAAATCACGGTTTTGAAGGCGAGGGACCGGGAATCCGTTATCATCATTTTACGGATCGAAAAAGACGAGCTTTGCTTGCGATTATTCATCAGAAACTCAAACAGCAGCTTGGCAGCATACCGGGAGTGTTTATCGAAAACAAAACGTTGACGGTAAGTGTCCATTACCGTCGTGTTTCGAAGAAAGATTTGGCGAAAGTGAAGTTGAATTTTTTGCGGATTACAATGCCTTACATTCATAAATCTAAAATACATTTAGTTGAGGGAAAGAAAGTCATGGAGGTTCGGCCAGACGCTCAATGGAATAAGGGAACGGCTGTGATGTGGGTTTTAGATCGATTGGCATCAAAGAGCCGAAAGGGAATTTTTCCCGTATATGTCGGGGACGATCGGACCGATGAGGATGCGTTTATCTCGCTTAAACGGCGAGGAATGACGGTTAAAGTTACTATGTTGCCTCGCGAATATTCGGAAGCGCAGTATTTTTTGCATTCTCCCGCAAAGGTTTTTGTTTTTTTAAAAAAGATAATAGCGATAAGGAAATTAATGGCGGAAGGATATCACCCATGAGTGATCAAACCCTTTGGTATAAAGATGCGATTATTTATGAGCTTCATGTAAAAACTTTTTTTGACAGTAATCAGAATGGTTATGGCGATTTTCCGGGATTAACCCAAAAACTGGATTATCTCCAGGACCTTGGTATTAATTGCATCTGGCTTCTTCCGTTTTATAAGACGCCGATGAAAGACGACGGTTACGATATTTCTGATTTTATGGAAGTTTCGCCAGAGTATGGGGTGTTACGCGATTTCCAGGATTTTGTTAAAGAAGCACACCACCGCGGAATAAAAGTCCTCATTGAACTTGTTTTGAATCATACCTCAGATCAACATCCATGGTTTCAGGAAGCAAGGGCATTCCGGACCTCAAAAAAAAGAGATTATTATGTTTGGAGTGACGATCCACAAAAATACAAAGATGCCAGGATTATTTTTACCGATACAGAAAAATCCAACTGGACCTATGACCCACCGTCCGGCCAGTATTACTGGCATCGCTTCTTCAGTTATCAGCCGGATCTTAATTACGAGAATCCCGAAGTCCGGAAGGCAATGCATGATGTCCTGTTTTTTTGGTTGAAAATGGGTGTCGATGGTTTTCGACTCGATGCGGTCCCATACCTCTTTGAGGAAGAAGGAACGAATTGTGAAAATCTGCCGCGCACGCACGCTTATCTTAAAGAACTTCGGCTCCAGTTGGACAAGTCGTTCAAGGACAAAGTCCTGCTTGCGGAAGCGAATCAATGGCCTGCGGATGTGAGTCCCTATTTTGGAAGCGGTGATGAATGTCATATGGCTTTTCATTTCCCGCTCATGCCGCGAATCTTTATGGCAATACGTAAAGAGGATAACACGCCAATCCTTGAGATCATGCGGCAAACCCCGCCTATTCCTGATAATTGCCAATGGGCGCTATTTTTACGCAATCATGATGAATTGACACTTGAAATGGTGACGCAGGAAGAACGGGATTATATGTACAAGGAATATGCGGTAGATCCGAGGGCAAGACTGAACCTTGGAATCCGCCGACGGTTAGCGCCGCTCATGGACAATGGTAGAAGACAAATGGAGCTTTTGAACAGCCTTCTTTTTAGCTTGCCGGGAACGCCCATTATTTATTACGGGGATGAGATCGGCATGGGAGATAATGTCTATCTCGGGGACAGGAACGGTGTCAGAACACCGATGCAGTGGAACGGAAATAAAAATGCGGGATTTTCGACGGTAGACGCTGAAAAGTTATATTCACCGGTGATTATAAATCCCGTGTATGGCTATCAAGCGATCAACGTGGAGGCCCAAAGCATGACCCATTCATCTTTCCTGAATTGGACGAAGAGGATGATTCGAGTCCGTAAGAGCTTAAAGGCATTTGGTCGCGGAACACTCGAATTTCTTCAGCACAATAATCCGAAGATCCTGGCATATATGAGGACCTATGAGGACGAAACGCTCCTTATCGTGAATAATCTTTCCCGATATGTGCAGCCGGTTGAACTGGATTTAAAAAAATATAATCGATGGGAACCGCTCGAGCTTTGGGGAAATGTAAAATTTCCGAAAATAGGGGAGCTTCCTTACTTTTTAACCCTCGGACCCCACAGCTTCTATTGGTTCCGGTTGAATAGACCTTCCGAGAATAAGTGATCGGAGAGACATGCGATGTTTGATGTTTCGTGGAATATATAATATAAAGGTGCCAGGAACCTTTTGCCTTTTGTTTTCACAATTAAAGGAGACACGCAGTATGCTCACATTGATTCAGCTGCATGTCCCCTTTAATTGAGAACGCGGAGGGATCCCATCCGGAGTTTGTTAGAAGTTGCTGGGGGTGAATCCATTCGGCAGCTGACCGGTTAACGCCTTCAGTCGGCTAAAGTATTACAAATAAAACTTGAGTTATCTAAGGTTGTAGTTTAGAATTCTCATATGGCATACATCCATCGTACCATCGAAAAAATGCTTTTGAGGGCATCACATAATTTTCCCGCTCTGATCTTGACGGGACCCAGGCGATCAGGGAAAACCACGGTGTTGAAACGTTTTTTCGGGAAAGCGTCTTATTATCTTCTTGAAGATCCCGATATTATTGCTCAGGTAAAGGCGGATCCGCGTGCTTTCCTTGATCGCATAAAATTGCCTGTTATTTTGGATGAAATTCAAAACGTTCCGGAACTCTTAAATTATATTCGGACACGTGTGGATGGTGCTCCCAGAAAAACGGGGCAGTGGTTCATTACCGGATCTCAGGAAATGTCTTTGATGAAGGGAGTTTCTGAGTCTATGGCTGGGCGGGCCGCCATATTTCATTTGTTGCCATTTTCAATAGAGGAAACGGAAAAAGTATCACTGATTTGCGGAGCTTTCCCCGAGGTCATTTCACGGCCCGCGGCTCATCGTGATTGGTTTCGGTCCTACATTCAAACCTATTTGGAAAGGGATGTTCGGTCGATCAGCTCTATCCGGAACCTCTCGACTTTTCGTCGTTTTCTTGCGTTGTTGGCAAGT
The DNA here is from genome assembly GCA_001804285.1 of Candidatus Danuiimicrobium aquiferis. Taxonomy (GTDB): domain Bacteria; phylum Omnitrophota; class Omnitrophia; order Omnitrophales; family Danuiimicrobiaceae; genus Danuiimicrobium; species Danuiimicrobium aquiferis. The sequence continues at coordinate 70,834 of MHFR01000063.1, forward strand.
CGAACGGGACAAGTTTTGAATAAAACCGATTTGGCTGCTCCTCTTGGGGTTTCAATTCCAACCATTGCAGAATGGCTCAATATTCTTGAGGTGACAGCCCAAATTATTTTGGTGCCGCCTTTTTATGAAAATTTTGGGAAGCGGCTGATTAAATCCCCAAAGATTTATTTTATGGATTCAGGGCTTATTTGTTATTTACTGGGTATCGAAACAGAAGCCATGTTGCATTCCTCTCCTTTTTTTGGCCCAATTTTTGAAAGCTTTGTTGCTTCTGAAATTGTGAAACATCAAGTGAATCATGGCAAGGAAAAGGCCCTTTATTACTTCCGGGATCAGCAAGGGCTTGAAGTGGATTTTGTGGTGTCGAGGGGGAATAATCAGCTCATTCTCCTTGAAGCTAAAGCTTCCAAGACGGTTTGGCCGGGTGATGCAGCAAAGATGCTCACGCTGCGAAAAAGTATTTCCAAGTATAGTTCTGATCTTTATGTGATTCACTTACCATCTAAGCAAATGCCCGGAACTGGGGTCGTAAATACTGGTGTGGGGGCTATTGCTTTTGACAAAATATCTTCGATTCTTTCTGCAAAATGATTGTCACGAGAGGGTGTCAGCAAAACTGTCAGCACTTTCGCATGAAAATAGCGGAAAATAACGGTTTTTATCGCGCAATAATTTTCACAAAAAAATTCTCTAAGTGCATTATTTGTGGTATCATCCAACAAAATAAAACAAAAGTGGACAAAGGCCTCAGCAAAATTCGCATTGTAGAGGCCAGGGGTTCAACTCCCCTCAGGTCCACCATTTTTTCCCCCGTGATCAGAGGGGAGTTGAAGGGAGCTCCGTAGATGCGACCTATTAAGGAGCATCTGAAACGGAGCGGGTGGCCGACCTGAAGTCACGAAGTGACGGAAGGCGCCAACTCCCCTCAGGTCCACCATTTATTTGGGCAGAGCCTTCAGCAGCATACCATATTGAATCCTCTTTCCGTTGATTAACCAATCGGGCTTTATAAGATCTTTAATCATAATTATTTGCATCATTTCGTTTCAAATGGTACACTTTTGTGGGAAGTTGTGCCCAAACTTGAAATGGAATTGAGTAATATGAAGGCTCATTTAATAACCCCACACGTTGTGGCGGAAGGGCGAGATGGGAGTTCCAGGGTCAAAGGCGGAACGCATTAGTTTTGCAACGTCGAAAGAACATTTTGAGGAAGTTTTTAAGCTTGCCTATAAAGAATATTTGAGAAAAGGGTATTGTTCTCCTAACCCTTGTGAAAGGCGAATCCCGATTTATAATGCACTTCCGGAGACTGTCACCTTTTGCCTTTGGCGCGGTGAAAATTTAGCTGGGACGGCGTCTCTTATTTTGGATTCTCCGATTGGGCTTCCGATGGAAAAAGTATATCCTGACGAAATTCAGGTGCTTCGAACACAAGGAAGAAAAATGTGCGAAGTGTCGCTTCTTGCGCTTAATTCTGCGTTGATCAAGGAAGGGGTTTTCGCCATCTATTTTGCCGAGCGACTGCGGTGCCTTTATCAATTGTTCAAGCCGTTGTTTTGGTATGCGAAGGCAACCATCGGGTACACGGATCTTTGTATTGCGTGTAACCCGAAACATAAAGCGCTTTATACCTCATTACATTTCCAGCAATTTGGCGCAGAAAAGGTTTATGAATCGGTGAATGCAAATCCGTCGATTGCGATGCGTCTCGATTTTGATCAGGCAGAAGAACGGGTCAAGATGACACCGGGACTGCACAAACTTTTCTTTGGAACAAAATTGCAGCTTAAGCATGTTTCGGAAAATTTCAGGTGGTCGAAAGAGAATTTTATTTCTTTCTTTTGTGAGAAATCCGATGTGATTAAGAGCGCCAGCCCCAAAGAAATCGATTATTTAACAAAGTGTTATCCCGATTTTAAGATCGATGAATTGCGCATGCAATATAACCCATCGGCCGGATGAACGACATGGATTCGCCCGAATCAAGTCAAAATCCGCATGACTTACCGCGAGATCAGATACGCATTCCCGCCGGATTGAAAGCGAAATACCAGCAGGGCGATTCAGAGCCCCATGAGATTAAAATACAGAATATTTCAAGGGGCGGAATCTGTATGGAAGATCAGGTGCTTCTTCCCGAAGGGACTTGTCTTCATCTCTTGCTCAAGATCAAAGAGAAAGTCGTGGATGCTTACGGAGAGGTATCCTGGAGTGAGAAGCAGGAGTCCGGTTTTTTGCACGGGATTAAATTTACATTTATGGATCAAGATTCGAGAGAATGGTTAAATGCGTTTGTGATGGATTGGGCGGCTGAATATATCGCGGAGAGTTTAGACTTTTCCGATATTGCCGAGATGGAAATTGATATGGGAATTGAATGTGACAGTACTGTAGAGCGAAGGCATTATGCCAGATTAAGATTGCCACTCAGGGTTGATTTTAGTTTTTCCGGAACAACGAAATTTGTGCAAACTCAAACGCACGATTTATCTGAAGGCGGGTTGTGTTTTACGTGCGGGTTCAATTTGAGGAAAGACCAGGAATTGCATCTATGGCTCTGGTTAAGTGCAACCGAAGAAATTCACATTAGAGGAATTGTCCGTCATACGAGTAAGCGGTATGCAGAAGGAAAAACCATCTACTTTCACGGTGTTGAATTTTTGATCATAGAGGATTCGAGCAGGTCAAGATTTTCCGAATTTCTTGCTCAGAAACGGTCCGAATTAGCTGCGATTGAAGTTTCCCTTGATGATATTATCTCCCAAGGCGACCGGCCGGAATTGCCGTAATAGTATTTTTTCCCCTGCGAAGTAATTGAAATGCGCCCCCCTCTCCCTCAGTGAGAGGGCAGGGGTGAGGGGCAAAAGAGAACTTCAGAACGGTATTTAGCGTTTTGAAGTGATTATCTGGAAAGGGCACCCGTTTTTTTGTCATTCCCGCGAAAGCGGGAATCCAGAATCAGCTGGATGCCCGCTTAAAACATGCGGGCATGACAGGGTTTCTATGTGTGCCACTTCAAAACGCTAAACAATTACTCAGAACGATCAAAAAACATAACAGATATGATGGCTCATAATTTAAACAAATGTCTAATAAAATGGACATATTTGGATTTTGTGAGTTTTATTTTTTAGCTCGCCGAAAAACCGCTCATTCGTAAATCCTTGTTTTAAAACTACTTGCGAAAATCTTATTAAAATGTTTTAATTATGGCCGATATGGCATGTTTCATGCATTAACTGGGACCTTCCCGGACAAGGTTGGACATTTCCGGAAAAGATAAACTTGATATTACTATTAATAATAACGATTGGTAGAAATAAAAATAATATAATCGAGGAGGTTCTGTAACGTGGACGGGCGAATGACGATTACGGATGTGGCCGAACAGGTGGGAGTCACACCAAAGACTCTGATCCGTTGGGAAAAGAACGGAAAAATTAAAAAACCAAAGAGAGATTTCAAAGGGTGGAGGACTTACGCTAAAGAGGATGTGGATGCGATTCAGCGTTTGATCGATTCTGTTTATGAAGTTTGAGGATATTTTAAGATATTTTGAAAGAGAGGTACTTTAGCATGAAGTTTATGAGAGTAATTGGATTAGTCGTTCTATTATTTTTATATCATGTCGGTGTGCACGCAGAAGATTCCTTAATGTATGCTGGATCCGGTTCTGATGTGGATGGTTCGGGAAACAATCGTGTCCAACGAGGAACGACCTCGTTAACTCCTGTAAATCAAAATACAAATTATGGAGGAGAATATCCGCCATACGCCAGTTTCATGCAATCGCCATACGGACAAACGGGTTCATTTTATCAGTCTCCTTATGATAACGCCGGCTATGGTTCTCAGATGGCGGGGCAACAGGGTCCGAATATGAATGTCGATCCTTTCGGAGCATCTGAAGTTTCGCCGTACTCTCATTACTCACCGTATATAGAAGTCATCGGGGAAGGATCTGATTATACGCTTGGAACGGACGATGTGGTGACCATTGTTGTGCGCAACCAGCCTGATTTTTCCGGCCGTTTTGTTGTCGATCCGGAAGGAAAAGTTCAATACAACTTTGTCGGAGATATTCCGGCCGCGGGGAAGACAAAAGAAGAGTTGAAAGCGGATATTACGAAAGCACTCCGGAAGTTTGTGCGTTATCCGGAAGTGGCTGTGATGATTTCCGAATACCGGAGCAAGGCGGTTTATGTGTTCGGTTTTGTGAACGCGCCCGGTAAATATGCGATGAAGGGAAATAAAATTTCCGTGAAAGAAGCGATTGTCGCGGCAGGGCTTCCGAGAATGGATGGCTCCTTGAATAAAGTGTATGTGATTCGTCCGTCCGATTTTACGAAAGACGGAAAACCGGCTAAAAAACAAGTCGATTTGAAGAATCTACTGATTAAAGGAGATTCGACGGATAATTTTCTTCTTGAACCGGGCGATACGATTGTAGTGAATCAAAAATACTTTGATAAGTTTGTAAACGCGTTTTCGAGGCTGGTCGGCCCTGTGTTTCAAGCCGCTGCGGTGTATGAGTTAGGGGATGGCTTTATCAAGAAGGATTAACGATTGAGATGACGATGAAGAAAAAAGGCATGCTTAAAATAGGCAGTTTATATGTGATGTATTTTTGGCCGCTTCTGATTGCTGCGGGCAGGGTTGCGACACGAATTGTTTTGAATCTTTGGGATATGATTGAAAGTTAGAATTTTTTTGGGAAAAGGAGATCACGAAAGTGAATCTACAAAGCGTTGGTCATAGTTTAAGGTTGCGAGAATATTATTATATGGCTGTCCGCCATAAATTTTATATTTTTCTCTCGATCGCAGTATCTTTGCTCGTCGCGATTAACATGGTGCTATTTCTGCCGAGGACCTATCGCGCGGAAACAATCCTGCTGGTTGAACAGGAAAACATGTTAAATCCTTTGATTAGCAATTTAGCGGTGATGCCGAGCATTGCCGGCCGGATGAAGACGCTACGCGATGAACTTCTTTCTTGGCAGAGAATTACGTTGCTGGTTGAGAAGTTGAAGCTGGATAAAAATATAAAAGGGACATACGAATACGAACAATTGATTAAAAGTCTGCGGAGCCGGATTGGAATTAAAATGCGCGGTTACGATATTATTACGGTTAGTTTTGAAGGGCCGGATCCGAAAAAAGCGCAGGAGATTGTTCAGACACTTGGAGATATTATTATCGAAGGCAATATTACCTCGACGAACTTAGAAGCGGATGGCGCCATTAATTTTATTGATGATCAATTAGCGGCATATCGGAAGAGACTGGAAGAGTCCGAGGTCAACCTTCGCGAATTTAAGGAAGTTTATAACCATACCCTTCCGGTGGCGACCCGGTTAAACGAAGAATTAGTATCTCTCAAGATGGAACTCAATCGCTTGCTCGTTGACAATACGGAAGAGCATCCTCGCGTGATTCAAACGCGCGCCTTGATTACACAGCTTGAAAAACAACGCGATGAAAATATGTCCCAGGCGAAGGAAGAGGGCGTCAAAATTGATCCTGCAGAATATGCCCGTTTGGTTTCGAGTGTTCCGCGCCAGGAACAGGAGCTTTCAAAGTTGCAGCGTGATTATGCGGTCAATGCCCGGATTTATGAATCGTTGTTGCAGAAATTGGAGACCGCAAAAATTTCACAAACCCTTGAAAATTCGGACAAAGGTACCAAGTTTCGGATTTTGGAGCCTGCCCGTTTACCTTTGTCACCTATAAAACCCAATAAACCGCTCATTCTTTTAGCGGGGTTATTTATAGGATTGATTTTGGGTGGGGTTATTATTTATGTTTTGGAACTCAATGATAATTCAATCAAAAATATCGATGAAGCGACGCTGCTTTTGGATTTCCCGATTTTCGGTGCGATTGCGACGATTCGGCCCGAAGAGTTGATTATGGAACAAAAACTAAGGAGTGAAGCCAGTGTATAATCATTTTTACGGATTTCGCGAGAACCCATTTAATCAAACGCCCGATTCGGCATTTTTCTATCCGTCGGAAAAGCATAAAGCGGCGCTGGATGCCATTATGTTTGCGGTCAAACAATACAAAGGCTTTGTTGTGATTACCGGCGAGATTGGCTGCGGTAAAACGACGGTCGTCCGGACGCTTTTGAATAAAATGCAGGGGAAACTGAAAACAGCGATGATCACCAATACGCATCTTTCACCGAAAGGTGTGTTAACGATGATTCTTGAAGATTTGGGGGTTGAGTATCGCGAAGGCGCAAAGGATAAATTGCTTTTACGGTTATATGATTATTTAATTCAGCAGGCGCGCGAAGGGATGAACGTCGTTTTAATTATTGATGAAGCGCAGAATTTGAACCAGACGTGTCTTGAAGAAATCCGGATGCTTTCCAATTTGGAAACCGAAAAAGAAAAATTAGTTCAGATCGTATTGGTCGGCCAGCCGGAACTCCGGAAAAAACTCGAGCTTCCGAACCTGGAACAGCTCCGGCAGCGGATTTCGATTCATTATCATTTAACGCCTCTCGGCGAACGGGAAACAAAGGCGTATATCCTTCACCGGTTAAATGTGGCGAAAATGAATGGCGTAGGTTATGAATCGTTGTTTAATGAAGAAGCTTATGAAAGTATTTACCGGTTGTCACGGGGCATTCCTCGAATGATCAACCATGTTTGCGATCATGCACTTCTAACGGGGTGTTTGATGGAAGCCAGAATTGTCACGAAAGAAATTGTTGAAGAGACAATGTCAGAAATTTGTATACGGGGGTAATCATTACAACAAATGAGCAAATACACAAAGGCGTTAGAAAAGATCCAGCAGAACAAACTTGAGAAAGAGCATGGCGAATCGCCGTATATTTCGGCGTTTAACATGAACGAATCTGAAAACGAAAAGAGCATTGATTGGCAGCACGGCATTGTCAAAATCAAAAATGCAATTCCGGACCGGCGTGTGGTGACGTTCCATTTTTCAGATGCATCCGTATCGGAGCAATACCGGATGCTGAAGTTGAATTTAAAAAATCATCTGGCCGGGGATTTCCCGAAAGTGATCATGGTTTCAAGTTCGGTTAATGGGGAAGGCAAATCTGTTACGGCCGCTAATTTGGCTGTTTCTCTTGCGGAGGATGCAAATACAAAAGTCGCTTTGGTCGATGCCGATTTGCGGCGCGGAAGAATCGGTGAATATATGGGGATCGGGCGCAAGTTGGAAGGCGTTTCCGAATTTCTGATGAGCGAAGATCATTTGAATATTAAGAAAATCATGTACAAGAGTGTTATTGAAAACCTGATTGTGATACCGGCCGGAAAGCTGATGATTAATCCGTCCCGCCTGATCAGCTCGGGAAAAATCAGGGAATTGGTTACGGAATTGCGTGCGTATTTCGATTATGTGATTGTCGATACCCCGCCGATTATGCCGGTGGCCGATGCGGGAATTATCGGGCGCGATGTGGACGGTCTTCTCATGGTGATTCAGGTCGGGAGAACGCCAAAGAGTGTGATTGCGCATTCGAACCAGTTATTTAAACAAACCGGCGCGAAATTGCTCGGTTATGTTTTAACGAATGTCGAGTACCAATCATCCGATTATAAATATTATCGTTATAATTATTACCGTGACGGAATGGAAAAAGAACGAAAAGGAATGGGGGGGTGGATTTCGAAAAAGGCGAAAAAAGCCGGAACCGGATTTCAAAATCTCGAAGAAAACTTTAATCAGTGGTGGGATAAGAAAGTTTTGAAAAAAGAAAGTCAACAGACAGGAGACGAGGGGCACGAGACATAAAGTCTGTCATCCCCGCGAAAGCGGGGATCCATAAGTCAGGAAGGACCAAATTGTGCAATAGATTCCCGCTTTCGCGGGAATGACACAAATTTACAGAATTTTACTAAAATACAAAAGGAGCAAAACAACAATGTCAAAGTGTTTGGTAACAGGTGGAGCGGGGTTTATCGGTTCAAATTTAGTGGATGGATTGGTGGCGTGCGGACACGACGTCCGTGTGTTCGACAATTTATCGACGGGGAAAAGGGAAAATTTAGCGCAGCATGGTTCCAAAATCGAATTGGCCGTCGGCGATTTAAGAAATCCGGAAGCCATCATGAACGCGGTTCAAGGAATGGATTATGTGTTTCACATGGCTGCATTGCGTGCGGTATTACGATCAGTTGATAATCCGATGGAAACAAATGACGTCAATGTGACCGGAACGTTAAATGTTCTAATTGCTTCAAAAGAAGCCGGTGTGAAGCGTCTTGTTTTTACCTCGTCTTCGTCCGTTTACGGGGATACCGAAGAATTTCCGTTAAAAGAAACATCAACGCCCAATCCGCAATCGCCTTATGCGGCTTCGAAAATTATGGGAGAATATTATTCCAAATTATTTACGCGGCTTTACGGCCTTGAAACCGTCAGCCTTCGCTATTTTAATGTATTCGGTCCGCGGCAAAACCCGGAATCGGTATATTCAGCGGTGATTCCGATTTTTATCGATGCGCTGCTCAAGAAACAATCACCTGAAATTCATTGGGATGGAAAACAATCCCGTGATTTTTCTTTTGTGGACAATGTGGTCGAAGGGAATTTATGCGCCATGACGGCGCCGGGAGTGGCCGGAGAAGTTTTTAATATTGCTTGCCACGAAGAATATTCCGTGCTCGACATTTTTAACGGCATTAAAGAGATTCTCAAAATCCAGGATATTGAGCCTGTGTTCAAGCCGAAACGTGCTGGAGACGTCCGGCGTACGTTTGCGGATATTTCAAAGTCCGAAAAATTGCTTGGCTTTAAGGTTCAGACGCGGTTTAAGGAAGGCCTTGCGAAGACGGTGGAGTGGTTTTTAAGTTCAGGGGTATTAAAATAAAGTTTCGAGTTTAGAGTTTAAACTTTGAACTTTAAACTTTGAACTCTAAACTCTAAACTCTAAACTCGAAACTCAGAACTAAATAACAAGGAACTCAGAACTATGTGCGGTATCATTGGTTATATCGGTGAAAAAAAAGTAAGTGATGTCCTCGTGAAAGGTCTGTCTCGTTTGGAATATCGCGGGTACGACTCCGCGGGAATCGCTGTTTTAAATGAAGACGGCATTTCAGTCTTTAAAGAGGCCGGAAAGCTATCTCAGTTAAAACAGATGATCCATGGGGTTGAATTAACCGGGCATTTAGGTATTGCACACACGCGTTGGGCGACACATGGAGAACCTTCCCAGAGAAATGCACACCCGCATACAGATTGCACGGAAACCGTAGCAATCGTCCACAACGGAATTATCGAAAACCACGAAGAAATCCGGGCATCGCTTATCCGGCAGGGCCATGAATTTCGGTCGGATACGGATTCCGAAGTGATTGCGCATTTAATCGAAGAATATCATGTGAAAAAAGGGATGAGTTTGGTACAAGCGGTTCGTGTCATGCTTGGGCAATTGGAAGGTAGTTATGCGTTATGCGCAATCAGCCAAAAAGATTTAAATCAATTTGTCGCTGCCCGGAATGGCAGCCCGCTTGTCGTGGGAGTCGGCCGCGGTGAAAATTTAGTTGCTTCAGATGCGCCGGCGCTTCTCGATCATACCCGTCATGTGATTTTTCTTGATGATCATCAGATGGCGGTGATCAAGCGTGATAGCGTTGAAATTTTTGATCAACACGGAAAACCGGTCAAGCATGAGGTTCATCGAATTGATTGGGATGCAGATGAAGCTTCGAAACAAGGTTATGATCACTTCATGCTCAAGGAAATCGAAGAGCAGGCGGATATGGTGGAACGGATTCTCCGGACAAGATTGCGGGGGGAACTTTCGGAGCATTTATTTGATGTTTTAAAATTTGATCAATCCGAATTTAACAACGTTGAACGAATTGTGATTCAAGGATGCGGAACTTCATGGCATGCGGCGTTGATCGGGAAATTTTTATTTGAAGCATTAGCCGGTTTGCCGACCGAGGTGGACGTTTCGTCCGAATTCCGGTATCGCCATTTGGTGTATCAACCGAATACGCTGGTTTTGTCGATTACTCAGTCCGGCGAAACGATTGATACCTTAATGGGTGTCCGGCGAGGGAAATCTCAAACCTATAAAACGGTTTCGATCTGTAACGTGCTCGGTAGTACGATTGCCCGTGAATCGGACGGTGTGATTTATACGCAAGCAGGGCCTGAGATCGGGGTTGCATCAACCAAAGCTTATTTGGCGCAAATGACCATTTTGATTTTATTGAGTTTATATTTTGGAAAAACGAGAAATAAAATCAGCGGGTCAATTTATGATGAATTTGTTTCTGAATTGCGGACGATTCCCTCAAAATTAAAACAGGTGATTCAAGAAAAAGAAAAAATCCGTGAAATTGCGTTGAAGTATTATGAAGCGCGCGATTTCCTTTTTTTGTCGAGAGGAATTAACTATCCGAATGCGCACGAGGGTGCGTTGAAAATTAAAGAAATCGGATACATTCACGCGACCGGGCATCCGGCCGGTGAAATGAAGCACGGGCCGATTGCTTTGATTGATGAGAAAATGCCGGTAGTGTGTATCGCGGTCCGATCCAGTGTTTATGAGAAAATGATTTCGAATATCCGGGAAGTCAAAGCGCGCCACGGCAAAGTGATTGCGATTGCGACAGAAGGAGACTCATCGATTAAAAGCATAGTGGATGATTGTGTTTACATTCCGGCCTGCAGCGAATTTTTATCGCCTTTGCTCGTGGCAGTTCCGCTTCAATATCTTGCTTACTATGTTTCGGTGCTCCGCGGCAATGACGTGGACCAGCCGAGGAATCTGGCAAAAAGTGTGACGGTAGAGTGAGGAGTCGACAGAAGACAGCTTACTAAAGATAACAAGGAGAATCAATACCAATGCAAACATCAACACAACAACAACTGAACGAAAAAATCCGCACCAAAACCATCCGCGCCGGTATCATCGGCCTTGGTTATGTGGGGTTGCCGCTTGCGGTGGAGTTTGCGCGTGCCGGCGTCGAAGTGATCGGAATCGATATTGATTCGAAGAAGGTGACGAGTGTCCAGCAAGGGAAGTCATATATTTTAGATGTGAAGGAATCGGACGTTGCAACGTTTGTGAAACGGGAAAAGTTACACGCGACGACGGATTTCAGCGTGATTGCGAATCTCGATACCGTCAATATTTGCGTTCCCACACCGCTCCGGAAATCGAAAGATCCGGATATTTCCTATATTGTGGCCGCGACACAGGAAATCGCGAAATATGTACATCCGGGGATGCTGATTATCCTTGAAAGCACGACTTATCCCGGAACGACGGAGGAAGTGATCCTTCCGATGCTTGAGGAGAAAGGGCTTAAAGTCGGAAAAGATTTTTTTCTCGCATTTTCCCCCGAGCGCGTAGATCCGGGCAATCCCAAATATCACACGGGCAATATCCCGAAAGTGGTCGGAGGCGTGACAAAAGAGTGCACGGAACTTGCCGCGGCTTTCTATGGTCTCGTCATGGATACCGTTTGCAGAGTTAAATCAGCGAGTTCGGCCGAAATGGTGAAACTCTTAGAAAACACGTTCCGCAGCGTCAATATCGGGCTTGTGAACGAACTCTGCCAGATGTGCGCCAAAATGAATTTGGATGTTTGGGAAATTATCGATGCTGCTTCGACGAAACCGTTTGGCTATATGCCGTTTTATCCCGGGCCGGGAATCGGCGGGCATTGTATTCCGCTCGATCCGCATTATCTCGCATGGAAGGCGAGAAGCTATGGATTTGCGCCGCGTTTTATTGAGCTGGCGAGTGAAGTGAATGAAAGTATGCCTGAATTTGTGGTCCGGAAGGCACAGGATGTTTTGAATGAAAAAGGAAGAGCGCTTAAAGGTGCGAATGTCCGGATTCTTGGCGTGACGTATAAAAAAAATATATCGGATCAGCGGGAATCGCCCGCGCACAGCATCATTGAGATTTTACTCAAAAAGGGCGCTTACGTTTCGTGTTCGGATCCGTTTGTGCCGGAATACCAAGTGGAAGATAAGTCTTTTAAGTCACTTCCGGTTGACGAGCAAAGCAAAGATGTCGATCTCGCTATTTTGGTCACCGATCACGACCAGTTTGACAAACAGAAACTGCTCGACACCTTTAAAACTATTTTGGATACCCGTAACGCATTCCGAGACAATCCATCCGCGAAGGTGGTGAAGATTTAGGACGAAGAAAATGGAGCCTTTGTCATTCCCGCCAAAAAACGCGGCGGGCTTGCCCGCTATGCTTTTTAGCGGCACTGACATGCATTAAAAACATGATTATTATTTAATAGGTGGTCAGTACCGTCCTTAACTTCCCATGAAGGACTTATTAGGTTGTTAAGGGCGGGAATCCAGCGAATTTGAGGCCTGACTTCGCATCGTCTTAAAACATTTATGACAACATCCCTCAAACATAAAACAGTCTCCGGCGTCAAGTGGCAGATGATCAACAAGATCACGCAAAAAGTGATCTCTGTCGGAACCTTTGCTGTCTTAGCACGTATCCTCGATCCTTCCACATTCGGTCTGTTTGCAATGGCGTTTATTTTAATCGATGGTTTCCAGATCTTTAAATCCTTTGGGTTCGATTCCGCGCTCATTCAAAGAAAAGAGAATATCGAAGAGGCTTCGCATACCGCATATTTCATCGTGCAGGGAACGGGCGTTTTGATGTTCTTACTTTGTTATCTTGCGGCGCCTGTTGCTGCAGGTTTTCTTCATAATCAGGAAGTGACTTCTATTATTCGCGCGCTCGGATTTATTTTTGTGTTTAGCAGCTTTGCCAGAATACCTTCCACACTATTGACGAAGCAAATGCGTTTCAACGTCCTTGCCATGATTGATCTGATTGGAGCAGTTGTGAATTCTGCGGTCGCGATTACTCTGGCTTTGATTTCTCCGACGGTTTGGGCGCTTGTATGGGCCTATCTTCTAAAACAGCTGACAGTCGCAATTCTAACACGTAAATTTTCCGGTTACAGGTTGAAGTGGAAGTTCGATACAAAGGTTGCTCGGGAACTTTTCCGTTTTGGGAAGTTTATGATGGGGCTTAGCATTCTTTATTACTTTAATGACAACATCAATAATATTGTCATCGCGAAAATTTTGGGGGCTACGGCATTAGGATACTATGCGCTCTCTGCGAACATTGGTAATTTTATCAACACACATTTCACATATTTGCTCGAAGGAGTCATGTTTCCTGCTTATTCATCTATTCAACAGGATAGGGAAGAAGTAAAACGAGTTTACCTGAAGACTGTTAAGCTTGTTTCAATTGTTGCGTTTCCGTTTTGCATCCTGCTTATATTTCTTGCTAAAGAATTTACATTAACGCTTTATGGTGCAAAGTGGCTGCCGATAGTCCCTTTGATTCGGTTTTTTGGCGTTATTCAAATGGTTGTTCCCGTCTATGTCTGTTCAGGTTCATTATTTATGGGCTGCGGAAGGCCGGATTATTTGCAGCGAATTGCACTTTATCAACTTCTTCTTCAAATTCCAGCATTAATTCTTTTCACGAAATATTTAGGTGTGATAGGAGCTGTTGTCGCGGTGTTTGTTACTTTTTGGAGTTTCTTACCACTAAATATAAATTGGGTACGGGGCCTTGTTAAATTTCAAATCAAAGAGTTCCTGCAGCAATTCTTGCCGTCTATTTATTGTGCGGGAGCAATGACTCTTGTGATGCTGGCTATAAAATTACTTGCTTGTTATTCGACGTTCTCATTTTTGAATACGAACTATCTTGTGTCTTTGTTTGTGCTGGCTTTTAGTGGAGCCGTTGCGTATGTTGTTGCTTTTTTTTATGTTGATCGAGCATTGGCGTTGGAAACTAAACAATTGATTCTAAATTTCAATTTTATGAAGAAAGGCGACAGATAAAAATGTGTGGAACAGTTACTGAAACCAAAATCAATGAGTATAAAAGAAAATGGGAATTAGCATTGCTTTTGCCAGGGAAGGAAGATTTGATTTCAAGCGCTATTGCTGAATTAAAACTTTATTTTCCAACATTAAACGAACAAGATGTACTTCGAATGTTTCAAAAATCAGAGGAACTATTTGCCGATCAATGGAAACAAGCCCAAATTGATACTAGGTCTGAGAAGAAACTGATCGATTTTTACAATCAGAGTGAAATCGAAATATTTGAGTTGATGCATTATCACAGCATGGGGTGGAATGATGGACCGTTGAATTATGTTTGTGCTTTAGAATTAGCCAAAGAATGTGGTTTTAAGACGTTTATGGATTATGGCTCGGGAGTTGGATCTGGAGGCTTAATTTTTGCACGAGCTGCGTTTGATGTGATTTTATGCGATATCGCCAGCCCATTGCTTGAGTTTGCTAAGTGGCGGTTTGCAAAAAGAGGTCTTGATGCGACATTTGTAGATTTAAAGAAATCAGAGCCTGATGGGGTTGCGGATGTGATTACTTGTTTTGAAGTGCTAGAGCATGTTCCCGATCCCATTAAGGTATTACGAAAACTCAGGACGTGGTTGAGGACAGGTGGATTATTAATTGTGACCGCACCTTTTTTTAAAGACGAGTTGAGGCCTATGCATATTGTTCATGACACAAAGTTGATCAATAAGTTCCGAGCGCAAGGGTTCGCCATTCGATGGGATCTCTACAAAAATATATCAAAAATTGTTCATGGACCATTCTTTATTTTGGAAAAGGTTCATCGAAATTGGTTAACAAATATTTTGATCGGGGCATATGATTCATATATCCCGGAGAAATTACGTAGTCGTATTTATAGGATGTTCGCGCGTCTGAAAAGGCTAATTTGTGGTTAGCGTTATCATTTGCACTTATAATCGCAGTGAAAGTTTGAAGGATACGTTGCAAGCACTAAAAGTCCAGAAATTGCCAGACGGTGTTTCTCTTGAAATTATTATAGTAGATAATAATAGCAGCGATTCTACCCACGCCGTTGTTATTGATTCAGAGGTAAATAGTCCTTGGCCGGTTCATTATCTTTTCGAACCGACGCCTGGAAAATGCTTTGCGTTAAATCGGGGAATCAAACAGGCAAAAGGAGAATTAATTGCTTTGACTGATGACGATACTATTCCAGGTCCTGATTGGGTAAATGCGCTTTGGGCAGGTTATAAGTTGTATGCCGCAGATTGTACCGGTGGACGTATTTTACCTCTTTGGGTTGAGAAACCTCCTAGCTGGTTAATGAAACATACTGTTTGTTTGCAGATGCTAGCGATGATAGATCATGGCGATGCTCCCGCTTTTTTAAGTTCTTTCGATCCAGGATTTTTGTTCGGTGCAAATATGGCTTATCGAAAAAAGACATTCGATGATGTGGGATTGTTCAATACGGATTTAGGCCCAAAGGGTGGTGATCAGATGCGTGGTGAAGATACAGACATGTTAGAGCGTTTTGTGAACGCGGGAAAACGGATCGCTTACATTCCCGGAGCAATCGTTTATCACAAAGTTCCAAAAGAACGTATGAGTCGATCATATTTTCGGCGCTGGCGTTTCGAATCAGGCCGCGCAACTTGTGTTCAACGGGGCATGAAAAATTCCCATTTTCCGTTATGGCTTCTTCGAGAATGTTTTGGAAATTTCTTTCAAGCCATTTATGGTTATGCAATATTCGATTCATGTCGCGCATTTAAAGCTGAAATGATTTTTTGGTTTCAATGCGGAGAGATTATTGAGCTGACCAAGGATTATGGCACGGTGTATCAGAATATAAAAAAGAAAGCATCGCGTATTTAGAAAAAGACGCTCAAAGCTCAAGAATGGAAGGTCTGGAAGAACCGGTCAATGAAAATTTTATTAAATAGAGCGCAGCCAATCCCAGGTTTAGTTCATGGTGAAACAGAATTCGTTTTGCACTTTTTTGAAGGTGCATTTATTGATTTTGTCAGTTGAGGCGAAACAAAATGGCTAATTTTCTTATTAGTGTCATATTGCCGACTTATAATCGCGAAAAGCTTTTGCGAGAAGCGATTGAAAGTGTGAAAAAGCAAACTTTCGCAGATTGGGAATTGATTGTTGTTGATGACGGTTCGACGGATGCAACTCGCGATATCTTGAAAGATTACTGTGCAAAAGATTTACGGATTAAAATGTTGCGAGGAAACCACGGCGGGGCGGCCGCTGCGCGAAATCTTGGTATGAGAGCCGCTTCGGGGAAGTATATCGCGTTTTTAGATGATGACGATTTATGGCTTCCTGAAAAACTATTGTTGCAATATGGGGTTTTCGAAAAGTATCCCGATGTTGGTTTCGTTTTTACGGACGGAATGATTGTGAATGAAGACGGCCGGCAAGAACGGAAATTATTGCCATATCAGCACAAAGCTTTTTGCGAGTGGTTGACAAATTGTAAAACGGTAGAACCTTTTTTATATGTCGGGCAACTTCATGAGGTTTTAATCGCTGGAAATTGTATTGCGACGCCAACCCTTGTGCTGAAACGCGAAACGGTTGAGACAGTTGGAGGTTTTAATGCAAATTATGAAATTGGAGAAGATTATGATTTCTGGATTCGTCTTTCTCGGCATTTTTCCGGAGCGCTCTTAAAAGTTGAGCTCGTGACAATTCGAATAACTGCAAGTGGTTTATCGGGCGCTGAAGGTGAAAGGGATTATCGATGGCGTGAGGCGGAGATTCCCATTTTAGAAGCGCATCTATTAGCGGTTTCACATGAACAGCGAAAGAGTTTAATGAACCGAATTAAACAGCACGGTCGATTGGCGGGCGGGTATTATTTAAAGCAGCGGGATCGTAAACGGTCGCGCAAATTATTAATGAAATCGCTTCAATATCAATTTTATCAACCCAAGATTTTATTGTATTTATTTGTGTCATATCTTCCTTTATTTGTTATTTCTTTTTTGCATAAGTTGTTATGGTTTATTCGTAGGCATCGTCATGAGAATCAATGAGTCTAACTGCCACTTTAAGGGGCTACAATGGCAAAGATTAGTGTGATCATTCCGACGTTTAATCGGCCGGTTTTATTGCGGCGTGCGATTCAAAGTGTCATCGATCAAACGTATAAGGATTGGGAACTAATTGTAATTGATAATGGCAAGAATCCTCAAACTAGGGCGGTGGTTGAGGAAATGGGTTCTGGTTCTTTTTTAATTCGCTATGAGTCAGAAAGGAAGATTGGCGTTTCCGCTACTAGAAACAAAGGCATTCGTATGACTCAAGGAGAGTATGTGGCTTTTCTTGACGATGATGATGTGTGGTTTCCGGAAAAACTTGAAGATCAAATTCGCGTGATGAAACAGCGGCCCGAATTGGCATTTGTGAGCAGTGCTATGAAAGTCATTGATGAGGCCGGTGTTGTCGGCGCAAGAAAGCCGGTTCTGATCCCATCCGTTACGGATTTCCGGTCGCTTTTAGAGAATAACTATTTGGTTGTTTCAAACGTTCTCGTCAAACGGGCGATTCTCGATGAAATCGGTTTTTTTGATGAGGAGCTATTGGTAGGATGCGAGGATTATGACCTTTGGCTTCGGATCGCTGAATGTTATTCGTTTGCGATGCTCGAGAATGTCGGGGGCTTATATCAAGTTCATGCGAATCAGATGTCTCAAAACATTGAAAACATATATCGCAATAAAATTGCCGTATATTCAAAAGTTTTGGCGCGGACGAAAAGCCCAGACGTAATAAAAGAAATCAAGTCTTTGCTGGCCAAGGCTTATTATAAGTTGGGGACAGAATGCAAAGATAAATCCAATTATGTAAAAGCGAAAGAATCTTATCGGGCGGCCATCAAATATAATCGGCTTGTCGGACTTGAATTCTATTTGAAGGAGAATCCACAGAAGAGAGGCGTTTTTGGTGGAGTCGTGGCAACGGTAAAGCCTTTTGTGGCATATGCGATGTGTTCTCTGAAAGCGGGGCGCAATGGCCATTAACATTTTATATGTCGAAACGGGTCTGGGGAAAGGCGGCTCCGCGCTTAGCCTTAAGTGCCTGATCGATAGACTGGATCGGGAGCGTTTCAACCCCATTCTTTTATTTGATCATCCGGCTGCTGATGTGAAGGGAATCCATTGGTCAAATATTGAAGTGTTGTTTGATCCGCAAAGAATCTCCTTGGGCGAGAGCATCCGGTGGGGACGGTGGATGTCGCCGGTCATTTCCGCGACCGACTTTTTATGTCGCATACTTCCGGAAGCGTTTAGATTTTCGCAGCTGTTGAAAAGAAAAAAGATTAGCTTTGTCCATTTTAATAATGACATCCATTCTCATGGCTATGGAATTATTGCGTGTCGGTTGACAAAAACTCCATTTGTTTGTCATTTGCGTTCTACGCGGAAATTAATAAAAACGGAAAAATGGTTTGCCAAATTGGTTGATCGCTTTATAGTTTTATCTGAATCAGGAAAAGAGTTTTTTATTAAAGAAGGCATTCCTGAAAATAAAATTACGGTTTCGTTAGATCCGTTTGAAGTTATTTCCGTCAATCAGCAAGTAGATTCTTCCGTTTCGAAATTGTTTGATCGCCCTGAAAAGAAAGTGGGGGTGTGCAGCCGTATCGTTCCTGGCAAAGGGCATGAAATATTTATAAAAGCGGCTGCGTTAGTGCTTAAAGAATTTAAGAACGTTCATTTCTACATTGTCGGTTCGGAAGCGGCTGATTCGAAAGGGTATAAACTCGAGTTGGAAAGTTTGATTGAATCGTTGAAAATTTCAGAATTCATTACATTTACGGGGTGGGTGAATCATGTGTCGGCGGCGATGTCGAAGATGGACATGATCGTGGACCCGTCGGTTTTAGCGGAGGGACTTAGAAGGACATTGGTTGAGGCGCTAATGATGGGAAAACCATTTATTGCGTCTTGTGTGGGGCAAACGCCGGAGTTAGCTGAAAAAAGCAAGGGTGGATTGATTGTGGAAGGAAATTCACCAAGTGAATATGCCGAAAAAATCCTTAAACTACTCAAAGAGAAATCGGTTTGTCAAGATATGGGTAGAAAAGGAAAAGATTATGTTATTCGTATGTTTAACGCTGATGATAAAGCAAAAGAAATCCAAAGCTTGTATGAAAAGATTTTAAGTAATTAAATAGATATGGCGCAAACACAGCAGGTTGAAATTAAAAAAAGCGGAAGCATGGGCAGCTTTGTATTCATGGGAGCCGTCGTGTGCTTCTTAGCTTATGTGATTACAAAGAATGTATTCATTCCCAAATCGGTAATGTTGGCTTTTACTGTTCTTGGTGCCATTTATTTGTTTTTCAAAGGCATGAAGCAGCCGGAAATAGTGACGTATGTTCTCGTTGCTTACATTCCTTTCAGTGCGGAGCTAGCCGGTGATTTTGGTGGATTTGCCACTGCTGTGAATTTTACAAATCTTTTGATGATTTTTATTATGGTTGTTTGGCTCACGGGCAGATATGCGTCGGATGAACCGATTTGGCTTTCAACTCCTTTAAATTTGCCGATTATTCTCTTTCTTCTTGTTGGATTGATTTCTGTTATTCGAGGAATTAATTTTAGCGGAGGACATCTTGTGGCTGCAATTATAGAATATAAACGGTGGATTACTCCGCCGCTTCTTTATTTCCTGGTTTTGAACACTGTTAAAAATCGGCCCACGATACGCGCGATTATCAACATCATGATGTTTGTAACTGCGATTGTTGCCTGCATGGCGATTTATGATTATATCGATGCGGGTGAAGGTGGCAGCTTGGAAAGCTCGCGGATTGGTGGTATTGTCGATCAGCCGAACATGCTTGCGGCATTTTTTAATTATTATATGTTTTTACCCCTGGCATTTATGTTGATGAATACGAAGAAATCCAAATACTGGCTGTTTCTGATTCCGGTTCTCTTGGAATTTAGGGGAGTGATGGTAACTTTTTCTCGTGGTGGCTATATGGCATTTGCATTGGGGTTGTATGCAATTTCATTTTTTCGCAGTAAGATGTTGTTTGTCTTTTTGATTTTAGTCGGTTTTATTGTTTACTTTAATCCCATTCTTTTGCCTGCGGGTGTTCGGTATCGAATGGGACAAACCTTTCAAATAGATAAAACTTCCGCCCAAGAAGTTGAATATGACGAAGCCAGTTTGGAATCGAGTGCTAAATCGCGGGTTGAAATTTGGCGTGCGTCGGTGGATATGATTAAGGATCATCCGGTGTTTGGTGTGGGGTATAAATTATTTCCATACATGCTTGAATATTATGCGCCGCAGTGGAAAGGGTTTGATGCGCATAATACTTATATTATTATCACGGCAGAAATGGGTATTCCCGCATTACTTATATTTTTATGGTGTATTCTGTCCATTTTATGGCAAACGCTGAGACTTTATCGAAGGACCAACGACCATTACGCAAAGACGATTGCTTTGGGATATTTAGGGGGCATTTTCGGATTGCTTTTGAGTAATATGTTCGGCTCACGCTTGGATTCACAGGAAGTGGCGAGTTACTTCTGGATTCTGGCGGCGCTTGTTATGCGTTTCAAAATTTTAGATGAACGGGATGCGGCTCATCCCAATTCCCATGAGGAAGTGATTAAGTTGAATTCGAAACCGGGTAAATTAAAATCACACAAGCTTGATGCATGCTGGAGCGAATAAGAGGGTATGGAAAGAATGAGAACGATGGCGTAGAGGCTATGTAAGTATCTATTTGGCGGTTTGAAGAAGCTGCGCGTGGCATCTGTGTCATGCCCGCAGGCGTTGGCGGGCATCTACAAGTTTTCTGGATTCCCGCTTTCGCGGGAATGACAGAAGTGTGTGGACGCGGGAATGATAGAAAACGGGTGTCTTTTACAGATCAGTACCTCAAAATGATAGACAAATACAGACACTGAAAAGAAGATACTTGACGCTGATGTAAATATTACTACAATTGTTGTAAATATTACATCGGGTTAATAGGATTTTTCGAATTAGCCCGGATTTCTCCTTGTTGATGAGAAATTCCGCTCGTAAGAGCTGCGGTGCAAAGATGTTTGCGTCTTTGCGACGCAGGGCTTATCTTTTGCGTCCTGATTTAATAAGGGCGCAAAACTTTGGGCGTAACTTATTGCGCCCAAAGCGCCTTTCTCGACGATTTACAAAATCGATGAGAAAGGCGGGTTAGGAGTTGGGCCAATGATTACCCATTTAATTTCATCAGAATTAAGACGGAAGTTGCTGACGCATTATTTCAGTCATCCGGATGGAAAATATTATGTCCGTGAACTGGGAGTTTTGCTTAATTTAGATCCCGGGAATCTTTCGAAGGAGCTTCGGATTTTTGAAAAAGAAGGCCTTTTTCATGTCGAGAAAAAAGGAAATCTGAAATTTTATGTTTTGAATTCCGGGTGTCCGCTCTATGGCGATTTAAAGCAAGTGATTTTCAAAACAACCGGTGTCGAAGGAAGTTTGCGTTCCGTTGTCGATCGATTCGAGGATGTGGCATTAGCTTTTATTTACGGTTCTTATGCGAAGGGTGGGGAAAAAGCGGGTTCCGATATTGATGTAGTTATCGTCGGCAGCCCGGAGCGCAGGCGGTTGACTTCTGAAATCCGGAAACTCGAAGAGCTTCTTGGTCGTGAAATCAATTTTAATTTATACGCCGAAGAAGAATTTAAAAATAAATCGGCAGAAAAAGGAAGTTTTCTTGCCGAAGTTGTCCGGGGAAAGAAAATTATATTGAAAGGAAACTTGAATGGATGAATTGATCCAAAAGTTAAAGACAGCCGGAAAATTACGGCAGGAAAGCGTCGGTTTTATTCAGATTGAAGGGCTTTTGTCAGATGCCGTCCGGGATATTCTGGAGGCAAATGCTGTTGTGAATTACGGGGAACGAGCTCCTTTTCTATTAGCCTATCAAAGCATGCTTAAGGCGGGGCGCTCTCTGTTGTTGCTTTACAGTTTACGGCCGGCTGACGGCGCCCAACATAAGACGGTGGTTCAAGTTTGCGAGGCGATATTGGGCAGTTCTTTCAAAAGCCTTGCGGAACAATTTGAAACGATGCGGCGCAAACGCAATGAATTGACTTATGAATATGGAAGTTTGCTTTCCCGTTCTGATATTGTGTCTGCTTTGAGTGATGCAGATGCGTGGATCCGTTCAATTGCGCAGAAAGTGAAAGAGAAAAATCCGCAGTTTAACCTTGAGTTTTAGTTGAGTACGGTGGAAACGCAAAATGATTTGACTTTGTTACTGTACAAAGTTACAGTAATCACTGTAGTTTTATACAGTAAAGGAGATGGCAATGATTAGTATGCGGTCGAAAATAACCAAGGGCCTTTTAGGCTATTTTATGCTTCATGACAAGGCGGAAATGTATGGAAATGAGCTGGCACGAAAGCTCGGGCTTGATGACGGGAATCTTGCCCGTAAACTTCAGGAGTTGGAACGGCTTGGGCTTCTGAAAAGCAGAGAGATGGGAAAAGCCCGCTTTTATTCGTTGAATCGGGCGTATCCTTTGTTGAAAGAGTACCGGCGTATTATTCTCAAAACGATAGGGCTCGAAAAAATGCTGCGGAACGGTCTGAAGGATTTAGTCGGGATAAAAGAAGCGTTTATTTTTGGCTCTTACGCCGCGAATGAAATGGACGCGGCAAGCGATATTGATTTGTTTGTGGTCGGAGATTGCGATACCGTTCAAATCAGGAAACGAATTCATACGATTCAAAAAAATATCGATCGTGAAATCAATTTGGTTAGTATGGGTGTTGGCGAATATGAAAAAAAGAAAAAGGAAGACCCGTTTGTAAAATCCATTCAGAAAGCTAAAAAGGTGCCGGTCATTCCATGAGCTACGACAAGAATTTTTTCAAAAAATTCCGGTTTTCGCCGGAAGAAATCAAAATCCATTGGCAAAGCGCTTTGCGTGATTTGGACATTGCCCGCAAGGATTCATTTCCGGAAGTAAAATTCACATATAGCTATCAGGCCTTGATTAAAGCCGGAATCGTTTTGATCGGAAGCGTCGGCCACGTAAAAGTACGAAGTGTCCCGGGCCACCATGTTAAGACTTTAGAGAAAATGAGCGAAATTCTCGGGGATGCGGATGTGAGTGTTGTGGGAGACGCAATGAGAACCAAACGAAACACCGATTTATATGGCGGTGGGACAGTGATCGGAGAAAAAGAAGCGAGCGATTACCTGAGATTTGTTGAAGCGGTTTTTGAAAGTGTTAAAAGCAAACTCAAGATTAAATAGAGGTATTGACTCTGTTGCGGAACTGTCAAGAATGTCATCCCCGAATGCAGTAATCGGCACTGACATACATTGAAAACATAATTACTATTTAATAGGATGTCTGTACCGTCCTTAACATGCCATGAAAGATTCAATCGGTTGTTAAGGACAGGGATCCACCACAATATATAAAGATATAAAGAAAATTTTTCTGGATTCCCGCTTCCGCGGGAATGACAAAGTGTAGGGCGAGTGCATGACAGATCTTGTGAAGCCGAATGTAGTGTGTTTTTTAATGGAGAGAATTAGTGATGAATGAGCAGCTGATAAAAAAAATTAAAATTCTATTTATCATCGATAAACTCGTGCCGGCGGGAACGCAGAATAATCTGCTGGAAATCGTGAGGCATCTCGACTGGGAAGTGTTTCAAGCTACTGTGGTGACGCTCAGCAAAGGCGATCGGATGGTTGATGAGTTTTGTTCTGCGGGTGCCGAAGTGTATGAATGGCCGGTAAAAAGAATTTACATGCCGGAAGGTTGGGTGACATGGTGGAAACTTCTCCGGCTCATCAAAAAAGAGCGGTTTCAAATTGTCCAAACGCATTTTTTGATTCCGGAACTGCTTGTTTGTTTTGCGCGGATATTTGTCAGGATTCCCAAAGTGATTACGGTCAGACGCGACGAAGGCTTCTGGGTGAGCAAACGACAGAGGATCGTGAGTAATTTATGTCTTAAGTCGTTTGATTGCGTTTTGGCAAATTCGGAAGCGGTAAAAACGGCATGCCTTCGCAGTGAGCGTTGCCTTCGGCCGATTCACGTGATTTATAACGGCGTTGACATGGAGAAGTATCAAAGCATTGAAGGCGACCGGAAGCATCTCAGGGAAGAGCTCGGGATTGCCAAAGACAATTTGGTGGCCGGGATTGTTGCGAACATGCGCCATGAAATTAAAGGCTATTCTTATTTAATCCACGCAATTCCGGAAGTGATTAAAAAACATCCGAAAGCAAAATTTTTATTTGTCGGAGACGGGGCGTTGCGGGCTAATTACGAAAAATTAGCGAGTGATTTGGGGGTGAGAGCTCACATTGTGTTTGCCGGTTCGCGGCAGGATGTTTCAAGAATGATTAACGCAATGGATGTTTGCTGCTTAACGTCTCTGACTGAAGGGTTTTCCAATTCAATCCTCGAATACATGGCCATGTCGAAACCGGTCATCGCGACGAATGTCGGCGGTAATTCTGAAATCGTTGAAGACGGGAAAACCGGATTTTTAATTCCGGCGGGAGATTTTCACGCGCTTGCCGAGAAAATGATCATATTGTTAGGGGAACATAAAATGTGCCGGGACATGGGACGCGAAGGGCGCGCAAGGATTGAACGTCAGTTCTCATTGCAGAGAATGACCAATGATTATATGAATTTTTATGAGAATATCGTGAATCCCGGCGCGGGAAAACGGTGGCCGAGTAGTAAAATCAGAATTCTATATGTCATCTGGTCGCTCGACCTCGGCGGAGCGGAGCAAGTCGTGATGAATTTGGTAAGACACATTGATCGCGCCAAGTTTGAACCGGTTGTGTGTTGCCTGAATCAAAAAGGCCGTTACGGCGCCGATATCGAACAAAGCGGGACTAAAGTTATCGAATTAAATAAGTTGCCCAAACTGGACCCGTTTATTATTTCAAAACTCATGCGCGTGATGAAAGAGGAGAAGATTGATTTAGTGCACACGCATCTGTTTACATCTAATTTATGGGGACGGCTGGCGGCTTTTTTTGCCGGTGTTCCTGTGGTGTCGACGGAACACAATATGGATTCGTGGAAGCGGTTTTATCACTGGTGGGTGGATTCGATTCTTGTCAGAGTGACCCGGAAAATGATTTTTGTTTCGGAACAAGTGCGAAACTATTATGAACAGAAATTGGGGGCGCTGAAGGACAAATCCGCGGTTCTTTATAATGGAATTAACATAAACCAGTTTGCCGCCAAGGTAGACCGTGCAGACATTTTACGCGAGTTTGGGATTGCCAAGGATGCTAACGTCATCGGAATTGTGGGAAGGTTGGTTCCTCAGAAGGGCCATGGAGTATTTATTGAAATGATTTTTAATTTGAGGCAAAAAGGTGTCAATGCGGTTGGCCTTATCATCGGAGATGGCGAGTTGCGGAAAGAATTGGAAAAAATGCGAGACGATTTAAAGCTAAAGGATTTTATTTTGTTTACGGGATTCCGTAAAGACATAGACCGGTTATATGTCGCGATGGATGTGCTCGTGATGACGTCCACACGGGAAGGTTTTCCGATGACGCTCCTCGAAGCGATGGCTGCGGGCGTTCCGGTGGTGGCTGCGGATGTCGGCGGTGTGAAGGAGTGTGTGACAAACGGAGAAAACGGGTTTCTCATTGATTCGGCGATTGCGCAGGATTATGCCGACCGTGTGGCTGAATTGATTGATCGTATTGAGTTGCGCCTGAAATTTATTGAGAGCGGGAAGAGGAGAGTGGAACGGGAGTTTTCAGTTTCGAATATGGCGGCGAACCACGAAGCGTTATATTCCACGCTGGTGCGGGGGGCTAAGTTGGCCCTGCGCAGACTTGACAATTGTATCAACAAGTAATACGTTTGTATCACTTATTGATACAATGAAAAAATGGTCCAGAAAGTTGCTTGACTTGCGTTCGGTGAATTTTGTGGTGTAATAATTACAACTTTTTGACAATGAATAGTCATCCCCGACTGTTTTTATCGGGGATCCATTTTTTGGATTCCCGCTTAAAACTTGCGGGAATGACAGAAAAGAGCGGAACCCAAGTTGCTTGAGTTAAAGGTGATTCATATGTGGCAATTAATCAGAGCGGATTTTTTGGCGGAGTACGATGAGTCCGGATATCAAGGACGGTTCCGGAAAACATTTCACGCGATGACATCGCCGGGTTTCCAAGCGATTTTCTTATACCGAATCAGCCATCAGCTTGGCAAACTGCGAATTCCGATGATCGGAATGATGCTGCAGCGGATTGCGGAAGTTTGGACTGGGATTTCAATATCTCCGAAAGCCAGCATTGGGCCGGGTTTGATCATTTACCATTTCGGAGGCGTGATCATTAACGGGAATGCCGAAATCGGGCGGGATTGCAGGATCCACCATGAGGTGACAATCGGAAACCGGCAACCCGGCGGGCCGTCGCCGAAATTGGGCGACCGGGTGATGATCGGTGCCGGCGCAAAATTATTGGGTGATATTACAATCGGAAACGATGCGGAAATCGGCGCGAATGCCGTCGTTTTGAATTCTGTTCCGGAAAAAGCGATTGCGGTCGGTGTTCCGGCGCGGGTTGTAAGAACTAAGGAGTAGAGGAATAAAGGATAACGGTTTGTGTGTCAGTCGTGTCATTCCCGCACGCTTTAGGCGGGAATCTACAAGCGGCTGGATCCCCGATAAAAACATTCGGGGATGACAGACTTTATTAGTGTCATTGCGAGGCAGTGAACTATGCAGAGCCGAAGCAATCTCGGAAACATGGATTGCTTCGCCAGCCAATGGCTCAACGGCTCGCAATGACGAAGCAAGAGGCAAATTATGGATGAATTAAATGAAATTAAGAAAAGATTTTCGGAGATTTTCGAAATTCTAAAAAATCTTATTAAGAAGGTATATTCCGGGATCAAGGCATCGTTTGAGCGCCGTATTCCAAATCCGAAAATTAGAATGGCGCTAATCCTGATAACGGCGTGCTTCGCGTTATTTTTCGTCGGTGGTTCGATAGCGGCCTTGAAGCAGCTGTCAGGAACGGGCAATCTTAAAGATGCGTCGATCATCAGGGCTCTCTTTGCGCCGACCATACCGGTGCCCGGAAAACAAAAAGACGGAAGTTTTGTGATCGCAGATTTTGAAAGTGAAAAGGGGTTAAAGGCACTGGAGTTGATCGATGCGAAATTAGAGCTTTCCTCTCAGCATATTTCGCGTGGTGCGAAGTCTGCCAAAATAACCATGTATGGTGGGAAAGAAGTGTCAGGGCTCAGGATTCAACATTATTTCACAAGCCGTAAGGCTCAATCTAACTGGACGAATTATGATGCTTTCAATTTTTATATTTTTAATTCTCGGAATGAGTCTGAGCGCTTGATTCTTCAAGTCAAAGACGAACGCGAGAATCGATATAAGCAGGACATTTGGATTCCCGGAAATAACGGAATGGATTTTTCAATACCCATACAACGGATGGCCGGGACCATTAATGTTCGTGCGATTGATCAAATTTCATTTTTCCGCTGGGAGCCGCGGCTTGATTTGGATTTTTTTATGGATGATATCCGGTTGGTTCCGAAAGGATTGGTTGAGGTACAAAAAACACCAAAACAAATGGAAATCATAGTCAAACCGCGGCCGGTCAAGATGCTGGATTATGGATTTAAAAACCGCAAGCCGGTTTGGATGGCTGCTGATCCGCGTGATCCGGCTAATGGATTCGTGCGGATTCCGTTTATTGTTAAAAATGAAACGGACGGTTTCTGTAAATTATGCCCGGCAGAGGGCGGAATTCCTTTTCCGATGGGAGAACTCAAAACATCTGATGAAATTAGAATGAGAAATGCGAAGGGTGAAGAAATTCCTTTTCAGCCCCGCGCGTTAGGCAAATGGCCGGACGGGTCGATTCAATGGCTTGGAATTCATTTTGAAACAACGCTGGCACCACTTTACGGCAATGGATATTTTATGGAATACGGTCCGACTGTGAAGCGGGTCGCGCCGGAGGGTAAACTAAAGATAGAAGAAACCGACGATCAAATGGTAATCAATACCGGGGTGATGCAGGCGATTCTTAGTAAAAAAGAGTTTTATCTTTTCAAAGACGTGATCATCGATATGAATCGAAACGAAACATTTGATGCTGACGAGCACATTGTGAGCGATGCCGCGCTGACACTCGATTTTCGTGGTGAAGAATATCGAACAAACCTTGATCAACAGACTTATAAAATTGAAATTGAAGAAAAAGGGACTCAACGTGCGGTGGTGAAAGCTTCCGGATGGTTTCAGTCTGAGAAAGGGAACCGCTATTGCCAGGCAATCGTTCGGTATTATTTTTACCAGGGGAAAAGTTATGTCAAGGTCAGCCACACGCTGATTTATACGGGTTATCCCTCGAATACTTATTATGAAAAGTATAAGGGGCTGAAACTTCCTGAAAATGAAACGATTCAGAGTTTTGGAATTAAAATTCCTCTTCAGTTAAATGAGGTTGGATCAAAAGTTTTGTTGGCGCAAGAGAAAACCGGTATTCAAGAGATTTTAAAACAAGGCGAGATCAAGCTCTACCAAGCCCTTTGGGACGCGGGAGAACTTGTGCGGGGAGAGAAAGTACCGGAACGCGCAGAAGCATACCAAGGGTTCGTGGATGTTTCGGATGATCTGAAAGGGGTGACCGTCGCTATCCGTAATTTCCGCGAAAACTTTCCGAAAGCATTTAGAGCCGGAAAAGATTTCCTCGAAGTTGATTTGTGGCCGAAGGAATCCGGAGACCTTGATCTTTCCACGACGAGCAATGCCATTGGGCCTGAAGACGTGGCGCGCGGTAATGCATTCGGGCTCGCCAAAACACACGAATTGCTTTTTAACTTCCATGATGTGACAACGTTGAAAGAAGAAGTCGTTAACATTGCGAAATCGTTTATGAAACCTTTGCTCATACGCACAAATCCGTATTGGGTAGATGCAACCGGGGCATTAGGCAGATTATTTCCAGCGGCGCCTCAGTATGCGACGGAAGAAAAAATGCTTGAGAAATTGTTTGATTGGGCGGCGCGGCAGCAGAGAGATTTTAAATGGTACGGAATGCTCAATTTTGGTGACACGCTTTCCTGGTGGCGGAATGAAGATGAAGAACAATGGTACGGTGATTACGGATGGCATCCCATCGGCCGCTGGGGCTGGTATAACTGTGAAGGTGTCGGGACCCACATGGGCGCGCTGCTTCAGTTCGCGCGGACGGGAAACTGGAAATATTTTGAGTTTGGCAGAAATTCGGCGCGGCACATTATGGATGTTGATACGGTTCATTTCAATACCGTTGCGAATGACGATCGCCTGAAAAATATTTTGGATGAAGAAGTTTCGCAAGTCGGATCGATGCACCGCCACAGCGGAGATCATTGGAGCGGCCGGAATGAGGAATCAAGCCATACGCATGTTTCGGGGATTCTTCTTTATTATTATTTGACCGGTGATGAAAGAGCGTTTGATGTTGCGAAGGAAGTCGGCGAATTTTTTCTGAAAGAACCGTTTACTTATACGGGGCATGCGGATGTGGCACCGCACCGGGCCATGGCGAATGCGCTTTGGGGCGATGTATTGCTTTATCATGCAACGGGAGACGAGCGTTTTAAGAAAACTGCCGATCGAATTATTGAAATTTATTTAAAAGGGCAGCAATCGGACGGCAGTATTCTCGAGAATTACAATCCTCTCGATCAAACGTGGTCGGGCGAAAAACACCGGCTTTATATGGATAGTTATGCGGTCGGTGCTTTTATGGCTTATCACGAATTAACGCAGGACGAGGAAGTGAAACAAATGTTTCTCAAAATGATCAAGTTTTTAGATGTTGATCCTGCAGCCCTCAACGGAATCGCGTATGCGTATTTTATTTCCGGGGATCAAACCTTTCTGGAAATGTTGAATAAGAGCATGAATGAATTGCTTGCCAATAAACAGGAATCGAGTGATTCGTTGATGGATGGCATGATTTATAAAAAACAGATTTATCATCGGCCCAATACGTACCTTTTCAGTGCGCCTTATGCGTTTGAAGCGCTTGAGGCGGGCCATGAAGCCATTAATTCGTAATCATAAGGACGCAATTTTGTCATTCCCGAAATCTTTCCCTTGGGACTGAAAGGGCCGGCCCGTTTCCCCTCGGGTGTCGGGAATCTGTGAACAATGGATTCCCGCCAAAGACATGCGGGAATGACAGAGGATGGGAGAAGAATGGAAAATTGTGTTTTGTGTCCGGTATCAAAAATTGAAGTGATGATCCCGGCGTCTGTGCTGCCGGACCGAGTGAATGTACTGCGATGTGCGAACTGCGGGCTTGTGTACCTTGATTCGCGGGGAAGCGGAAGCCGTACCGATGCCGAAGAAGCGGTTTATTGGGACAAGGATGAACAAAAGGAAATTTATTTGGATGATTCCGTTAAAGAGCTTTTTGCGACTGAATTTAAGCGGCATCTTGAGGCGTTGAGATGTTTTCTGCCAAACAAGGGAAAATTACTCGATGTCGGTTGCGGGGTCGGACATTTCCTTGATGTGGCTCAAAAACAAGGGTGGAAGGCAGAAGGGTTAGATATTTCTGATGCCGCATCGAAAATTGCGCGGGAAACATATGGACTGGATGTTCATGTCGGCACGCTTGACGGGATTCAGTTTCAACATGCCAATTACGATGCCATGACATTGTGGGACGTGATCGAGCACATCAAACAGCCGGTTGAAAATATGGCTGCCGCGAACCGGTTGCTTCGAAAAGGCGGTATCCTGGTTATGAAAACGCCGAATGAAAGAAGTTTTTTTAAATCAGTAGCTCGTGGGCTCTACCGGGTTTTTGGCCAGCGAGCCGTATTTTTACTGAAATACGTTTATTATGTTCCGCATTATTTCTCTTATTCAAGAAAGACGATGGAAATGTTGCTTATTCGGGCCGGTTTTGAAATGGTTCGCTACGAAGAAGATACGACGCCGCGTGATTTTGCTGCCGGGAAAATTAATATCCATTACAAAAAGGATCCGAAACGGAATTTTGTGATTATGGTTCTTCCGGTAATGAGTTTCTTGAGCAAGCTATTCAGAAGAGAGAATAAAATGATTGTGTATGCAAGAAAAGTGAGAGAGGTATGAGTAAGGGACATCTGACCAAACCCGTCATCCCCGCATGCATTCCCTCGGTACAGCGAGGGACGGCCCTGTATTTCCAGGGAAGCGGGGATCGGATTCCCGCTTTCGCGGGAATGACAAAAAGCGTTACCAATATTACTGAGTATTAATAACTGACTTATTCAAGGTGAAAACTCATGACCGCTTTTGTGATGATGAAATATTCGTTCATTGCTTTAGCCATCGCCGGGTTTCTGGTTGTGCTGGGCTCTTTGTTAATCAAAGGCCGGCTGAATACAATTGCAAAACTATTCGTTGCGGCCATTGTGATTTTCGTCATTTTTTTAGCAGACATTTTTTTTCTCGAGCCTAATTGGATTGAGATTAACCACGTTCATGTAAGTGATAAAAAACTTGCAAGTGTCGTTGGGGATACAAAAATTGTGCAAATCAGTGATATCCATTTAACGAAGGGGATAGGCTATCGCGAAAAAGAAATGATTAGAAAAGTGAATTCAGTTAAACCGGATATCATCGTGATCACAGGCGATTTGATCGATGATTTGTCTCAGGTTGAGCCCGCGAAGCAACTCATTCGTGAACTTCATGCGACGATTGCTATTCTGGGCGTTCCCGGTAATACGGATCATATTGTGATGGATGCGCCGGCCATGCAACGGGCATTTGCCGATTCGGGGATGGATTTATTGGTGAATGAGAACCGGAAAATTCATTTGAAGAACGGAAAAATTTTATGGATTCTGGGCGCGGATAATATGGCGTTTGGTGATGCGAGCGTTGATATGGCAATGGCGGAAGCTTCGGACTATATGCCGAAAATATTGTTAGCGCATTCTCCCCAAATTTTTAATAAGGCCGTCGAGAAGCGGATCAATTTAGCGTTAGTTGGCCATACGCATGGCGCACAAGTAGGAATTCCATTTCTTGTCCATTTATCAGCATACGCTAATCGAACTCCTTATGTTAAAGGTTTGTTTCATAAAGATCGTACGTATATGTATGTAAACAAGGGAATCGGGATGAAGACGCTTTACATCCGGTTTTTGTGCCGGCCGGAGATAGCGGTTTTTCAAATAAAAGAGTAGATGAGTTCAAAGTTCAAAGTTTAAAGTTTAAGGTTCAAAATTGAAAGTTTTGAGTTGGGTAGGATTAACTTGAAACTAGAAACTTTGAACTTTAAACATAAAACACGGAGTCCCAATGAACCAATTACCAATTTTAATGTATCACGGGATCGAGGAATCGACGAGGCAATATCCATGGGCTGAGGAAGAGCGCCCGTACGTTGTTTCAAAAGACGCATTTGAAGGGCATCTCAAGAAAATCATGGAGCTTGGGTTTAAAACGCTTGGCCTCGATGACATTAGGGATTTTCTTCATGGTGCGATTGAAGAAAAATCGATTGTCTTAACTTTTGATGACGGACATGCGAGCCATTCCGAAATCGTGGTACCTCTGCTCAAAAAATACCGCATGCAGGCGATTTTTTTTGTGCCCGTGAATAAAGTTGGGCAGGAAGGATATGTCGAGTGGCCTCATCTTGCGAAAATGGCGGAAGACGGCTTTGATTTGGGCTCTCACGGTATGAATCACGTTCCGCTTACGAATCTATCGGAAAAAGATTTATATGAGGAAATCGTTAATTCGAGAAAAATACTCGAATATCATTTGTCTGCGAGGGTGAATTCTTTTTCTGTCCCAAGAGGTTTTTGTCATGTTCGTTTATTGCAGGCGATTGAGCGTCACGGTTATGAATTTGTTTTCACATCCCATTACGGCGTCAATACGCCCCGCGGCCGGGCATCGGATCTAAAACGGATTTGCATTAAAAGAGATACATCCTTGTCTGAAGTTGAGCAAATCATGCAAGGGAAAATTCAAGCGCAGAAATTAATGGAACGGGCAAAAGAATATGTAAGAGAACATGTAAAACCGGAAACGTATGACTGGTTGGCTGCGATTAAACGGCGTTTGACGGGAGGCGGGAAAGCATAATGGGGGATTCAAAGCAGAAGCCAAATTCTTTGCCTCATGTCGTTTTTATTCTCTCGAAATTTCCATGCTACGACGAAGCTTTTATTATGCGAGAACTGGCTGCTTTTTCAGAAAAAATGAAAATCACCATCTTTTCATTGCGGTGTTCCCGGGACAAGGTGATTCACGACGAAGCTGTAAATCTTTTACCATTAACGATTTACGTTCAGTACTTATTTTCAATGAAGATCCTGACGGCGATGTTCCGAGTTTTTATTCGACGACCCATTCGGCTGTTGAAAGCCTTATTTGATTTGAAATGGGGAAATATCAAGTCTCCGGAGTTCTTAATGAAGAATCTTGCTTTCTTTCCGAAATCAATTTATCTGGCTGATTGGGCCGAGAGAAATAAAGTCACACATTTCTTCGGTTATTGGGCAACGTATCCGGCTTCTGTCGCGATGACGGCATCAACAATTACGGGGATTCCGTTCAGTTTTATGGGGCATGCGCATGACATTTATTTGAACACCACGCATTTGAAAGAAAAAATTATGCGTGCGAAATTTATTTCGACTTGTACCAAGTCAAATAAAGATTATTTGCTGAAAATTGCCGAAATTGATTCCACAAGCCTGGCATCCCCGCGAAAGCGGGGATCCAAAACGAGTGGATTCCCGCTGAAAGCATGCGGGAATGACAATCCCGGGGCTTATGAAACTGCTTCTAACGATTCTCCTCACGTCTGTATTAAAGTGATTCACCACGGTTTGTCTTTTAAGAATTATGAATCAGACCAAAAGCCTGTGGAAAACCGGCTTCACATCATTTCCGTGGGAACTTTGTACGAGCACAAAGGCCACAAGTATCTCATTGATGCCGTGAAGATTCTGAAAGGAAGGGGCGTTCAATTGATTTGTCACATTATTGGCGGCGGTCCGCTTGAGCCGGACTTGCGTGCCCAGATTTCAAGGTGCGGACTTGAATCGGAAGTGTTTTTAACCGGTGCGATCAAACACAGTGAAGTAGTCCCTTATTACAAACAAGCCGATCTTCTTGTGTTGATGGCACAGTCCGAGTGGCATTGGGGAATTCCCAATGTCATCGTTGAAGCGTTCGCTGCGAAAGTGGCTGTGATTACGACGAGGTTTGGATCGGTTGAGGAAGTGGTCCTTGACGGTAAAACCGGAATTTTAGTTCCCGGAAAAGATGTGCAAGCGTTGGCTCATGTGATTGAAAAACTTTTCCGCGACCGGAATTATTTAAAAACGTTGGCGCAAGCCGGGCATGATTTGATTCTTCAAGAATTTGACCGGGACCGGTGCGTGAATCAGTATATAGATCTATTTACCAAGTAAATATATTTTATGTCATTCCCGAATGCTTTTATCGGGAATCTATGGTTGATGGATTCCCGCCTAAAGCTTGCGGGAATGACACGCTAACGAAATATTTCAAAGGAATCGGTAATGAAAAGAATGCTTAGAAATCTGATAAGCAATGCATTTTATCGTTTTAATGTTTTGAGGGGCGTGACCCATAAAGGGGTCCGGATTTTGTGTTATCACCGGGTGAATGAAATTTCTGGTGATTATCTTACGGTACCGTATCAAAATTTTGAAATGCAAATGCACCACCTCGCGAAAGCGCGCTACAGGACAGTCGGTCTTGAGAATATTTTAAAAGGAGAGATGACGGGCAGGGAAATTGTTGTTACCTTCGATGATGGATATTTGGATAATTATGAGTATGCGTTTTCAGTTATGAGAAAGTATGGATTTGTCGGCACTATTTTTTGTGTGTTGGACCACATCGGCAAGGCTGATTATCTCGGATTAGATCACATTTGCGAAATGGCCCAATCCGGGTTTTCGTTCGGTTGCCATACGAAGACGCATCCGCATTTGCCGGAGATTGGTATCGATCAAAAAGGAATTGAAATTGTCCAGGCGAAAAAAGCATTGGAAGATCTGACGGGCCTTCCGATTCAATATTTTTGCTATCCTTACGGTGAATTTGACCCGGAATCTGTTTCGGTGGTGAAAGAAGCGGGTTTTTTTGGAGCCTGTACGAATATTCCGGGAGCCAACCGAGCCATTGATGCTTTCCGTTTAGAGCGGACCGAAATCAGCCCGGAGGATTCAATCGATGATTTCCGGAAAAAACTTGCAGGTGGGTTCGATTTCATGCACAGGGCGTTGCATGCGGTGAGAGGGCGGTCGTAGGGAGCTGGATGGTCTTAATGTAAGTGAGGGCAGAAGGTTCTCTTAAATGTCATTCCCGCGAAAGCGGGAATCCACAGTGTTATGTATGTATTTCGTATATATATTGGCTAACAAGAAAAATGGCACACTTTATATCGGTGTAACAAGCGAACTAAAGAAGCGAATATACGAACACAAAGAAAAATTAGTTGATGGTTTTACGAAAAAGTATGGTGTTGACAAACTTGTTTATTATGAGCAGACGGATGATATAAAAGAAGCTATTTTGAGAGAGAAACAACTAAAAAAATGGCGAAGAGATTGGAAGATACAGTTAATTGAGGAGCAGAATTCAAAGTGGGAAGATTTATATGATGGTTTGTTTGATTGAATGGATTCCCGCTTTCGCGGGAATGACAGCAAAGGCATGAGGGAATGACAGAAGGGGCATGCTTGCCTCTGCGAAGCTAAAGATTCGCTACTGCGGAGCAGGGTGGAAATGACAAATAGTGTAAAGTGAAACAAGGAGACTTACTAAATGTTTGAAATATTTTTCTGGTTCATGATCGGACTTGTGTTTTATGTCTATGCGGGATACCCGCTTGTGCTTTATGTTTTGAGTCTTGTGATGAAACAAAAGATTGATAAGTCGCCGATTGAACCGGCAGTAAGTGTTTTGATTTCTGCATATAATGAAGAAAAAGTGATCGAGCGGCGGATTGAAAATTTATTGAGTCTTGATTATCCGCAAGAAAAATTAGAAATTTTAATCGGGTCGGATGGTTCGAAGGACCGGACGAATGAAATTGTTGCAGGGTTTGCCGGGCAAAACGTTCATTTATTATCTTCTGCCGGAAATTCAGGAAAGCCGAGCGTTCTCAACAAACTCGCGAAAATTGCGAAGGGTGATATTCTCGTATTGACCGATTCACGACAGGAATTCGATGCCGGCGCGATTCGCGCGCTCGTTCGGAATTTTAATGATCCGGCGGTCGGCTGTGTTTCCGGCGAACTTCATTTTAAGCAGGAAAATTTGCAGCAGGTGGGAAAAGGCATGGGCGCGTATTGGCGTTATGAAAAATTTTTGCGCAAGAAAGAAGCGGAAATTGGTTCGATGCTTGGAGCGACAGGCGCTATTTATGCGGTCCGGAAGGAACTATTTCCGGATACGCCGGCCGATGTTTTAGTAGATGATATGTATATCCCGCTTTCAATTATTAAGCGCGGCTATCGCGCAGTTTTCGAGTCTGATGCCTGCGCTTATGACGTTCCTTCCGAACGCAGTGATCAGGAATTTACGCGAAAAGTCAGGACGCTGATCGGGAACTACCAGATCTATGGGTATTTTAAACAGTTATTTGTACCGTTTCTGAGCCCCATTGCGTTGCAATTGATTTCCCATAAACTCTTGCGTCTTTTTGTGCCGTTTTTATTAATCGGAATTTTAGCGCTGAATGTGTTTCTTTTAGAACAAAGATTTTATTTGGTGCTTTTTCTTGCGCAGGTTTTATTTTACGGCTTGGCCTGGTTTGAATCGATGTACGAGAAATCCGGGTTGAAGGTCAATGAACAGGGTGAAAAAGTGCCCCGGAAAAGTGTCGGTTATATTCCGTATATTTTTTGTATTTTAAATTATTCTGCTTTTGTGGCTTTTTTTCGCTATATTAGAGGGAAGTATCACATCGTTTGGGAGAAGGCGTATAAATGAAGTTCAAAGTTTAAAGTTTGAAGTTCAAAGTTTGAAGTTGTAGGACATTGGGAGCGGAATGTGGGAACGGTAAAAAGATTTGAGGATTTAGACGTGTGGCAAAAAGCGCGGGTTTTTACAAAAAGAATTTATGAGATTTCAAGAGAAGGCGTATTTGCTAAAGACTATGGGTTGCGTGACCAGATTTGCAAGTCGAGTGTTTCTATAATGGCAAATATCGCAGAGGGCTTTGAACGGGCAGGTAACAGAGAGTTTATTCAATTCCTTGCTGTGGCGAAAGGTTCGGCGGGAGAAGTGAGATCGCATATTTTCGTTGCGCTTGACCAAAATTATATAGATCAACAAACTTTCGATGATTTGTATGCCTCAGTGACCGAGATAAGTTCGATGATCGCTGGGCTAATAAGTTATTTAACAAAAACGTCAATGAAAGGTGTGAAGTTCAAATAACTTAAAACCAACTTTAAACTTTGAACTTTAAACTTTAAACTTAAAACCATGAACTTTAAACTTAACACTTTAAATTTTAAACTCAAATATTTCATCGTCATCGGCCTTCTTGCCTACATATATTATCCCACTTTTGTCTGGATGATCGACCGATGGACGGTGCGGGATTCGTATTATGCACATGGTTTTTTAATTCCGCTGATTACGCTTTATTGGATTTTTCAAAAACGGAGAAGTCTGGCAACATCGCAGATCCAAAGTGATTCTTTCGGTTTTATCATTCTCATCGCCGGTGCATTGCTTCAGCTGGGGAGCGCAATTCTGCGCATCTATTTTCTTTCCGCGCTGTCCTTTGTCATTGTTTTATTCGGCTATCTGTGGTTTTTGATGGGACGAAAAATAATGAAGGAAATCTGGTATCCTGTTTTATTTCTCGCGTTAATGGTTCCGCTTCCGCTTTTGACGATTTCTCAGGTGACACTCAAAATGAAGTTTTTCGTGGCGCAAATTGCCACCTATTGCCTGAACTACATCGGAATACCGGCGACACGGGAAGGAAGTTACATTTACACGAAAAATGCGATGTTGCTTGTCGGAGATCCCTGCAGCGGACTGCGATCATTTCTGGCGTTTCTTTGTTTAGGGCTCGTGTTCGCATACGGCAGCCGGATGGCGTTTTGGAAACGGTTGCTTTTGGTTGCCGCAGGGCTTCCTCTTGCGGTTTTGTCAAATGTGTTGCGTGTGTTTTCGCTTTCGTTTTTGAGCGAGGTTTATGGTATGGGGGTTGTGACAAAACAGGTTCATGACGCGTCCGGATTTATTGTGTTTATCCTCGCTTTTGTGTGTTTCATTATTCTCAGAAAATATCTGGAAGAATCGGGTGCTGCCCATGAATAAACAATCTTATATCGCTGCGACTGTCGTTTTGGTGGTGTTGGCATGTTTCCGGATCGCAATGCCGCAATCTTCTCAAATTGATGAGCAGAAAAGCTCGGTGTTGACCCAAATTCCGTATCAAATCGGCAATTGGAAAGGCAAAGATTCCGAAGTGGAAGAAACGGTCTATCAGATTCTCGAGACACGGAGTATTTTATCGCGTGATTATGAGAATGCCAAAGGGGACCGGATATCATTGTTGCTCGTCGCTTCAAATCGCGACCGCCGTGTGGCGCATCCTCCGGAGGTTTGCTATACGTCATCCAATTACAATATTATTAAATCCGGAGAGAAAACAATCCGGATTCTGGGGCGCGATATCGAGGTAAAAGAATTTGTTGCGCAGGATGAACGGAATCCGAAGATTCAGGAAAACGTGCTTTATGTGTATAAAGTCGGTAACGAATATACGACCAATTATTACGCACAGCAGGTGCGATTTGCGCTCGATCGTCTGAAAAATCAGAATTCTCAGGTGCTGCTTATCCGGTTGTCGGGAAACAATACAGATCAATATCCGGAGTTTCTGGAGGCAGTATTAAAGCATGTATCTTAGGATCTATTTAGCGTTCTGAAGTTGACTATCGCCCCTCACCCTAACCCTCTCCCTCAGGGAGAGGGTTAGGGTGAGGGGAATTTCTCTCGAAAAGATGAATTTATTAGACAGCAATGTTCATTTTCTTAGATATCTTCAGTTTTTTTGTAGGGTTTTCAAGCCGGTATAAATGGGTAAATCACTTAAATTTTAGGTGCAATTCCGTATAAAATGAAAACATTGGTTAAAAAGGAATGAAAATTGCAACTTAATAGTGCATGGTTGAGTTGTGTTTCTGATAAAAATTAATGATATATGGTGATATCTGGGAGATAAAATTATGAACCGTATAAAAAAAGGTTTTACAATTGCGATCGCTTTCATATTACTTCAATTTCCGGCAATGACTTCTGCTTTTGCTGTGGTTCTTCCCGATCCTAATCAAATTGTGGATGGCCTTCCCATCTACCAAGCATATGATGAATTTATTTCCCATTCAACTCAACTCTTGACGCAGTTTGGATTTTCCGGATTTAATGGGCCTGCGGGAGTCGGCGGACTTGATGTTGTGCTTTTGACGAATGCTGGTGGTATTGATAACGATCCTGTGAACGGAGGATTCACTTTCGAGGATCCCGCACCTTCCTCGACCGGCGGAACGAGTACTTTTTCAGGGACGTGGGGCCAGGGCGATGGGGCAAATGGGCCGGTTTTAGTGGATATGCTCATTGCCTATTTACATAATCAACTTGGGCCAACTGCAAATATTCCGGTTTTTACGTTTGATTTGGCTGAACCGGGTAATGCCGCTACGCGCGATTTGAAAATAGTTGCTAACTTTCAAGTCTGGAATCCTAATACAAACTCCGAAGTAGCATCCTGGTCGCTCGATGGTGTTAATAATGGGATTTTCGATCCTACGGCGTTTATTACCGTTCAAGGAGAGATTCAATTGACCGGAGCGTCAACCACTGTCTATCAAGCGAATAATACAGGCTCGGGTGCTTATGACTTTTTGGTCTATGCTCCGACAATGGATCTTAGTGCGTATACCGGCCAAGGATATGAATTCCATATTTTTTCTGAAATGAAAGATTTGAATGGCTCAAAAGAAGAGTCGTTCCTTTCCGGAACTTTCACGACTCCAACGCCTCCAGATCCGGCGGTGCCAGAACCCAGCACAATTGCGTTAATGATGATGGGCTTGGCAGGCGCTTTTTTGCGTGGACATAAGCGCTTCAGATAGTCTGAATTAATTTCGCTTCCTATTTTTAAATCTCTTCATTAAAATATCGCCATATCTATTTAGTTCTTTGTTTATTTTTATTTTAGGTGTTTGGATGATAAATCGTATAACTTATAAATTATTTATTTTCGTAATCATTCTCTGCATGG
This sequence comes from Candidatus Danuiimicrobium aquiferis, assembly GCA_001804285.1. GTDB lineage: Bacteria > Omnitrophota > Omnitrophia > Omnitrophales > Danuiimicrobiaceae > Danuiimicrobium > Danuiimicrobium aquiferis. The sequence goes on from MHFR01000063.1 coordinate 111,055, forward strand.
CAGTCTCTTTCCAGTTTATGTTTCATGGTTGTGTATTCCGTCATGAAGAACCGCTTCAACTACAAAATATTTTTGAGTATAAAGCCGAGTTAAAAAAAACGATAGAAGCCAAAGAAGCGGAAAGGAAAAGACTTGAAGAAGAATCGAAATCTTCAGTGGTTCAGGCCAAACCCGCTAACGTCGAAAAAAGTCCGGAACAAATTCTTAAAGAGTCAAAATTGAATCCGCCTGAAGCGGCTTTTCTCCAGCTCCCAGATGCATTCACGGTCGTGTCGGAAGAACAATTAAAAAATTCTGTTATACTGAAAGACGTCCAAAAAACTTTTCCGGGTTGCACAACGCTTTGGGTGGCGAAAGGGATGGATGTGGTCATTTTGGCAGGGAAAATACCGTTAAATTTTGAACACCTCGTGTCTCTAACTAAAGAAGAATTCCGAAAAGAGCTACAAAATATTGGTTCTCAGTATGACAGTTTTTATCAGAGTGCTTACCATTCGCGGGCCAGTTATAAAATTGACGAAAAAAAATCTCTATCAACCGTAGCCGTGGCGAGCAAATATGTTGAAAAGCAAAATTGGCGGACCGATCTGCGTTATATTTATATTTACACGCCGGAGTATCGATTGAATATAATGATTTCAGGTAGTGAAGAGGATATCGGGAAAATAAAAGGTGATATTGATGCGATGATGGGAGTGCTTGAGAAACGATTGGTGAATCAATTTCCAAACGGCATTCAATTTCGGGATTCGTCTGCGGCTCCGGATGTTTCTCCAAAATAATAATCCGCTTGTTTTTTATAGCTGTTTGGCTTATTGTAATAACTTGAGTTCTGAACTTCTCTGTCATTCCCGCAAGCTTTAAGCGGGAATCCAAGAAACAGATCCCCGCCAAAAGCTTTCGGGGATGACAACTCATTCATTGTCGAGGAGTTGTGACTATTACGCTATAAAATTTTCAGAACCCAAGGCAATTAAGAATGTTGAGGGAATATTATAGAAGGGGTAACAAAAATCAGCGGTTGTTAATCGAGTTGAATCGTGTTTTAGGATATCCTCGAAACTAAAATGAAAGGGAAAGGCATGTTTAAGTTAAAAAAAGAATTTTCTATTTTTATCTCGGCGATGCTTGCATTATCTTTAACGAGCTGCAATATTGATTACAGCAATAAAAAAGAAAAATCCGATCACATGGTACAGGCTGCTGCAAAAATGTTTGCCGAAAAGAAATTACCGGAAGCGGTGGCACTATTAAAAGAAGCCGTCGCGTTGAATCCTGAAAACGGAAAAATCGACCAGTTGCTTGGGGATGTGTATTATTCTGAAAATGATTTTGAAAGTGCTCAGAAGAGCTATGATCAAGCGGTGGCAAAAAAATTAGACGATGCCGAGTTGCATAATAGTTTAGGCGTCCTTGCGATGAAAAAAGGCGAGGCGCAGATTGCGATTCAGCATTTTATGAACGCGACTCAAAAAGATCCAAAGTTGGTCGCTCCTAATATTCACATGGGCGATATGGCGCTCGCAGCAAAACAACTTCCGGTCGCAATGGGGTTCTATAAAAAAGCATTAGCCGCAGATCCTCAAAATCCGCAGGCGCTTACCAGGATAAAGCAAATTGAGCATGCGGTAGAGAATCCGTTACCGACGAACGATGAAAAGGTAATACTTTAGCCGACTGAAGGCGTTTACCTGTCAGCTGCCGAATGGATTCACCCCAGCAACTTCTAACAAACTCCGGATGG
>MHFR01000064.1 GCA_001804285.1 Candidatus Danuiimicrobium aquiferis
AGAAACTTTGAAAATTACAGATTGAGAGTTCGTACTTTATGTGGTTAAATTCAAAACTAAATTTACTTATTGCCCCCGTTGTTGGGGAAGAACCTAATTATGCCGTCAGATTTCAGTCTTCAGTCATCAGTTTTTTAGCTGACAGCCGAAGACTGACGACTGACAGCTAAAACAATGCGCGAGGGGGGACTTGAACCCCCACCCCTTGCGGGACATGCCCCTCAAACATGCGTGTCTGCCATTTCACCACTCGCGCATACACTCACGGTACCAGGTACGGCGGTGCCGGGTTCTAAACCAATGGAAGCAGAACCTGGCACCGCCGTACCTGGTACCGGAAAGCAGGAATTTTATCTAAAAATAAGCGGAATTGCACGGATTTTTTTGGGTCAACTGGCGAATTTCGTTTCAAACCTTCGCTTTTACTTGCACCCGATTTTAACTTCTTGTTGGAGAAGTTTCTTCCTGAGCTTCTGAACTGCGGTGTCGAGCGAAGCCTAAATGCCCATCATAACAACTGTAAGAACAAAAAACAAAACCCGTCGTTTTGCTTCGACAAGTACTGACCGAGCACTGATAATAGGTCGCATTGAAAGGAATTTCCTTTTTGCAAATATTACAGTTTTTCCAGTAATCCATTCCTGCTTTACGTTCTATTTCAGACATCAATCACCTTTGCAACGGCATCAATCGTTCTCCCGGCCCAACGTTTAAATAGGAAATTCAAAAGATTCTTAGAATGATCCACACACTCCATTGAACTTTTGAATCCATATTTCGCGAGTTTTAGGCGCAAAATAGCGGGCGTTTGAACATTCACGTGCACCTCTATATAAACCGGGTCGTCGTGAAATTGAAACTTGAATAATTTGGTGAAAAACTCACGTACTGTTTTTCTTTTCCCGGTACACCGAATTAAACGCGAAAGTTCCTTCAACAATGTAAATGGGAATTCAAAAACTCGTTTTGCCGGATAAAGATATCGCTCGTAAATTAAATTGGGAGTTTGAAGAATCAAGCGGCCGTTAGGCTTAAGCATTTGCTTCATCTTTGGCATCAAAATATCAAGTTCCCAATCATGTAAGTGTTCGATAACATCAATCATGAAAATAACATCGTATAATTTTTCGCACCGGATATCTTCAATCGACATTATTTTTAACTCGATTTTCCGCCGAATGTCTTCAGGCAAAACAGAAACCGTCTTCTGCGCAATTTCAATCGCATCCCGGCTACAATCGATACCGGTAATTTCACAATTCATCTTCGCACAATAAAAAACAAGTTCGCCGCGGCCGCATCCATAATCGAGGACGCTTTCGCCTCCGGTTAATTGTGCCGCCTTAACCGCACGCTCGAATACTTCGTGCAACTCACCCGATTGAATTGCCCCGATTTTGTCCTGTCCTCGGCAATGACACGCAAAATAATCTTTTGAATATAACGCCGGATCGACTTTTTTGGTTTCTGAATTGAATTGATTTTTCACAATAGATAAAAACTCCAAATCGCAAGAAAAAATAGTGAAAGCTATTTTTTACATCTTGTGCTTTTTTGATTGTTTTCCAAGTTTCGCGAAATGTCTTGATCCCATTGAAACCGAATTGATAATGATGTCAATTACGTTCGATGGCGCTGAATCGAGTCCATCGTCCGTTTCCCGCAGAAAAATTGAATGAAGCCCTCCACTTTGGCCCAAACAATAATCCAGCGGTACCAGAAAAATTCGAAAAAACTCAAAATGACAAAATAAGCCACTTCCCTGACTTTAAGCAAACGATAGTCGCGATTTAATATAAACAGCGGAATAAGCGATGTCAGCGATTGACATAATAACATCATCATCAAAAAATTCAAAAGCATTCGCCACGCTATCATCCCGATCAAACATCCGAACACCGTAACCAAAACACTTCCGATTTCAAAAAAAACACCCAACACTTCATAAAACACAAAATAAGGCAGTGAAACGCAACCTAATCGACCATACTTTGGATTGAAAAGCATATGGCGATATCTCCACACCGCTTCATTCGTCACGCGCTGCCACCGATTTCGCTGCTTGATTAGCTGCGAAATAGTATGCGGTCCTTCAGTCCAGCCGACATAGTGCGGCAGCATTGTAATGCGATAATCTCTTTTCCCATTGCGGATCAAATAATCATGTGCCCGAAACGTAAATTCCAAATCCTCGCTGCTATACCATGGATCAAATGCGCCCGCAGCCAACACGATATCCCTTCGCCATACGCCAAACCCGCCGCTGATAATCGGCATCGCATTCTGCCGGCTCCAGCCGATCCGGTTTCCGATAAAAGATCGGATGTATTCAAGGTTTTGATAGGCAATGAGCGGAACCGCAATAAAACGCTTTTCCAGAACTACGCCATTTTCAATTCTAAATCCATTGGCCAGGCCAAAAAAACTGCCGATCCCCACCACGTGTTCCGGATCTTTTTGGACATGTGCCATGACCTTGAGTAAGGCATCCCGTTCCAGAATCGTGTCGCAATCCATTACGCAAACATATTTATATTTAGCCAAATTAAGAGCGGCATTAAGGGCACCCGCTTTTTTCTGTCCGCTTTTCTTACTCAACACACTGACGTGCGGATATTTGCGTGATTTTAAAAATCCCAATATTTTCCCTGAATTAAATTGATCACTGTAAACATTATTCACATATTGTAAATCAAGCAGCTCTTTCAAAATATCAAGCGTCCGGTCCGTCGATTCGTCATCAACGACGATCAGTTCAAATTGAGGATAGTCTAAGCGAAGCACGGACAGAACCGTATCTCGCACCCATAATTCTTCGTTATGCGCAGGAATGATAATGCTGACGGGAAGCGTAAAAGATGAAGACATGATCGCTTCATAATTTTCTTCCCGGCTCTCGTGATTCCGCTTGTTGCTTTCAAAAAAGCCGACAATTCCAAAAACGAGGTAATAAAAAAGCAATATTAAATAATATGTAAGACACACCCAAAAAAATATCGCAAAAACCGTCATATTCTTTATCTTTCCATGATTTCGGCTAACGTGGAATTGATTTCTCGAATAGCCGCTATTATTTTCTGTCTCTTCATTGACTCATAATTCATCAATTCCTTCTTCAGTCCGAAATGAATGTTGCTGTGAATCAATTTTGATAGAAGCTGAAACTGTTTTTGATAAATGTCCCGGTCTTTGGATAAGATACCATCCAGAATCCGTGGAATATAATTCGAATCAATAAAGGCTTCAACACAACACCGTTTAGTCAGTTCGTCTTTCTCGTCAAGACCGTGTTCGAGATATGGCAACGCTTGTTTCATATCATGAATGACTGCATTTTTTGCACTTTCTTTTACATAAGAAGACGGGTCGGTGTAGAGCAAATGAATCATTTGTGTCAGATATTTGCTTTCCTCCAACATGGACAGGCTTCTGACCGCATGCATGCGTACAAACCATTCCGGATCTTCGAAACGTGCCAAAAGCGCCTTTTCTGATTCTGTTGCTTTCATCAAACCCAAATATTGGCAGGCTGCCGCACGCACATCCGGCGACGGATCAGTGGCAAGGCTTATGATTCTATCTGCCGAATTTTCCGGTTTAAATTTCGAAAGAAGTTTAAGCGCCCAATACCGAACCCTGGGGTTCTTACTCTCGAGTGCATTTAAAAGCTGATCTGAAATATCGATTGAAAATCCTTCCAGCAAAGAAACTATTTTTTGTCCGCGAAAAGACTCTCGATCTAAGAATTCCAGCAATACACCAGCCGCAGCAGCATTTTTCATTTCAGCCAGAGCCAGCATTGAATAATAAGAAATATCATCGTCCGGATCATCAAGTCCATTCTCCAGGATGTCCACGTCCGGATCACTTTTAAGAAATCCCAGGCAAATTAGCGCTTCGATTCTCCGCCATTTATTTTTTCCATTTTTCGCCACCCTTCTGACCTGCTCCATCCTCCCAGCCTCTTGAAACGCTTCCCGCCAGTATTCACTCAACTCTTTGGGAATAAAGTGTTCCCTATTTGCCGTTAACACAATCAATTCATTAAGCGGAAATTGCTTATTGATTTTTTGAACGGCCTCCTGAATGGTCGCTTTCGGGCTCGCGCCAAGACGTTTTAGATTTTCGCTTAGCGCGACAAGTTTACGAAGCCGGTATTTGACAAAGAGTTCTTGGGTAAGCGTATGAATAATGATGCCGGCGCCAAAGAATAAAGTAGCGGCCAAAAGAATTAAATTAAAAAACCATAGCCATTGCGGATGTAAAATATTCACGGCTAAAATTTAAATGAAAAGCCTGCATTGATACTTCTTTTGATAAAATTTGGGTTTTCTTCGCCATAAGCGTAGCCGACGTTTCCTCTTAAATTTTGAAACACTCTCATATCAAGACCGGCAAAAAGAAGAAATCCGGATTGTTTGGAAGGGTTAAGCGGATATATATCATATAAACGCTGGCCGAGCCCGGCACCGCAGGAAACATGCAATCGGTCTGAAACTAAGGAATACCGCAAACGAACCGTGCCCGAATGCGCCACACGTCTTGCTTCCGTTTCAACAATATTATAACTTGCCGTTATGTCATGATTGCCAAAATAATAAATAAATCCCGGTGACATGAGATACGTATCACCGGCCGTATAATGAAGATACCGGAGCCCTTGATTGCCTCGAAGATGCTTATAAAGCGGATGTTCGTAATTCAGCGTTAAATGATATTTATAGATATAATCTATGTTCATCCCAAATCCGTTTTCAATTTGTAATGTCGAATTCTTTAAATTGAGATAGCTTCCAAAATCCAGCGTATAATCATCGACGCGATCCCGTTGGTGATAGTTGATTTGAATGTAAGGAAGTTGCCCCCTCACGGGATAAAGTACGGTATTCGATAGCCATTTCCAATTCGTTTTGCGCGGACCAATACTAACCCACCCATATTCATATTCGGACTCGGCATAAACGTTTCCTTGTTGCCGGCTGATAAATGGTCCCCATTCTTTCAGCTTCTTTTCAGGATTTAATTGGCCTGCAAATGAAAGATGGGAAAAGAAGAAAAATGAGATGAGGATAAAAAACAGGAATCGTTTCATGCTTTTTTTGCGTTATTTTCCCTGAAATAAGCAAGGGTTTCATCGATGATTTGGGCAAGGCCGTAACGTGGCCGATATCCAATCACTTTTTTAATTCTGGAAATATCGGGCACACGCCGGGCAACATCCTCAAATTGTTTCCCATAGTATTTATCATACGATAAATACACAATCTTGGATTTGCTCTTGGTTTTCCGTTTCACGAGATGCGCCAGTTGCTTGATGGTAACCTGCGACTGATTATTTCCGATATTAAAAATCCTGCCTTCCGCTTCTTTCGTCAAACTTAAGTCCGCCACCGCCCGCACCGCATCCAGCACATACGTAAAAGACCTGACCTGTGAGCCATTCCCCATGATGGTAATTGGCCTCCCCGTCATCGCCTCTTCAATGAATCTCGGCAGCACCATCCCGTAATCGCTGATTTGCCGAGGTCCCAGGATATTAAAAAACCGGACAATCACCATTCTCAATTTAAATTGTTTGTGATAGGCAAACGCCAGATATTCGCCGAGCGCTTTTCCCTCGGAATAAATCCAGCGATTCACGGTCGTGGGCCCGAGAACCCTGTCGTCTTCTTCCTTCATTAAACGCGCATGGAGTTTTCCGCTCACTTCAGAGCTGGAAGCAATGAGAACTTTTTTGCGGTATTTCGCGGCCAGCTGCAAAACGATATTGGTTCCTTGAATGCTGGTTAAAATACATTCCAACGCGTGATCAAGGATGTATTTAACACCGACTGCAGCAGCAAAGTGGTAAATAATATCGCACTGTTTAATCAACCGTGACATCAGCTTCTTATTGAAGACGGAACCTTTGTAAAATTTGAAGCGTTTGTTCCGCAAAACATGGCCCAGATTCGAACTGATTCCCGTGGCAAGATTATCGACAACCGTGACATGAAAATTCCGGCTGAGCAGTTCTTCGCTCAAATGAGATCCGATAAATCCGGCTCCGCCGGTGATCAATGCTCTGATTGGTTTTTTCGGCATAGTTACGGTTCCTTTACGCATCATGCGCAATTTCAAATCCGACTCTTGATATTAATATCGACATCGCCTGCTTTAAATGAAATCGGGACCGGTCTTGAACAAAAATGGATTTCCGGCGGCTTTGTCATCCTGAAAACCAAAATGTCTGCAGTTTATTAATTAATATCTACCCAGCGTCATGCTGATATCTTCAAACAGGTAAATGACTCCTGCAACAAAAACGATTCGAAGCAGTATTGAGGCGCATAATGCCGCATCACAAATCCATCTAAGAAATCTGTCGTGAAAGCAGGGATAAATAACAGAAGAAAAATGAAATAATTCTTACATTTGGAAACCAAAAGAAAAAAGGAAAGAAAGACAGCAGTTGAAAACCTTGCGATCACTAGAAACCACGGAACATATTCAATATTCATCTTGTCGCTGAAAGCCGTTTCGATTTTTTATTTCTGCGATTTTTCAATTTTTTCCCACGTATCGCGGAGCGTCACGATCCGGTTGAAAATCGGTTTGTCTGGTGTCGAGGCGACGGGATCGACAAAGAAATAACCGAGCCGTTCGAATTGAAACCAGTCGCGCGGCTTCGCGGCCTTCAGACTCGGCTCAAGATAAGCATTCGAAATCACTTCGAGCGATTTCGGATTCAGATTGGCAAGAAATGTTTTCCCTTCCTCAACATCGTCCGGATTCTTTTTCGTAAATAGAAGATCGTAGAGTCTAACCTCCGCTTTCATCGCATGTTTCGCCGAAACCCAATGAATCGTCCCTTTGACCTTTCGTCCGTCCGGCGGATTGTTACCGCCACGCGTTGCGGGATCGTGCGTGCAGTGAAGTTCCAGAATTTCTCCAGTCTTCGGATCTTTCATGACATTTTCACACTTAATGAAATAGCCGTAACGGAGCCGGACTTCTTTTCCGGGTGCCAGGCGGAAAAATTTTGGTGGCGGAACTTCGCGAAAGTCGTCGCGCTCAATATAAATTTCCCGTGAGAACGGGACTTTTCGCAAACCTTGCGACGGATCTTCAGGATTATTCACGGCTTCCATTTCTTCCGTCTCACCTTCCGGATAATTCGTAATCACCACTTTCAGCGGATTCAGAACCGCCATTACACGCGGCACGGTTTTATTTAATTCCTCGCGAATTGAATTTTCAAGGACTACCATATCAATCGTGCTGTTAAACTTTGCAACGCCGATCTTGTCGCAAAACGTACGGATCGAAGACGGTGTATACCCGCGCCGCCGAAACCCTGAAATGGTCGGCATCCGCGGATCGTTCCATCCATCCACGAGCTTTTTCTGGACGAGCTCGAGAAGTTTTCGTTTGCTCAAAATGGTATGCGTTAAATTGAGGCGCGCAAATTCAATTTGCTGCGGATGATGAATCCCGAGTTGATCGAGCACCCAATCATAAAGCGGGCGATTATTTTCAAACTCGAGCGTGCAAAGCGAATGCGTAATTCCTTCAATCGAATCGGAAATGCAATGCGTAAAATCATACATCGGATAAATGCACCATTTGCTTCCAGTCCGGTGATGATCTGCCTTCTTGATCCGGTAAATCGCCGGGTCACGCATGGTAATATTGGGAGATGCCATGTCAATTTTTGCACGCAGGACACGCAATCCCTCATCGAACTCGCCCTTTCTCATCCGCTCAAAAAGATCGAGATTTTCATCCACCGAACGGTTCCGGTATGGGCTGTCTTTCCCCGGCTCGGTCAGCGTTCCGCGGTATTTCCGGATCTCATCAGGACTTAAATCGCAAACGTATGCCTTCCCTTTCTTAATCAGTTCGATCGCATAATGGTAAATTTTGTCAAAATAGTCCGACGCATAGAATTCACGGTCATCCCAATCAAAACCGAGCCAGCGCACATCTTCCCGGATCGAATCCACGTATTCGACATCTTCCTTTTCCGGATTGGTATCGTCGTAGCGAAGGTTGCAAAGGCCTTTGTAATCGCTGGCGATTCCGAAACTAATGCAGATGGCTTTCGCGTGTCCGATATGCAGATATCCGTTCGGCTCCGGCGGAAAGCGGGTGTGCACACGGCCGCCGTGCTTGCCGTTCTTGATGTTTTCGTCGATAATATCGCGAATGAAATTTGTGGGTAATGGTGTTTCCATCGTCAGCCTTCAACTTTATAGCACAGAAACTTGTTTCATTGCCTCACGGATACGGCCGAGGCCTTCTTCGATTTGTTTAATGTCGAGAGCATAACTGAATCGGAGACGGTCAGGCGCACCAAACCATTCGCCCAAATAAGTGATGACTTTATAGTCTTGATAGAGGATACTTAAAAATTGCTTCGCATCTTTGCATTTTGGCAGGACGTAAAAAGCTCCCTCCGGCTTCCAGAGATCAAATCCTAATTTTAAAAGTCCTTCATAAATAAAATCTCGTCGCTCACGCCAGATTTTCTGCTGGTGAAGAATATATTCCTTTGGCGCTTTCATCGCAGAAAGCGCCATGTCCTGCCCCACCAGATTTGTGTTCATGGACGTATGTGTTTTCAATTCACATACATCCTGCACGATTTTTTTGTCAGCACTCCACAAGTATCCAACACGCACGCCGCACATGCAATACGTTTTGGAAAAGGAATTAACCGTGATCACGTGATCGCCCTGAATGTGATAATTTTCGCGTTCATAGATCAAGTCTTTGTACACTTCGTCGGAAACCACATAAACGCCGAGCTTCTGCGTAAGTTTTTCAATGGCCTTCAACGTTTCGATTGCTTCAACGCGCCCCGTCGGATTGGAGGGTGAATTAATGAGTACTGCGCAGCAACCTTTGATCTTTTCGTTAAAATCTTCCACGTCAATCCGGCCGTCAATCAAATCCGTATAAACCGGCACCATACCGGCAGATTCCACTATCGGTGGATAGGAATAATAATAAGGCTTTGTCAGGAGAACTTTTTTCCCCTTACCCAAAATCCTGAAAATAAGGTCCAGCGCTTCAGAGGCACCGTTCGTAATGACAAAATTATCCGCGGTCGAACCCGGATATTCTCGAGTCAACGCCTCCCGGAGTTTCAATTCTCCCTGAATCAAACCGTAGCGGAGGTCTCTATGCAAATCAATACCGTCAAATGTTTCTTTGGGCGGCGGAAGATCCGGCTGGCCGGAACCAAAACTGATCACTCCGTTCCCCTGTTTGCCAATAAAATCTGCAGGACTTTTTATGTTAAGAATTTCTGTCATCGAACAAACCTTCCTTTCGAATCGTTATTCTACACCAATATGCACTTTCGTCCACAGTATCATTTGAGATGAATCAAAAATCATAAATGGTTACTCACGTTCACCGTTTTTGTCATTCCCGCGAAAGCGGGAATCCAGCCGAGTTGGCTTTTGATTCTGCTGGATCCCCGCTTTCGCGGGGATGACACCCTTGGACTAAAATATCGCGTAATTGCCCTTCCGTCCGGTAAAAATAGATGTTACCCGGATTTTGTTGAAGAAAGTCACAAAGTTTCTTGTCCTGCATTTCCTGCTCCAACTCCCAAGCGGGAAGCAAACCCAAATCATGGATCAGATAAATGCCCTTTTCCTGGCCAGCGGCACCGATGATTCGTTTCAGGAAACCAAGCAATCGCGTTTTTCCCGGATTGACGATTTCAACATGAGAAGCGACTTCGATCTTTCCCCAATCTGCAGCAACTCGTTTATGAAGAAGACAAAAAACCTGATCATAGCGGATAACGGCCCGCTGGCCAACTTGAAGCCGCCTGCCGTGATTGATCAGAAGTGTGCTGAAATCCTGTGTGTTGAAATGTTGGATTCCGTTCTGAATGTCCGCGCTTAAGATATCCAGCCCGAAAATCCCCAGCATTCCGCTTGCTGCCGATTTCACGCTGAAATCCAAAACATCTTGAAATGCCTGCCACGCCGGTTTTTCTTCGGCGGAAATGACAGAGGCAAGGTAAAGTATTCGCGCTACGCCATCCTGCGTTACCGAAAACCGAAGCAGCTTCGAAGTCACCGCGCCTTGAAAAACCAGGTCCTGAAACGCGCCCATTCCGGAAAATATTCTCGCTTGAAGAAGTACCATAAAACCTATAGAAGGACTCACAATCCCGCAAACACATACTTATTTCGGTAATTAATATATCCCCTGATTTGCCCTGCAATTATAATCCTTTTTTCCGGGAATGGCTTTTAAAAAATTCCCACAGGGCTTGATTGGCTGATATTGCGCGGCTTGTCGGTCCCATGACTTTATCCATATAACCTCCACCGCCAGGCCATGTATGGCCTCCGCCATTGACCCGGATAAATACCACATCTTTTCCCCGTTCGCCTCCCGGATAATAAAATGCATTCACTTCCGGTAAAGATTGGAAACCCGGATAAGGCTGATAAGGCAAAACTTCCGCTGTTGCTTGATTGACTTTGATCAGATGTTGAATCGTTTTCTCAGCAGCCAAATACCGGTCCCTGACTCCCTGCCCACCATCATAGGGAATATGTTTGTCTTCGGTTCCGTGAATAACCATAACCGGTTTTGGGACTGCCGGCAAATAACTTTGTTCGGAGGAAAGACCGCTCGCCACAACCCCAAAAGCCGCAATACGCCCGCCGGCTTTTTCTGCGAGATAATAGGATATGTGCCCGCCGTTTGATATCCCGCATATATATATTTTATCTGCGTTAATTTTATATTGAGCAATCAGACGATCTAACAACTGATTGAAAAAGGCCACATCATCCACATGCTTCTCTGAAGCCGCAACCGAAATAATATCCGTGTTCCAACTTTTATACAGCCCCTCCGGATAGACCACGATAAAACCTTGATCACGACCGAGAAGATGCATCTTGGACATTAGTTCCGCAGAAACAGCACTCCCGCGACCGCCATGGAAAACAAAAACAACAGGAAACCCGCCGGACGGCATTTTCCGTTTCGCGGGAACATGAAGAATATATTTCCGGTCAATACCATTAACAGAAATATGTTCGGTTGATTTAGAAAATCCACGAAACGGAAATAAGCGAAACGAACCAAATCCTTCAGCTTGCTTTGTTATCGAACATATTATCAACAAAAAAAATAAAAAATAAATCGGTTTTTTTTCAAATAATTGCCCAACGATTGTCCTTTTATGTTCTTTTTTCCACATAAAAAAAGTTTGCCCGCTGAAATGCAGAAATTCAAATGAGGATAATGTCAATTACGCAAGTAGCATTACATTGTTTTGATAGCTGACTTTTTTTCATTACACAATTTGCGTAACGAAAACCGCTTATTACCCCTATTTTTACCCCTTCTTTAGGGTATTACCTCTTCTTCTTCCAACGCGCTCCTGGCCCATGTCCTGTGCATATAATCTTCCCTTCGTTTTGCAACTCACGAAGTATAACCCGCACCATGTCATGGCTTACTCCAGGACAAGCATGCCGAATTTCTTTCACAGTAAATTGGTCTGGTAATCGTTCTATGGCTTGGCGAACCATTTCTCCTTTTGCACCACGAGCGGTAGTAATTGTGCCAACTCGTTCCTCAAATTCTTTAGAGGCTGCTATCAGTGTCCCCAAGAAATAATTCCACCATGGCCGCAAATCATGCTTGGCTTCATGCCAATGACTCGAGCTCTTTAAAAGAGTCTCATAATAACTTTCTTTCGTGTCTTCAATGATGCGCTCCAAACTGATGTAGCGACCAACATCATACCCAGCCTGATAAAGCAAAAGCAGCGCTAACAAACGTCCCATTCTGCCGTTTCCGTCTAAAAACGGATGAACACATTCAAAATCAAAAACAAAAGAAGCAATAGCGAGTAACGGCTCCGCTTTTCGTTCATCCATCGTTTGATGATAAAACCTGCAAAGTTTTTTCATGAAATCCGGCGCGGCCAATGCAGAAACAGGTTTAAACCGGATCACTTGCTTGCCATCGGGACGAACTTCTAAAATGGCATTGTCCTTTTCTTTCCAATGTCCGCCTTTTTCTTCTGTCAGGGCATACATTTGCTTATGAAAACGAAGAATGAGTTCGGGGGTAAGAGTCAAACGTTTTGCGTTGGTATGAATTTCAGCCAAAACATTCCGGTAACCGGCTACTTCTTTTTCGGAGCGATCTTTGGGTTTTGTTTTTTGGGCAAGTATTGCTTCCAGCCGCTCATGATCAACCGTTATCCCTTCAATTCTGTTTGATGATTCCACGCTCTGGACTAAAGCGACACGCCGCAAGGTCTCCAATAATTCAGGTGACTGTTCATGATAAAGTGCTTGCCGGCCTCGGTGCTCCCCAAGCGCACGAACCGTCATCAAAAGGTCCTGTGAAATTGGTTGCTCTAAAAAATAACCGTGTTCAAATGATCTCATTTGCTCCCCCTTAATGGAATAAATTGTAACATAATTAATTTTTCTCTGCTCTCTATAATTTTGGATTCAAAGTGTAAAAGCTACCTGTATTTACTGTCAGGCGCGCCAAAAAGATCAAATAAGGTCCTTAGCCTTCCCGGGGCGCTTCCCAGCACCTCTGCTTTTTTCCTATTTTTGATCAGATCCTCATAAACCATAAACAAAAACGGGGTTGCCGATCCTTCGGTCAATTTTTTCAGTTTGTATCTGCCCTGCCTTTCATTAAATATGTGCTTGGGATTATTCATAAGAAGGCATGACTGTACTGATTTCCCATAAATAATCCCCGGGTGGCTTCAATGAAAATCAGTACTGATCGTGGTAGACCCGCAAACATAAATGATGTAGTCGTATTGATCATTTGATTGATATCTACTTGTGATTTTTTCATACTTCTTTTTGCCCTTTTCGTGGAGCTCAAGCTCAAAAGCAATTCGAAAAGGCTTGGCGGAATTTTTTATGGCCTGCGGATGAAAAAGCGTTTTAGTCAAATGAGCACTCGACCTTACGAACGTAAGTCGATGTGCGAATTTGATCCGCCGCGTTTTGTGGCGGATCAACCAAGCTCACATAGAACTTGCTTACTCTCTACAGTCAACGCGGCTTTGCAAAACACTTAGGCATTGACCGCAGTTACTATGCGAAAGTGGAAAAAGGCGATGCCGATATCTCGTTTATCATGCTGCGGCGAATTTGCAAAGGGCTCGGTATCGGAATGGGCAAGCTTTTCAAGCGGATTGAGGGGCATTTGAAATAAGCTGCATTGAGAAATTAAATATCATGCTCCCGGAATTATATTCACTTCACCTATTATCCATCAGCATAGACCTGTTTTTGGTCATACATCGATCGACGCAGAACCATATTCTGGGTTATGGTTTTAAGGACGGTTTCCAAAATTTGAACCAATGTCGATCCTGAATTAAAATCAGCAGGAGCTATATGATTTACCCTCTTATTCCGAAAAAGCTGCAAACACTTTTCGGAAGCTTTTTCCTCGGATGGATAAACTGCCAAAGCATATCCCCCATTCTTGCAGGCAACTGTCATGCAGGGAATATCAGAATCCCCATCGCCGATGTAAATCATGTTAAAGAATGGGATGCGCCGTTCTTCCTCATCCATGTGCTCGTTGATATCCTGATCGAGACGCAATTTTCCTTTATTAATTCTAAAGAGAAACTGGGTTTTGGTGGTATCGTTAATCGCCATTTTAACGCACTTTGGAGTTCCGTCTTTGTTGTACTCATATTCACAAGCATAGATTTCTTTAAAATACTTTTTGATCGCAACACCGTTTAAAATTGCTTTCATCCCGGACGAAATGATGTAATGTTCGAGATTCACTTTTATATTCAGTTTGGATGATTCTTTTTGGATAAATTCATTGATGTAAGGGAAAAAGTTTTCCACGCCCGGATAGTACTGAATTTTCCGGGCCATATTAGTCAGCTTTGTTTCAGTTAGTGGCTCTTTTTGGAACCTGGGATCAAAGATGAGTCGATTCAAATAACAGAGCACTTTATCATAGCCTTCGTCTTTGGCTGTCTGATTGATGCCCTTCCAAAATTGTTCGCTATCAATTCTGTACTCTTGAAAGATCGTATCTTCCTGCATACTTCTACGGGAAAGCGTGCCATCAAAGTCATAGCAGATAGCGATAATGTTATGCTGGAATTTTTGAGGCTCCTGACCATTTCTCATAAAACCACCCTCCTGAGAACATTGAGTACATCAATCATCGCCTGGGTATCCAGTTTGCAGTAGGTCTTAAGTGCTTGGCGGATGCGCGCTTTCTCTTCCGTAGAAATTCCGTCTTGAAAAGTAATTCTCGCAAACTCCAGACTTGCTATACCGCCTTCAGCAATGTCCAGCTCCTTATAAGATCCGCCAGTCAGCGCTGGAAAAACATTTTTGATCGACGTCCGCCCCATCTGTTTTGGATCGTAATAATCAAACTTCCGGAACGGAACGATCAAATCCAAGAACCGCTTCTCGATCTTTTTGAACCAACCGCGATACTCAGGAAATGTCTCAACGCATTCTCTCAGCCGTGTTAATTCGAAATTCATGTTGTAGGAAACAATGCTCCCTTGGTTCTCCAATAAATCCTTAAGCATTTTGAGGAGTTCCGGTCTTGGGTCTCTTCTCCCGATAGCTAAGAAACCATGATGCTGCAGTCTTTTGTCCCAATCAGAAAGAATGTGAAGCGAGAATTGGAAGGGAATGTTTTGGTAAGGCCGCGACTGGTCATAGAAAGGGATCGCCGGATTCACTGTCTCAAAATCCAGAAAATAAATAGGAAGTTCTAACTGATCGAGAAAACCCTTGATAGCGGCCTTATTAATAAAGCGTTCCTTTGTTCGGTGACACTCCCGCTGGATCTGTTGGCTTGGCGTAAGCGTCGCATTATCTGGAAGATCTGCAATGCCTAATATTTTCTTGGCTAGAAGTTCGAAAGCCTTCTCTTTTCGAATTCTGTTAAGGATAAAGATGTTCTCGTCTGGCAGAAAGCTCCAGCACAAGTCTTGCAGATCACACGGATACGGATCATTGCAATAAGGCCCAATCTTAATCTCAGGGCAAGTTTTTTGCTGAAGATTTTTGAGCATCACGCCTATATTTTTCTCCACACCGGCGACCAGAGAATTGACCTCTCCGGAAACATCCTGTCTAGAAAATAATTCGTTCGGATCGATCTCTCCCTGTTTGACATATTGATTATTGATCAGGATGAGATGAGAGCGCCGGATCTTGAGTCCCGCACCTTCATAGCAATACTTCTGGAAAGCAAGGTCGTGGTAGTGAATATCTTTTGCTGCCGTAGAGCTCTTCACCTCATGAAGGTCCCATGATCCATCTTTATTAGGCGAAAGAATGTCAGGTCTGGCAAAGGTATTCTTGTAACTGAAAGCAGCCTCGAAAAGGGGTTTTCGCTTCGGCAATAACTCTTGAGTCTTTTTAAGGATGGCTTCATAGTCCTCAACCCCTTCTATTTCGATACCATCGGGAAAAAGAGTTCTGGCCAAGGCCGTCACGTCATTCCCTTGGTCAAAAATCGCTTGCGTCTGGGGATCTGTTTCGGGGAATTGATCCTTGGCATGGTAGGACATCCACAGCAGCTTAGGACACTGCAACCCCGTCATGTATTTGCTTTTGGAAAGAACTGGATCTTTTTTCATTTAAGCGGCCATAAGGTACGTGGACCATCAATTTTTTTACCATTACACAAAAGCATGCCATAAACTTTCTCGGGCGTTCCACGATAAAATTCTCTTGACCGAAGACTCTCTTTTTCGAATTTATCATAGCTTTTTTTAAACACAAGAATGGCAAGCTTCTTATTAGGCAGCCCCCTTGTTATTTTTTTCCCTTCTTTAATAAAAGTTTTTTCTGGAAACCAACGCGAATATGAGCGTTTACCCTTTTGCGTAGATGCGTATGTTGGGTACGCCAAAAAAATACCAAATTTTAAGTGTTTCCATTCCTTCGTCACACGAAGAAATTTTCTCATTTTGTTAATGGTCTTTTTATATCTATCACTTCCACCCTCAACCTCAATAAACCCTTTGACAATACCCCGCCGCGGATCGCCCTCAAGCAAAACGGCATCACATCTGCAGCCTCGGGCTCCCTTACATGTGCAACCCTCATCTAACGCAAATCCCGAAGGATTGTTTGTAATCCACCATTCGACTAACAAGCCAATCAATGTCGCATGGCTACTACCAAATGTTTTAAAAACAATATCCCATTTAACTTTTTGCAAGCTCTTTAATAAATTTTCTTCCATAGCATTGCCCCTTTCTTGTCTTTCTCCACTCCACAAATTCTCACTGGCCTGATGGTTGTCTTTTTTGTTGTCCTATGTGTCGTGATAAGGTATTTTTCAATCGCCACAAGTCTTTCTCGAAATTATTTATCTTTTTCAAAAGCTCTTTCAGCTCCCTTACGGTTTTCTTATCGCTCGCCATATTTTCTCCTTGATAGAGGTTTTTTCCAGATTTCACTTCGCACATTAATTTATTAACAATCGCCATCGAGTTTTAAGGTCGCTGCTGGCGGACAAGCTGCTGTATTTTTGCCAAGGTTCCGGAAGTGAATCTTTATAAACCTTGTTCTCCTTTTGCATAAACGGATACAAAACCGGAACGGGATAAATGCCACCTTTCAGCTTTTTGCCGTCAGCAGCGGTGCGGACAATCGGAGCGATCTGCTGGACAGCCGGCAGAAGGTGTCGCGGATGCGCCGGAACTCGAAACAGTATCCACCGATTCAGTAATCTACATCTGTCGAGAGCTGCAGACAAGGAAAGAAAATATCCCCGAGGATTCACGAGTACAAATACCTGCGAAAACCCCATAGATTCAACCCTGTGAACCCCTTTTGCCAGCGATTCAGTCAGTATTTGATCGGCGACAATTATAATTCCCTGCCAGCGACAATTATTTTTCCCGTTTTTTCTTAACTCCCTGGACTGTTATAGTTCTGCCTTAAATTAGGAGGCAGAATGGTAACAGATCAGCAATACAGGAGGCTAATGAGATTAGCCATGACAGAAAAAACGATGAAAATAGCAGCATCGAAAGCAGGAATGGATGAAAAGACGGCAAGAAAGTATTTGGTGGGCGGAAAATCGCCAAGCCAGATAGCGCAAGCGCATGAGTGGCGGACGCGGAAAGATCCGTTGGAAGGAATCTGGCCGGAGGCCCGGGAATATCTTTTGGAGAATCCGGGGCTTGAGGGAAAGTATCTTTTTAAAGCCTTGCAGCGGAAATACCCTGGTGCGTTAGCCGACTCGGTTCTTAGAACGTTTCATCGGAGGATTCGCAATTGGCGAGCGCTGGAAGGTCCTGCGAAAGAAGTGTTTTTTCCGCAAGAGCATTATCCCGGGAAATTATCGGCATCTGATTTTACGTCAATGAAGGCCTTGGGCATTACAATTGCGGGGCAATATTTTAATCATTTGATTTATCATTTTGTTCTGACGTATTCAAATTGGGAAACAGGGTTTGTTGCGTTCTCGGAAAGTTTTGAATCCTTTAGCGGGGGCTTTCAGAGCGCGTTATGGCAATTGGGCGGAGTAACGGTTGAACACAGAACGGATTGTTTGAGCGCCTGTGTCCGCCCGATTGGAAGCGAGGATGAGTTTACGGAACGCTATCAGGCGCTTTTAAATTATTACGGACTGAAGGCCCAGAAGATCAATCCCGGTGAAGCGCATGAGAACGGTGATTGTGAGCAATCTCATCATCGATTCAAAAGAACCGTTAATCAAGCACTCCTTTTACGTGGTTCCAGAGATTTCAAAACGCGAAAGGATTATGAAAACTTTCTGACAAATCTTTTTGCGGAACTGAATTCAGGGCGCCGGGATCGTTTGGCCGAGGAAATGAAAGTGCTAAAACGGCTTCCTGAAAGACATCTGGATGCGCCTCAAAAAGATCGGGTAAAAGTCACGCGCTTCAGCACGATTCATGTTGGCCACAATATCTATTCTGTTCCCAGTCGGTTAATTGGAGAACTTGTCCAAGTCCGGCTATATGTGGAACACCTTGAGTTGTGGTATGGCCAGAAAAAAATAGAGGAGCTGCCGAGAATCCGTGGGCGCGGCGGACACCGGATTGAATACCGGCATGTGATTGACTGGCTTGTGAGGAAACCGGGCGCGTTTGAGAGCTATCGCTACATGAGCGATATGTTTCCCACAAGTTATTTTCGAATGGCTTATGACGCGCTCAAAGAACGGCTCTCCAATCTTCGGGCCAGCCATGAATATCTGAAAATACTTGATTTAGCGGCAAAGACCTCTGAATCAAAAGTAAACGATGCCTTAAAATTTGCTGTCGAAAATTCAAAACCCATTTATTTAGAATCTATCGAGAAGCTTTTAGAAACCAATAGCGCTGTTACGTGGCAAGCTGTCGCAGTGAAGGCTGTTGATTTAAATGATTATGACAAACTTCTCGTCCAAAACTCAGAGGGCGCATCATGAAAACGCAGATCAATCAATCCAAAGCAATCGTGCAGCATTTGAAGGATTTTTGTCTTTCCGGAATCCGGGATTCCTTTGAAGAGCTTTCCAAAAAGGCGCACTCGGAGGATTTGAGTTACGAAGAATATTTATTGGAACTTCTGGATAGGGAGTCCGAGGTTCGCTTCAACAAACGAATCGAGCGCCGGCTCAAAGAATCGCGGCTTGCGCTTGAGAAAAACATGGACTCCTTTGATCTGAAACTTATTCCTAGAAAGGCGCTTCAGCAAACGAAGAGTTTGCTGGAAGGAGACTTTTTGGATCGATCGGAAAATGTTTTAGCTTTTGGAAACCCGGGAAGCGGAAAGACGCACTTACTTTCCGCCATTTGTCAGGAGTTGATTCGTAAGGGCAGAAGAATTTATGCGATGCCGTGCAGTTTGCTGGTTCAGGATCTTCTTTTAGCGAAACAGAATCTGAAATTGGCAAGTTTCTTTAAGAAACTTCGCCATTTCGACGCGCTTTTAATTGACGACGTTGGTTATGTTCAACATGACCGAGCGGAGATAG
The DNA here is from genome assembly GCA_001804285.1 of Candidatus Danuiimicrobium aquiferis. GTDB lineage: Bacteria > Omnitrophota > Omnitrophia > Omnitrophales > Danuiimicrobiaceae > Danuiimicrobium > Danuiimicrobium aquiferis. Next base: position 19,009 of record MHFR01000064.1, read on the forward strand.
AAGTGCTCTTTACTTTGCTTGCCGAGCGCTACGAGAAAGGAAGTATTATGATTACCAGCAACCTGCCATTCTCAAAATGGGACAGGATTTTTAAAGATCCCATGACCACAGCGGCTGCCATTGACCGGCTTGTCCATCACAGTATTATCTTGGAGCTCAACATCCCAAGCTACCGGATGAATCAAGCCAAGGCTAAAGGCCTAAAGGCTGGGCATGACAGCGAAAAAAATGCTCATGCCGCAAACTATCAAAATGAGGCATTAGCGGCAAAATGAACGTTATCAACATATCAACACAATTAACAAAGAAAGAAAAAAGAACCAAAAAAGAAAGAAACTACTACGACTATTCTTTAATTAACAGCGGGAATTATAATTGTCGCTGCAGAGAAATAATAATTGTCCTTGAACAGTATTTCCAAATATTCACAACGCCCTGTAACAGTCGGCCGAAACCATCTCCAAGAAGGCGCTCCCCAGTCTTCACCGGTAGAATTTCTAACACGATCCATTTCTGTCTCAAAAACAATGGCACCTTTGGAACCTCTGGGTTCGGTTTCCAGTGTACTGCTGTCTACCGCTGCGAATGCAATTTCTCCTTTGTTTCTTAAATCACGAAAGGCCAAATCAGCTTCTCTCCAGAGACCATTCCATACCTTTCCTTTACTGGAATCCGAATTAAAATAATCGCCATTGCACGCTCCGGCATTGCAGGGTAAAAGCAACAATGTTTTTGCTTTCCCTATACTTTTAAGTTGCATCCAGAACTTCATTTTTCTCACTCCTCATTCTCCTCGTCTTCTGGAAAGAAATCTCTAAAATCTGCACACCTCTGTGCTTCCAAAAACATCTGACGAGCTTCGATGTCTCGCCTGAGCGCTAAAAGAACATACCCTTCATAACAGCAAAGGCAGGCATAATCCGGATCATGCAGAAGCGCCTCGTATACTGCATCAAGGAGCCCCGACAAACACTCCTGAGCTTTTCCAAACAGATACGCAAATTCGTTTTCTTCTACAATAAATCGGCAGGTGCGTTGCATGATAAACTCGGCAGCTTTTTCGCAATACTGCAATGCTTGTTTCATTTTTCTCATGCGCCTGTATGCGAGTGATAAATCCAAATAAGCAGAATAATCTTTGTCGATTTGTATAGAATTCCTGAACGCAGCGGCCGCTTTGTCATATTTTCCGTCTTTCATACACTCCCACCCGAATTCGGTATAGAGCGATACATAGGAACCTTCTTGCACTTCTTTAGATGCTTGATCAACGAGCTCTGCGCTCGAGAAGTGGAGAGATTTCTCTACACTTTTTAGCTCTAACTCTTCTATCGCAATTTGTCTCAATTTTTTTAAGTAGTTTTGAGGCATGATGCTCGCCATTTTACCGAGAGCGTGGAGAGCGATTTTTTTGTTGTGCCATGAATCAATGTGCTTGGGATCAATTTCCAATATCCGGTCACAACATGCGATTGCTTCTTCGTATCTCCCAAGCTCATGCAAAGTTCTGCCTTTATTGTTCCAAGCGGGAATATATTTTGGTTCTATTTCGATCGCTTTTTTAAAACATGTGAGCGCATTATCGTATTCACTGCTAAAAAATAATGCGGCCCCTTTGCTATTCCAGGCATCAGCATACTTGGGGTTTATAGCAATAGCCTGGTCGTAGCAAACAATCGCTTCTGAATATTTCCGAAAACTTTCTAAAACATCGCCTTTGGCGTACCAGCTAACAGCATTCTTTCCGCCCTCTATTGCTATGACCCGGTCGTAACAGACAAGAGCTTCTTTGGGTTTTCCAAAATCGCGGAGAGCATTCCCTTTGTTGAACCATGCCTTGGCGTATTGGGGCTGAAGTTCGATTGCCCGGTTATAACATATGATAGCTTCCTGGTATTTTTCTAACGCTTTTAAAGATTTTCCATCGGCGTTCCATTTTTGAGCGCTTTTTTCCGAAAACCTCAGTGAAGTTGTGTCCATAATTCCCCCCTTTAAACAAAAAACCTCCGCCGGGCATTTTTGCCCAACGAAGGTTTTGCTTTTTTAAAGTCCAGGAATTATCCTTCAAACTCTGGACTCTGCTAAATTGTTGAAGTAGAATACATCTCAGAGTTATTCAAATCAAGAAAAATCAAATAAAAACGCTGATGCCAGATTGGCCGGCTATTATTGCTGTTCAATTATCCGTTACAAAAAATGGAACAGGTACGCATGAGAGTGTTAAATAGCTGCCCTTGAGCTACTGTTGACATTTTCATCAGAAGCTCAAGGACTGGTTTTGACTCCCTCATAAAATTATCTATAGAAAGTCAAACCTGGGGGACTAGGATTCGAACCTAGACAAACAGGTCCAGAGCCTGTTGTGCTACCATTACACCATCCCCCAATGTCAAAAGCTGACAAAATAACATTGCGGCCACTTAATATCATGTACTTAAAAAATGTTGTCCGCAGTCCCGCATGCATTCTATGCGGGACATCCCGCCACGTATCATTTCTTTATTTGAAGTCGGGACTGCGCCAAAAAACGGCGCTGCCATCCCCCAATGAGGAGCCAGCAAATTAATAAGTGGATATGATACACAAATTTACAATAATGACAATAAAATCTGCGTTAGGAGACTGCTTTTCGGACGTCAAATTATGGAAGAGTCAATTCAGCAACTTTTGCCAGCAGTTCATCGGGATTGTAAGGTTTGGAAATATACGCATCTGCGCCGGACTCTGCACCCCAAAACCGGTCACTATCTGATGCTTTTGCCGTTAAAAGAATCACGGGAATTTTCTTGAGCTCGGGATCTTCCTTCAATGTGCGGCACACCTCGAAACCATTCGGCGGCGGCATCATGACATCCAAAATCACCAAATCCGGTTTTTCGGACTTCACTTTCTCCAGCGCTTGCGTCCCATTTTCACCCGTCACCACATCATATCCGTTTTTCTTGAGCCGGGTTTGAATCATGAGAAGAATTTGTTTCTCATCGTCCACAACCAGAATTTTCTTATTCATCCATGGCCCCTCTTTTATAATTTATAAGCTATCCCAATTCGTGTGCTCATTGACTAAAAATGGCTTCCCCCAAAGAAACCCCTGCCCGTATGTGACTTTAAACGTTTTTAATATTTCGTAATCTTCCCGCCGCTCAATCCCTTCCGCAATCACCTCAGCCCCGAGCCCGCTGGCAACATTCATGATTCGTTTAAACGATCTGACCTTCGCATCGTCATGAGAAATTCCATCGATAAACCGGCGATCGATTTTAATAAAATTAGGCTCAAGTAAAATCAAACTTTCAAAGGAACTTCGTCCGAACCCTACAGTATCAACCGCAATTAAAAGTCCTTCGTTTTTCAAAGCTTTAATCGGTGCCACTAAGTAAGACGGCTCTCCGATAATCTGCTGTTCACTAATCTCAATACAATAACTGAATTTCGGAATCGCAACGGGTAAAATATCGAGCAGCCGTTCAACACGCGTATTCGCAAGTGTCGACGGAAACAAATTGATATGGCGCAATATTTCTTTAGGGACACTTTGGGAAGCTTTCACGCAATTGCTGTAACAAAAATAATCAACAATGTTCAATATATTATTCGCCGAACAAAACTCAAAAAAATCATCCGGCATTTCAAAACCTTCCACATCCGAACGGCTTAAGAACTCGTAGCCGTTCACCTGATGCGAACCGAGTTCCCAGATAGGCTGCGCCACGACGTGCAGCTGATCTCCGCCGCGGAAAGTATTGACAATACTTAAATATTTATTCCCCAGATGGTTTTCTTTCTCTTCCTCAATATTTGGAATTGTTGAAACACGGTTTTTTCCGAATTTTTTGCTTTTGCGAAGTGCCTCCTCCACTTTTTCAAGAAGACCGTCCAAAGACATTGGAACATTGCTTGTATCACTGAGGCCAAAGCTGGAGGTAATCTGAACTGAATTTCCGGACGGCAAAAAAACAGGCGCTTGTGAAATCCCCTCCCGCAACTTCTCCCCGACATGAGCTCCCTCCGCAAGGCGCGCATGAGGCAATAAGACGATAAATTCATCCCCTCCGATTCTCGCAATATAATCCGTCGTACGCAGATTTTCTTTCATTCGCCGTGCCACTTCCGTTAATACGAAATCTCCGGCTGAATGACCGAAGGTGTCGTTGACATTCTTAAAATCATCCAAATCGAGTAAAATGACGAGAAGATTCGACCCTTCCCGTTTCGACCATTGAATTTCACGCGAAAGCACCTGTTCAATGCCGCGCCGGTTTAACAGACCCGTAAGCGGATCTGTCACGGAGAGCTGCTTAAGCCGCTCATTCGCGATATCAATATCCTGCTTAATCCGGCTGCGTTCAATCGCATGTTTTAAAATACGCGATAACGTCTTTCCTTCCATTTCGCTTTTCACCAAATAATCCTCAACTCCGCCCCTCACGGCTTTCACCGCAATATCTTCATTATCCAACCCGCTTAAAATCACAACGGGAATTTTGGGTGAAATGTTTTTGACAGCTTCGACCGTTTCTTTCGGACTGCTATCCGGAAGTGTTAAATCAAGGAGAATCACATCCGGTTTAAATTTCCCGATCTCTTCCAACCCTGTGTGAAGGCTTTGAGCAGAGCGCAGATCAATCGAAGGATTCACTTCTCTGCCAAGCCTATTTTGAAGCAATTTGGCATAGGCCGCATCATCTTCAATCAACAACACTTTAATCCGTTCTTGATCAGATTGCAGCATGATTAAAACCCACCCGGTTCATTTTTAACAACCGAAACTCCTAATTTGTATTAGTTTAGTTTTGAAGTGATTAACAATTACTTTATTTATTCCGCAAGCCCACCACCCGGAAATAATCGATTCCATAACGCTTCAGACGATGAGCCATCTGACGGATAACTTGCGATTGAGAAACGCACTTTGAAGTGTTCAAGCAAAGCTTCTTTTTCGAGATACTCATTTATTTTTTCTTCGATTCTTGCTTGAACAATCAGCGCCTGCCTTCCATTTGTCACCGGAAGTGTCATTAACAATTTGCAGCCCCCGATCCCAATCGCTTTATCCGAAGATCGCCTCAGGACATGATACGCGATTTTCCCGATCTGTTGGAGATGTTCGTTATAGGTCGCCTCATCCATCAAATGTTTTTTCGTCTCGACCGAGTCAATGCTCATCAGCATGGCTGAAAAAGCCTCTTCAAGTTTTTCCGCTTCTTTCATACCGCTCGAAATTGCTTCCCTGAGTATTTCTTCCATGCTGTATTCAGGCAATATGAAACGAAATGTCGTTCCCACACCGGCTTTACTATCAACAGTCATCGTACCTCCATGTAATTCTACGAGCGCTTTACAAATCGTCAGTCCCAAGCCGGTTCCTTGTTTTCCCGGACCGTCTTTCCTGTCAAATTGGCGGAATTTAACGAAAATATGCTGCAAATCATCTTCGCTGATTCCCCTGCCGGTGTCCGACACTTTACATTCAACGCGATCTTCGCAATCTTCAACCGCCACTTCGATGAATCCTTCCTCCGTAAATTTGAGCGCGTTATTGATCAAATTCATGATAATTTGGATTAACTTATCGCGATCCGCATAAACTTCGATTCTTTCTCCTGAAAATTTAGTCCGAAGTTCGACGCCTTTTGCCGAAGCCTTATCCATCAATTTATAATTTTTGATCGCATCATTCACGATTGAAACAAGATCAAACCATTCTCTTCGTAATTCAACCCGTCCGGCTTCCAGCTTTGATATATCAAGAAGGTCATTAATAATCCGCCCTAACCGGTCAATATTTTCAAGTGAAATCGTCAAAAATTCTTTTTGTTCTACGTTAATATCTCCCAAAATCCCTTCCAGAACTTGAGAAACACCTTCCCGAATAATGGCCATCGGCGTCCGAAGCTCGTGTGATACCGTACTCACGAATTCGGACTTCAGTATATCTAATTTCTGAAGTTCTTTATTACGTTCCTCAAGTTGCTTGTAGAGCATTTTAATACTGTCATTCGCCTTCTGAAGTCCCCACGCCTGAGTTTCCAGCTCCGTTTTTGAACGTTTTAATTCTTCTTCCGCCCGTTTTCGTTCCGTAATATCTTCTTTCACGGCAATATAATGCGTAATTTCACCGTTTAAATTCCTCACCGGTGAAATCGATGCAAATTCCCAATAGAGTTCCCCATTTTTTTTCTTGTTATGGAATTCTCCCCTCCATTCTTTACCCGCCGTAATCGTTTCCCATAATTCTTTATAAAACAAAGCCGAGTGCTCCCCGGATTTAAAAACCCTTGGATTCTGTCCGAGAGCCTCCTCATAAGCATACCCGGTCAGCTGAATAAATTTAGGATTAACGTACTCAATCCGGCCTTCTGTATCGGTAACCACCACCGTCACCGGACTTTGCTCGACAGCACGCGACAACTTCCGCGATAACTCCTCAGCGACCTGTCTTTCCGCTATTTCTTTTTCCAATAACTTGTTTTTCTCCTCAAGCTGCTGCGCAAATTGTTTTTGAATCTCTTTCTCTGAATTAGCAATAATCATTTTCATTTCCGCACCGGAAAGCTGCGTGCGGACCTTGCGCATTTCCTCTTCAAAATATTTCCGTTTCAAAATAGAAATGATTCTTAATTTAATCAATTTCAAATTATCCGTTTTAGCCACACAATCATTTGCCCCCGCTTCAAAACTTCGTATGATTTGTTCACGCGAATCGGTCGGTGTAAGCATCAGAACCGGAACAGAATAGAACCGTTTCGCTTTATGAATTTCCCGGCAAACATCCGTTCCCTCAAGATCAGACATTTCGAGGCTCAAAAGAATGAGATCCGGCATCTCTTCCTTTACTTTCTCAAAGCATTGTTCTCCCGTCGTCACATCCATCACTTGATATCCATCAATTACCAGCTCCCGCTTTAAGATCTGAAGATATGTCAGGTCATCATCCATCAAAAGAATTTTCTTACCCGCCAAAGAAATTTCTTCCTCTTCAACAATCACTTCCTCCTGCCAAAACAACTTGGCGGCGATACTCATTTTGAGAAGCGCATCGATTCTTCTCACAATCAAACTCATAGGGGCTTGCTTATTAATGAAGCTATCCGCACCGGCCTCGATTGCTTCCGGCATTATTCGATTCCCTTCCAATAGGGTGAGTATAATCACGGGAATATGCCGGAAATGCGGATTGGATTTAATCAAACGGCAAACGGGATATCCCTGAATTTGCGGAAGCATCACATCAAGAACAATGAGATCAGGCGGGTTTTCCTTGATGAGTTCAAGGCCTTCCTCCCCGCTGTTCGCGCAAATGATGTCATACGACCTTGACACAAGTTCGTCCGCCAAAGCCCGCTGATACGTCGGCGAATCCTCAATAATTAAAATTTTCCGGTTCTCGCTCACCAACAACCCCGTTATTTATCCTCTCATTTGCCTTTTTTCATCACGGCGAAAGAGGAGAGGAGTGTAGAAAAAAGTGCAGACCTCAAATTATTGATTTAAACAATTCTTGATGGCCTCGACTAGCGATTTAAAATCGGACGTCTTCGCACAATAATCATCCGCTCCGCATTTCCTTGCTCGAACGGCATCAACCGCATCAATAAAACCGGTCATCACGATCATTTTTGGCTTCGGGGAAATCGCACCGTCGGTAATTCTTTGACACACATCGAATCCGCTCATTCCCGGCAAAATAGTGTCAATAATCACCAAATCCGGTTTCTCCGTTTTCGCCAGCTCAATTCCCGCTTCACCTTTGTTTGAAAATAAAATCTCGTGGAATCCCGACGAAATCAAAACGCGTTTCATGATTTTCTGATCTTGTTCATCATCCTCAATAATCAAGATTTTCTGATTCACAATAACTCCCCCGAAAGGTTAAAAGCCGTCAGGCAGTTTGCTAATAATCTGCCAATAAAAATTAAATCCGTTCACCACTTCAATAAATTCCTGAAATGACACCGGCTTCGGAATATAGCTCGAAGCGCCATCCATATAGCTGGTGACGATGTCCTGCTCATTCTTCGATGAGGTCAGCATCACTACGGGTAACATTTTAAAAACGGGATCGCTTTTCAATTTCTTGAGGACCTCCAAACCGTCGACCTTCGGCATTTTGATATCAAGGAGAACTAAATCAAGCTTTGGATACCGGGTGGCATCGGAATATTTCCCGCGATGGTAAATAAAATCGAGGGCTTCTTCTCCGTCTCGAACTACAAAAATATTATTTTTTAATCTGGCTTTATCGAATGCGCGCAACGTAATTTTAACGTCGGCTTCATTGTCTTCAGCTAACAGAATATTGATCGGTTTACCGATTTGCGTAATCAAATTGGCTTCCATTGTTTGATCTGACATTTGATTCACCTCCCCTTTTTTTACATAACGCTTAAATTATATTTTCCTTCAAATCCTTCGGAATTTCAAACCAAAAAGTCGCGCCTTTTCCAAGCTCGGACTCCACCCATATTTTCCCGCCATAATCATCGACCACACGCTTGACAATGCTCAACCCGGCACCCGTTCCTTCGTATTCAGTTTCCGTGTGGAGACGCCGGAAAATCTCAAAGATTTGTTCCTGATACTGCGGGTCGATTCCGATTCCGTTATCTTTCACATAAAACACCGTCTTTTCGGGTTCAGTCCGGCATCCGATTTCCACCCTGGGGGTTTGCCCCGCGATTTTGGAAGAAAATTTAATGGCATTATTAATCAAATTGAAAAAAACCTCTGTCATTTTAATGCGGTCACAATAAATCACGGGCATCTCGCCGGAAACGATTAATTCACTTTTATGATCGTGAAGATCAAATTCAATCCGCACCTTGACCTCCTGAATCAAATCAGCGATCGGAACATTTTCATACGGATTTTTGATCCGTGAAATCTTCGACAACTCCAGCAGATCTTCGATTAATTCGTCCATTCGCGTTGTGGATTTCCGGATCTCATTCAAATAATCTTTGCCTTGCGCATCCAATTTATCGCTGTAATCTTCCTCGATGAAACTCGCAAAGGAAGATATCCCGCGAAGCGGCGCGCGCAAATCGTGGCTTGCCGTATAAACGAAATTATCAAGTTCCTTATTCGCTTTTTCAAGTTCACGTTTGCCTTGTTCCAGGTCCGCCTTTTGCCGTTCCAAATCCCGGCGGGTTTCGTCCAGATCTTCCAAGATATTGAGAACGGCCGTCTTTGTGTCTATGAGAATTTTATTTTGCGCTTCGGTTTTCGCAAGTGTATTTTCCAACTCTTTTGTTTTTAAACGCACATTCTCTTCGAGCCCCGTATATAATTGATCTAATTTTTCCGCCATTTGATTAAATGTCGAAGCCAGTTGTCCGATCTCATCTCTGCGATCAATATTCACCCGATAAGCAAAGTTCCCCCGCGCAATCAACTCAACCCCTTCACGCAATTCACGCAATGAATCTGTAATCATTCCGACAAAAAAGAATGAGCCAATCATCCCAACCATTAAAACAAAACAACCCATTAGAATTATTTCTTTCAACAAATGCCACATCGGTTCAAATGCTTCACGAACGTCAATCTTGGCAACCAACCCCCAATCCAATAGTTCCAAATACCGGTAACCCGATAAAACCTCAATGTCCCGGTAATCGAGCCCCCGGGTAATTCCGCTTTGCCCAGACAAAGCGAGCCGGATTGGTTTTGCATTTTGGGTATTGAACGGCATTCTCCAGTGCAAAGCCGCGCCGGGTTTAAATCTCATATTATTTAAGAAAAAAATGTCATTCCCGTCCCGCTTCGCCAAAACAAGATCGCCTGTTTCCCCAAGGCCGGTATAATCACTTAAAATATCCAAGAGTTTATTTCCCTTAAATTCAACCGTCAAAATTCCGATAACGGTCTTCGTATTTTCGTTTAGATCAAACACGGGGCCGGAAATCGAATATCGATACTGCTTACGGTCAAAATACGGAACACTCAAATAAAGATCCGTTTTCCCCTTTGAATACTCCGGAGTACCCGAAAAATTGCTTTCTTCTTCGCTTATTTTTGTGCTCACCAGCACTTCCCCTTGAACATCCATGATATGAATATGATTCACCAAGGAAGGAGATGCGTCGACCACCGTATTAAGGATTTTCCGGATTTGAGCTTTTTTCCCTGTTATTCTTAAACGGGTTTCCGGAAAAGCAGTCAATAAAACCCGTAACTTCATTTGTGATGCCAAGAAAGAGACCACTTCAAAATTGTGCTGAAATAGATGATCAATCAGGTCGGCTTTAGATTTAACAAGTCCCCCGAGCCCTTCGAAAGTTTGCCGTTCCAGCATTTTTTCACTGTTATTAAAATTCAAAAAACTGATCGTGCTGACGGCAAAAAAGAGCAACAATGAAAATAAAAATATTGTTTTTGCCCGAATGGAAACGCCTCGGAAAAGACTCAAGAGGGTATTCGAAAGTAATCTTTTATTTTTTCTCATTCGATTTTTCCTTGAGCCGCTCAATTTCTTTTTTTAATTCCACCATTTTAAGCTCTCTGCCGATCGTCACTTTATTGATCTGCTCAAGTTCTTCCACCCTTCTTTCCAGAATTTCCTTTGCCTCACCGAGTTGAGAAGTTCTTCGTCGGATCTGATTTTCCATATTTGAATAAAGTTCCTTTAATTTGACAGCCATTTGGTTAAAACTCTGTGCCAATTGGCCGATTTCATCATTGGAGCGAATATGAATCCGGTAGTCCAAATTTCCTTCTGAAATATGTCCGGCCGCTCTTGAAAGTTCAACGATCGGCTTAGACAATCTTTCACCAAAAATAACTCCCAAAAAAGACATGATAATAACCATCACTATCACCACGATAAAATACCGGAAGAACAAACGATCCAACGGGCCAAAAACTTCTTTGACCGATTGCCCGATTAAAACCCGCCAGACCCGTTTTTCTTCAACCACTTTTTCAAAATCAACGACAGAAAATGCCATAAACATCTGTTCTCCTTTGCTTCCGGCTCTTTCCAAAATGAACCACCCATCCGTATTTTCGGAAATTCTTTTAAATTCAGCCTGCGAAATTTTTCCTCTATCCAAAGCTGACAAATCCGAGTCATACAACATACTGCCGTCTTGATCGAGCAACATGGCATGCCCTGTTTTCCCGATTTTGAAATTTTCCAGCTTTGTAAAATAATGATTAATGTCAATAAACATTTTGCAGACACCAATCACTTCTCCATTGTTCTTTTTAATCGGCAGCCCAACCGTAAGCCCCTTTACACCGGTCGATGCGTCAATCTCAACGGAACCGAAATAGACTCGCCCTTTTCCATCCGCGTAGGTCTTTTGCCACCACTCCTCATCTGCCTGATAAAAATCTGACGTTTTTCCCGAAGCAGCAACTAATCCGCCGTATTGATCCGTCAAAAAAATCTCGCCAATATTTTCACTATGCTCTGCCAACTCAAATAACCTGACACTCATCTGATTCCCTAAATAATTTTTCACGAGCAGATCGTTCTGAGGCGCTTTGATCCATTCCTGATCTATCGCAAGTAAATAACCTTGAATCTGCCGGCTCGATAAAGAAACATACTTAAGATTACTTTCAATAACGGGGCTCCTCCAAAATGTGCTCTTTAACCGTTCTTCGATATTTTTGACGTCATTATCAAAACTCACTTCGACAGTTCGTGCTGTCATTTGTGCAATCTGAAGATAATTTTGGATAATCGTCCGCCGCAATATCTGGTAACTCGTCCGATAAGTCATCCCGATCCCACAACCTAAAATCAAAATCCCGAGAGCAACAATCAGTAAAACAAATTTCATTTTGATTCCGCCGCGGATTTTCAATTCTTGCCCCGAATAAATAAATAGACTGGAAATTCCGCCGAAACCAACGGTAAGAAAAATGGCACAAACCATTCTAAAAAACTGGACCGGAATACCGGTTACATATTTAAATTTTTCATAATTTAAAGTTTGGGCTAAAAGGAAGTTCGCTTCCGGCGTAACAAGACCGCTTAGAAAACCATAGGATGGAAAAATAAGGATAATCAGCCAAAGATTCGCCATCACGATTTTGGATAATTTGATTGAACGCTGCCGGAAGATAACGAGGGAAAATACCATCGCGGAAAAAATCGTTCCCGGAAAACAGATGAAATAGCGGGCCAGTATCCCCGGAATTAAAAACTCACGTGTTTTGATATATCCTAAAACCCAGCCAAGCAATCCCGACACCCAAATCAAATGCAGCCACCGCATTCGCCGGTCAATCCGGGATAACGCCTGGCAACCGAAAGCAGCCAGAAACACAAAAGACCCGGGCAACAGCAGATGGTTCAGCAATCGAAGAAAGACAGAACTGTATGGGCCTTCGCTTAAAATCAAAAGCTCGATCCATTCATTCAATCCATGCGTAATTCCGAAGAGTCCAAGCAGCCAAATATCTTTCAACCAATAAAAAAAATCTTCTTTTTTCGCCATTGAAAGAATAATGATACCCATCACCAAAAATGAAAGGCCGTAGAAGAAATAGATCGTAATCACACATCCCCTTTCAGAAGTCCCTGGTCACTCTTTACCTTTTAATCCTGAATTTTTCTCTAATTCTTTCAATCGTTTTTTCATATCCACCATCTTTAATTCCCTGCCGATAGAAACCTTTTGAAAGGTTTCGAGCTGCCGGACTTTTTCCTCTAATTCCCGCTCAGCTTTTTTCCGGTCCGTAATATCCCAAAAAATTCCAAGAACGCCGATCGTTCGCTCATCCGTGTCTTTCACGGGTGTTTTTAAAGTGTGGATAAAAAATTCCTGCCCATTAAGAAAATAAGACTCATCCGTCTCAAGCTTTTCTCCAGCAGACATTACCTTCAGATCATCTGCCCGATGTTTGTCCGCCATTTCCTTCGAAAAAAAATCATCATCTGTTTTGCCCTTGATTTCAGCGGGTTGAACTTTTAAATCCTGTGCAAATTGTTCATTGCACAAAAGATAAACAGAGTTAATATCTTTATAGAATATTTTCAGGGGAATGTTTTTCACAAGCGTCCGGTAACGCTGTTCACTCGCGCGCAAATCCTCTTCCATTCTTTTCAGCACCGTAACATCATTGAAACTTTCGATACCACCGATAATTTTACCCGTTTCATTTCTTAGAAAATCCGTATTCTTAGAAATGAATCTCTTTTCGCCTTGTTTGGTTAAAATACGGCACTCAATGCAAACCATAGACTTTTCTCTGGCACCCGAAAACAGGCGGCATTGTTTGTCACACGGAGATCCGGCAAAAACAAGGCATTCTTTGCCCATGATTTCATCCGCCCGATAGCCGGTAATTTCTTCCGCGCGTTTATTCCAACTCGTGATACGCCGACTCCTGTCCACAGTAAAAATAGCGCTAGGACTAGATTGAAATAGTAATTCCGCGTACTCTTTCGCTTGCCGCAGCATCTCCTCATACCGCTTCCGCTCGCCGATATCCTGCACTTGATACACAAAATGATCCGGAGTTTCTTTTTCGCCGCGCACAAGAGAAATGCTGATCGACACCCAAACCTCATGACCTTTTCGATGAATATAGCGTTTTTCGATATGATAGTTCGGAATCAGCCCTGACAATAACTGTTGCATGGCATCTGCATCCAAATCAATATCATCAGGCCGTGTAATTTCCCGGACAGCCTTTTTAAAAAGTTCCTGTTCAGAATATCCGACAATTTCACACAACGAATGATTCACTTCAATCCACCGGCCGTCGAGAGAAACAATAGCCATTCCAATCGAACTGGAAATAAAAGCGCCGTGAAACCGCTCCTGGCTTTCCTGAACCATGGTTTCTGTTTTTTTCAGTTCGGTAAGATCCGTTCCCGTTACCATCACATACGCCGATCCGTCAATTTCTAAATAAGTGCCGATAAAAAGATATGGAATTTCATGGCCATGTTTTGTCAGCACTCTCGTTTCCATGATCGCGCGTTCTTTGGTCATAAAAATCATTTTAAAACGAAGGAGGGCTTGTTCCCTGTCCGATGTACTAATAAAATCAGCCGGGCGCAGACGGGATATTTCGTCAGCGGAATATTGAGTGACTCGCTCGAAATTTTCATTCCAGCGGACAATTTTCCCGCCAGGGCCGAACATATACAATATGCCGGGAAGAGAATTAAGCAAAGTTTCCGAGAATATTTTTTCCCGGACAATCTGTTCTTCTATTTTTTTCGGGGCCGAAATATCACGAACAATTCCATAGATAACCGAATCCCCCTTAAGATGGATTTGCGTCAAAAGGACATTTGTACTAAACAGCTCCCCATTTTTTCGCTTATGCGTCCACTCGAAAAAGCCGGAACCTTTTCGGATCGTTGAGGCTATGACTTTCTGTGCCTTTATTTGCGACGGTTCGCCGTCCGGTTGATTTTCGGGAGAAAAATCGGCGGGTGTTTTGGTCACGAATTCATTTTTTTCTTTACACCCATACAAATCAAGCGCAGCGGAATTGCAATCTAAAAAGATACCATCCTCCGACAAAACCATCATCGCTTCGCCGGACATATCGAAAAGACGCCGAAATTTCTCTTCGCTTTCAGACAATATTTTATTGAGTGATTTGAGGCGGGCTTCTGTCTTTTGCAGCTCCGAAACTTGTTTCTCTAACCCGTCGATACGTCCGGACAGAGAAAAATCTTCCGGATTCTGAACGCTCATGATGGTTCCTCTCGTTTTAAAGGGGGGCTTTTCCCAACATTTCCCGAATCGTCCCCAGTAATTCTTTCGGATCAAACGGCTTCGCAAAAACAGTAAAAAGCCCGACATCGTATCCCAAACTGAAATCATCTTCTTTCGCTTTGAGGGCGGTTAAGAATATAACCGGTATTTTTTGGGTTTTCACATTTTCCTGAAGTTTCTGATAAACTTCTCCGCCATCCATTTTGGGCATTGACACATCTAAGATAATCAGATCGGGTTTGAAAAGCTTGACTTTCCGGAGCGCGGATTCTCCGTCACCCGCAAGAATGATTTCGTATCCTTCTTTTGAAAGCCGGGACTCAAGCATTTTACAAAATTCAGGTTCATCATCGACAATTAAAATAGTCTTGGCCATATGACTTCTCTGGTTAATATTATCTCTTAAATTATCGGTAAATACAGACATTTTTTTCCTATAACATTTGAAACTTTTTTGCTATACAATACCGCCAAATGAGGATGCCAAATGGCCGACGAACATAAAGACAATAAAGATTTTGAGAAAACGCAGAAAGATCTTGCTGAAATGGTTCAAAAATTAATGCAGGAAGTCACGCCGCGCATAAATCCGGCCGCCGAACCCAAGCAACCGGAAACGGATGAAGAACAGAAAAAGAAGCGAGATAAAATTCTCGAATTCAATCTAAAGCCAAAAGATGTCAAAAAATATCTCGACCGCTTCGTAATCAAACAGGAAGATGCCAAGCGGGTTTTGTCGACGGCCATCTGCGACCACTACAATCACATTCGGTTATCCAAAAATGGAAAGGGTTTGAAAAATTACATGAAGCAAAATATTTTAATCCTCGGGCCAACCGGCGTCGGAAAAACCTATCTGATCCGGCACCTCGCCGACTTGATCGGCGTTCCCTTTGTCAAAGCCGACGCAACCAAATTCAGCGAAACGGGATATGTCGGCGGCGATGTGGACGATTTAATCCGCGATCTGGTTCATAAAGCAAACGGCGACATTGAACTGGCACAATACGGAATTATTTACATGGATGAAATCGATAAAATCACCTCTGCTCCCAATGCGCAGGGCCGTGACGTGAGCGGCGCCGGCGTTCAGCGAAATCTCCTCAAAATCATGGAGGAAACGGAAATCCCACTCCGGAATCCGCAGGATATTCAATCACAGCTTCAGGGGATGCTTGATTTTCAGCGAAGCGGAAAAATCCAGAAACCGATGGTGAATACCAAACATATTCTTTTCATCGGAAGCGGCGCCTGCGACGGGCTTCGCCCCATCATAGAAAAACGCCTCAAAGAATCTCACATCGGATTTGGAAGCCAGCCCAAGAAAACAGATTCTGCCTCCGCTTCAAATATTCTCAAAGAAGCGAAAACGCAGGATTTCACCGAATTCGGATTTGAATCTGAATTTATCGGACGCCTGCCGATTCGCGTCGTATGTGATCCATTAAATGAGGAAGACCTTTATCAAATCCTCACGGCTTGCGAAGAATCGATTCTTGCGCAGTACTTGTCTTCATTCAGCGCATACGACATCAGCATCCATCCGCAAGAAAAAGCCCTGTGGGAAATTTCAAAGTTCGCGGCACGTGAAAAAACCGGAGCGCGGGGACTATTCACCATTTGTGAACGTGTCTTCCGGGATCTTAAATACGAACTCCCGTCAAGTAACATCCGGGAATTCACACTCAACCCTGAGATGGTTCTCAATCCCAAATCAACCGTCCAAGAGCTCCTCAAAGAAGAACGTAAAATCCGAACCGATCAGATACTCCGATCCATCGACCGTTTTGAAGAAATATTTGCGCAACGAACAAATGTTTTAATCGGATTTGATCTTTCGGCTCGCGAAACTATTGAAGAGAAAGTCCTCAGCGAAGAACATGACGCTGAAAAATGGCTGGCTAATTTATTGTCTAACTACGAATATGGATTGAAGTTGATCCAAAACCGGAAACCTCGCGAAAAATTTATTCTCACGAAAGACGTGATTCAAAATCCAAACGGTACTCTGGATGAATGGATCAAGGAAGCCTACGATAAGTAAAAAGTCAAAATTCAAAAGTTAAAAGATGTGATTTCCCTTTTGACTTTTTCCTTTTCACTTTTGACTTTTTATACATCTCCAATGCCACGGTTCGAAAACGGCGTCTTTGCTTTCTTCAGGATAGGATAATTCAAAATCAAAATCTGCAGCGTTCTGTTTTAACCATTGATATTCGGGAAGGGCTGTGAAATCCTCGGGGTTTTCTTCACCATTGACACCATTTACGCTTATAAAATCAACGGCTTGACGGACGGGGTTCCCATGCTCGCTTTTCCCCGGCAACGCATTCCATCTCTGGTTTTCAATCAATGAATAGCCATGTTTCGGTAAAAAAGACAAAAAAAGATACAATTGATATGCGGGTGAACGGTAACCTGATTCCACCAACAATTTAGTCCCAATGTTTTCTTCCATCCGCTTCATCATTTTCGCATATGTTTCGAACACATTTTCCGACAAATATTGCGTCGGAATTTTCTCGGGAAGATTCTGTTTTGAAAATGATTGGTTTTCAATCGGAATAAATTTGATTTTCTGAGATGTCCCTTCTAATTGAATTTCAATGTCTGTGCAACTACCCATGCCGGAAAGCAAGCAAACCCGTTCCAAAAAAATACGATCTTCTTCATTCAATCCTTTGAATAACTCGCTAAAAACAAGCAACGCCGCGATCCCTTTTTCTTGTTTTTCGGTTATTAACGGTTTTGCTTTTTCGAGAAATGCGTTCACAATTTCTTTATCGCGACCATTGAGGATATCCCATGGAGATTCTTGAGCAAAGGACAAAAGATTGCAGGAGACTAATAAAAAAACTAACAGTGTCATTCCCGCATGCAGCGAAGCAGCACTGCTCCGCATGTGCTTTAGGCGGAAAAAAGGGGACGGGCATTGAGTTATTTGACAGAATGCCTGTCCCCTTTTTTTGTCAGTCTTCATTTCCACGAGCAGTAGGTGTTGTGTTTTAATTCAAATTCCCTGATGGTTTTTTCGTACTGCAAGGTCAACCCGATATCATCCAACCCTTTCAGAAGTCTTTCTTTCACGGCGACGTCAATATCAAAATGGAAAAAAACTTTATCTTTGGGATAGAAAACAACCTGCTGTTTTTCTAAATCGACGGCAGCTTCAAGGCCGGGATGTTCATGGACCATTTGGAAGATTTGATTGACTTCACGCTCGGTTAATTCAACCGTCAGCAAGGCGTTTTGGGAGCAATTATTCCTGAAAATATCGGCAAACGCGGGAATACGGCTGCCGGAGTTTTCCCCGGACGGCGCAATTACACATTTAAACCCATATTGTGCAATCGCCCACACGGCGTGTTCACGGCTTGAACCGCAGCCGAAATTATTGCGGGCCACAAGAATCGACGCACCTTTGAATCTTGGTTGATTTAATTCAAAATCCTGATTTGGCAAACCATCCGGATGATATCGCCAATCAAAAAATAGGCTTTCTCCGAACCCGGTTCGTTTAATCGATTTCAAAAACTGCTTCGGGATAATTTGATCGGTATCGATATTCGCCCGGTCAATCCCCGCCACCAATCCTCTGAATGTTTCAAACGGTTTCATTCAAAACTTTCACTTTCAAACGCCTCTCACCCCTGCCCTCTCCCTGTGGGAGAGGATTAGGGTGAGGGCAGTTTCATTTCCAAGTTCTTACATCCACAAAATGCCCCGCTACCGCAGCCGCAGCTGCCATTTCCGGACTCACCAGATGGGTTCTTCCGTCTTTTCCCATCCGTCCCTCGAAATTCCGGTTCGATGTCGCAGCGCACCGCTCCCCGGTTTTCAATTGATCCGGATTCATCGCAAGACACATACTGCAACCGGACTCTCGCCACTCGCAACCGGCATCTTTAAAAATCTGATCCAATCCTTCAACTTCAGCATTTTTTTTCACCGTTTGAGAACCCGGCACAATCAAAACCCGAATACCTTTCGCCACCTTTCGTCCTTTCAAAATTTGCGCGGCCCGCCGTAAATCTTCAATCCGTCCGTTCGTACAGCTGCCGATAAAAACCGTGTCAATTTTGATATCCGTTACCTTCATGCCGGCTTTTAATCCCATATATTTAAGCGCTTGCTCAACGTCACCCGGATTATAATTGGCAACTTCCTTTGGATGGGGCACTTGAGCCGTCACATCCGTCACCATTCCCGGACTGGTTCCCCAGGTCACTTGCGGAACAATCGAACTTGCGTCAATCGTAAGTTCACGATCATATTTCGCCCCCGAATCCGATGGCAGCATCTCCCAAAACTTGATCGCATCCTCCAATACTTTTCCTTTCGGCGCAAACGGCCGGTTTTCATTTGAAATATATTCAAATGTTTTTTGATCCGGCGCAATCATCCCGGCACGAGCGCCGGCTTCGATTGTCATATTGCAAACGGTCATCCGCTCTTCCATCGATAAATTGCGGATTGCTTCACCGCAATATTCAATGACATACCCTGTACCACCGGCAGTTCCGATGATCCCAATCAATTTGAGGATCATGTCTTTGGCCGTCACAAAAGGTTTGAGACTGCCCGTAAATTCAACTTTGAAATTTTTCGGCCGTCGTTGAAGTAAACATTGCGTCGCCAAAACATGTTCGACCTCCGAGGTCCCGATGCCGAACGCAAGTGCGCCAAAAGCACCGTGCGTCGCCGTGTGAGAGTCCCCGCAAACGATTGTCGTACCGGGAAGTGTAATCCCAAGCTCAGGCCCGATAATATGAACAACACCCTGCTGGTCGGAATTTAAGTCGTAGAGTTTTATCCGGAATTCCTTGCAGTTTTGGGTCAGCGCTTCGATTTGCTCTTTGGCGATCGGGTCTTTAATGTTTTTCCGGTCGTCGGTCGGCACGTTATGGTCCATCGTCGCAAACGTCAATTCCGGATGCCGCACTTTCCGGCCCGTGAGGCGCAATCCTTCAAAAGCTTGCGCGCTCGTCACTTCATGGACGAGCTGGCGGTCAATATAAAGAATCGCTGTCCCGTCGGGGAATGCCTTCACCACATGCTGATCCCAAATTTTGTCGAATAAAGTTTTTGCCATAGGCCGGATAGTATGCCCGATTTATCGAGGATACTCAAGATTTTTTGTAAAATGGCAAGAGGACGAGTTGACTCACATTAAAGGTATTATGTTGAGTATTGTATTATGTGAAGTAGATTGAAGAAACCCTTATTTTTCAAGCCCTCCGA
>MHFR01000065.1 GCA_001804285.1 Candidatus Danuiimicrobium aquiferis
TAATCAAACTGGGTGAGCGCGTTTTCATTATCAGTAAGCTCTTGTGCGCGCCCGATAGGATCATAATCGAATTGTATCACCGGCCGGAGCGCCACTTGAACCGATTCAGGGAGGCCAAAATTGTCATAAATTTTAAGTTCCGTCATAATGATAAATTAACTCTAACCCCTCCCCGCCGGACGGGGTCCGGTATGCGGTATGCGTATGGACGATTACTTTTGAAAAATCGGTGATGGCGATTGTGCTGTCCGTTTGCAGAACGCCTGCATTTTTTTACCCAAGCTTCTTATACTCGATTCGCTTGAATTTTTTCGTCTTATCATCAAACTGATATCGCAAAATCAAAATATCTCTCGGCTCTTTCCGAAGATGATTTTTATTGAACTCGCCACCCGTATCTTCATAACGTTCCTCATATATAACTATCGTAAGTTGTTCAAAAACATCCCAAGTCGCTTTTGCTAAAAGGTCTGCGCCTTCGACATCGAACTTATCTTTAAGATAATTATTTTTTTCTTTGTCTTCGACAAAAATAGCTACGTGTTTTTTTGAATAACTTGGATATGGTTTTTTGCCTACTGGCGAAAACCAAACCTCACCAATATATGCCCAATTATTCTCGTGGGGTTTACTCCCGGGAGGATAGGTAAACATATAGGTTACATAGAATTGAGCACAGGAAGTGTATATCGTTATACAAATGAAAAACAAAAATAAATTTAATAAATATTTCTTAAAACATTTCATTTGGCTTCCCATCATTCTACACCGATTTCCTAAACATTCTTCCGGATGGCTTGTATCACACGTGATTGGATATTATCATCAACTCTTCCTTCAGGCGCTCCTGGATACGGCACCCCCGCATAATTAAAAGCTTTTTCCAGTTGGGTATGGCAATCATTGATTATTGGGAACCATATGCCCTTGTTCCAGTCGGGATATGTTCGTATTCTTGCAATAGCGTCAGCTTCGGACAATCCATTAAGATTTGTAACAACCTTGTACGGACTATTTCGCGACCCAGCACCATTTCCCCCGGAACCTGAAGAACCCCACATTCCGGCACTTAATCCAGTTTCCGAAGACCATGCAAAAGCATGATTAATTCCTTTTTTCCCAAAAGCGTCTGACGAATAGATTCGGAGCTCCAACCCAAAAGGATCGATTCTATTCACCGGATTATTCCCGGCATACGCAAACAGATTCACATCCCCGCCGGCGAAGCCGATGGGGTCTTCGGAGATGAAGCGGCCGGTTTCGGGGTCGTAGTAACGGGCACGCATGTAATAGAGACCGCTTGGTTCCTGCATCACACCGAACTCGCCCGAGAACGTGAACGGCTGGTCGAAAGTTTTATCTTCCACAACAAGCCCGAACGACTCGTACGCATAAGCATTCCGTACCACTTTTGAAAGATCGGTGACGGCGATTGTATTGCCGCTCGCGTCAAAATGATAACAAAATGTCTGGCCGTCAGACGTGATTGTCGCAAGCAAACCTAATCCGTGAACGTAATAAGCGATAATGTTATTGTTGACGTCAGCTTCCGCAAGCAAGTTCCCGCTCAAATCATAAATGTACCGCGTTTGAACGCCATTGTGTGTTGCCCGCAAACGATTGCCGGAACCGTCATAGGCGTAGATTGAATTCCACACGCTCACGAGCCGGTGCTCGTAATCATAACTCAGACCGATCGGTCCCATAGACGTCATTTGCCCTTCGTCATCGTACGTTAATCCGTAACCGCCGGCATTCACCAGCCGGTTCTTCTTCTCATTGTACGTATATGGAATGTTGACGGAAGAGTTAATCACGAGAGAAACAGGCGCAATCACCTTCGCCGTTTCCCTGTTTCCGTTTCCGTCCAACGTGTAGGTGTACCTCGCAATCGTCCGGTTCGCCGTTATGTCCTTATGCTGAAGAAACGTGAGCCGGTTTGCGTCGTCGTAATCATAATCCGTCGTAATCCCGTTAAATTGCGTAAAATAGTCAAGCCGTCCCGCATCGTCATAATAATAAGTCACAACCTGACTAAGCCAGTTCGTCACGGTCTCAAGGCGATTAAGCTCATCATACGTATAAATCACGTCTTTGTTTCCCGGATACGTGATCTTCGTCACATTCCCCGCTTCGTCGTAGCCATACGAAACCGTAAATCCGTTCGGATCCGTCACTGACGTCACGCGGTAAAGCTCATCGCGGACAAAATGTGTATTCCCGAGCGAATCTGTCATGTCGGTCAATTGATCATGCAGATCATAGGTAAAATGAACGGTGGAAAGATCCGGATACGTCACCGTGTCCTGTTTGCCGGAGGGAGTATATGAATAGCTCGTTGTGTAGTTATTGCGATCTTTTCTTGTGAAGAGGCGGCCGGCATCGTCATAGGTAAATATAATTTCTTTCAGGAGCGGGTCTGTAATTTTCAGAGGAAGGCTTCGTTTGTCATAATCAAACTGGGTGAGCGCGTTTTCATTATCAGTAAGCTCTTGTGCGCGCCCGATAGGATCATAATCGAATTGTATCACCGGCCGGAGCGCCACTTGCGTTGATTCGGGAAGGCCAAAGTTGTCATAGGAAAAAGTGGTCGTTGTATCACGGCCATCTCTCGAAAATTCGATCTGCCCGTTGGGATAATAGTCAAAACCTGTGTCGATATTCTCGGCATCGGTAGTCAAAGTCAGGTGATGTTCGGAATCATAATCGAAATGGGTAATATGATTGAGAGGATCTTCCGTTTCCTCCAGTCTTAATAGGGGATCATATCGAAACAAAGTTTCCCGGTTCAATGCATTGGTTGTTTTCGTCACATTGTGATCACCGTTATACGTAACATAAGTACTATTGGTTCTCGGATCGGTCGTCTGGATTTCATGATTTTGGCCATCAAAGAAAATCAGATTCTTGAACCCCAATTCATTTTCAAGCGCAACCGTCCTACCCTTATCATCCAAATGGTAAATCATCTGCCTTCCGAATGGATCTTCTTCCGCATTGCGAAAGCCAGAGAAATAAAAATTGTAAGTGGTTGTCCCGCCGCCCTGGCGCGGAACGGTCTGCGTCTCCACGCGGCCTTCACTGTCATAAACATTCACCGCTGTCGTGATATTTAGCGGATTCGTCAAACTCGTCATCTGGTGCAACTCATCATACCCATACTGCCATACTTTGTTTTCAGGATCGGTATAAGTCACCAAATCACCGTCGCCGTCATACCCGTAGATCACGGAACGCCCTTCGGAATCTGAAACCGACGTGAGTTCCTCACCGGTATAAGAAAATGTAAGCGTCCGGTTGAATTCATCCGTCACGGTTGATAACTTGCCGCCCGAATACGCAAATATCAGTTCATTCCCGTCCACATCGCGAGAGCTCGCAATCCGTCCGGTTGCATCAAAATCCATGCGTCCGCCAAAACGCTCCCGAAGACTCAAGGTGCCATCGCCATCATCAACTAATTTCGCCGTCTGGCCCGGCGGCGAAGCATATGTTCCGTCGGCCAGTTTGATAAATTCAGTCGCTTCCTGGCCGAAATAAACCGTCACGACATTATCAATTAACTGGTCAACTGCCCATTTCTGAATTAATGCGACTGTCATCCAGCCGAGCGAATCATTCCGGTTATACAAGACCTCATTCGCAGTAAACAACGCGGTAAACACCGCCGCCGCATCCACCGGAGTCCGGCTTCCTAATCCAGGCCGGCCCTGGCCGGTGCGTTTGTGGAAAATGTCGTAACTGTGGGTCCAGCCAAAGCCAACATTCCGGTTCGATAAACGGTTACTGCTGTTATAGGACCGGTTGAGCGCAAGCCCCATTGGCGCCGCCCCGCCGAGCGACAGATCCACATGATCAAACAGATATGCCCCGCTTGCCATATCCACAGGCTCATAAGATTTAAAACTCATCGTAGACATTTGAATGCTAAGATCAGGAAAGCCGGTTTTCCAATAATCAGAGACAACAGCGGGCGGAATCGTCCCGAAATCAGAAGAATAGCCGCCATTAAACCCACCCGTGATCATAAAGCCAATGCTGCCTCTTGTGGCATCATCATAATCGATAAATCCAAAACCATGCCAAGCGCCTCCCAGGCTCAAATAGCCATGTTGAGGAATAATCAGTTCTCTGCCGCTATTCACCCGCGATTGATAATAACTGATCATGCCGCTCGAATAACTTTGAAGCTGGGGGGAAATCGAGGCAAAATTACTGCCGGTCGCTTTAAAAATTTTGTACCCAAGCTGACTCGCATTACAAAGCGTGTTGACAGTAGACGCCGCCGGATTTGCCGGATTCATGATTTGCTCAAGGACTCCGTGTTCTAGACCGCTTGAAACAGCGTTCGTTGATTCAAACAGCGACTTGAGCTCCCAATTGTCAATGACAGCCGCCATACTCAGATTGGAAACAAGGCCATTTCTAAAATCCACAAAATAGCTGTCCGTTTGAACCACCATCCCGATTTCGTGATGATGAATCGTATACATATCTTTGTTTAGCTTAATTAAATCGTTAGCCGCGTATTCCTCTTGTACCCATGTAAGCCCCACTAAATTCAGCGCTTCACCCATCACCTGCTCTGACGTCTCGGTTAATCCCGAATTCAAACTTTCATCTATCTTGGCCTGGTGGCCGGCAATCAATCTCTCGCCGGGATAACCAAATGTACTCACAATCGCAAACGTATAATTTCCGCTTTTGACATCATACGTTCCGGTCTGATCCGAATAAGTGCCGCCTGATGCCGGGTAGGGGTGATCAATCTTGATAGTCGCAGTGTAGGTAGTCCCGGGTGTGGTTGTATTTCCCTGCGCAACCAATGTTCCGTCCAAACGAAGCTCGGGACGAAAATCTGACGGTGTAAAAGTAATGGTCAAACGTTTATTGCCAAGGTCCACCGTATTAGACGTATAATCAATTCCGGCCACTTGAATGCGCAAAGTCGCCTGGTACTGAGCTCCGATTTCATCGCTAGTCACATCGATCGTCATAGGAAACGGAAGCGAGGCCGCATATGTCTCGAGATGCGTCTCAATAATTTTCTTTCCGCCATAGATGCTCTTCACATCATTATTTGGATATTGCGTACGAAACATCGCAACAACAGCCGTCGCGTATTCTGTCAGTTTAGTCCTCAGACCGGTTTCGTTCAGGTTCTGGACGTAATCCGCACCTATGGTTGCGCCGCTTGACACTGCTGTCAACACATCAGCCAGGTTATAATTAGTTGAGGGGTCGGGGAGTTTTTTCTCCTTAACCCCAATGGTTAAATCTTAAATTTGCCGATGATAATTGCAAAAGGAGGCAATTGTCA
>MHFR01000066.1:0-7254 GCA_001804285.1 Candidatus Danuiimicrobium aquiferis
CCAAATTTTGAGCCGGTTGTCATACTAAAACCAACTCTTCGTTGTGTCCACTTTTTCGGGGGAAGATCATCTTCTATCCAACGAACATTGTTCGCTTCTTTCCCAATAATTTGTCGAGCAATACATATCTTACCTACTTCAATGTAACTTGTATTTCTAGCCAACCATTCATCTATAGTTACAACACTACTATCTCTTAAATCTGTCGCCATTCTTTCAAAACAATCTCTTAAATGTGCCATCTTAGAGTTAGCAATCAGATTTCTAAAACTTATGTTAGTTTCCAAAATTTCTTGCCAAACCCATTTCGTAAGTTCACCGCCTGTGGGATAAGAATAAGAATGGCTAGCACCTGCCCCCAAAACAAAAACGGTTTTCTTTTTAAACATTATTCACCTCTTTCATGAAAAAATCGGGAATCAAAATTTCATCCTCTATTAAAATCTTATTTGCCAGCTCCTGGCATCTTTCGGAGCGCCTTTGAAACGAAAAGATTCGGCTGGAATCTTTTCGGTTCAGGGTGAGCACGTCGATTTTCGTTTGGGCGGCTGGCCCAAAATCGGCGCGCGCAGCGAAGCGGAGAAAGATGTCAGGAGTTGGCATTTTTCTTCTCATCAGCTTTTTTCCTTAAATAATTTCAATAAAAAACTCTGGATTCCCGCTTTCGCGGGAATGACACTTAAGTGAACTTATGAAACCGCTTCTATGCTTTTTTTTACCAAGCAATTCACCATCAATCAGAAACCTTTTGCTGGAGCGTCCACCCAGCAAACTGGCGGATCCGCCGAGCTGTTTGGCGGAGAAGCAAAAGGTTTCTGATTAAGTTGCTTTGACATTTTTCTTTTCATCCTGTTTCTCGATCTCACGGTAAATATGTTCGAGGCGCCACTTCTCAACACGGCATACTGTTGAATACGGACAATACGGCACGCACTCGCGCGGCATCACCGGAATCCGGCTCGCCTCAATCTCCGCCACATACCGCTCCGCAAAACGCACCGCACGATGAAGCAGCTCTTCAAACTCCGCTTCCGATAACTTATTCCGCTTCTGCGTCTTCACACCGGCACGTTCCAGATTCTTCTCATGATGAAACCCTTTCGACGCCGACTCGCGAAGCAAATACAAATGCCCGCCCAAAGGCTCCAGTTTCAGCCGTTCGCGAATCGCCAATATATAAAATGGAAGTTGAAGCGCAGTGCCGTTTTCCAACGCCCCCATCGAAAACGGCTTCCCCGTTTTATAATCAATCACAAGCGCAAACTTCCCGCTCGCATCCACATCAATCCGGTCAATCTTTCCGTTCAGCAAAACCGGCGGTTTCGTTCCGGGCAGCGGAAAATCTTTAAATTGATATTCGAAATGCCGCGGCACGAGCCCTTCAATCGGCGGCTTCTTCTTCACGATTTCGACATCCAGCAAATCCTTGATCATTTCCTGCATGTTTTTCCGTTCAAGCTCAATCTTGTAAAACCGATCCCCGGAAAGCGGCTCTTTGTCCCACAATTCATCGAACATTTTCATGCAATAATTTTTGGCCTCGTCAATCCCGACAACGCCGTCTTTTAAGTCTCGCCGCCAGGCGAAAAACTTCTCCAGTACATCATGTAAAATCGTCCCGCGCCGGCGGATGTCGATTCCTTCTTCCTGGCTTTCCAGTGCAAGAAGCCGATGGCTAAAAAACCGGTACGGGCATTCCGCATATTCTTCAAGCGTCGTCGGGCTCCAATGGCCTTTTGGCGGGAGAAAATAAGGCACGATTTTCGGATCGGTAATTTTCCCCTCAACGGATTTGAACATTTGTTCGAGCAGTACCTGAAAACCCGGGAACTGAATCAGCCGGTTATACAATGCATAGGTGATCCGTTTCCGCGTAGGATCTCTTTTTTCCGCCGGAAGAGACCAGAATTCGTGAATGACAAATTGCTCTGCTTCTTCGGGCGTTGCGATGTCCTGCCAGTCCGGAAGCACTTGCGTCACATGCTGTTTCTTGACTGGCAACTGATCGCCAAACATGCGCCGGACTTCTTCAACGTAAAATGAAGGAAGCGCTTCTTTCCCTTCGAGGTCAAACCTCGGATAACTTAAAATCAGATATTCGCTCGCACGCGTCACTCCGAGATAAAATAGGTAACGCTCAAATGCCTGGCGCGGCAAACGTTCGCGAAGGACCGGTTGATTTTTCCCTTGTTTCACATGCTCGACAATCGCCCGCCGCTCGCGGTCTGAAAGGACGGGATCTTCTTTCACCTGAAGGGGAAATTGTTTTTCAAGCAGCCCTGCCAGGAAAACGACTTTATATTCTTTCTGCCGCGCGAGCGAAACGTTATAAAGCTGGACTTTGTTTTTATCGCGGCTGTGGACCGAAAAAAGATCGACTTCGGTCAGAGTTAAAAATTCTTCGACGAGAAAACGCGCAATGTCATTGCCTGCCTTGCCGGCAAGCGGGCGAGGCGCTTGCGTATTTTCCTGAGACGCACCCAACGCCATTGCGTCATCCCCGCACGCTTTAGGCGGGGATCCATCGTCCTTAGATTCCCGCCAGAAACTTGCGGGAATGACATTGGTAGAATTCAAAAATGTCTTCAAATGCTTCCCTTTCAACTCTTCGAGTAGCAGCATGATCCGCCGCACACTTTCGCGGTCGATTTTCGTTTTTTCATCTGCGGAATCGGGAAATTCCAGTAGCCCAAAGTGATTCATCAATGTTTTGAGCCACGCTGAAAATCCTTGTGCGGTTTTGATTTTCCAATATTCATCTTCGAAGCGCGCGATATCGTTCAGGATTTTGTATTCCGGAAATGTTTTAAGCCAAAATTCGCGGTCTTTGAAAATCCCTTTTTGAAGCGCCACCAGTTCAAGCGCAGGAATGTCATCGCTCCCTTTACGGACATAACTGGACTTTAAAAAATTAAGCAAATCTTTCCGGTTCCACCCGGCCAAAAAAACCTGAAGGATGCTGATAACGGTCCGCGCTACCGGTGTCGTTAACAGCCGCAAGCGTTCGTGAATTTCAACCGGAATCTGGAATTTCCGGAAAACACTTTGAATAACACTCAAATACGGGCCTGCGTTTCTCAGGATGACGGCCATATCGCTGTAATGGTAACCATGCAATTTCGAGAGGCGTTTGATTTCACGGGTGATCATTTCAATTTCGCCGGACAGGCCGGTGGCTTCAAAAATTTGGATGGAAGATTGGCATGTTTCGTTTTGGTTGTCATCCCCGCATGTCTTAAGCGGGGATCCACGAACAATGGATTCCCGCTTTCGCGGGAATGACAGGAATTCGGTGTTAGCCTGCCCATCCACAAACAACTCCCTTTCCAAATATCCCAACGCTTCCGTCTTCGCGCGATGATTTTGATTTCCTGCAAATTGTGTTTCGAATCCCATGTCCTGAAGCGCCAAACACGTTTCCCTTACGGTTTGGAAAAGCGCGGGACGGCGCGATGAATCCTGATCTATGGTTAGCGTCACGGTCACTTCATCAGAATGGCGGGCCAGAAACCCGATAAACGCAAGCTGAAGTTCCGAAAAATCCGAAAATCCGTCAATCCACACTTTGGATATTTGCGGGCGGTGAAATTCGCCGCGTTTAATCCCTTCATCCAGAATCCGCAATGAATCGCGGCGGTCGACTAACCCGCGCGCCTGAAGTTCCTTTTCGTAAGCTTCGTCAATGAGAACCAGATCCTCATACTTCAATTTAAATTCCGGAAATTTTTGTGCGAGCCGCCCCGCATATTGTTTGAACCGCTCAGGCGTAATCAGAAATTCCTTGAGCTCCGCAATAAATTCACTGACAAGGTCTAAGAAACCCTTGGTGTTCGCGGCATCGCCAAAATATTGAAACGGAAGATGCGCACACACCTCTCTTAAAATAAGCCGCCGCGTTACCTCTGACGCGAATTCGATTCCGCTCACTTTCAAAGATTCGGCAAGCATCCGGTCAAATGTGGTAATCCGGGAATGAAAAAAACCGGGAAGGCCCCCGCGCAACACAAGATCCAGAACTCGCGAACGATGTTCGGCAGTGGGAAGAAGGAAAAATAAATCATCTGCTAACAAAAGCCCGGTACCGTTTCCAAAAGTGCCGGGTTCAGAAATGGTTTGCGGCTGAACCTGGCACTTTTGGAAACGGTACCGGATCGCAGTTTCAAATGCTTGCGTACAAACTTGCGTTTTTCCGGAACCTGCAGGACCGATGAGAAGGATGAGTTTGGACTGGTGTGTCATAATTAAATTCCAAATGTCCAAGCACGCAATGGCCAAGGAAATCCCAAAGAATTAAATTCCAATTGGAAATTTATCTTCTTTGGACTTGTTTGCGTCATTGCGGATTTGGTCATTGATCATTATAGATATACCTTCTCAATTTATCCATGATAGGTCGCACTCGACGTCTCCGTTTCCCACAACGTGACCCGCGTCGCCGGAAAACCCTTAGAAATCGCAACGTCATAAATTAATTTTGCAATCGCTTCGGCGGTCGGCCTCGTTTCCATCTCATAAAACGGTTCTTTTTGCTGCTTGAGCAGCGCCGCCAACGGATCATTCTTCCATAGAATCAGTTTATGGTCGAGTGTTTGGTCAATCCATGCTTTCATCACCTGATTCACTTCCCGGAAATCACGGACCATTCCGAATTGATTCAACGAATCGGAGGATAGTTCGATTTCCGCTTTTCCGTTATGCCCGTGAAAATTCCGGCACTCGCCCTCATAATCGGAAAGCCGGTGGCCGTAGGAAAAATGAATGGTTTTGGTGACTGAATAACTCATGGTTTTATCTTAATGAGTTATTCCGTAATGGTCAAGGACGAAGAACCGGGTAATCGAGAATTGGTCTCAAAAATAAAAGTTAACTTTGAACTTTAAACTTGAAACTCTAAACTTAATCCCAATCAAACAAGTGTTGCTTTTTCAAACGGTTCTCTTATCTTCTTATCTTTTATTCTTATTTTTAATCAACGATTTCTCGAAAGTCATCAGCTGCCAAAACCCATACCAGAACAATCATTACGTTGGCAATATTCCTGTACCCACGGATTTGTCGCCACATATTCCGCTTTGGTTTCTTGTTCTAACGGAGGACGGTTAAACTCGTATGATATTTGATAATAATTGGCACCTTCCGAAATATACGAAAGATTTCTACTCGAACTGTAAGGCCAAGATGATGGGGGACCACCGTAAGTTTCCCAATAAAAATCGATTTCGCTATTCACGTAATCTATCGAGTTTGTCGGATTTTTATTGACAATCATCGTAATTCCTTGGGATTGAAGGTGATCACCGATTTGGGTTAACCATTCTCCGTCGTTCCCCTGAAAATAAATGTTACGGGCATAGCTTGTTTTGCTGAGAATGTCCTGCCATAATTGGTACGATGGTGCATGCCCATGATCCTCATAATAATCAAAATATTCTTGCATTGCCTTTAACTCCAGCCATTTTGCGACATCCGCGATTGAATTTATTTTGCTGGCAACACTCGCCGTCCCGTTCGCTAAAGTTGTCCAATTTTCAGCAAACGGCGACATCCACTCCATCGGTTGTTGCTGTATGTTATCGTACATACCGACTTCTCCGACAACTCCTGGCGCGAATAGAGCGGACATTTGAGCGTCATAGTGCACACAAAACCTTTTATTGCCGGCATTGTTTCCGCATGAATCCGGTTTCGGTGCGGAACAAAATCGATAGGATGTTCGTGCTGTATTCGTCGAATACTCATCCGTCGTATAACATAAATTATCAATCGCGGAAAGGCTTGCGGTAATCGCCTGCTCATCCGGATCGGCGGATGTTTTCATTGTCTCCCACCAGTCTTCTTGCTTTGGAAATTTCCCGCTTTTTCCCACAATTTCCGTCAGTTTTTCACCGACCTGCCGCATGTGCTGGCGGACCATTTCCATATTCGCACTTTTCCGCGCCTGAAGATAACTCGGAATCGCAACCGACGTGACGATCCCGACAATCGCAACGGTGGTTATGATTTCGGGTAACGTAAAACCTCGTTTTTTATTCATTATTTTTCTCTCCACAAATCTGCCTGTCCTCAAGGTAACGTCCTCCTACCCAGAACCGGGTAATTCAGAACCGGTCTGAAGATCACGAAATCAACAGTATTCCAAAAAGTTCTGGCTGAAGCAATTTAGGGCTTCTTGTGCCCACGGTGTCTTATTAAGCCACTCATTGACGCCGCCCGGGGGCACATCCGTCGGACGCTCAAACTTAAAACTGACCGTATAAACTTCCCCCTGATAAGCAAGCAAACTATTTCCACCGGCATAGTCGGCGCCTAAGTTTTTAATTACATCTGCATTATAAACCTGCAAACTTTCCTCTCTTGCAATTAGTTGGATCCCTTTTGAGAGAAAATATTCGTTCGCTTGTTTTAAATACCCATCAACTCGAGCTTCATCTTGTTTGGAAAACCTCAAATACTGAGAAAATGCATAACCACTCTGAACGAAAGAATTGAGCGGTCCAGTAGAATTTGGCGTCGTTCCATATAGATTATACATGGATATCACTTCAAGACTCCTCGCAAGTAATTCCAGTGTTTTGAAGGAAGTATTTATGGAAGAATTTATGTTTACCGGGTCGTACAAAAATGCCATCCAGGCAGACGACATGGGTGGGTTAGGAAGCGCCTCCCATGTATTGAATTCACCAACCATGCCCGGCGCGAACAAAGCTGATACTTGCGGATCATAATGAACACAGAATTTTTTGTTGCCGGCATTCGCTCCGCATGAATCCAGCTTCGGTGAGGAGCAAAAAACGTAAGACGTCCGCGAATCATTTGTTGAATATTCGTTTGTGGTATAACACAAATTGTCAATTGCTGACAAACTCGCGGTAATCGCCTGTTCATCCGGATCGAATGAACCGATAAGCGGCCATTTGGCTTCATCTGAACAAGTCGGATCGGAAGAATTCGCAGCACAAGAAAACTTCCCTTTTTTCCCTAAAACCTCGATCATCTTTTCGCTGATCTGCCGCATATGCTGGCGGACCATTTCCATATTTGTATTTCTTCGGGCTTGAAGATAGCTCGGTATCCCGATCGACGTCATGATCCCCACAATCGCAACCGTGGTTATCATTTCCGCAATCGTAAACCCAAAGTTATTTTTCAAGCCCCGTTTGATATTCATGGTTTTCACCCGTTTAAATATTAACCCATCGGCACCCCGATTGCCACCTTATCCCCCTCGGAATTCACCATAAATTAAGCTTTGAT
>MHFR01000066.1:7265-18285 GCA_001804285.1 Candidatus Danuiimicrobium aquiferis
CACCCCGATTGCCACCTTATCCCCCTCGGAATTCACCATAAATTAAGCTTTGATTAGTAGTTACCATCACTTAATAAATTCTTTAAAAAGTCAAATGCGCCTGAATAGGAATGAGAATCAAAACAAATTCTTATCCATCATTTATATTCAAAACTTGTCTAGGGTTTGTAGATTATTCAGCGAATTTCCTTCCCCCCTTTCCGCCCAACAGGACGGCGGATCCGCCAGCTCTCGCCAAACAGCGCGGCGAGTCCGACGCGTATTTTGGCGGATGTTAGGTGGACATCCTCCCCCATCAAGGGGAAGGAAAAAATATACATCAAACTCTAAAAACTTGTGCCTTGTACGCATGTGCTCTCTGCACTAAAATACCGGCACTATGTTCGCAAACCGAACCAATTGGAATTTAAAGCAAAACGAAATCGCTGACCGCCTTCAAGCTCTCAAAGCTCTGGGAACACCTGTCTTCGACCTGTCCGAGTCAAATCCGACCGAATGCCGGTTTGAATATCTGAATGAAACCATTTTAGATCCTCTCAATATGGTTGCCAATTTGAAATACGCGCCCGATCCGAAAGGAATGCTGGGCACACGAAAAATTGTCGAAGACTATTACCGGCAAAACGGTATCTTTGTTGATTCCTCGCAAATTTTTCTAACGTCAAGCTCCAGCGAAGCCTATTCATTCCTTTTTCGCCTGCTTGCGAATCCGGGCGACAACATTCTCGTTCCGCGGCCGAGTTATCCTTTGTTTCATTTTCTCGCGGATTTAAATGACGTGGAATTAAAAACTTATCCGCTTATTTACGACCACGATTGGCATATTGGTACGGAACATTTAATTTCCTCCTGCAACGAAAAAACAAAAGCCATCATTCTGGTCAACCCAAACAATCCGACGGGCTCTTTTCTGAAAGCGAAAGAATTAGAGAAAATCGTCGAGTTTGCGGAAAGCAGCTTGATTGCGCTTATCTCCGATGAAGTTTTCTTCGATTATCCTTTTAACGCAAATTGCGAACGGGTGTCTCTGGCCAAAATCAAAACCACGCCGACTTTCACCTTGAACGGAATTTCGAAAGCATTCGGCCTCCCCCAAATGAAACTTGGCTGGATCGTCGCGAATGGACCGCGCTCATTCTTAAACATGGCCAGCGAGCGGTTAGAAATGATTTTAGACACCTATTTACCCGTCAGCACGCCCGTTCAAAATTGCATGAAAACATGGGTTGCGCAGCGCGAAATCATTCAGAAAGAAATCTTGGCGCGCACAAATAAAAACAGGCTGTTCTTGCACAGCTTGCTATCAAAACCTCATCCCGCGAGCCTCTTAAATTCAGAGGGCGGCTGGTACGCGATTTTAAAAGTCCCCAAAATCAAAACCGAGAATGAGTGGGTTCTCACATTTCTCGAAGAAGACCACGTTTACGTTCATCCGGGGTTTTTCTTCGATTTTGAAGCAGAAGCGTATATTGTCG
This sequence comes from Candidatus Danuiimicrobium aquiferis, assembly GCA_001804285.1. GTDB lineage: Bacteria > Omnitrophota > Omnitrophia > Omnitrophales > Danuiimicrobiaceae > Danuiimicrobium > Danuiimicrobium aquiferis. The sequence goes on from MHFR01000066.1 coordinate 8,741, forward strand.
TCAGTCTCCTCCCCATTCCCGAAGTGTTTGAGGAAGGCATGAAAAGGATTCTGAAACGCATCAGCGAAACCGCAAAGCATTAGAAGTGGTTTCATAAGGTTTGTCATCCCCGCGAAAGCGGGGATCCATTATCTGTGGATTCCCGCTAAGAGCATGCGGGAATGACACTTATGAGGACTTATGAAACTGTTTCTATCCATCACACTATTTGACATTTCAACCCCGGCTTTCTACAATGCCTGTATGAAAAACTTGTTTAAGAATTTGCTGCTGCTTCTTTTCGTCACGATCATCGTCCTCCTTGTCGCCGAAGGAATCTTTCGCCTCACCCGGAAAGCGGACGCGCTTGAAATTTCCACCGGCAAAATGAATTCGAAATATCATCATGCGCTCGAGCCCAATTCTGAACTTCGGATGGCTTCGTCCGTCTCCGGCGAATTTGATGTGACGGCACATATCAATAACTTTGGTTTTCGCGGGCCTCAAATGGATGAGGCGAAAAAACCGGGGCAAAAACGGATTTTCATCGTCGGCGATTCATTCACCTTTGGTGTCGGTGCAAAAGACAATGAAACGATCCCTTTCCTGTTACAGCAAAAGCTTGACCCAACACGGGAAAAAATCGAAATTGTGAATGACGGCCACGGCCATTATTCGCCGCTCATTTATTATCTGCGGTTCCGGGATGAAATCCAGAAATTCAAACCCGACATGGTGATCATGATGCTTGATTTCTCGGATATTTGGGATGACTGGCATTTCGAAAGAATGGCCGTTCGAGACGCTGCGGGGGATATCATCGCCGTCAATCCTTATTACGAAAACGGGAAATTCAATCTCTGGAATTATCTTCGCGCGAACAGCGTCATGTGCAAATACCTTCACAATAAAATGGTACGCACGGTATTAAAAATTCAAAAATTAGGTTTGAAAAATTATTTGAAAGCAAAAATCGAAGGGAAACGCGCGAAAGCCGTTATCGCAACCGGCGGAGAAGAAAGCATCGATCAGGACGGAAAAATTTTCCTCCGCGGAAGCCTGAAAGCCGCGGAAATCAAAAAACATTTCCCGCGAACGGCAAAATATATTTTAATGTGCCGCGATTTGACAAACGCAAACGGCGCGCAATTTATTTTAGTGATGTATCCTTACGGAATTCAGGTTGGCCCGAATCAGTGGAATGAAGGCCGAGTCTTCTGGGGATTTGAAAAGGGAAAGTTATACGACGATCTATTTTCCTTTAATCTCGTCGAGAATTTCGCAAAAGAAAACGGAATCCCTTTTATTAAAATCTTAAACGAACTTCGCGCCCATGCAGATGAAAAACTCTATTTTGATTATGACGGGCATCTCACGCCGCGAGGAAATGAAATTGTTGCGGAAACGCTGGTAAGCGCGTTGGTGTATGAATCGTTAGGAAGCGCACAGAAATAAGTCACCGAACACTAGACACCAGTCGCTTGCATAGAAAAGGGGACAGGCAATAACTCAAGTTGAGCGATTACCTGTCCCCTTTTCTACGATTTTGGGTTAAAAAAACAGCATAGGCTTTACTTCGAAATTGTATTTGTCAAAATCCGTTTGATTTCATCCCGCGTAGATTGGCTGAAATGAGAATGCCAAATCAAAACTTGCGGATAAGATTCTTTTTCTTTAATGATCATCCTCTTTCCTATCCACCAGTTTTTCCCATTAGTAATATCCAAATATTTCTTTCGCGATACCACGCTTCCCAAAAACCGGGATAAAAACTTCGGAGATCGATATATACATTCATCATCAATAATAATTTTGCCTGCGTCAAAAGAATACAGTGCAATAAACAACACAAAAAGGATAAATTCTTTTAATTCAAATGCAAATCCGTGGCAATGAGGTACAAACCTTGGCATAATATAAGTTATCGAAGCAGCAAAAAAACCGTAAAACACATCCCATAAAACTCCTTGAACTTTGTTTGGCCAAAAAACTTTTCGGTTCATAAACTACTCCATAGAATTATTTAATTGTTTTAGTGACAATTCCACATCTGTGGATGTTAAGCAACCTTAGATTCCCGCCCAAGGCTTGCGGGAATGACCAGCTTTTTATTTCTCCAGTGACCAGTGCCCGGTGTCTGGTGACTTCCTCTACTCCCCAATCACCTTCACGAGAACGCGTTTCTTGCGCATACCGTCGAATTCACCGTAAAAAATTTGTTCCCAGGTCCCGAAATCGAGCTTGCCTTCGGTAATGGCCGCTACCACTTCCCGGCCGAACAGCTGCCGTTTGATATGAGAATCGGCATTGTCTTCGCCTGTCCGGTTGTGGCGGTATTTCTCAACATCGTAAGGAACCATCTTCTCGAGGAAATCCAAAAAATCCTGATGGAGTCCGGACTCATTATCGTTGATAAAACAACTCGCCGTAATGTGCATGGGATTCACGAGGACCAATCCTTCTTTCACGCCTGATTTGCGGATAATTTCCTCCACTTGCGGAGTAATGTTAATAAACTCCTGTCTCTTCCTGGTATTAAACGATAAATATTCACGATAGGATTTCATAAAACCTCCAAACTTTGGTACATAGAATATTTCACCCCCTCACCCTAACCCTCTCCCTATGGGAGGGGGTTAGGGTGAGGGTCGGCTAACGCAAACAACACAAGTTTCTGCGAAACAATATCGGCAACCAGACGCATTTTTTTCGACCGCACATCCACAACCCGAACAACATCTTTATATTTTGCATATTCGGGAACCAGCTGTTCAAGCATATCCGGAAGACCGGTAATCAATCTTTCATTAAAAATAACGTCTTTAAACTCGAGAAAAATCGCCACGTAAAATATATTTGATTCTACGATATCGTTAAAAAAATGCGTTCCAAATGAAAGTTCCGGCACAACGTTGCCGCTCGTAAAAGAAAGCTCGCCCATGACCGTAAAATGATTGATTTCAGAAAATGAAACGGGAACGCCAAACGACGGCGTGGTCGTCCCCCACCTACCAGGCCCCAACAAAAGAGTGGGAAGAGATTCTTTTTTGCCGATCTGGCGGTTGAGCGCGCCCACCAGCCTCGCAATGTCATATTTGGAAGACAGCACCAGATCACTATATTTCTTCGGATCCACAAAAATCACGCGGTGGATCGGCTGGGAAATATTTCCGCCCAGGAAATACCCTCTCGAGGAGAATAAAATTTTATCTTTATCAATCGTTTTCGGAATTTCAACTTTCCTTCCAACGCCTCTTGTTTGAAGCGGGCGACATTGGAGCAGATTAATTTGAAACATCCCGTCCTTGCGAAAATTCACCGTAAATTCCGTGTCCACCGGATAATCATACGCCTTTTCGAGCGTTCCCAACATGCACTTCATCGTATCGACAAATTCTTTTTCCGATAAAAGCCGGTCAAATGTAATCACCCATGATTTCCGCGCCTCCCCGGCAGTAATATCGTCGGACCGGGCAATGCTTTCATCGACCGCCGCGATACGGTCAAGCGGGATATCCAACTTCTCGTGCATCAGATCATCAAAGGAAACTGTCTCAAATTTATTTTCTTTCACATCAATCAGATCCACCTGATGCTGTGAAAACCGCTTGGTGTCTTTGATTCCCGCATGCGCCCTCAAAAGCGGCGCATCTATCGCGACAATACGGGGATAATCGCCTTCAACACGGTTAACTGCGCGCGTTCCAAGCCCCAGCACCAAACGCAGCATGCCGGCTTTGGAATCCATTCCCTCTTTCCAGACAAACGTGTTGTAAGAAATGCCAACACCCGCGATATCGGGGAAAAAATATTTGCCACGATAGGAACCAGAAACGCGCTGGACCAAAAGTGCCATCTGTTCATCCTGTTGATCAAGCCCCCGTTGCACACGGTAGGCCAGTGCATCTTCATTCATCGTGCTCGCGTAAATCCGGCGCACCGCTTGGACAAATTCGTTATAACGCGCTTCAGGCGTTCCCTGGTTCGCACAAAAAATGCTCTCATATTTTCCGGCAAAAGCATTTCCGAAGCTGTCTTCCAAAAGGCTGCTTGACCGGACGATAATCGGCGATTGCCCAAAATACTCTATCATCTGATGAAATTGTTCCTTGAGCTCCTCGGGGAATTCCCCTTTAAGCAAAAGCTCCTTCATCTCAAGAGCGACCTTAAAATATCCTTCCGGCGTTTTTTGTGCCATCCTTAACTTCCACCAGCCGTTTTGCACGACATACGTATAGAAAACGTCCGCTCCGATGTAATAGGAATCGTGCTGCTCCAATTTTTTATGCCATTCAAACGACGCATCATTTAAAAGAATCTTTCTCGCAAGAAGCATCCCGACAGCTTTTCCGCCGATAAATCCGCTCCCGATCATGCGGGATTTCACATTCAATAAGTCATCCAAATGGAGATGCTCCTTAGCCAGCCCAAGAATCCGCTGGTCCCGTCCGATCGTAATCCGCGAAAGCCGTTCGAACATCGCCTTCCGTTCTTCAGTTGCGGATTCCTCCCTGATTAATTCTCCGGCCTGCAAGAAAAGAAGATCCCAATAATCAAGACTCCGTCTTGCACTTTCGGCGCCCTTGTCTCCGATATGGGAAAATAAATTCGCCACATCAACACTGTTCGTGAGCGGAATAAACTCATTATCTTTTTTGATATGCGGCAAAAACATCGTGCCGGAATAACGGTTCCAAACTTTCAGAGGATGGACAAAATACCGTCCTTTATGCTGGTAAAGATCAATCAAGAGCTGCGTCGTCTCACGAATACGGGCAATCGTTTTGAATGAATGTTGGTTCCTTAGAATCGAAAAATAGGCGATGGTATTTAAAATAAAAAGGTAAGGACAAACGATCCTGAAGAAATTGCCGATCATCAAATCCGACGCCCATTCGGGTAAAAGATCGGACAGACAGTCGAAAACGTAAAACGCGCCTTCTCCGGCTTCTTCGATAATTTTATTTAATTGAGTCGAAAAAGACTCGAAACCTTTTGCGGCGTCTAACTGGTGAATGGTAATATTTTCCCCGGGCTGAACAAGAGGTTCATATTTTGAAAAACGGATATATAAAACTTTCCTGCCATCCTTGACCGCACGCTCAACGTATGGCGTTACAAAATGGCGGTAATCGTCAATGTCATCAATCTGCCAAACAACGTTATCGCCCAACCGGAGACTCGTCAGAAGCTTGTCTAAACCTTCAAATCCAGTACTGACTGAAATCATGAACAATCCCTCACTAAAGTGCTATTTTAGCAGACGGAATACGCTGCCGTCTCCAATTTAAAAAAATAAAGGGACAGTTCCCGACGCTGATCAAGCAGCGGAAACTGCCCCTTTTTCTCTTCGGAAAGAACCGTTCCGAAAAACGTGACGGCTCTGACTTAGCCCGTTAGACCAAACCCTGATCCAGCATGGCGTCCGCAACTTTCACAAACCCGGCGATATTGGCGCCGTTTACATAATTAATGTAATTGCCGGACTCCTGGCCATACTTCACGCAGCTTTCATGAATAGCGACCATGATTTGATGTAGCCGCTGATCCACTTCTTCTCTCGGCCATGATAGCCTCATGCTGTTTTGGCTCATCTCCAAACCGGAAGTCGCCACACCGCCTGCATTCGCAGCTTTTCCGGGCGCATAAAGAATCTTCGCCTTCTGAAAAACACGCACGCCATCCGGTGTCGTCGGCATATTGGCGCCTTCACCGATTGCAATGCAGCCATTTTTCACAAGCGTTTCCGCATCTTTCCCATCAATTTCGTTTTGTGTAGCCGACGGAAAAGCCGCATCACATTTAATTTTCCACGGCTTTTCATTTTCAAAATACTCGCATCCGAGTACTTTTGCGCAATCTTTAATCCGTCCGCGCTTTACATTCTTCAATTCCATCACATACGCAAGCTTCTTCGCGTCAATTCCGTTCTTGTCATAAATGAAACCGTTGGAATCCGACAACGTCACCGCTTTTGCGCCAAGCTGATTTAGTTTTTCCACCGTATATTGTGCAACATTTCCGGACCCTGAAACAACGCAGGTTTTTCCTTCCATGGACATTTTACGGGTTTTCATCATTTCTTCGACAAAATAAACGCAGCCGTAACCGGTCGCCTCAGGCCGGATTAAGCTTCCGCCCCAATTCAGCCCCTTCCCTGTCAACACACCGGTAAACTCGTTCCGAAGCCTTTTATACTGGCCAAACATAAATCCGATTTCGCGGCCGCCCACGCCAATATCACCGGCGGGAACGTCGGTATCCGGACCAATATGCCGCTCGAGTTCCGTCATGAAGCTTTGACAGAATTTCATCACTTCATTATCGGATTTCCCTTTCGGATCAAAATCCGATCCGCCTTTTCCTCCGCCCATCGGAAGCGTCGTTAAACTATTCTTAAACACTTGTTCAAACGCTAAAAATTTTAGAATTCCAAGATTCACACTCGGATGCAACCGAAGACCGCCTTTGTATGGTCCAATGGCGCTGTTCATCTCAATCCGGAAGCCGCGGTTCACCTGAAACTCGCCTTTGTCATCCAACCAAGGCACGCGGAACAATATCACGCGTTCAGGTTCAACGATTCTCTCCAAAATTTTAGCACTTTGATATTTCGGATTTTTTTCTATGACCGGCCACACTGACTCGATCACTTCGCGGACCGCTTGATGAAACTCGGTCTCTCCGGTATTTTTATTAATCACCTTTGTCATGAATTCTTCTATTTCTCTTGCCATATTTCCCTCCGTTAATTTTTTTCCCGCGTTTAAGTGCCCTTGTTATGCCTTTTCTCCAAGGTACTGTATGATGGATCGAGCCGCCTTCTTGGCCATTCCCATCGCCTCAATCACAGTTCCTTCGCCGCCGACAATATCCCCGCCGGCGTATACTCCTCTCATTGATGTCTGCATCGTTTCTTTGTCAACGATCACATCTTTATACTTATCTACCTGAATTTCAGGCGTCACGCTTGTCAAAATCGTGTTGGCCTGAAGCCCCAAAGCAATAATTGCCAGATCGCAATCAGAATCAAACTCGCTGCCCTGAATGGCAACAGGTTTTCTCCTGCCCGAACTATCCGGCGTGCCCAACTCGCACTTCAAACACCGAAGTTTTTGGACCTGTCCGTTCTCATCTCCTGAAAATCCGACAGGCTGAACCAAGAACTCAAATTTAATACCTTCTTCTTTCGCATGTTCAATTTCAAGCCGTCGCGCCGGCATTTCAATTTCCGTCCGCCGGTAAAAAATGGTTGTGGCGGGCGGAATTCCATTCATCTTCTGGAGCCTGAGTGCGACGCGGGCCGCATCCATCGCCGTATTCCCGCCACCGATCACAATCATTTTCTTTCCGATATTAACTGGGGTATGATATTCGGGATATTTATATGCGTTCATCAGGTTGACCCGCGTTAAAAATTCATTCGCAGAATAGACATTGCCAAGATTTTCTCCCGGAACACTCAAAAACGACGGAACACCCGCACCCATCCCGAGAAAAATGGCCGAATAGCCTTCCTGAAATAATTCGTCCAACATTTGCGTTCTCCCGATAATAAAATTGGGAATAATCTCAACACCCAATTCCTTTAAACAGCCGATTTCGAAATCCAAAATATTTCTGGGAAGCCTGAACGGCGGGATTCCGTATCTCAAAACACCGCCGGTATCGTGAAGACTTTCGAATACCGTCACCTTGATTCCAACCCTGGCAAGTTCTCCGGCGCAACACAAACCGGCAGGTCCCGAACCCACAACGGCTACTTTTTTATCCCCAAATTTCTCGTCAAACTTTGACGCGATTTCTAAATCGTTCTTCATCCCAAAATCTCCCACGAACCGCTCCAAAAAATGAATGTTAATCGTACGCTCGGAAGCAAAGGGCGAACCTTTTTTTGTGAATACACATGTTTTCCGGCACTGATATTCAGCGGGACATACGCGCCCGCAAATGGAAGGAAAATTATTTTTTTCTTTAATGGTAAAATAGGCGCCGGAGTAATCTTTCTGAGTGATTTGGTAGATAAACTTCTTAATATCGATCCCGACCGGGCAGCCGCTGGTACACACAGGATTTTTACATTGAAGGCAGCGCAAAGCCTCTTCCAGCGCTTCAGTCTCCTGATATCCCAACACGACTTCGTCAAATGTTGCGACTCTTTCCGAAATGGATTTCTCTCTGATTTTCTGCGGCGTTTTAGCTACTGGTTTGGTGCTATCTTGCATAAATGTTTTTCTTTCTGAACGTATACTTTATTACGTTTAATCAATTCTTCCCAATCTACGAGATCCGCCTCAAACTCAGGACCGTCAACGCAAGTGAACTTAACTTCGTTGCCTACTGTCACGCGACAACCCCCGCACATGCCAGTCGCATCAACCATCAACGAGTTGAGAGATACCATTGTTTTGACCTGATGAGGTTTCGTTACATCCGCCACCCGTTTCATCATCGGAATCGGGCCAACTGCGTACACAATATCATAACGTGATTTTGAAAGGAGTTCATTCACCACATCCGTCGTAAATCCCTTTCTTCCGTAAGAGCCGTCATCCGTCGCGATATAAAGCTCGTTCGATGCGTTTCTCATTTCATTTTCCAAAATCAGCAACGCGTGGGTCCGCGCTCCCAAAACCGAAACAACGTGATTGCCTTTTTCTTTCAATGCTTTCGCAACAAGATAAATTTCCGCAATCCCAACGCCACCGCCGACCAGAATCACTTTCCCGTAATTTTTAATCTCCGTTGGATGCCCGAGCGGCCCTACAAATGCAAACAATGAATCTCCGACATTCAACTTTCCTAAAAGTTTCGTACTGAATCCGATCTCCTGAACAATCACAGTCACCGTCCCTGCCTGAGGGTTCGTTTCGACAACGGTAAGTGGAACGCGCTCGCTTTTTTCCGTTATCATGAGGACTACAAATTGTCCGGGCAGTGCTTTTCGGGCAATATGAGGAGATTGAATTTTAAATTTTGTAATGCGGTCTGTTGCGGTTTCCGTCAGGATTGTTTTTTCGATGATCTGCATATGAATATCAAGTTTTTATTTAGAAGAAAATTAATTTTGAGAACGATAGGGTTACACCTTTTATACTAATTGAAATTAAATTAAAAAGCACCCGAAACAATGATTGATTAAATGAACGATTTGAAGTATAAGATACACTTTTCCCTTTTTGAAAAACTGTCATTCCCGCGTCCGCCAAACAACGCGGTCGGATCCGCCAACGCTTTAGTGGCGGAAAAACGGCACTGACTCACATTGAAAACATAATTACTCTTTATTAGGTAGTCAGTACCGTCCTTAACTTCCTATGAAAAATCCATAGGTTGTTAAGGGCGGGAATCCATTCGTTCTGGATTCCAGCTCTCCCTTCGGTCGGCTGGAAATGACAAACTCTGTAACTTATAACACTGCTGATACATTGCAATATTTGAGCCATTATTATCTGAAAAATTACTACTCGATCTTTGGTTTTAAATATAAATTCATTACTGTCCCATTATAAGTTGAATAGCATCAATTGGTTATCGTTTTCATAGTTGTTAGTTGTTCCTTGAAA
>MHFR01000067.1:0-10774 GCA_001804285.1 Candidatus Danuiimicrobium aquiferis
TTTAAAACGATCTCTCCAAAGCGGGCCATTCCGTTTCATTTTCCGATTCACCCACTTCGTATATTTAGATTTGATTTGTGCTAATGCTTCCGAAAATCTATGCACGTTCGAAATTGACACCAAAAGATGAAAGTGGGTATTCATTAAACAATAATGATGAATTTTAAAACCATATTCCACTTTCAATTCCGACAATAGAACCTTAAACATTTCGAATTCTAATTCTTCCCTAAATAAATACATCCCATTAAAAGACCTTGAAAACACATGTGCATAGCAATCGTCAAATAAGAGATTATGCCGTGATATCCGTCCCATCTTATTTTTTATTCACTCCTCTTCCCTGTCCCTTCATTTTGTGCCTGGCACCTTCTTTGTAGCTGCAAGCTGTTGACGGATTTCCGCGGCGCGACGTTCAAATTCCGGATGATTAGCATTTTCACCAGCAGTTGAAAACCATAATTCGATAGCTTCGAGTTCTTTTTGCAAATTTCCTTGTTTGTTATAGATCATTTGCATTTGCCCATATACCATACCTTTGTGGAAGTTACCTCTTGCATTCTTTAAGCTCTCATTTAGCTCTTTTAGAGCTTCTCCATATTCGTTATTTTCTATGAAAGTACTTGCTTTGTTAAAAGGTTCATAAAATTTAGCCGCTTTTTGCATTGATTGTTTAAAAGAGTCGTAATATTTCTTCTGTCCTATAAAGACAGTATCAACTTTTCTCTCTGGTCCGCTTTTATATCTAAAAATACTTTGATAGCTCATAAATATCAAAATGCTAATGACTAATAGTATTATGCAAATAATTATTGATATGCGTCTATTCATCTTTCTCTAAACTCCATTTCTGTAAATCAATATTGTAATTTCGAATTCGATGCGTATAACCCAACTGAAAATCCAAAACTTGTCCTTCAGTAAGCACTGCAATCCCCTTTAAAACAAGGTTATTTAAGAAGGTCTCCAATGTAATAGGCGAAAGCGAAGCAAATGTCATATTTGCAATAAAATCTGAACTTTTCTGCTGCAGTTCAGAGACTGGAATATCCGAATTGCTATAAAAATAATCCTCGTGCCCGATTCCCTGAAGTTCAATATTTATTGTATCAAAAATCTTGCTTGTGTGGGTAAAACCTTCTGGAATGGTTGCCAGAGAAGCTCCGTTTTCTTCCAGAAACATATCTTCCGATCCGTAAATTTGAATGATCCTGTCTAATGACGAGGCACTCATCTCCGTAATCGGAGTAGGGACACCCACGAGGATGGCTGTCTCGATCCCAAACCCATCATTAGCCGGATCATTTAACGCTTTAAGGAGGGGATATCCTCCTCCGCTATTAGCAATAGGAACAAATGGGTGATCGGGATATTGCTCGTAAATCTTTCGAAATTCCTCCGTAATTTGAATCTGGTCACGATTCGAAAAAAGCCAGTCCAGAACGTCTTGAACAAACCATCCCCCAAACAGAGATACTTCTTTAATCCTATCGTTGGAAATACCCAGATGACTTAGCTTATTTTGGAAGGGATTGTTATCCCGGAAATACTCAAGCATTGCATTGGTATTACATGCCCACGACAATAAACAAGGCCAAAATCCGTTCAAGAGAGCAATATCTGTTGGTTGATTTGGATCGATATTTCCACCGGTTGAATCTGACAGCAAATCTGCCGTTGCTTTCTCCAACAATCCGCTGTCGATCACAAAATCGATTCCGTAACCGATTATTTTTAATATCATGTTCCAGAAAATGCTGCTGCTATTCCCTGAACCCTGTTCCGGCGCTTTGATAATGATGGGTTTCCCGCCTTCAATCTGTACACCGTCAACTTGCCCGCCAGAGCCTTCAATAACCACATTGCCTTCGGAATCACGGATGAGCATTTTCATAAGCTGCCCATTTTCCACCTCACCGGCAAACACGTAATCGCCCATAATGGCCGCAATCACTTTTCCGGCCATGAGCGCCCACTTGCCGAGGGAATCGACGCCGAATGTTCCGATCTGCGTTATACCGTTTTCTTTCTTCCCGATAAAATTTCCAAGCAGGTCGTAGAAAAGAGAAGTTGTATCCGTCAACTTTTGTTCCTGAACGGTCTGGCCATCAAGAGTAGCAAGAATCTTTGCCGCTGTACTAATCATGCCTCCGATTCCTCCTGAAGCAAGCAATCGCTCTATGGTTTGCCGGCTAAAGATAAACGGAGCCAATGATTCAAATGCGCCACCAATGCCTTTTTGTTGAATCAGGTCTGAAAAATTATGAATACCGCTTAAGACACTTCGGACAACAGAATCGACAGCGTTAAAAGGACTTAAAAGGGCTCTGCCAAGAACATCAAAGACAGAAGAAAAGAGCCCTTTGCTTCCGATGCTTGATTCAATGGATTGCAGGACATTCGCACTTCCAAGTGACCCAAATATAGGATGATATGCCTCGCCACCAAAATCAAAACCAATCGATTTGGCACCGACGCTTAATCCATTTTTAATTGCCGTAAAGATACTCATTGTGTTAAATGAATTAGCATGCAAGAAACTGTTCACACCGGCTCCTAAGCCAATTCGCACCGGCATACTGATTAGCGAAGTTATGCGAGGATCAAATCCCAGCGCATCGCCAACAGCAACAAATCCCGCCGACGCAAGATCCATTGAAAGATATGGTAATGCTGACTTGAAACCAGCCATTGCTCCGCCAATTGTATGAATATCTATCAGCCCGCCCGCAAATGCGCCGAGCCCTGCGGCTCCGATACTGACAACGCTTGTTATCAACGGAGGAAGGTTGGTATATAAATTCAGAAGATCTGAAGTCCCGCCGGCCGCAAAACTAAGGCCCATCGGATTTCCGGTTGCAAGCAGTCCAACTCCAATCGCAAGTTTCCCTCCGCTAATTAATGTTTGACTGATTTTCGGAGAAACGCCGACTTTGTCTAAAAGCACTCCGGTTCCTTGGATGGAAAACCCTGTTAAACCAAGTTTTAACATTCCCGAAAATGCTGAGGACGCTATAGGCGAAGACAATGCAGGGCCAAAGTACGGAACGGAAGCTGCAACTCCCTCAATTCCAATTAATAACCCCGCATGCAAAGCCTCAAATGCAGTAAAAACGCCGCCCGAAATTTGTCCGATACCGCCAAGGACTCCCGCATAAAGGATAGAAAAAGCTCCCGCAAAATTTCCGGTGAATACCCCGCTAACAAACGATCCGAGTCCGGAAAATATTGAAGAGAGCCCGGTTATTAAACCCGACACAATATTCGTAACCGCAACGACAGCTGCTATAACAGCACCGGCAATAGCCTTGGCAATTGCAATAAAGACAGGAATTAGAAACGGGAAAAATGCGCCGCGTACGGCCATCTCCTCAGATGTGATCAATTGCTGAATCTGATTTTGATTAAGATGAGCCGGTGGACCGCGAGAAGTTAAAATATAGCCGAAACCTGAATCCGGATTCTTCGGATCAATCCATGAGGCGAGGAAATCTCCCTTACTCAATGTCGTAAGATCAAGCGAATTTTCCGGACCGGTGCCGGGATCTTTGTAAGTCACTTCCGTATCCGTCACTTTTGTGATAAGAACATAGTGATCGCCATTAATATGGGCAATCAATTTGAATTGGCAATCTGGAGAGCCTTGGCAAGCCTCGTCATACATTGACTTTAATGCGTCATAAGTCATTTTAAAACCAAAGGTTGTAAGGCCATAGGATGCGGCAACCCGACGAAGCGCATATAACGAAATCACTAGGTCGCCTTGTTCAAATGGCGTGATAACGCCAGTCAAAATATCGATTAAAACCAGACGCGAAGCGAGATCGACTCTCTGAAATGTAATCCCCGAATCGGTCAAAAGCGTTTCAAGAGCAATATAAGCGGATTGGCCGAAATGAAGAGACCGACTGAGCAGCCATTCCAAGACAGAATTCGCTTCGGAAGCAGATACTTGAATAAGTTCTGAGGTCTGAACGCCAAGAGAATTGGCAAAATCAATTTTCCCGGTATCCGTAAGTGAAAGATATTGTTCGAGGAGACTTTGAACTCTACTTTTGATCTGCTGAACTTCTAATTGCCTCCCCACTAATTCATTTGAATTCAGAAGGGTAGCCTTAAGCCCATTCAAATTAAAAGTTCCGGCATCATAATTTGCTGCATTAATAATAGCGTCGTACTCATTTTGGGACGGATCTCTTCCGAGAATTTTCCGGTACCAATGATAAATAACAGGGGAAATTTCTTGTTTTAATATTGAGCGTCGCGCTTTCTGGCTTTCGCTTTCTATTTGGGTGTAAGCAGAAAGAGTTTGACTTTCAATATCAGCAGACGCTTGCCGTACCTGTTGTGATAATTGTTCAAGCGCGTCCGCACGATTCCTGGCCAATTGTTCAAGAGCGCCGTTGACCTGATTAATTCCGACCTGAATGGATTGAATCGCATCGCTAACCATATTCTTGGCTTTCTTGCCCTTGACTTTAATTGAAGCAACTTTATTTTTTTCCGCTTCAATTTGAGCGCGAATCGCAAGCAGGCGGTCTCGCGCGATCATGTATTGACTTTCGATCGTTTGATTCAAGACTTGTTCGCGCGAGGCGACATAAGACAGCGCTTTTTCCCGTTCAACCTCAATTTCCGCCTTTAATTGCAGAACGGCTGTGTCAAGCCTGCGCCTCGCAGCCCCAAGTTCAATCTGCGTAGGATTGCCTTCTCCGTCATACTCGTAAAGGACAAGCCGTTCACCGTCTTCGGCTATGATTTCCTGAATACGGCCATCCTCATAGAGTTCAATCACTCCTTCGGCAAATTGGCGGGTGACCAGTTTACCATCCATAGAATACTCAAGCTGCGTCGGCAGTGTTCCCGGAACTTGAAATTGGTCCCATTTAGACTTAACAAGCGACGTCCACAGCTTTTCAGCCTGAGTTAAATGAAACGCAGCGGATTCAGCGGGATTAATTAAAATTCCATTTTCTTTGGCAAGCGACAACACTCGCCCTGTTGCGCTCGTTACAGAAAAAGGCCTGGCGTTCCTATATTCAGTAATCGTCCCGTCCGAATGAAAAACAGTGGCATCAAGCAGTTTAATTTCCCGTTGAGTCGCGCCTGTTTCCTGATTAAATGTTTGGAGAACTTCAAAACGATCAAATGAAATCGCAGTCCGGTCGGCAAGTAAAATAGATTTCAGCTGTCCATTTTCATAGGAAATCGTTTCTCCGGTCGGCGCGCGATATCCGATCAACTCGACCCGATGAACTTCTTCGCCTGCCGGATCATCTTCGAGTGTGACGATCGGAATATCGAACGAAACAGCGGTCCCATCCGGAAGATTAATAGTTTCTTTCCGGATGGTTGTAACGACTTTCTTGGCGCGGCTAAACGTATGCGCGTACCGGTAGCCTTCAGTTGTCGTATGGGATAGAATTTTCCCGTCCGGCGAATATTCTTCCACAACCCCTTCTTCTGTGTGAAGAAGCGTATTGCCGGTCGCGGAAGTTTCATAAGTAAACTGATTATAAATCTTTCCTTTATAAGAAATCATCGACCGAATTAAAATCCCCTGATCAGAATATTCAAACCCTGTAACAACACCGTTCGCCTGCATCCGGGAAATTAATTGATTATCGAGGTACCGTTCCGTCATTCCGGTGTCCGGATCCCGGACGACCGTAATTTCTCTGCCGGTCGCATCAAACTCATATGAATATTGAAGCGGGCCTTTCCCGGGCCGCGAAACAGTCCGCACACGCCCGTAACTCAACTGCATCGTTTGAACGGATCCGTCACTTTTCGTAACGGTTTGCGTCGTCGATTGAGGATGCGCCGGGTCAATTTCTCCGAAATCAACCGTCGAGCCGTCGGGCAAAACCGTTTCAACAACACGCCCTGCTTCAACTTTTGAAACCGAGCCGTAAAGCGTTTCAAATTCTATAGCCTCGCCATTTTGATCAAACGAAAGCCGCGTTTCAGCAGTTAATAATTTTTCCCAGTCGAAATTTATGGTTTCCGATGTTTCACGAAGCCCTAAATATTGGGCAAGCGTTTGATTACGCTCTGAGTGAATCTCCGCCAACACATTTTCTTCGGTTAACAGATCATTCAGCCAATCTTTCGCGTCCGGAGGGCGATTCGCTACAAACGTTACGTTATCCACATAAATCGGAGTTGAATTTTGAGCGCCGGCGGGAATAAACGAAACTTTGATTTCGGAAGCATCTTGTTTGGCATGATTAATGGGAAGATAGAAATCCTTCCACGTTGCGGTAAGAGTATCCACATCCCATTCTTGATACGCTTCCGGTTTTGCGGGATCACCCAGCGTCACACGAACTTTACCGGACGCCGCCGGTAAATCGCTTTCCGCTTTTAAGCTCACGTGCAAATAATCATACCGCGAACTCTTAATCTGACCCGCGGATGTTTCAATCGCATTAATTTTCATCTGCTGAACCGGAAGGAATCCGTGCCCCGTTCCATATTGAACCAGCCAGCGATTTTCGCCTTTCTTATAAATGATGCGATCCGGAATTTTATCGCCGTTGATATCGCGCAAATCTGATATTTCAAGCACCATACTTGTCTGGGATATTCGGCTACTAGCCTCCCATGAACGGAAAAGTTCGTTATCTTGCCCAAGGGACGTTTCGGAAGCATTCCCACCATAGATTCCTGTCCAGGAAACTGCCGCCGCAAATGTTGAACCGGTATTAACTTCAACCCACCATGTATCTTGTGGTTGCCCGTCTTTGTTATCATGATCGATGATAATTCTATCCGGCAATCCGTCTCCCGTAACATCCTTCACATCAACTAAAATATTTCTAGGCATTTCCCATGAATCGATGACTTTAATTGCCGACGTTATTTTTTTATCCGATACTCCGCCAAGAGCACGAACATTATCATCCCATAAAACAGCGGTCTCAAAACCATGCCCATTGTTCAATTGCACATACCAATCTATGGGAGCATCGGGATTGTTCGGGTCTCTGCTTTTTAGCAATACCCGATCCGGTTTTAAATCTCCATTCATATCAATCACATCTGACAAATTAGCAATGAGACTTGCATAACATAGTTCTATGTGAGGTACACGCCCTTCATTTTGCAAAACCTCTTCCCAAGAAGAATCATCTCCCCAAGAATGCCATTTCCCGAAGAAGGGATCTGCCGGAAATTGATACGGATCCCTTCGAGGAGTTTGCCCAAGATATTGATAATACCAAGAAAGCGAGGAGCCCACTTTTTCATCACTGTCAAAGCCCGAGTCAACTCCTTCCCACAAAACAGCATCAGCAAAACCAGAGCCTGTATTTTTCTGGAAAAACCAATGATCAAACGGCGCAATAGAAGGACGAAGCACTCTGTCCGGTAACCCATCCCCATCTAAATCGACTAAATCCGCAATTAATTCTTGCCGTGCATTGTATCTTTCATCCCATGACGTTCCGGGTACTCCTTTGTCGTCTCGAACTTCCAAAGCAAAAGTAGCGTTTGGATTTGTCTGTTGCAATGGATGAACAACACCGCCCCACTCTTTTACCGGATCAAATCCGGCCCCATTATTCAATTGAAGATACCAATTAGGACTCCCGTCAGATTTTTTCAGGATGCGATCCGGCAGCCCATCTCCATTCATATCAATCAGCGTTCCCAATACACTGGGGTGTTCTTGGTCATAAAAACGAATCGAACCATCCTTTGCCCTTCCCGTATCAAAAGCCGTATCCACACCAATCCATTGCACGGGATTATCAAAACCAACTCCGTTATTAAATTGCACTAACCAATAACTTAATTTCTCTCCCATCATATATACGCGGTCATTCAAATGGTCACCATTGAGATCAACAAGCGTAGATGTTAAAGATGGTAATTCAAAAACCGGAGAATTACAGTAGTAGTAGTCAGTGCAAACCGGTCCCAAAAGAATGCTTTGTCCTATAAAATTGGGCGTTAGGTTAAGAAGCGATTGATAAGTATTCGCCAGCCACCATGGACCATAATCACGATTAAAATAGGTGCTATCGATATTTACCCATTCCGGAAAATAATCGCTGTTGAGCTCGTAAACTGTTTCCCGATCAGCATCAGTCTTGAGCTTTGCCACGAAAATAGAATCGCCGGTGCTCATTCCGGATTGGATTTGAAACCGATCAGATAATGTGTCCTTTAAAGATCTGGGTAAAAGAATTTCGGCAAGTTCCGACTCCGAGTGAACCAACAAATAAGGGACCAAAGAATTGGTGTTTGTTCCATCGGAAATATGCATATCCGTAATGTTACTGCCGGCCAGCACATACGTAATCGTATAAAGCTTCCCTCCTGTTTCAATGGATGCAATCCGCCCGCTTGCATAATTAACCTTTGTGCCATTGGGACGAATTGCTTGCACAATTTCACCATTGCTAATAATCAGTTTTTGCTCATCTGCTAAAATAACTTCCCCCGAAAGAATATCTGCTTCATTAAATTGTGGATTTTCGATATCTCCAAAGCGGGTGAAAAGACGCGAGATTTCCTGCCCCTCCATTTCGACCCCGACACCATCCGTTAAAAGCGCCAAAAGAGTGCCGTCCGGGCGAAAACTGCGGCTTGTATGCTCACCGGTAAAAATGACTTTCTCGACGACGCCGGTATCACTTTTTTCATAAGACACTTCTTCCTCACTCGCATCGGACAAAACGATTTTTTCGGCGAGCCCGGTATTATCATAATAGATTTCCGTTCCGGTTGGCGTGACAAGTTTTATCAGTTTATTCTTCTGAAAGACCTTTTTTGTTCCATCCTGCAATTCTTCCGTGACCGTTTCGATTTGTTTATTCGCATCGAAACCGATTGTGTGAAGCCGTTTGCCGTCGGGAAAAAGAATTTGAGATATGGTGCCACCACCGTAAACTACCCGCGTGCCATCTTTAAAATTCCATTCTTTCAGGACTGCTTCACGGCCGCCCGATGTCAAATCGCTCAATTCATAAATTTTGCCGTCAAGCGTTTCGAATCCGGTCAAAATACCATTTTCAATTCGCTGCTTAATTCCCTCTTTGGTGGTAATAATTCCGCGGAGGATGTTGCCTTCGCTATCGAGCTCAAAATCACTCAGCGTGTTCCCTCCCGCCATTTCTAAAATAAGATCAATAGCGTCATCGTCACTAATGGTTCCGTCACCGGTTGTATCTTCTTGAATCCGTTCAATCGTTCCCTGGCTGGTTGCAATACTTTTCAGAAAACCGGATCGGTCGTACTCGAATGTTGTCCCGGCATGATTAATAGTAAGGCCGCTTAGAATAGTGTTATCTTCTAAATAGCTATAGTCAGCCGCATTTCCCTGGCTATCGAGAATGTGGTTGATTTTCCCATTTTCAAAAAAGATTTGAGTTCCGTTTTGGAGAGTATTTTTTTCCTGAACACCCGATTCACTGTAAATGGCTTCAACAAGCCCTTTCTCGCCCGGAGTAGACGACAATTGCCGGTTAAGCACTAACTTGTACGAGTCGCCTTGATTTTGTCTGTCATAGACAAAATGATCGCCATTCTTATCTTTCGCTTCCCGAAGAATGCCTAACTCATCGTATTTGGAAAAGGAATCATCGGCAGTAAATATCTTGGTGCCGGCAATTTGAGTTTGTGACATTTTCGTATAACTAAAATATTGAATCACTGTTTCGAATTTCTCGCGAACTGCAAATCCCTTGGGCGTAAAATCAAGAACCGTGCCGTCCGGATTGATCCTTCTTAAAAGAGTGCCTTTACGGATAACTTCCTCCGTGCCGTCCGGATAGGTCATCAATGCATTTTGAATCTCTTTTGCCTCATTCAGCGTGAAATTGGTAACTCGAATACCGGTCGAGGTGCGGATTTCGACAAGTTCTCCGTCCAGATAAAAGGCGTGAAGTCCTCCGTCTAACGAAACCGAAATGGCTTTCGTTTCATCAAAAGCGTCGGCCGACGGCTGAGAGATTGTTTCTACAATTAACCCGGCGTCAGAAATAATTTCAATGCTTGATGCAAAATCGTTCAAATAGCGGATTTCCGTCCCGTCCGAATATTTAAAAGAAGACACACTGCCGTCCGGCCGGTAAAATACTTGATGATGGTCGGGCGTCGTTTCGCTCACTAAAATACCGCTGCTATAAAAAAATGCCGTCCCATCCGCAAGGCCTACAGGTTGCGCGGCAAACGTAATGGTATCGGAAAAAACGGAGGAATTGCCTGCCTTGTCGCGAATCTCGAACCGAACTTCTTTCGTGCCGTCACCCGCAGGCAATGTCACAACGGTTGTTTGGGCAAACAGCTCCCAATTGCTCCACCCATTTCCGCCATCTGTTGAAAAACGCATTCCGTTCAGACCCGAACTTGAATCCGACGCCGATAGCGTTAACATCACATCCAAAGAATCAGTGGAGAAGTCTCCGTTGTTAATCGTAACCGAACCCGTCGGCGCAATCGAGTCAAGAGTGGTCAACAATGAAACCAGCGGACCTTGAGTCCCAACGGCATCTTTCGCCGCAACTTGTAACGAATTCAATCCTTCTGTTAAGTTCACATTGCAGGACCAAGTCGTCGAGGAATTCACCGCAATCTTCTCCGCTCCATTCACCCAAATCGATGTGTTCGCCGCTTTCGTCCCGGAAAGTATGATTGTTTTTTGATTCGTTAATGCGGGAATTGAATCAACCACCGGCTTAGCAACCGCAGCAATAGTTTTTGAAAGGTCCAACACTTCTTGAGCGCTTAACGCACGATTGTAAATCCGGGGTTCGTCGATTAAACC
>MHFR01000067.1:10785-12139 GCA_001804285.1 Candidatus Danuiimicrobium aquiferis
TAAAACTGCATGCCTGCACTTGATAGGCTGGCTGCCACGTGATGCCATTGACCGTCGTTATAAGAATTCGTCGTATTGATTGTCTGGACTGTCCCCGTATACACCCCAAAATAGAGTTGTCCAGAGTTGGTCATATAAATATGTCGGTCGTAATTAGGGCTTTGCCCCGTTTGCCACACGCCCAGACCAATTAATTTTCCGCCAGTCGTGGTTGTCGTTTTAAACCACAGTGAAAGACTGAACACATTTGGGTTTGCAAACGACGTCGTCGTCGAAACATAATCATTCACGCCATCAAAACTGAGGCTTCCTGTATTCGACTGATTGGTATTCGGATGGTCGGTACTCAGCGACACCCCACCCTGAAGCGCACCGGCATTTCCGTTGCCAGACAAATCCGAAATCGTATTATTTGTAACAGAATCAAAATTCCAATAACCAATGGGGGCCGCACTCTGGGCGGATTGAGTGGTAAATATATAATCCGCTGAAATCTGCGAATTCCCTGCCGCATCTTTTGATTTCACTCGATAGTGATAAAGGGTTGATGGTTGAAGCGTGCTTATCTCTTGTGAATGATTCGTCACCAAAGAAGAATTGAGAGTCGTGCTCGAACCGTAACTTGTCGTTAACCCATATTCAATTTGCGTATCAGATGCTTCATTCGTAGTCCACGTAATGGTGGCCGCACCCGAGGTAATATTCGCTGAAGTGACAGCACTGATCACAGGTACTGTAGTGTCAGGAGGAATCAGTGTAGTAAAGGTATAATCTCCGGATGTCTGTAAATTTCCGGCTGCATCTTTTGATTTCACTCGATAGTGATAAAGAGTTGAAGGCTGAAGAGTGCTTATCGCTTGTGAATGATTCGTCACCAAAGAAGAATTGAGAGTCGTGCTCGAACCGTAACTTGTCGTTAACCCATATTCAATTTGCGTATCAGATGCTTCATTCGTAGTCCACGTAATGGTGGCCGCACCCGAGGTAATATTCGCTGAAGTGACAACACTGATCACAGGTACTGTAGTGTCAGGAGGAACCAGTGTAGTAAAGGTATAATCACCTGATGTCTGTAAATTTCCGGCCGCATCTTTCGATTTCACGCGATAGTGGTAAAGGGTTGAGGCTTGAAGCGTACTTAAATCCCGCGAATGATTTGTCACTAATGATGAATTAAGGGTCGTACTCGAGCCGTAACTCGTCGTTAATCCATATTCAACCTGAGTATCAGATGCTTCATTTGTCGTCCAACTAATCGTCGCTGTAGTACTGGAAATAGTTGACGTTGTCGGGTTTGAAATCACTGGTACAATCGAATCAAGAGTTGTTGAAATTGGGACCGCAACACTTTGAT
>MHFR01000068.1 GCA_001804285.1 Candidatus Danuiimicrobium aquiferis
AATATGAGAAACCAGAAATAACGATAGGAAAATGAAACGATATGGCTGGAAAATATTTGATCGTTGTTCTCAAAAACTTTTTTCAGTGAACCCTAATTACTGAACTTCCTTATTATCCCATTCTTGATTCCGAATCGAAAACAACAGGCACAGGTACTGCTGACGGGACGGTTGTGTTCGATCAGCAGTCGGATCAAAATGTTACGATCGACTACGCGCTTAAAGATTTCGACGACATCGTTACCGGAGAATTAAACTGGGGCACTTTTGATAATGGTTTCTTCCAGGGACTTCCGCAAAATCTGAGCACTGGACTGACAATCGCGGCGAGTGTGCTCGGAAACGGCAGCGACTTTGATGGCGATGGTGATGTGGATATGTCTGATTTTGGCGTCATTCAAGCATGTATAGGAAGCTCTGACCCTTCCTGTCAGCGCGCAGACCTGAACCGGGATGGTATTATCAATTCAATTGATGTTGCGAATTGGCGAGGCTGTAGTTCCGGTGCGAATATACCTGCTTCAGCAAGCTGTCTTGGAAAAGGCCAACTGGGGGTTGAAATTATTGATGTGAACGGTTTTCGGGCTTCCTATTTGTTGAATGTGACCTCAGCGCTTCAAAATTATGTCATTAATCTGACTGATAGTGCGCCGACAAGTTTTGATACAACCCGCGTTGCTCAAATTAAATTTATTTCCGACCGTGCGCACATGGGTGCTAAAGGACTGATTTCGATTGAGACGGCTCATTTGCAATATCATCCGTTCATTCCGCCAGCAACGGACTTAACGGCTGCTGATATTACGTTATTGCGACCTACTATTAATACGACAACGTCATCCGGCGCGCATGTAACCATGACACGCACGGAAGATGGTATGACAGTTGATTATCAAACCGCGGCTCGTGGATGGGCGGATGCCGGCATTAATTATTCCAATCCTGATCTTAATATAACCAACATGCCCAAGCTTGTGGTCGGGATCAACCAGATTGCGGGAAATTTGGATCAAATTAAACTCGAATTCTTGGATGCGAATTTGCAACGTGCCTCGGTTTATTTGACCGGTTTAGCGGTAGGCGAACAGCAAATCTATGAAATCGACACATCTTTAATAACCAGCATTGATAAAAGTAAAATCAGAGGCGTGATATGGGTGATGGAAGGTTTTGGAAAAACAGGGCAAATTGATTTTGATTTCGTCGAAACCGCTTCTCCGTATATTCCTCCTTCGCCTAATTTAAATACCACGGACATTATTAATCTTCCTGTGACCGGTGCGGGCCTTTTTACGGTCACTTCTTCCGGGGCAACGGCTAATGTCGTTTCAACTTCCCGGGGTCAACTTTTAAATTTTAATACAGGCAACGGCAGTTTCGCCGGTTGGGGCACCAAGACGGTTCCGGTGGGCATGGATATTAGTCATATCTCGAAATTTGTGGTTGGTATCCGCTTACAAGAGGGCGATATCGATAAAGTCAAATTTGAACTGAAAGATGCACAAGGCCGCACGGCCTCCGTATATCTTCGAGATTTGGTCCTGGGACAAGATTTAATTTACGAAGTTGATTTATCCTATTTTGCGGACAAAATTGACTTGCAGCATGTTTTAGCGCAAACCTATCTCGTAGAAGGGAAAACGAAAATCGGGAAACTTGAATTTATCACGTACCCGGTCACGCCCACGATTGTCATTGCGCCTTCGGAAAATTTAAGCAGCCATGATTTGACTCAACTGCCGCCGCATAACATGACCACCGTCAATTATTCGGGCGGGAATACCGTGACGTTCAGCCGAGTGACGAGCCGGGGAGTAGAATTGGGTTATGCTATCCCTTCCGAGATCAGTTATGCCGGGATCGGTTACCGATTTGATGTGGATGAGCCGGCGGATTTAAGTTCCACTCCAAACCTGATTCTCGGGATTCAAAACTCAAGTGATATAGATAAAGTTCAAGTCCAAGTTCAGTACATGGATCCAAATACCGGAATAGAAACAAGCCGTAAGATTTCTCTTTCAGGTCTTGCCGATGATGAACAAGTCTATTCCATTTCAACGGCTATGCTCGAATCGATTAAAGTTAACATTCACGCGATCACGGGGATTATATTCCTTTTACAAGGCCCGGGTGCCGGGGTCCTGGAAATTAGCGATGTTCCAACACAAGCCATGGATATTCTGCCCTCATCCGGTTTAACCGCCGCAGATGTGACCGTTATTCCGGATCATCCTCGGTTGCAGCAGATCGGTGATAACAGCTCGGTTTATGTCAACGCTGGCGGCATGAAAATGGTTTACAACACCGGAACAACGGGCTGGGCGGCAAGTAGTCTTAATTTCGATGATTATGGGGTTCCGGGTGTTCAGACCGGGGATTTGTCAGGCATTACGGATTTTATTTTTGGGGTCAAAGGAGATGCGGATCAATTAAAAGTTGAATTCCATGACCGTGACGGAAACCGCAAGTTTATTTATCTCCACAGCATCCGTTCCGGCGAAACGAGATATTATTCCATTCCGGCTTCGGTCATTCGTGAAGCCATGGACGGTTCCGGTCAAGTTGATCTTTCGCGAATCACGGAAATTGTGTTCGTGGTCGAGGGAACCAACCAACAAGGCAATATTGAGATAGCGACCAAAGGATTTTCCCTGCAGGGGGCACTTCTTGCTCCGGACCCCGTTCTGCAGGCATCTACCCTCCTTCCTCTTAGGCTTGACGGAAGCAAAGTGGAAGCGACCGGATTTGCCAGCGCGGACAATCCCGTAACTCCGGGGGATGACGGCGCAATGGTTTCCGTGGATCACTTTTCCGATACGTTCCTTCGGGTAAACTATAGCGGGAATGGCGACTCTTCATTTGGCGGCATCTTTATGAATTACGATGATTATTCAACGCCGATGGTAGAAGCGGTTGATCTGGAAGCATTGTATCCCAACGGAATAACTCTCCGCTTGGATAATCCGGATTATCAGATCTCGTCGGTAGACGTAGAAGTGACTGACATTGACGGGAAGCAAGGCAAGCTGACTTTAAGCGGTCTTCAGGGATATGGGCAAAGCTGGACGATCGATCCGCATTGGTTCGATGAGGTGAACATTAACGGCGTCAAGACTATCAGTCTCGTGCTTAAAGGGAGAATGACGAATGCCGTTTTGAACGTGGATTGGGGTGTTTTCCGCTTCACGCCGATCCTTCTTCCGGATCCGATCCTGCAGCCGGCCGATATCACACCGATTGTGAGCACACCACTTCCTGCTTTAAATGTTTTCAGTAGCACGAGCGAACCGAACGGTGTAGCGCAGGTTGTCATGCAGACCCCGTCGCGTAGCATGATTGATTTAAAATACGAAGGGGAAGGACCGGCGTCTTTTGGCGGAACGGCCATCTTGTTTGATAATCAACAAACTCCTTCCGAAAAAGAAACTGCTGATTTACACGCGCTGTTTCCGGATGGAAAGTTTGTATTGCAAGCGAGCAGCCCGGATAATTCCTTGACGAGTCTGAAATTAGAAGTGAAAGACGCCACAGGCAAATCCGATTATGTGATGTTAAGCGGAATTCAAACAACAGACCAGCGCTGGCAGATTGCTTTAAGCGCTTTCGATGAAGTCGATTTAACTCACGTGACAGAGATTGTTTTTGTGATCGAAGGCATGGGAAGCAGGCGTATCTTGATCGACTGGGGAAAATTTGATGTTGTCCCGCAAATAGGCTCATCCGCAGCCTTGACGCCTGAAGACATCATTCCGCTTCCGGACAATCCTCAAATAACGGGATTGGGTGGTACACCAGAGACCTTGATCCTTACTCCTACTGAACGGGGAGTGCGCATGAATTATGATGTTCGTAACGACTTTGCGGGGGTGGGTTTTACATTTGATAATTTTGCCACGCCTGAAATTGAAACACAGGATTTGACCGGTTTTAATGCGCTCACATTCGGAGTTCAAAATGTGCTCGCAAATGAGCCGCTGAGATATCTTAAGTTTGAAGTTGTCGATGACCAAGGGCAAAAGTCAACGGTTCAACTTTTAGACTTAGGAACGGGTGAGGAACATGTCTATTCCATTGCTCTTTCACTTTTGGAAGGAGTTGATCTTACAAAAGTACGTTTCTTATATTTTGTTGTAGAAGGCTATAGGCAGAGCGGAACGATTGAAATTAATCGATTGCCGACGATTCCCGTGAATATCGCGCCGTCGCCGGATTTAACGCCGCGTGATATTGTTTCAATTCCCGAGAACCCGTATCCGCAAATTGCGGTGGCGGCGCCTGAGGAAACCTATGCGGCCGTATCAGCTTGGTTCCGCGGCGGGGTGTTGCTTGAGTACGATACGAGAGATGCCGGTTGGGCAGCCGGAGGATACACCTACGATGATTTTGGAACGCCGGCCTATGAAACGGCGGATCTAAGTGCGTTTTCGGAACTGACATTCGGCCTTAAGGGCGATCCGTCGCAGGTTAAGTTCGAATTGGTTGACGACCATGGCCGAAAAGCCTCCGTCCACTTAACCGATATCAGTTCTACGGAGGAGCATGTCTATTCGATCCACACATCGCTTTTGGACAGTATCGATTTATCGAAAGTCCGTTTGATCTATTTTGTTGTGGAGGGGATGAATCAAGCAGGCCAGTTGGAAATGTACCGGAAGCCATTGGTGCTGCCGACGGTTGTGCCGCCTTCGACAGAGTATACGATAGATGATGTAAATATCAAGAATTCTGACTGGCTCATTTTCGACAGCCAGCCGAATTCCGGAGGATCTGTGACGAAGACAGCCGATGGCATTTACATCGATTATTCAGGCGGAAAGTTTACCTATTCGGGGATGGGAGGCTGGCGGTACGACGATTCTGCTACGGTCGGCGTGACTGAGACCAAGGATTTGAGCGGTCTTGAAAATTTAATTTTTGGTCTGAAAGGAACGCTTACCGGTGACTTGACACCGAAATTAACCCTGAGAGACGTAAATGGGAATTCGGCGTCAGTTGATTTAACCGGAATCTCCCGAGACAACATCCAAGTGTGGGCCGTTTCGGCGTTATATTTCCCGGATATCGACTTATCCAAAGTGGTCGAGGTGAGGTTCAGCCTTGGCTATGCCTATAACATTATCGCAAGCAACTTGTACGTTTATACGAATCAGCTTCCCGACGTGCCCGAAGGCTGGACACGGGCGGAGTCGAACATGAATTTTGCGTTTTATAAGGAATATTTCAGAGCCGGTGCTTATCCAACTTGGACACTGAAACTTTTGAATTTGATGACTGGCGAGAAGCAAGATTTGATTAGTCTGAATTTTAGTCAAGGAAGCATTTGGGATGTGTATGACGTTTCTCCTGACGGCACAAATGTGATCTATGCTACACATGTTCCGCAGAGCTGTTATAGTCCGACAAGCGAAGCGTGCGATCAAATTTATGTGCAAGACATTGAAAATTCCGCTCAGAAGTTAACGTTAGGCGGCCATTTAGAACACATTAGTTTTCCCGAAGAAGATTCGCTTCGAATGATCGCCAGCGTGGATTTCCGAAGCGGGGCGGCTCTAGAATATGACTATGTAGTTACATTAGGCCTCCAACCTGTTGTTCTAAAAACGGCAAAATTTACTCAGCTATCCGATGCCTTCTATAACGATCAGGACGCGAAAATCATGGTCTTGGTGGAGCCGGATAGCTATTACTATCGATTGTTTCTATACGATGCGATGGCAGGAGAGGATCAGTTGGTCGTTCTAACTGAAAAAGCAGTAAATACCTACCCGTTTGGTTCATCGGCCGAAAAATTCTTAGACGTGTATCGCATCTCGGAAGACAGGGCGATTGTTGCCGTAGGGATACAGCCTTCGGATTATACAACCAGCATCCTATTTGACGCTTATTCCGGTCAATCACTTTATATTCCGCAAAAAATGATTACTCAGGCAACCTATCAAGATTCTATCGGAATTTACAAAACAGTGGATCAGGCCGGAACAGAAAGTGTTCTTGTTGTGGATTTGGAAACACTAACAATCATAGAAACAACCATGCTGGATCCGCAAACGGTGGTTGTCCCATCCGCTTTGGGGCGTCCTGTTATGTATTACATGACGGACAAGAATCTGCTGGTGTACCAGACGGTGATTAATTACAACAGTTTACTGGCGATCAAGGATTTGGCGACGGGAGCAATTCATTACCAATCAATTCCGAATTTTGGCTGGAGCGGGATTAAGGCCATCAGCCCAGACCGGAACTATGTTGTTGCGGCATCGAATGTGAATACGATTTATGCCATCCCGATTTTAGATACTGTTCAATCAACGCGGACGGTAAACGTTCCTGTTCCGACGGGTGGAAAACCGACGGATTATATGTTAACAAGTGTCACATTTACCAGCGCTACGGCTGCGACATGCATTTTGGCGAACGGAGTTCAAATAGGTCTTTATTTGGATTCAACGAAGTTCTCCCTGACCGGACAGATGGTCAAGATCATTGAATTTGCCAATAAACTTGCCGCGGGAGTGTATGACTTCAGTGGAGACGGTGTGATTAATACAATAGATATGACGGTGGTAAGGGGGCTTTATGGAAAAGCCATCGAGCTTGCAAAAACCAATGCCTTGCCCGCTGACGTTTTGAATTTGCTTGATCTGGCGAACCCGAAAGGTGTGTTGGATAATGCTGATATGCAGATGGTATACGATCAAATTCGCAATGCCATGACAGCGGTGGCAAAAGCAAAAGATCTGGCAGAACATATAAAAACCGGAAACTACGATCTCACCCACGATGGAAAAGTGAATACGCTTGATCTATTGTGGGCAAGGGGAGCGTTCCCAATGATCATTGAGTATTCTGCTAATTTTTCTTCGGATGTTTTTACAACTTTGGATTTGAATAGAGACGGTGTCTTGAACAATGCGGATTACACATTGTTATTGCTCAAGATCAGAGGAGCCATGAAATAGTCATAGGTCATAGGGGGTAAGGCCGGGCGTTGACCCCTTCCTCAGTTTTCATATGTTCACCGTTTGCTCGAAGAACATCATCTGGGCCGGAGCGATCACCGGAAACTTCTCTGGACCTTATTTATCTTCGAAGCCTGGCGGCAAAAGCTTTACAGTTGATATTAACACCCCAGACATGGTCTGAAAAACCCATTTGTGTTTGTATTCTGCCTGTATCACAAAACGGGGTATCACTCCAAATTCTTCCCTTTTATAGACTAATCGTGTAAAATGCTCCAATTCATACGGGCCCATAGCTCAATGGTTAGAGCAGCGGACTCATAATCCGTTGGTTCCAGGTTCGAGCCCTGGTGGGCCCAGTACTGATTATCATTAAAGGATTCAAGGAGCTATTTATCGGAAATCAGTACTGTCCTTGCACTTTCATTAAAGATTAAATACCGTTTTAGGATAGTGCAAGGGCCGTACTGATTATCATTAAAGGATTCATGTCTTCTGGATTCCCGCTTTTCCACCCAACAGGACGGCGGATCCGCCAGTTTGTTAGGCGGACGCGGGAATGACAAAAAAGAGCAGAACTCAAGTTACCATTTTAAATTACACAATGATACTTTCCACGCTTTGCTACCTTCAACACCGGAACAAAACCCTCATGTTGCACCGGATCAAGAAACATCGTGATATTCATGACGGAAAATGGAATGGCCTCGGTGGAAAACTGATTCCCGGTGAAACGCCTGAAGAATGTGTGATCCGCGAAGTCTATGAAGAAAGCGGATTGACGATTAAACATCCGGTATTGCGCGGACTTTTAACATTTCCCGATTTCAGCAATGATGTCGATTGGTATGTTTATGTTTTTACCGCAAGTGAATTTAACGGGGAACTTCAGGAATCCGAAGAGGGCGTTTTAGAATGGATTGATCAAGATAAACTTACCGGACTCCATCTGTGGGAAGGGGATTCGATTTTTCTGAAGTGGCTCGAGGGCGACCGGTTCTTTTCCGGAAAATTTGTGTATAAAAACGGAAAATTTATCAGTCATTCGGTTGTGTTTTACTGATATTAAGTTTAAATGTATTTGTTTAGAGGGGTTTGAAGTTGATCATCGCCCCTCACCCTAACCCTCTCCCGTGGGGAGAGGGCAGGGGTGAGGGAGGTAATCACTTCAAAACGCTAAACAGACACAGTTTAAATTACGCTCCCAATTCGCGATAAACTTGAATGGTTTTTTCAGCGCAGGTTTTCCAGCTGAATGAGCGTGCGCGATCAATTCCTTTCTTGCGGTATGATTTTCGCAAATCCTCATTTTGAAGCATCGATAGAATCGCGCATTTGATTTCGTCTATCGAATAAGGATCGATGAGAAGTCCGGCATCGCCTGTTACTTCGGGCAGGGACGAAACATTTGACGTGATCACGGGGCAACCGCAAGCCATTGCTTCCAGAACGGGAAGGCCGAATCCTTCATAAAGCGACGGGTAAACGAATAAATCAGCCGCGTTATACAGGGCCGGTAATTCGGGATTGTCTACGTGATCGAGAATCCGGATCCGTTTACCTAATTTCAAGCGATTCAGAAGTTCATAGACAGGGCCATAGTCCCATCCTTGATGCCCGACAATGACGAGATCATGCGGGATTTGAGCGGCAATTTGTGAGAAAGCCGAGATCAAGCGGCAATAATTTTTCCTTGGCTCAAGATTTCCGACGGACAGAATAAATGAATTAAGTTCATATTTGCGTTTGATTTGTCCGGATGCGGCCATGGGGTTAAATTGTGAATGGTCCACACCCAAGGGAATAACGGTGATGATCGATGGAGAAAGAAAGGGAAATAGCTCTAAGAGATCTTTTTTTGTTGATTCTGAGTCCGTGATGATTTTATCGGAAATTTGAAGTGTTCTCGGGTAAAGCAGCGTATAAAGCGTTCGCCGGATGAAAGGATGGCTTTCGGGTACTTTATAAAATGTCAAATCGTGAACTGTGGTTACGATTTTTCGTCCTTTGCGTTTTGCGATCATCGGACGGCCTGATAAGTTGTGAACGATATCGATATTTATTTTTGCGATTCCAGCCCGAATGACAAATGAATAAGTTTTAAAGATAGGGAATTTGCTCTTCAATAAAATGGTTTGAAATGGAAAGCCGGTGTCTGCGGGTTTATTATTGATGAGGGATATGGTAGGAAGATTCGGAAAGTGTGAAATGAGATTAAACGTATATGTCTGAAGACCGTGGTGAGATGCATTTAGTGTTTCAACCAGAAGGCCGATATTTTTTGATAAAGCAATGTTTCCATTCATGATGAATTATAAAGGGAAAAGCGGACGATGAAAATAACAATTGTGGGGCCAACCTATCCCTACCGAAGCGGCGTAAGCCATTATATGACGCTTCTATTCCGGGAACTCAAAAAAAAGCATGACGTTTGTTTCTACAGCTTCTCCCGGCAGTATCCCTCTTTTTTGTTTCCGGGGAAAAACGACCGCGATCAGACAAGCCAATTTCACATCCGGGAAGACGGCGTGCGGTATGAGATAGACTCATTGAATCCGGTGACGTGGTTCAGGGTTGCTTCCCGTATTTTGAATGTCAAGCCCGATTGCGTCATTTTGCCGTGGTGGACGGTTTACTGGTGTTTACTTTATTTTTGTTTGATTTGTATGTTGAAGAAGGACCGGAATATTAAAATTATTTTCTTGTGCCACAATATTTACGATCATGATGCGTCATGGATTCAAAAGGTGTTGGCGGCTGCGATTTTAAGGCTGGGGGATCATTTCATTGTTCATTCGGAGGATTGCCGGATGGCCATGTTCCGGATTAAATCCACCGCAGACGTCAGTGTCGTTTCGCATCCGGAGTACTCTATCTTCAATCAGAACCGGATGACCGATGAACAGGCCAAAGAATCCCTCAACCTGAAAGGAAACATTCTGTTGCATTTTGGAGTGATTCGTCCGTATAAAGGAATCGATGACTTAATCGCAGCGATGCCTGAAGTGTTGAAGCGAGTCGACGCGACTTTGTTGGTTGTCGGAGAACGGTGGCGCGGGTTTGATATCGAAGCGCAGCTTGCGAAATATCCCGGAATAGAATCCCGTGTTCGATTGGTCACGAATTACATCCCGAATGAGGAAGTTGAGCGCTATTTCCGTGCCGCCGACGTGGTTGTCCTTCCTTATGTTGAAACGTCCGCCAGCGGTGTTTTACAAGTGGCGCTTGCCTTTGACAAACCCGTCATTGGAACGGAAACGGGCGCGTTGAAAGATGTGATTCATGACGGAATGAATGGATATTTAGTGCCCGTCCGTAATCCGCAGCGTCTGGCCGATAAGATAGTAAGGTTTTTTACCGAGAATAAAAAAACGGAATTTTCGGGAAACATTAAAAATATGAAAAATCAATTCGCTTGGTCGAACATGGCTCAATGTATTGAACGGTTTGTAAATCATGAATAGGCATATATTTGTAATTACTCCCTATCCGATGTGGCCGGTGACGAACGGTGGCGCGCGCTATGTCGAGTACATTATTTCTAAACTTCTTCGGGATGGAAATGTGGTCACGTTATTCCTGCCGGAGCCGAAGGAGAAAAGAATTCATGAAACGATTCCGGGCGTGAAGGCGGTTTATTATCAAAGTTTGCACCCGTATCATCATTTTGTTAATTTTCCCCTGATCCAAGCACTATACCGCGAGTGTTTTGAAAACCGCCCCGATGGGATTGTGATCAATTACCCGTTCCAATTTTTAATGGTTCATCGGATTGCCAAACAATTTAAAATTCCGGTCACGGTGGTTGCTCACAATATTGAATTCTTAAGATTTCGCTCAATGAAAAAATATTTCTTATCAATCATCATATTTTTTAGCGAGTGGTTTGCATTGCGGTGTTCAAGTCATGTTTGGGCGATTACACACCGGGTTCGCGAACAGATTACGGCCATTTTCCATGTTGAATCCGAAGTGGTGTCACATATCCCGGACCCGAATATTTTCAAAGTAATTTCCGAATCGGAAAGCAGGGAATTGAAGCGGTCGTTTTTCCCGGATTTTAAGAAGATTGTTTTATTTTTCGGAAATTTACAGTATAGCCCGAATCGGGAAGCTGTCCATTTCCTAAATGACGTAATTGCGAAAGAAGTTTTTGAACGGGATAAAGAGATTCAGTTTTTGATTGTGGGGGAAGGACATCCCCGAAAGATTTATATGCAGAATGTGATGACGATCGGATATGTGGAAAATATTCAGGAATATATTTATGCCGCCGATGTGGTTGCAATTCCGGTTTATCAGGGAGGCGGGGTTAATATTAAGGCGCTTGAAGTGATTGCATGCGGGAAACCTCTATTTGTTTCAACGTTTGTTGCTGATGGCTTAGATGAAGATCTACGCAGAAAAGTTAAAATTTGCGCACGCGATGAATTTGCAGGATTAATTTTGGATTTTTTCCGAAAGACAGCCGGCTGATTAATTTAAATTAGCATTGAAGATTTTTTTCGAGCATTGTTTTCCAGATATATTTGTCGTATTCAGAGATCATGCGGCCGGTGTTAAAGAAGCCTGCCGCGCAGATCGCGTTCATCATCTTTGAAATCCATTCTGAATCGACATTTGGAATACCGTTATGATTGGCGTCGTAATAAAGGCCGACGGCTTTTTCCAGGGTCTCGTAAAGCTGCGCGGAATCTCCTTCAAGATGTAAATCATGTTCGTCTCCGATCTGGTTGCCTTGGTGCTGCCATCCGAAAATCCAGCCAAAGTCATAATGAGTTGCTTCGACCACCCAGCCGTCAAGTGTGCTCATTTGCAGAATTCCGTTGATAATCGCTTTCATCCCGCTCGTTCCGGAGGCTTCAAAGGGCGGGAGCGGATTATTGAGCCATACATCTACGCCGGATGTCAGGATTTTCGCGAAAAAGGTGTCATAATTTTCAAGCATCATCACCCGCAAAAGATCCCGGTGTTGTCCGAGTGAATCGATAGCGGAAAGGATATCGTTGATGAAAGTGAACCCGAGGCCGTCCTGCGGATGCGCTTTTCCGGCCAGAATAATTTGAATCGGCCCCGTTTTTTTCGCAATGTCTAATAAACGGTTAACATTTCTCAAAATTAAGCTTGGGCGCTTGTAGGCAGCGATTCGCCGTGCCCAGCAAATGGTAAAAACATTCGGATTACAATTCCAATTTTTAAGCAGCGTTGACAGATAAATCTTATTTTCTTGATGAGCATCCCACAATCCTTTGCGAAAGGCTTGGTTATTTTTTAAATTTAAAACATTCTTGAGCTGGCATTGATTTTTCCGCCAGTCGCCGATCTCATTTTTAAAACGGTCAAGGAAGCTTGAAACCGATTGGGAAACCCATGTGTGGGAATGGACCCCATTGGTGATGGCGCGAATCCGCTCTTTGAATTGGGGGAATTGGAGTCGTGTCACTTCGCCGTGTTTTTGTGCGACGGCGTTAATATATTTGCAGGTTCTCATGGCAAGCAATGTTAAATTGACCATTCCGCTCTGCTCAGGATCGTTGCCGTATTGGATAATCAAATTGGACAACCGATCCGGAAGAATTTGACGAAGATTGTTTTCATGAAATCGGTCATGTCCGGCAGCGACAGGAGTATGGCAGGTATATGCAAAATGTTCCTTTAAAGCATCGATGGAAGGATTCCCTTGGCTGGTAGCCGCTTCAGCAAATGCCATTGCTGCGTGACCTTCATTGAGGTGAAAAATGTCGATCGAATATCCGAGTTGTTTAAGGGCTTTCATTCCGCCGATGCCCAAGATCGCGCGTTGGAGGATTTTCCAGTCCACATTATCACTTCGATAAAGCGAATCCGTCATTGTTCTCGCAAATTCGGAATTTTCCGGGATATTGGAATCCATTAAAATAAGCGGGATGACATGGTTTCCTTCAAAGCTGAAGATGTAATATTTCCATAGTCGAATGTGAATGGTTTCCTTTTTGAAGGGAAGTGAAATGCGCGTTTTGAGCGGAATCAACCCGGGATACGACCATGGATCCCAATTTTGTTGCGCGGGAAGCTGACCGCTTGCGAACCAGAAATTCTGTTTAAAATAGCCCTTATTCCATAGAATGCCGATGCCGACAAGGGGAATTTCTAAATCAGCCGCGCTTTTGAGCGCGTCACCCGCAAGAACCCCGAGGCCGCCGCTATAGATAGGGATGTCAAATCTTGTTTTTGCATTGATCCGGTTATATTGATCCATGGCGCGAAGATTTGAAAAGACACGGTGAATCGTGTGCTGGTTTTTAGGGCTTTCAGCTTTTTTGCTGGTGTAGGCGTTATAGGAGTGGGCCGATAAGCCGTATTCCATTGAAAAATAGGCGACAGATTTTGTTTCTTTTGCAAGAAGAGCTTTTTCAGCGACGAGAACCCGTTCCAGGGGGCGATTGAAATAATGGTCAACCGTAATATCTCCGCGGTATTGGTCTTCAAAATTTTCTACCGGAACCAACGCCAGGAATTCATCTAAGCTATTTTGATTTCCAGCCATATGCTTTTAAAGGGGTTACCAATTATCTTTTTGTATTTGTTTAGCGTCTTGAAGTTGTTACCCGTGAAGGCCTTGACGTTTTGTCATTCCCGCGAAAGCGGGAATCCAGTAAAAATGCTGGATGCCCGCTTAAAGCATGCGGGCATGACAGAAGTGAAAACCGCCATTACTTTTAAATGCTAAACAGATACATATTTTTTTATTCGATAATCAATATTAAAATTGAATATTAATGCCGCTCAATTATATAATACATTGTAACATGAAATTTCTAATTTACTATATAATCGACTAAATCGGAAAATTATTAAGGTAGAAGATAAAGGTTGTTTATCTTTATCATGAGGAATTGCTCATATGAAAGAAAGGTGCTGATGTGACTTATTCATATTCTTTATTCCGGAAGTTTTTTCAATGCTTGATCTTTATGATTGCGATTCTGTGCGGGATGCAATCGGTGCATGCCGAAGATGAGGAATTGCCTCTGCTTCCGCAAGGTCCCCTTCTTTTTAAATTTGTGACGCCTGAAATGTTTCAAGCGGATTATTGGATTAATTTGTTACCCGATCCGGATCGGGTGCTGAAGACTCCGCAGGAGTTGAAGTTTTTCAACTGGGAAATTACGCAAATGACTTCGGAACGCGTGGATTTGTTTGCGATGGAGCTCGAGAAACCCGGCTCGGTTATTCGACGGGTGATAGAAGCGGATTACAAGACCGTTTCAAACCGGAAACTGTTTGACGTTTATGATAAGTATGTCCCAAAATCCTTTTTTGAAACAGAAGTTTTGCCGATTTTAGGAACGGATCAAATTCCATCAACCATTAAGATTCAATGGGGCGCAGCCACACGAGCGACTTCCGTACGCGCGTTGCCAACGATGAAGAAAGTACTGGAAGAAAAAGCTGATTACGAATTTGACCAGCTTCAGTTTACGCAAATTAAATTATGGACACCGGTTGCTATCTATCATCGGACAATGAATAGCGAATGGTATTTCGTTCAAGCGCCATATTCACGGGGATGGGTCAAGGCAAAAGATATTGCCGTCTTTGACTCGCGGGATGAAGTGAAACGGTATGCAAAGAGTGATTCATTTCTTGATGTGACGGGCGAAAGCGCGCCGGTGTGTTTTGACCCTCTATGTGACGATGGGACGGGTACGGTTGCCGCGTATTTTAGGCCGTCGATGGGAACGGTCATTCCATTCTCAACCAAGGATGCAGCCAATTATGTGGTGTATTTACCGATTCGTGGTTCGGGAGGCAATGTTTCGATACGCAAAGCCTATCTCAGCCGGAAGGCGGATGTGACGGAAGGTTTCCCCGCATTTACGCAACGCAATATCATCAAGCAGGCTTTTAAATTATTGGGAGCCCGTTATGGTTGGGGCGGACAGTATGATGGCCGTGATTGTTCGGGTTTTACCCATGATGTTTATTTGAGTATGGGGGTCGATATGCCTCGTGATTCGAAATACCAAGGGTTAATCGGAACGCAGCTTGGGCATTTCGAATACGGAGAGGAATCCGAGAATAAGTTAATTACCTTAGAACATGCTATCCCCGGAACGACCATCCTGAGGATGCCGAAACATTTGATGCTTTATCTTGGTAAAGTGAACGGCCGGCATTATATTATTCATTCAACGTGGGCAGAGAGAATTGGAACTGATCCGGTTGCGGATGAAAAAAATCGCATAAATCAAGTGGTTCTTTCCGATCTCTCGCTCAATGGCGATTCGTATCTCGGGTCACTTTTTGAACGGATTATTTCGATGAACGATTTGAATTGATGTGTCTATTTAGCGTTTTGAAGTGTTGAACACGCCAGTTCGTGTCATGCCCGCATACTTTAAGCGGGCATCCATAGTTGCTGGATTCTCGCTTTCGCGGGAATGACAAAAAAGCGGACGACCTTTTATAGATAATCATTTCAAAACGCTAAACAAATACGAATTGATAGGGAATTATCATGAATGTCGCCGGTTGGATTTTTTTGATGATCAGTTGGCTGGTTATTATTTTTTTATTAATATTTTCCTTCCGGATTGTGCTTCAGCGTCAGAACGAAAGCAAAGAAAATATCTGATCTGATTTAGTTTGTTACGTTTTTTGTTTGAGGAGAGGTCCCCGGAACAGCCTGAATTTTTGCCATCCATGTTTCAACTCGCCCTTTTCTAACTTTACAAATACTAAGTAAGCGCAGGGGATTACGAAGAGTGTCAAAACAGTTGAAACTAAAACGCCTCCAATAATACAAATTGCCATCGGAATCCGTGTTTCCGCTCCCGGACCTAACGCAAGAGCGGGCGGAATTGCCGCAGCAATGGTTGAGACGGACGTCATGATGATGGGGCGGAAACGGATCGGACAGGCAGTTTTCAACGCTTCAAGCGTTTCCATACCGCTCTCTCTCATTCGATTAGTGAATTCCACAAGCAGAATCGAATTTTTCTTTACGATACCCATGAGTAGCAGCAACCCGATCAAACTGAAAATATTGAGTGACTGATTGCTGACCAAAAGCGCAATGAACGCTCCTGAAATGCTGAAAGGTAAGGCAAGTAAAACCGTAAACGGATGGACGACGTGATTGAATTGTGATGCAAGCACCATGTAGGCTATGATGATTCCAAGGACTAAGGCGAAGGCTAAACTTTGAAAGGATTCCTTGAACGTTTGAGCCGTTCCGCTAAAAACCAAGCGGTAATCAGCGGGTAGAATTTCCTTTCCGATTGCGGCAGCTCTGTCAAGCGCATCGGCCTGGGATTTTCCGGTCGCGACGTTCGCAAAGATTCCGATCGCGCGTTCACGGCCGCGACGTGTAATGTTCAGTAAACTCGGCTGCTCCTTAATCTGAATCACTTCTTTCAGCTGAACCATTTCTCCCCGATTGTTCCAAACCCAGAGATTTTTGATATTGTCCGGGCTGATCCTCTCACCCGATTCGGCTTTGACGCGGACATCGTAACGGCGTCCTCCTTGGGTATATTTAGCAACTCGTTCACCGCCGATCATCGAATTAATTGTTTTTGCGATGGTTTGAACACTAACGGCATAATCAAACGCTTTATCGCGGTCCGGATAAATTCGTACCTCGTTAATGCCCGTTCGATAGTCCGAATCCACATCCTGAAAGCGGCCGTCTTGCGTCATCTTTTCTTGAATTTGTCGGGAATAATCAATTAATTTATCCCATTCGGGGCCGCGAATCGTAAATTCAACTGGAAACCCGCGGTGTGCGGCAAATCCCCGCGTCGACATATCCTGAATAAAAGCTTTAAGGTCCGGAATTTTGTTTAATTCCGTTCGGAACTGGTTGATGACATCCTGCTGTGTCGGGCGGCGTTTCAGAACGGGATCATAAGGTCGATCATTCGGCGCTTTGAGCGTAATAAACATCATGCCGGCATTGACCTCTCCTTCAAATCCGCCCATCCGGACACCGATGATGCAAAAATAACGTTTGACCGCGGGATGCTTCATTGCAAACGCTTCGGCTTCCTTGAATTTGTCACTTGTAAAATAAATGGAAGAACCGGTCGGAGTTTCAAGCGAAGCAAGGAACATGCTCTGGTCCTGAAGGGGAACGAATTCTTTCTTTAAAAAGGGCATGGTGAAAAGAGATAAGACGAAGAAAATGATTGCGCCGAAGATTACTTTTTTCTTGTGGCCGAGTGCGAGATAAAGCCCTTTTCGATATATTCCTGTCAGTTGCTTCATTCCGTTTTCAAATGTTTTTCCAAAGCGGGTTTTCCGTTCGCCAACTTCCAGAAATTGAGAACAGCGCATCGGAGCGAGCGTCAGCGCTTCGAGCAGGGACAATCCGACGGCGGTTGTGATGGTGACTCCAAATTGAAAGAAAAACTTTCCGATGATCCCTTTCATGTAAACGACCGGAAAAAAAATCGCAACAATGGCAAGCGTTGCCGCGATGGCGGCGAACGTGATCTCTTTGGAGCCTTTTAACGCAGCGTCCATTTTGGATTCGCCGGCTTCCCGGTGGCGAACTATATTTTCCAGGACCATGATGGCATCATCCACGACAATTCCGATAGCGAGGGAAAGCCCGAGCAGCGAAAATGTGTTTAACGTGAAATTCGCAAACTTCATGATAATAAAACTTCCCAAAATAGAAGTTGGGATTGCGAGCAGCACATTCAGATTTGAACTCCAGGATCCCAGGAATAGCCAGCACACCAAAGAAGTCAGGATCGCTGAAAGGATCAAGGTGAAAACAAGTTCGTCGACTGAATCTTCGATGAATTGACTGCTGTCGAAATTGATGCCGATTTGGTATTCCGGCGGTAATTCGCGTTTCAATTCTTCAAGACGTTTTTTGACTTTACGTGCAACGTCAACTGTATTTGCGCCTCTTTGTTTTCGAATGCCAAGGCCGACGGACCGTTTTCCCATGACACGGGCAGCCCGCCGAAAATCCGAAAGGCCGTCTTCGATTTTGGCGACTTCGCTTAAACGGATGGGCTTATAGATCGGTTGCCCATTTCGATTCGTGATGATGATTTTTTCAAATTCTTCTACGGTTTTGGCTTCGCCCATGGCGCGCACGGGCGATTCCCGAACGGCCGTTTCTAAACGGCCGGCCGGGATTTCGACGTGTTCTTTTTGAATAGCATTAATCACATCCTCGACCGTCAGCTGATAAGCGAGCAGCTTTTTCGTGTCTACCCAGATGCGGAGATTCCTTTCGAGAAATCCGCCGAGATAAACCTCTCCGACACCGGAGATAGCTTTAAATCTGTCTTTAACATGGCGTTCAACGTAATCCATCAAATCCCGGAGCGGTTTATCCGAAGAAACCGCAAGCCACATGATGGGTTGGTCCTCAGGGTTGAATTTCATAATGGTCGGCGGATCCATGTCGGGGGGAAGCCTCCGCTGCATTTCCGAAACTTTGCTTTGTACCTCTTGGAGCGCAACGTCAATATCCCGATCGAGATCAAATTCAAGATTGACGCCGGCATTTCCTTCGCTTGAAGTGGACGATATTTCGCGAAGACCTTGCACGCCCATGACCGAATCTTCAATGATGTCGACCACATCTGTTTCCATGACTTCGGGTGCGGCCCCTTCCCAGCGCAGGGTAATGGTTAGAACAGGGAAGTCGACGTCGGGCATTTGTCCGACTCCCATTCCTTTAAAACTGAGAAAACCAAAAAACATAAGGCCGAGCATCAGCATCCACGCGAACACGGGATTTTTAATTGAAATTTCAGATAAATTCATTTCATTCCACCGATTTAGAATTTTCAGAATCAGTTGGAAGCGTTTTTCCGATAGCGACTTCGAGTCGCCAAAAGTTGGTTTTCGTT
Source organism: Candidatus Danuiimicrobium aquiferis (assembly GCA_001804285.1). Classification (GTDB taxonomy): domain Bacteria; phylum Omnitrophota; class Omnitrophia; order Omnitrophales; family Danuiimicrobiaceae; genus Danuiimicrobium; species Danuiimicrobium aquiferis. The sequence goes on from MHFR01000068.1 coordinate 18,821, forward strand.
TGATAAAACGCTTCATTGGCGGCCCGCTGTGAATCGAAAAGCTGGCGTAATGCGGATAGAACGTCGAGATTATTAACAAGATTCCGGGAATAATCTTCTTTTTGGAGTTTGAGGTTTTCTTCTGCTGCTTTAACGGCTTCATTCAGTGCTTCATACCGTTCGCGCGAAGTGGACCAGTCCAGATAAGCTTTTTTGACGTCGAGTTCCGCGTCACGTTTTACTTTTGAGAGTGTTAACTTAGCTTCTTTCCAGTCACTGACGGAGCGTTTTACTTTTGCAATAGTGTCGCCGCCGCGAAAAATCGGAATGTTGAGCTTGAGGAGCAAATCCCAGTCCCAACCGGCTTGAAATTGTTCCCGGTGGACATATTGATTATTTTCAAGCGAGAGCTCGGGCCATAAACTGCTTTGGGCGACGACGATTGCTTGTTTTGCGGTGTTGACGGCTTGTTGCTGGGCTTTTATGTCTGGACGTTTTTCAATCTGTTCCAGATAATCATCGAGAGTGGCGATTGCTTCAGGTTCGAGTTTTTCTTCCCGCAAGCTTTCAACATGGACGGTGGCGCCGATTAAGTATTCAAGGATTTGTTCCGCAATGGCTAATGCTCCGCGGATCCGGCTTAGTTCAGCTTCGGTGGATTTCAAACTGACTTTAGTTGTGACCACTTCACTCAGGCGTGACCGGCCGATTTTTTCGCGTGCCTCAAGCTCTTTGATGCGGTCTTTCAATGCCTGCAGAATGCTTTCAATCGTTTTCTCATCTTTTTTATATAGAAGCGTTTCGTTGAAACTGCGTACAACATCCAAAAACAAAAGCTGTTCGGCGCGGATCCGTTCTTCGAACCTTTGCTTTCTGAGACTGCCGGCGCCGGTTACTGCGCCCAGGGATTTGAATCCCTGGAATAAAGGCTGTTTAATGACGAATTTCCGTTCCCGTTTTTCCGGAGCAGAAAAAGAACTTGAAAAAGAGCCGTCTCCGCCGCCCTTCGGCGAATCTTGCTGAAAATCGGTAATCATAAAATCGCCGTCGCCGATTGCAACGCCCGCGGCTTGTAATATGTCCGCTTCCGTTTTTTCGATTTCTTCTCTTTTGATGGCGATAGTTTCGCTGCGTTTGAGTGCCATTTGATAACAGCTTTGAATGGTGAGCGGGGCAGGTGTTGGATTTTCGATTCTAAAGGTTCTGACGTTGTTGTTTGGTTTTTTGGGTGGCATGTCTCCCATGGCGTAGATATTGGGTGCGCACAAACAAATAAACGGTAGAAAGAAAATAATTATTATAATTATTATAACCGGGAACAGAACAAAAACTTTTAAAATTCGGTTCATGGTTTCCCTTTTTCGGTCATAGCCAAATAGAGATCCACGGATTTCGAAAGCAATGCGTAAAAACGGGTGACAATTTTACGTTCTTCCAAATTCATTTGGTCGAAAGATTCCAATAGAAGTTTTAAAAATTTGGATTGAATCGCATTTGTGATTTTGACACCTTTCGGCTGTATTTCAAGAAGATAAATCCTTCGATCTTCGGGGTGGGGAATGCGTTTAATGAATGCATGTTTTTCAAGGCGGTCGACTAAATGGGTGACAGCCGGTTTTGTGATGTGAAGTTTTTCGCTAAGGTTCGTCATTGACATCGTGCCGCCCGCATGAAGTTGATTGAGAAGTGCGTATTGTGGCAAGCTCAGGCCGATTTCCCCGAGAATGTTTGTGTAGAAGCGGGATAACTTAGGTTGGATTTCCCTGAAAGAGGAAATAAATTCATTTTTTTCATCCATAAGAAAGCCTGAATAAAAAATAAACCAATGGTTAAGTGTATGAATAGTTAAACAAGTTAATAATTAACTGTTTGAATAATACATGTAGATATTCAATAATGCAAGCAGGAATATCAAAGTTTTTCGTGCGGTTGCAGTTTTTCTCCCGAATGCCGAAAATAAAAAGACAAGAGCAATAAAACTTAATCAGGACAACTCCTTGGGCCGCCATGAAACAGGTTAAAGCTTCTTATCTATCCATTCCTTTTGCGATTTTTATCTTTTTTGCTTCTTCTTATCTGCTGACAGCCGGCGGTCATTTTTATTATCAGGACGGGTATCATAAATATCTTGTGGTTGATAGCATAGTCAAGGGCGAGGGCGGTTTTCATAAGCAGATGTATGTGATTGGAAAAGAAGGGAAGAGGACAGAATCGTATCCCATAGGATCGTCTCTTTGGATGACGCCATTTTATATCCTTGGGTTGATCAATTTTAATTTATTCCATGCGGTTCTTCCGGCTAAAATAGCCGCCAACGCAATGTTTATTACCTCGTTTTTTACGATGCTGCTTAATTCATTTGCCGTTGCGGGAATTTGCGCTTTGTTTTATATGATTTGCCGGCGGCTGGAATATCCTTCCCGCACTTCTTTTCTTGCGACACTCATCCTTGGTTTCGCAACGATGATGTGGCCGTTTTCAAAATTCTGTTTTTCCGAACCGCAAGCGGCATTTTTTCTTTTAATATTTTTCTATCTATGTCTCGGGTTGAGTGAGGGATGTACCGTTAAAAAGATCGTTTGTGCCGGGCTTTGCTACGGTTGCGCTGTAATTACCAAATACGAGGTTTTGTTTCTATTGCCGGCTGTTGTGTCGTATATTTTTTATCAATTACGTGCGGAAGCCGCCAACCGTCGCGGACAATATGTTGTTTGTTTTTTGATGGTTTTGGCGTTGTTTTGTATGTCGATATTACTTTGGAATCAATATCGTTTTGGCCATTGGTTTGCATTTGGCCGGTATCAGTATTTTATTAATAGAGTTCCGAAAAAATTTATGACTATATTGGGCTATGTGTCGGCGTGTGCGATTTTATTGAAATTGTATTTACAATTCCCAAGGTTTGCTTCAATCATTCGCAGGTGGACGGCCCTGATGAGTATGGTTTTTTTTACATGGTTAATGCTGACGTTTATCCTTAATCCAAAGACGAATATAGTCGCCTTTCGCGTTCTTTTTTCCTCGGGCAAAAGTATTTTTGTTTTTGCCCCGGTTCTCATTCTTAGTGCAATTGGGTTAAAGCGGTTCATGAAAGATCACAGGGCAGAAGGGTTATTCATTGTCGGATGTTTCACCCTTTATCTGTTACTGCTTCATAGCGAGACCATTTGGACTTGGGGTTCGCGGTATTATGTATCGCTTGTGCCGTTTTTCATGATGCCTATAGCGGGTTTTTTGTCCGATTTTCCAAAACAGTCGGTTGTCAAAGGCTTGGCATGTGCCGTGATTGTGTTTTCATTGGTGATTCAGATTCTTGGGATTTCCGTCAATTATCAAGATTCTCTTAATACGATTGATAGACTTGTGGCGCAGGATCTCGAAATAGCAATTGATGGTTATGATACTGAGGCGATGCATGTGTTCAGCCGACTGATTTATGATCCTGCCTATTCACCCATTGTAGCGCAATTCCTAGTTTTGAGAGGCGTTCTAACGCATCAGTATCCGGATTTCGATCCGTCATTCAAGACCAAGGTAGGGGTTCGAGAACCGAATAATTGGATGATTGATTTTTGGTGGTTATATCTGATAAAGCAAGGCTTGCCTGCTCAAATGATATACGCGATCGTTTTTCTGCTGCTTTGCATTTCCGCGGGAACATTCCGGATTTTAATGAAAAAATTTTTTTGACTTTATAAATTCAAACGTGTTTTTTTGGTCTCGAAGAGTTGCCGTTCAATGAGGCGTCTGTTAAGTGAAAGTAAATCCGCAATTAAGCCAATCGCAATTGAAATGAATCCGAGAATGATAAAAATCGATCCGAAAACAAGAGATTGGATATGGCCGTCTCCGTTGTGACGAAGGAAGAAATACAAAAACCTCGCTAAGGGCAACATTCCCAGGAAAATGATAATTGTGCCAAAGCTCATAAATACTTTGAATGGATCATAAATCAGGTAAACTCGGATAGTAGAAGCAATGGATTTCTTAATAAATCCCCACATGTTGTTTGCGAGCCGTGAAGGTCGTGTGATCGGATTCGTCCGAACCGGAATGCTGGTGAGCAAAATTTGCTCTTTAGCCGCAAAAATAATGGTTTCGAGTGTGTGTGAAAAATGACTCCTTAGGTTGATTTTTAACGCAGCTTCCTGGCTGAAAGCTCTGAAGCCGCTGACGGCATCGTTAATTTTTAGGCCGGTCAGTGAACTGACGACGAAACTTCCAAGTTGCTGAAGTTTTCGTTTTAAAAATCCGAAGTGTTTAACAGAATTGACTTGCCGGTCGCCGATGACAATTTGCGCTTTATCGTTTAAGATTGGCTCTATTAATTTTTGGATATCCGAAGCGTTATATTGCTGATCCGCATCGAAATTGACAATGATATCTGCTTTCAGTTTCAGGGATTCTTCCAAGCCCACCATAAATGTGTGTGCGAGTCCCGTTTTTGTGGGAAGAGAAATGATATGATGTGCGCCGGCTTTTCTGGCTTCCTGAACAGTTTGATCGGTGCTGCCGTCATTAATGACAAGGATCTCAATTTGGTCGATTCCGGGGATCTGCATGGGGATAGATTTAATGGTCGCTGCGATGTTTTTTTCTTCGTTGAGACACGGAATTTGGACGATCAGTTTCATGGGCTTTTTGCTCCAGTCTTTAATTTACCATAGGGACAATGGATATATTTATCTATACCCTTGCGCGAAGTATAACCCCGCACTTTTTCAAGTTGGGCAGAGATAGATTGCCCTTCGGTTATCTATTCTTCGGTCGAAACTTTGGCAAGAAGGATTGCTTTCATAAATTAAGCATCTATTCCAATTATTAAAGTAGGAACGTCAATGTCTGCAGCACCACGTTTTTCTAAGTCCCATACAAATTGTTCAAAGTAAGATACTCCGGTAGACATGTGTTCGGCGAGGGATTTAACAGGTACTATCTCTACTCCAGCAACAATATGACCTAAATTTCTAAAAATAGTCATTTTCGCACAGACGTTATAAACCATGAAAGAATATTTGCCAAATTGGACTTCGCAACCCAACTTATCTTTTACGAAATCCATATCTCTGAAGGGTCTTTTAGTGTCTTTGGGGGCGTTATATCCTTCCACGTAATACTTGGTGGGGTAGTCGCAATATTCTCTTATACCATGCCCCCATCCTAGATGAGTTAATTCGTAGAAAAATTTTTCATTTAGTTTGACAGGGCTGAATAACATTCGCCCCAGCATGGTTTTTTCTTTGCTTGCTTTTGTTTTGCATGCATTTGCGTCAATGGCTTTTATAGCTTGTGTGATTTCTTTAAAATGTTTAGGGTATTTTGTTTGAATATAATCTTGACCATTTGCAAACGAATATAAACCAGCTATTTGCATAAAAGACCTCTCCATTCTTCTGGTATTTGAGAGACTTTTTCTTTCCCTGTGGGTTGATGAATAGGTTTTCCTAAAGGTCTAATTTTTAATACCCCTTTTTTAAAGTCGAGCATTCTTTTTTCCGCAATTTTTATGTAATGATCATTAGTGTCAAAGCCGATGAATTTTCGATTGTGCATAGTAGATGCGATTGCTGCTGATCCAACGCCCATGAAGGGGTCAAGCACTAAATCGCCTTCATTTGTAAGGGCTAATACACATCTTTGCACGAGCTCGATAGGAAATTGACATGGATGCATAGTTTTTTCAGGATGGTTTGATTTTACGTTGGGTATTTCCCAAATTTCTTTTTCCCAATCTTCGCATGTAACTCGCCAAAAGTCAGAAGGATTTTTACCCAGAGGGTTTCCAGAAGGTTTTCCTTTATCTTTACCTTTCCAAGATCGTTTGCCCGGATACTTGGCTGGAACGCGTATGTTATCGAGATTAAAAACATAATCATCGGATTTCGAAAACCAAAGAATCGTTTCATACCTTCCCGACAGTCGCTTTGTTGCATGAAGGCCATGCTCAAAGTGCCAAATTATTCTGTTTCTCAATTTAAATCCCGCTTCTTTAAAAATGTGGTAATAAAATGTGTCCAATGGGAAAACTTCGCTATCTTCCACATAATTACCAACTTCCCAGCAGAGATGTCCTGTTTCTGATGTTTTTTTGAAAAGTATGATCGCAAAATCTTTATAAGGTTCTAAATATTTATTTAGATCGGTTTTCTTTTCGTAGGCTTTTCCAACGTTGTATGGTGGTGATGTAATTGTAAGATCAATTGATTCATCGGCAAGAAAATGTAAGCGTTCAAAAACACTGCCTTTTTCGAAGGTATAAGAAATGCTTCTTTTTTCGTCTTCAAATAAAGAAAGGGTGTTCATCTTAAAACTTTGGATAGGTTGTTCTCAACAAGTTTAGTTATATGATAACGTTGAGTTTTATTGGGTTTTGTTTGGCCGTTGATCCAGCGGTTGACAGTTGAAAAGGCGACACCAAGCATTTCAGCGAGTTTTTCTTGCGTAATGCGTCTTTCGAGGCGGTAATCTTCGAGTTCTTTGACGAGTTTGATCATGAGTTGCATTTTATAGCATTTTCTTGGTTATGCAAGTTTTTTTATCTTGCGTGAAATTGGGTAGTTTTAGAGGGGTAAAATCTAACTTAGCGGGAGCTCCCCGCTCTGTAAAGGCGGGGGTGAGAGCGGATTTCAGCAACGAAGTTGCTGGACGGGTGAAGCCCGAAGCAAGTGATTTTAGTGCTCTGCGCATGTACGGGGGAATCTACGATTCTGCAAGCATCAGCTACTAAACGAGCAACTAATAGCATTTCTTTAGAACCCGTTTTAGTCGACAAGAAAAAGTGATGCAAGGTTTTAAACAAGATGTAAAATAAGCATCTAATGGATGAGAGAGAAAAAATATCAAAAGTTGCCAAGTTGTTAACGGATTGCAAAAGCATCTTGTTTATTACCGGAGCGGGTATCTCTGCCGATTCCGGATTGCCCACATACAGAGGAACTGGCGGGCTTTATGAAACCGAAAAGACAGAAGATGGCATTCCGATTGAGATGGCTCTGGCGGGTCCAATGCTTCAAACAAGGCCTGAAGTGACTTGGAAATATCTTTCTCAGATAGAAAAGAAATGCAGGTCGGCAAGCCACAATCGAGCCCATGAGATTTTGGCTGAAATGGAACACCATTTTGAAAGAGTTTGGATTTTGACTCAAAACATAGACGGGTTTCATTGTTCGGCTGGTTCCAAGAATGTAATAGATATTCATGGCGATATGCACAAAATCATTTGTCAAAACTGTAGCTGGAAAACTGAAGTATCAGATTACAGCAATCTTAAGATTCCTCCGCAATGTCCGGAATGTAATTCTATCCTAAGACCGGATGTAGTTTTTTTTGAAGAATTACTACCCGAAAACAAAGTCAATTTGATGACGCAAGAAATGGATAAGCTGTTTGATATCTATTTTTCCATCGGAACAACGAGCATCTTCCCATACATTCGTCATCCCATGTCTGTGGCGGCACATCTTGGAAGGCCGACAATAGAAATAAATCCTGATAAGACTGAAATTTCAGATTGGGTGGATATAAAAATATCCTTAGGTGCATCCGAAGCCCTTGAATTGATTTGGAAAGAGTATGGTCTGTTAGCTCAAAAAAAGTGAGGTGACTAATGAATACATTGAAATCATTATCCTTTTTAGTTATTCCCCTTTTTTTCTTGGTTTGCCAGCAGTTTGTATATGCATGGACTGAATACAGCAATGTTCGGTATCTTGACCTTGATGGTGATGCTACCAATGAAATCATCATTGAGGCCAAGCATGGAGCAGGGACTGGCCATTACATTGAGGATATGAGAATCTTTAAAGACAAATCCCCGGAACTGGAATTGATATTTCAAACTCAAACTGTAAATGAATATTTTATTGATAAAGACCACTCCAAAATTGTTTCTCAAGTATCTTTTACTGAACCAGATACAGCAAATGGGTTGAGAGACATCATTATTGAATCCGAGAAAATATATTTCACGGATAATGAAAATAAGATAATCGAAAAAGAAGAAAATCTTGGTAAAAAAGTTTTCAAATGGAACGGAGAAAAGTATATTGAGGCCAAGGGCAGTAGCTCGTAGATATTCATTCCTGTAGTGATTGATTGAGTGCCTGAAATAAAGCATCATTAATAATTTGAAAATGTTTTCCCTCGTTTCCCATTTACATTTAACAGATTTCCGATTGGATAAATTCCCCCATCCTATTTGAATACAATATTTTTATGTCCGGAGTCGATTTAAACACGGTCCTGAACTTCTCGGTCATGCGGATTTGAAAACAACTTTAATTTATGCCCACCTGTCAAAAGACTACAAAATGAGGGCGGTAAACCTCCTTTGCACGAAAATGGAACCTATCCCGGCTCAGGAGCAAAACGTTCCGGCAGTTTCTTCCGAACCAGTATTAGCCATTGCATAATCTGCAATTTTCCGCCAAAAAGCACGGCGGACTCGTCCGCGAAGCGAATAAGATGTGCTTTTGGACGGACTCGCCTCGCTTTGTGGCGAGAAATAGACAAAAACAATAATAATATCATGCACGATTGACTCATTTTTAATCGTTGCATATTTTATACGATACTTTAAAATCTCCTATTTAGAAGTGAGTTTCTTACTTTATAATTACCGATCAATTAAACATGCAGTGTCGGGAGCGGCTTCAATAGCTGCCCCCACACAGTACTTGCGCAGAAGCGCAAGTAGCCCCGTCCCGCGTTGCGGGACTGCTGGTAACAGGGAGTGGGCGGTAGTATTTTTCTCACGTAAGATAGTTTGTAGTGTAATACAACGAGATGTGGCCCCGTAGCTCAGTTGGATAGAGCATCAGCCTTCTAAGCTGAGGGTCGCGCGTTCGAATCGCGCCGGGGTCATTTTTTTTTGGAATTGCCACGGTACCATGTATGGAAGGGACACGTACCTGGTACCGTTTTTTATTGATAGTTGCATAACGGGTTTGCACAAACTTGCAGTTCCTACAAATTTCCGCTATAATTTAGTTAGCCAGAATAATGGCTATTATTGGCTTAAATTTAGGATAGGAGAATCCATATGAACTATATGAATTTGGCAGAGGCGAAGGATAAACTAAGCCAACTGATTAAAGACTCGGCGGAAACGACGGAACCTGTAACCATTACGGTTCATGGCCGAAAAGAAGCGGTTTTGATTTCTCTGACAGAATACGAATCTTTGTTGGAGACGATTCAAATTCTCAAGAACCAGAAATTAGTCAAGAAAATTGCCGGAGCGTTAAATGAAGTGAAACAGGGGAGAGTTGTCTCTTTTAAAGTGATCAAGAAGGACGCGTAAAACCCTACCATATGAAAAAGTACCAAGTCTACCTCACAAGAACTGCGCAAAAAGATTATGACCGTATTCGGGATGAAAAACTCCGGCGGGGAGTAAATCGAGTTATTGAAAAAATCCAAGAGGATCCGTATCAATTTAAACGTCTTACAGGGCCGCTTTCGTATTTACATTCTGCAAAAACATTTTCTTTTAGAGTTCTATATCAAATCCATGATAAAAAATTGATTATTTTTGTGATTTCCATTGAGCACAGAAAAAACGTGTATCGTTATTAGATGCGGGCAAAAGTCACAAGGGCATATGGTACAAGTAAATGAGGGGAAGAAAGTTAAGGATTGAAACGAGGCGATATGTTGGCCGCCATTTTTAAAAAATTAAAACAGGTGCTGGTAAGTCTGGAAGTGAGGCCTAACCCGACTTTCTCATCGATTTTGTGAATCGACGAGAAAGTCGCTTTGGGCGCAATAAGTTACGCCCAAAGTTTTGCGCCCTTGCTAAATCAGGGCGCAAAAGATAAGCCCTGCGTTGCAAAGATGAATACCCTCTTTGCACCGCAGCTCTTACGAGCGGAATTTCTTATTAACGATGAGAAATCCGGGCTAAACCGTGTGTGTTATGCCAAAAATTATGCGGATACTCTGTTGTGATTGGCAAAAACGAAGACAGCAGGTTAGAGCACCGGGAGAAGCTATTTTATTGCGTTCAACACGGTCTTGAAGAAGTCAGGCGGCTTTTGAATGATTATCATCATCCGCTCATTTTTATGCCGCCCGGGAAGAATGAAATCGGCGGCTCATTTCTTTATACTCGAGGTGATTTCAAAGTTCACGACTATTCGCTGAAGGAGGAAAATGTCTATCAGGAACATTTAAACGCAATGCGCGCCAGAGGCGAAGCGGACAAGATTTTATGGCTTAACGGCAATGTTATTTTTGACTGTTTTGACAAACCTTTGTTTAGAAATGAAATCACAGGAACGACCCTTACAAAGGATGAAGTTGTCCGGAGGCTTTCTTCGGTTCTTTATGAGATGGAAGCGACTTATCCGAGAGGCGAGTATTGGTTTGCTGAGCCACGAGACGCAGGGGGTATCTATCTCTGGAGTGTTATTTGAAGTGAATGATCCGTGCCCGCCACGATTTCGGAATGAAAATTTTTTACACATTCTTTATCATCCGGATTCCATGGACCGATCTCTTTTTTTATTGTTGAAAAGCGATTGAAAGTGTTTTATTCTTCATTAGATTTATCGCATATTACGAATAGCTTATAGTGGACCAAGGGTGTCTATTTAGTGTTTTGAAGTGGTGAACACGCCAGTTCGTGTCATGCCCACATGCTTTAAGCGGGCATCCATAGTTGCTGGATTCCCGCTTTCGCGGGAATGACAAAAAAGCGGACAACCTTTTATAGATAATCACTTCAAAGCGCTAAACAAATACGACCAAGGAGATAGAAATGGATATCCAAACAAAAGCCGTTCTTGCCGGGACGGTAAAAGATTCTATCTACAATTCTGTCATTACACCAATTTATCCGACGTCCACATTTCGTTTTGATCGTTTGGGCCAGCATAAAGGTTATGATTATACCCGAAGCGGAAATCCCACACGCGCTGCATTAGAAGAGAATATTGCGGCGCTTGAAGGCGGGCTTGGGGCTGCGGCCACAGCGACAGGAATGGCGGCAATTACGGCGGTCATGTTCTTGTGTGAACCAGGGGATCATGTCATTACAGGAAATGATATTTATGGGGGTAGTTACCGTTTATTTAAAGATATTTTTTCCAAGAAAGGGCTTTCTTTTTCTTTTATTAATATGATGAATCTTAAAGAAATTGGAAAAGCGATCCAAAAAAACACCAAGATGATTTGGATTGAAACTCCGTCGAATCCGCTTTTACATATTGTTGATTTGCAGTCGACGATTGCTCTAGCGAAAAGCAAAGGTATTTTGGCTGTTATTGACAATACTTTTTTATCGCCGTATTTTCAAAGACCTTTTGAATTTGGTGCGGATATCATCGTGCATTCCACAACCAAATATCTCAACGGGCATAGTGACGTTGTTGGCGGCACGATTGTTTACAATGATAAAAAAATCGAGGAGAAAATAAAATTTTTGGTTAATGCTTTGGGCGTAAGCGAAGCGCCTTTTGATTCGTGGCTTGTGCTCCGCGGTATTAAGACTCTCGCGTGCCGGATGGAAACCCACCAGCAGAATGCTTTAAAAATTGCAACCTTTCTCGAAAGTCATCCGAGAGTCAAAAAAGTTTACTATACGGGTCTCAAAAGTCATCCGCAGCAGGCCTTAATCAAAAAACAGATGAAAGGTTTTGGTGGAATGCTGGCGTTTGAACTCGATACGTCTAAAATTTCTCTCGATACTTTTTTTTCAAAAGTAAAACTCTTTCAATTAGCCGAATCTTTGGGAGGAGTGGAATCTTTGATCGAACATCCATGGACAATGAGTCACGCTTCCATGGGGCCGGAGGGCCTTAAAGCATCAGGGATAACCCAAGAGACAATCCGTGTTTCTGTTGGAATTGAAAGCGCTAATGATTTGATTGGGGAATTGAAGAATGCGTTAGGAAAATAGGTTCGGGGCTGATCCTTCGCTTCGCATTTAATCATCGAAAGAATTATTAAACTTTGGGCGTAACTTATTGCGCCCAAAGCGACTTTCTCGTCGATTCACAAAATCGATGAGAAAGTCGGGTTAGAAGTGAGCCGCTTTTAAATATCAAAAGCTCGTCGGACTTGATCGGCGTCCAGACTGTATTTTCCGTATCCGTTTGATTTATGGTGTCTATTTAGCGTTTTGAAGTGGTGAACACGCCAGTTCGTGTCATGCCCGCATGCTTTAAGCGGGCATCCATAGTTGCTGGATTCCCGCTTTCGCGGGAATGACAAAAAAGCGGACGACCTTTTACAGATAATCACTTCAAAGCGCTAAACAAATACGATTTATGTAGGGGAGTTTTTTGTTCGGAATTGGCTGGTTTTGACAAATCCGAGATAGGGCGTATAGGAAGGTGCTTACTTGAAAGATAATCTGAAAATGGCACATTTGTACAGATGTATGGAGAAAAGCTTGACAATAATTTGAAACATGATATACTTCAGTAAAATGATAAACATAGTAATGTAGGAGTTTCTTGACATATGCGAATATCAGCAAGGTGTGATTACTCATTAGCGGCTTTATTAGAATTAGCGTTGCATTGGCCAAGTGAAGAGCCTATGCAAATTCAGGATATTGCAAAGAACCAGGATATCCCATTACGGTATTTGGTTCAAATTCTCATCCGGTTGAAGTCGAAAGGATGGGTTGAAAGTGTTAGGGGGCAAAGCGGAGGGTATCGTTTAAAAAAAAGACCAGACCAAATATCTCTTGGAGAGGTATTAAGAGACATAGAAGGGCCGGTGCTTCCGGTGGTTGAAAGCACATCTTCTTCAAAGAGAATGAATGTATTTAATGGAACTTGGAGAAATGTGGAAAAAGCCATAAATGATGTGGTGAACAGTGTGACATTCGATGATTTGCGTAACAAGATTAAAAATGAAAAAAATGTTCCAATGTACGTGATATAATTTTTTAATTAAATCATTATCAAAATGATAAACGTGGTGATTGAAAATCAAAAAAATAGAAAATGACAATGAGTATTTTAAAAAAGAAGTAAATGTTAAATTTGATGAACGAGCAGGGTGTTGGATCGGCACAAGTAAATGCGGTGGTGAGTGAGGCATTTTTACACGTTTCTCGAAAACGGGTCTTTCTTAATGGTGAAGAAATATAATTAAAAAAACGGAAATGATATTTTAAAAGGAGGGTTTTATATGTCTTGTGTATTTAGTGATATCACAAAAACAATAGGAAGAACTCCGTTGGTGAAAATCAACCGGCTCACTGAGGGCAGCAAGGCAACCATTTTGGCTAAACTGGAATTTTTTAATCCACTTTCAAGCGTGAAAGACAGAATCGGTATAGCCATGATTGAAGCTGCGGAAAGAGACGGTCTTTTGAAGAAAGATTCCGTTATTGTTGAGCCAACCAGCGGCAATACAGGAATTGCATTAGCATTTGTAGCAGCGGCGAAAGGGTATCGGTTGATTTTAACCATGCCCGATACGATGACGCTCGAGCGTCGGCAACTTCTAAAGATTTTTGGAGCGGAAGTCGTGTTAACCGAAGGTTCAAAAGGAATGAAAGGTGCTGTAGACAAAGCGGAAGAAATTGTAAAGTCGACGCCTAATAGTTTTATGCCGCAGCAGTTTAATAATCCGGCAAATCCGGAAATTCATCGAAAAACAACGGCTGAGGAAATTTGGAGCGACACAAATGGCGGCATAGATATATTTATTGCGGGCATAGGAACGGGGGGAACGATCACAGGTGTGGGGGAAGTTATAAAGCAGAGGAAACCATCGGTGAAAATCATTGGGGTGGAGCCTAAGGATTCGCCGGTTCTTTCCGGCGGAAAACCGGGCGCGCATAAAATTCAAGGAATCGGAGCCGGTTTTATTCCCCAAGTTTTGGACACGAAGATTATTGATGAGATTATTCAAGTCAGTAATGAAGATGCCGGTGATTTTGCAAGAAAACTTGCAAGGCAAGAAGGTATCTTGGGAGGGATTTCATGCGGTGCCGCGATATGGGCGGCTCTTCAAGTGGCAAAGCGCAAAGAATCGGAAGGCAAAACAATTGTCGTTGTGTTGCCTGATACGGGTGAACGTTATCTCTCTTCGTGGCTGTTTCAAGAATTTTTAGGATGATAAGCAAGGCACGGATACGTTAACAGGAGAATTTTTTTCTAAAAGGCAGGAGAAAAGAATGAAACAGGTAGAAGAAAGAAAGCGCCGCAGTATTTTGAAAGCGATCTCATGGCGGACAACTGGCACGATCGATACGATTATTGTATCGTGGATTATTAGCGGGAAGTTTAATACTGCGATTTCAATAGGATGTGTGGAGTTATTTACAAAGATTTTTCTTTATTATTTTCATGAGCGGATTTGGAATAAAATTCGGTTTGGTCAAGTCGTCAAAGATGGAGAATATTCCATTTAAGGAGTAAAGGATGATTCATTCTCAAAATATTGAAGAATTTCAGAAAAAATTTGACGGGCTTGACGCAGAAACGATTCTTCATGAAGCCTTCAAACTATTCGAAAATGATCAAATTGCTTTCGCGTCCAGTCTTGCCGCAGAGGATCAGGTGCTTACGGCAATGGTTGTCCGTTTGAATCCGAAGGCACATATCTTCACGATTGATACCGGCCGGCTGCCGCAGGAAACGTATGATGTGATTCAGAGTACGATGAGTAAATATGGCTTCCAATATGAGGTGTTGTTTCCGGATTACAAAGATGTGGAGGAAATGGTTTCCATTCACGGCCCCAATCTTTTTTATGAAAACCGTGACAAAAGGACCTTATGCTGCCACGAGCGGAAGGTGAAACCGCTCAAGCGTAAACTGGCTACCCTGAAGGCATGGATTTGCGGTCTCCGCCGCGAACAAGCGGTGACGAGATCCGAGATCCAAAAAATTGAATGGGATGAAGGAAACGGCCTTGTCAAAATTAATCCGCTTGCAGATTGGAAATCTGACGATGTGTGGAATTACATTCGGAAAAATGGTGTGCCTTATAATAAGTTGCATGACAAAGGATATTCAAGTATCGGTTGTTCACCGTGTACGCGCCCCATTCAGCTTGGCGAAGACGTCAGGGCCGGCCGTTGGTGGTGGGAAGATCCTGAGCATAAAGAATGCGGTTTGCATGTAAAAAAGACTAAGAAATCATGAGAGGTGTCAGTTGGATGCATTGAATAAGCTCGAAGCGCAAAGCGTTTATATTTTACGGGAAGCTTACCGGAATTTTAAAAATCTGTGTATGCTTTGGTCCATTGGGAAAGACAGCACAGTGCTTTTGTGGCTTGCGCGCAAGGCTTTTTTCGGTCATGTTCCGATTCCGCTGGTTCATATTGATACGCATTATAAAATTCCGGAAATGATCCAGTATCGTGATAAGCTTGCCCGTGAATGGAAATTGAATATGATTTACGGAGAAAATACCGAAGCCATCAAAAATAAACTTACCTTTCCGGATGGCAACGCGGATCGCTTGACGTGCTGCAGAAGTCTCAAAAGCGAAGCGCTCAAGAATACGCTTTCCGGCGAATGGATACGCTACCGTCTCAATCATAAAACCGGACAATACCAACCGGATGAAAATAAAGAACCTTATTCGGGAGTGATCGTTGGGGTGCGGGCGGATGAAGAAGGAAGCCGTTCGAAGGAACGCTATTTTTCGCCGCGGGACAGATATAACGAGTGGAACATCGGCGATCAGCCGCCCGAGTTCTGGAACCAATTCAAAACCGACTTTGCGCCGGGGACTCATCTTCGTATTCACCCGCTTCTGGATTGGACGGAATTAAATATTTGGGAATATATTGACCGTGAACATATTCCGATTACGTCGCTTTATTTTGATCAAGGGAAAGGCGTCCGTTACCGGTCTCTTGGCTGTTATCCATGCACGTGTCCTGTTCAATCGACGGCAAAAAATACAAAGGAAATTATTGAAGAACTGAAAACCGGTAAATTTTCCAATATTGCGGAACGTGCCGGCCGTGCGCAAGACAAAGAAGATTCAGGCGGCCTGGAAACATTGCGCCGCGAGGGGTATATGTAATGTCAAGAGAACAAATGAACATTGTCATTGTGGGGCATGTGGATCACGGAAAAAGTACCGTGATCGGCCGTTTGCTTTCGGACACAAACTCGCTTCCGGAAGGGAAATTGGAGCAGGTGAAGGCAACGTGTGCCCGCAATGCCAAGCCGTTTGAATACGCATTTTTACTGGATGCCTTGAAAGATGAGCGTAGTCAGGGAATTACAATTGATATTGCGCGATGTTTTTTTAAAACAGCGAAACGTGATTATATCATTCTGGATGCGCCGGGGCATATTGAGTTTCTGAAAAACATGGTGACCGGAGCTTCCCGCGCGGAAGCAGCCATCTTGGTCATTGATGCCAAGGAAGGGATCCGTGAAAATACGAAACGTCATGGCCTTTTAATTTCCATGATTGGAATCAAACAGGTGATCGTGCTTGTGAACAAGATGGACCTTATGGAATATTCCCGGGATGTTTTCGAAAGCTTCGTACGGGATTACGGAAAATTTCTCTCGGAACTTAACGTCACACCGCTTTGTTATATTCCGGTTTCTGCGTTTTATGGCGATAATTTGGTTTCACGGTCTCCGCATATGCCTTGGTATGAGGGCCCGGACATGTTGAGTCAGTTGGACGTACTGACGAACAAAGAAATTCCCGTGAAACTTCCGTTCCGTTTTCCGGTTCAGGATATCTATAAATTTACGGAGGAAGGCGATGACCGTAGAATTTTAGCGGGTACGGTTGAAACGGGTGAAATTCATGTCAATGATGAGGTGCTTTTTCTTCCATCAAGAAAGAAAAGCCGGATTCAATCAATAGAATTATTTAACGCACCGGTTTTCGAGCGCGCTCAGGCTGGTCAGGCCATAGGGTTTACGGTAACGACCCAGCTTTATATTCCGCCCGGCGAAATGATGGTTAAAGTTTCTGAGAACCGTTTGCCTAAAATAAGCTGCCGCTTCAAGGCGAATGTTTTCTGGGTCGGAAATACGCCAATGATCAAGGATAAGGTTTATAAACTTAAAGTTGCGACGGCACGGGTGCCCGTCAAATTAGCGGAAATTGTTCGCGTTGTGGATGCTGCCGACTTGAGCGCTATGGTGAGTCAGCAGGTGGTCAACCGGCACGATGTGGCAACCTGTATTTTTGAGACGCTCAAACCAATTGCCTACGATCTGGGTCAAGATATCGAAGGAACGAGCCGCTTTGTCATTGTGGATCATTATGAAATTGCAGGCGGTGGTGTCATTCTCGAAAGTTTGGAAGTTCAGGAAACGGATCTGGAGCGGCATGTGAAGGATCGTGAGTATCGTTGGGACCGTGGATATGTTTCCCGCGAAGAACGAAAAATCGCTTATTCGCATTGTGGAAAGTTTATTTTATTTACGGGACTCGACAAAGATGATCGTACGAAAGTACTGGCCAAAACGCTTGAAAGAAAACTGTTTGACAGTGGTTGCAAAGCCTATTACCTTGGTTTTGAAAATTTGGAAACCGGCTTGGATGCGGACCAGAATTATGCCCAGGATAGCCGCGAGGAGAAGATCCGGCGGCTTGGCGAGTTAGGGAGAATTCTTACGGATTCGGGTCAAATTTTTGTGACGACCATGCCCGATTTAGATGACTACGACATCGGAAATCTTAAAAAGTTGATCAGTCCGTATGAGGCGTTTGTGGTGAATGTGGGGACTTCGTCCTTTCAAGAATTTAAATCCGACTTAAATATTTCAAAAGCAGACGACCCGCGTGAGGCGATTAACCGGGTTTGCAAATTACTCAAAGAAAAAGAAATTATCTTTGAGTATTCGATTTAAGTAATAGTACATAAATCATTGTGCATTTGAATATCCTGTCATTCCCGAATGCTGGAATGCACAAATACTTATGCACTATTACGTAGAGGTTCATTGGGGGCGGCTGGTTTTTTTTGAGACAATACGGATATGCGAAAAAATAAAGGGAAGGTTTTTTTAGTGGGATTCGGCCCAGGAGCGCCGGACTTGATCACGCGCCGGGGCGAGGAAGCGCTGTCGCGCGCGGAGGTGATTTTTTATGATCATTGGGTGGATCGCCGTTATCTCAGAAAATTCCAGGCTGAAAAAATTTATGTCGGCAAGCAAAAAGGGAAACACGGAAGGCCCCAGGATGAGATAAATGAGCTCTTGTATCAAGCTGCCCGGGACGGGAAATGCATTGTACGGTTAAAGGGAGGTGACCCCTTTATTTTTGGACGGGGCGGCGAAGAACAGGAATATCTGGAAGCGCGATCAATAAGGGTTGTCGTCATCCCGGGCGTGACTGCAGCGCTTGCGGCAGCGGCGTGTGCCGGGATTCCGTTAACGCATCGAGGGGTTTCTTCTTCTGTTGCCTTTTGTGCAGGGCATCCGACAGATAAAATTCAGACACCATGCGTTGATACAATTGTTTATTATATGGCCGGATCCAACGCTATGGAAATTATGGACCGGTTGATTCGGAATGGATGGGATAAAGAAACGCCGGTGGCATTTATTAGCAATGCAACGCTTCCCATGGAGAAAATAAGGATAAGCACTTTGGAAAAAGAAATCGGAAAGCAAAAGAGAGTTCAGACGCCGCTGATCATGATTGTGGGGAAAACCGTTGGCATGGCAAAAGAACCCGAAAAAGAGGAATGAAAATTTGAAATATTATCCTGTCTGTTTGAATTTGGTTCGTCAAAACGTATTGATTGCGGGTGCGGGGCAAGTAGCCGAACGCAAGATCAAGGCCCTTTTGAAATTTAAGCCTCGCCTTAAGGTGGTTTCGCCCTTGGCGGTACCGGCTATTATTCAATTGGCCCGGAATCGAAAATTAGATTGGTTAAAAAGGAAATATCAAACATCGGATCTTAATCAAGTTGTTTTGGTGGTAGCCGCGACTTCAGATCGGGCAACGAATGGGAAAATAAGTCGGGATGCAAAAAAGAAAAAAATTTTGGTGAATGTAGTTGACGAATCCCGGCTAAGCAATTTTATTTCGCCGGCTGTTTTTCAAAAAGGAAAAGTGATTGTTGCAGTATCCACCGATGGCCGCGAGCCAAAACTATCGAGGGATCTTAAAAATTTTATTAAGGAATATTGGGATGAATTTTTATCGTTTCGGCGTAGAGGATAGGACTATATAATTATTAGTGTAATTATTAGTGTTGCACACGGAGGATTAAAAAATGAAAATTAAAGTGAACGGCAAAGATCAAGTCATCGATGCGGCATCGCTGACTGTGACGGAATTATTGAAGACAGTCAAGGTGGAATCTCCGGAAATGGTATCGGTTCAGCTGAACGGAGAATTCCTGAGCAAGGAACATTTTGCTAATAAATATGTGAAAGATGCGGACGAAGTTGATTTCTTGTATTTTATGGCCGGTGGAATTGAGGAACTTCCCGTATCGGAATGGAGAAAATGATGAAAGATTTACGTTTTATTACTAAAATTTTGCATACGAAATATTTAAGAGAAGATTCTCACGGATCGTTGCATATGCCGGTCTATGACAATGTGACTTTTGAATTTAAAACCGCCGAAGATTTGGAACTTGCGTTTCAGGGGAAAAAGCCATCTCATATGTATTCGCGCATCAGCAACCCGACGATTGAACATTTTGAACAGAGGATTAAGTCGGTGACTGGTGCTGTTGGCGTGTTAGCCCTTTCTTCCGGTATGGCTGCTATTTCTAATACCTTTTTAACCATTGCGAAGGCACAGGATAATATCATTACGAGCAAGCATCTTTTTGGGAACACATATTCTTTATTTGAATATACGTTGAGAGATTGGGGTTTGGAAACGCGGTATACGGATTTAACAAAGCCTGATCAAGTTGCTCGCCTAATCGATCATAAGACCAAAGCGATATTTTTGGAGACCATTACGAATCCTCAGCTTGAAGTGGCGGATATCAAAGCTTTGTCTGAGATAGCGAAGGCTAAAAACATTTTGCTAATTGCGGATACAACCCTGACGCCGCCCTATCTTTTTTCTGCGAGAGAATTTGGTGTAGATATTGAAACCCTCTCAAGTACCAAATGGATTTCCGGAGGGGCGACCAGCGTTGGTGGGTTAATCATCGATCATGGTCTTTATGACTGGAAACAAAACGAAAAGTTGCGGCGGGACGTTAATAAATATGGTCCATTTACTTTCATGACCCGCCTCAGGCGCGAAGTTTACCGGAATATCGGAGCCTGTATGTCACCTCATAATGCGTATCTGCAGAGTTTGGGGCTTGAAACGCTGGCATTACGGCTCGATCAGGCTTGCGTGAACACACTCAAGATTGCCGGGTTTTTAAAAGAGTCTTCCCACGTATCATCGGTGAATTATCCTGGCCTCAGGGATTCTATTTATTATGAGATTGCGGGAAAACAATTTGGCGAAAAGTCGGGAGCACTTTTAACGTTTGATTTGACATCGAAAAATCAGTGTTTTAAATTCATGAATAAATTGCAGCTGATTAGAAGAGCCACAAACTTGCATGACAACAAGACGCTGATTATACATCCGGCATCAACAATTTTTTGTGAGTACGATGACAAGCTTAAACAGGAAATGGGTGTTCGGGATACGATGCTCAGGCTCGCGGTGGGAATTGAGGACAGCCGGGATTTAATTACTGATATTCAACAGGCGCTGGAGGGATGATCATGAATTTTAACGAGGAACAGATAGAAAGATATAGCCGCCATATTATCTTGAAGGATGTCGGGGTTGAGGGACAGGAAAAAATGATGGCCGGGAAAGTTTTAATTATAGGAACCGGCGGGTTGGGAGCGCCGGCGGCATTATATTTAGCAGCGGCAGGAGTCGGTGTCATCGGTTTGGTTGATGCGGACAATGTCGAGTTGTCAAATTTACAGCGGCAGGTCATTCACTTCACCCCTGATGTGAATAAACCCAAGGTGATTTCCGCTAAGGAGAAGATTGAAGCGATCAATCCGGATGTGAAAGTGGTAACGTACCACACGAAAGTGTTTTCCGAAAATATTACCGGTATCATAAAAGATTATGATTTTGTCATTGACGGGACGGACAACTTTGCGGCCAAATTCCTGATTAACGATGCTTGCGTATTTGCAGCAAAACCTTTTTCGCACGGTGCAATTTTGCGTTTTAGCGGGCAAACGATTACATATGTGCCGGGCAGTACCTGTTATCGCTGTATTTTTCTAACGCCGCCGCCGACAGATGCGGTACCCAATTGTTCGCAGGCTGGCATTTTGGGCGCAGTCGCCGGGATGCTTGGAACGATACAGGCTACCGAAGCACTCAAGTTTCTGATAAAAAAGGGAGAACTTCTTCAAAATCGGCTTCTTACTTTTGATGCTTTGGATATGAAATTTCGAGAAGTTGCCGTTACACGGAATCCTCGCTGCCCGATTTGCGGGGAAAACCCTTCGATTAAAAAGTTGATTGACGAGGCTCAGCCCGTGTGTAGTTTGAAAAATAAAAATAAGAAAACGTAATCCCATGAAAATAGAAAAACAGATTATCGAACAATTAATTGCTCATGCAAAAAAGGAAGCGCCGCTTGAAGCATGCGGGTACCTCGCTGGGCGTGACCATGTGATAACAGTTTCTTATGAATTAACCAATCAGGATCAGAGTAGTGAACATTTTTCCTTTGATCCGAAGGAACAATTTTCAGCGGTTAAAGATGCGAGGCAAAAAGGGTTTGAAATTTACGCAGTCTATCATAGTCATCCGGCCAGTCCCGCGCGTCCTTCTGCCGAAGATATCAAGTTAGCTTATGATCCGGACATACTGTATTTCATCGTTTCTTTGGCTTCAGGACGAGAAGATGTCCGCGCGTTTGAAATTAAAAACAAGCAAGTTGAATCGGTGAATTTGGAGGTTATTCATCATGAAGGGGTATAGCATCCCGCCTCAATTAGACGGCGAAATTAACCAGCTTGAGAAACTGATTGAAAAATTCAAGCGCGGCGAAATCACGGCTGTGGAGGTGAAAGCCCATCGTGTGCCTTTCGGGGTATATGAGCAAAGGGAGTCAGACACGTATATGATGAGAATCCGCTGTGTCGCGGGAATGATCAGCCCTTTGCAATTGGAAAAAGTTGCCGGGATTGCGACACAATACGGCATCCGTGATATTCATATTACGACCCGGCAAGAACTTCAGATCCATTATGTCAAATTGGAATATCTTGTAGCCATGATAAGACAGTTGAAAGAAATTGGCCTGGCCACTAGAGGCGGTGGCGGAAATACCGTGAGAAATATTGTTGCACAGGAGGATGCCGGCATTAATCCTTTGGAGGAATTTGATGTTTCGCCTTACGCTTTGGCATTGACGAGCCGGATGATTGCCGAGAGTGATTCGTGGAATCTTCCGCGGAAATTTAAAATCGCCTTTTCCGGCTCATCAGAAGACAAAGGATATGCGACGATTGCCGATGTTGGTTTTATTGCCAAAATAAAAGACGGTAAAAAAGGGTTCAAAGTTTATGCGGCGGGTGGGTTGGGCGCGAAATCCGAAGTGGGTAAACTTCTTTTGGAATTTATCGGGGCGGACGAAGTATTCGCAGTCACAAAGGCTTTGAAGAATGTTTTTTTCAAATACGGCAATCGTAAGAACAAACACGCGGCACGCCTTCGGTTTTTATGGCAGAGCCTTGGCGACGAGGAATTCAGAAAAAAATTCCAGGAAGAATATAAAAAAAACAAACAGGATGAGGTTTTGCCGTTAGTTATCGAGGAAATAGAAAGTGAAGGTGTTTCTGACAAGCTATTGCCAGAAGAACCTGAAAGCGTATCCGATTTTACATTGTGGAAGGGACGATATGTCAAGACACAGAAGCAGGCGGATTTCGTCTCGATAATGATTCCTGTGGAGTTGGGTTTCATTTCGTCCGACCAAGCAAGAAAATTAGGGCATTTTCTCGCTCCATTCGGCGATAACGTGCTACGAATGACGAAGAATCAGAATTTTCTGCTAAGAAATATCCCCAAGAAGTATTTAGGCAATATATACAATTTTTTAAAAGATATTTTTCATGGAATCAGCCGTCCGACGATTTACGGAAAGATTTTATCTTGCGCCGGGGCAGCCACATGCCAGTTGGGGATTTGTTTGTCACGCCAGGCAGCCAAAGCCGTCATGAAAGATCTTGGAGAAAGCGGTCTCAATTTGGACGATGCGGGAGATATTAAGATTAATATTTCCGGTTGCCCCAACTGTTGCGGACAGCATCTGGCGGCTGATCTTGGGTTTTCCGGGAAAGCCTTGCGGAAAGAAGGACGGTTATATGCTGCCTATAATGTTTTTGCGGGAGCTGTTATTTATGATGGCCGGACGAAATTTGCTGAACACGTCGGAGAAATTGCTGCGAAACATATGCCGGCTTTTGTGAAAGATTTTCTGAACATCTATTTATTCAAAACGAAACAATATAAAAACATTCAAGAATATCTCCTGCGAGAGGGGACGAAAGAATTAAAAAAGCTTTGCCTTCATTATAAAGGAATACCCGGTTTTGAAGAAGACAAAAACTTTTATTTCGACTGGGATGCCGACAGCTTGTTTTCACTCGCCGAACGCCGGGCGGGTGAATGTTCTGCCGGTTTTTTTGACTTGATTCAAGTGGATTTGAATCATATTCATGAAACACGGAAGATACTTGCGGCCGAACAGACTGGTGAGACCGAGAAAAAGAAACTTCTGTATGATCTTATATTTTATTCGTGCAGAATGCTCCTGATTACCCGTGGCATTGAGCCGAAAAATGAAAGCGAAGTTTTCGAAACATTTCAGAAACATTTTATCGATACGGGTTTTATCGCTGTGGCGTTTAAAGAGTTGATGACTTTAGCTCTACATAAGAATTACCAAACATTGCTGGATCGGGAAAACGATGTGTCCCGTTTTTCGAAAGACGTGGAAGCGCTATATGAGAATATGGATAATAGCTTCAATTTTAAAAGGCCTGCTCCTGAGTTTGTTACACATGAAAGTGAAAGAGTTGTTTCTTCAAAAGAAAAAGCTGCTGATCGTCCGGCGGTGCTGAAAGATTTACGAGGAGTTGTTTGTCCCTTAAATTTTGTGAAAACGAAAATTGAACTTTCTAAACTGAAACCGGGTGATATTCTGGAAATATGGCTTGATGACGGCGAGCCCATCGAAAATGTGCCCGGTTCTGTAAAAGCCGAAGGTCATGAGATTGTTGAGAGAAAGAAAATAGGCGATCATTGGTCAGTGATCATCGAGAAAAAGGTGACATAAAAAAAGGAAAAGTATATTTAATCAGCGCCGGGCCATATCTCAGCTTATTCGCAGAGAAAGATTAATGCGTGGATGGTCTGATAAGGCCAACGCAGGAAAAATGTTGTGCGGCTGAAAAATGGTGATCCTTTTATTTTCAGCTGGATCTCTCAGGAAATGGAAGCCTTGCGGGAAAGTCATATCGGGTTTGAAGTCGTTCCGAGAATTACTGCAGTTCAAACAGCCGCGGTTTTTCCGGGCAGCTTTGACCAACACGCTTTATGCAGCTGATGAGGCCGGAAATTGACGATTCCGCGATAGAAACCTGAGGCGAACAAAATGGGTTCATCTATTGAGGAGTCTTTTTTTATTTCCGAGTGTGAGCTCGGTCGTTCTATCCCGGCGTATTTGTGTCGTTTCTGTGAAAGCAGGAATACGCGTAAAGGGCAGGAATGACAAAAACGACAACAACTTAACGAATCCCAACCCGATTAATTCTTTACCAGCGATTTGTTTAAAAATTTCCAATAGGATTTTGGCAAGGCTGAAACTTTTTTTACGCCCGTCCCCTTGGGGGGGGGGAATATCATTGTAATTTGTGGTTTGAAAAAAACCGAGGACAGTTGTGAAGCATTTACTTGAAAAAAGATTAATTTCGTGTAATATCTCCGTTGTAAAATTTTCTCCTAATATTGTCATAAAATATTCGCTCAAGAGGCGAAAATTTTGGCACAAATTGGGCACAAGCGATTTTTGTTCTTTTCAATTTTTTTTGTCATTCCCACGCGCTCTTAGCGGGAATCCATGGTTACAGATTCCCGATAAAAGCACGGCGGAGCAGTGCAGTCCCTGAGCTTTCTATAAAGAATAGCTTATGAGTAATTAATGTAGCTCAGGGACAGCCATGATTTTCATTGAAATATACTTGGGATTATAAATAGGGAATCATGACAGACCTTGAGATTCCTATAAAAAATGACATATGGTAACTCAAGGACAGACGCACAGGTCTGTGCGTGTTTTTTTAGATTGGCGGATTTTTGATGAATTTATAAGGCTTTTTGATATGCCGGGATGGCGAAATTGGCAGACGCACAGGACTTAAAATCCTGAGGGAATTAACATTCCCGTGCCGGTTCAAGTCCGGCTCCCGGCAGTATTTATTGTTAGGTTCTTCGGCTCATCCCGGCTCATCCCCAATAACAGGGGCAATGGCTAATTTAAGTTCATGTTTAACCGCATAAGATTTTCACGAGCAGATCTCGCAGTCCAATTCTAAAGTTCGTCAACCTCTATGCAATTTTTGCCCGACGTTCTTGCGCGGAAAAGTGCGATGTCAGCGGCTTTGATTAAATCTTTTAAAATATCCGATGATAACGCAGCACATGCTCTCTGTTTCTGCCGAATTTTTTATTGTATAAATTTGGGAATAAGATAGAATACGAAACTTATTAACGGAGTTATTCACCCATCTTCATGACGTATAAAAAAAGATGAATTTTATTGTTTTGATTAAACAAGTTCCGGACGTCTCAAACATTCCAGAAGAAGCTTGGGATAGGGAAAAAGGGACGCTTCGACGGAATATGCTTGATAATGTCTTGAATCCCCTTGATTTTCACGCCATCACGTTTGCCTGCCAGCTCCGCGAGAAATTTGGAGATGAGAGCGGAAAAGTGATTTGTCTTACCATGGGACCGCCGATGGCCAAGGAAGTTCTTCTTGACGGGATTGCGCGCGGTGCAGACGAAGCGATTTTGCTGACCGACAGGGCTTTTAGCGGGGCAGATACGATTGCAACGGCTTATTCACTGGCTCAATGCATCCGGAAAGTCGAACGGGAAATTTTTAACGGAAATCGTGAATACATCATTATTACCGGGATGCAGTCCGTCGACGGTGATACGGCGCAAGTCCCGCCCCAAGTCGCGGAAGTGCTTGGGATGGAACAGATTGCGTATGCGCAGTCGTTTGATTTCGATAAAAGATTGGTTGTGAAACGCATCGGCCCTCACGGAATGGAATCCATTGTTCCAAAGCGATATCCCGTTTTGATTACCACGACCGCATGTACGGAACCGCTTTACCGGTCATTTCACGGGATGCGGGGCGCGCGCGAAAAAACATTTCACCAATGGTCTGCCGCTGATATCCAGGTCGACCAAGATAAAATCGGCTTGAAAGGTTCCCGGACGCAGGTGTACCGGATTTTTTCGCCAAGTGAGGAAAGAAAAAAGGAGTGTTGTTTTCCAAAAAGCGTTGATGAATTGATCGATTTGATTGAGCAAAAGTATAAACAGGGTCCGGTGGCAGTTCAGGGGAAAGTGGGACAGGTTTACGCGATCGGGGATAAAAAGCCGAGTTATCATGGAGAACTTTGGGTTTATATCGAACAATGGAAAGGGCATGTTGCGCCGGTTTCTTACGAACTTTTGGCAAAAGCGCGCGAACTCGCCGTGCCGCTTAAAGAAAAAGTCGGTGCGGTTCTAGTGGGACATCAAATTTCTGGGATAGCGAAAGAAATGATTGCCCGCGGCGCTGATAAAGTTTATGTTGTAGATGATCCGCAGCTTGAATATTTTCTTCCGATGCCATATAAAAAAGCCGTTTCCAGCCTTGTGATTCAACACAAGCCGCAAATCATGCTGTTCGGAGCCACGCCGCTCGGACGGGAACTTGCACCACGCGTTGCGTCAAGTTCGAATGCCGGATTGACGGCAGATTGTACGAAACTCGAAATTGAGGATTTCATCAAAGGCAAAGTTGAAATGATCGCCATTTTGAAACAAACGCGGCCGGCTTTGGGCGGAAATATTATGGCGACGATTATGACAAAAGACTGCGATACGCAAATGGCTACCGTTCGCCCCGGTGTATTGAAAGCAAATGAACCGGATCCTGCCCGGACCGGCGAAATCATTCCATTTAACATTCAAATAACGGCTGATGATATCCGGACCGAAGTGATTGCCCGGGAGTCTTTAGTCGAAAAAGCAAGTTTGGCGCATGCGGACATTATTATTTCTGGCGGACGCGGACTTGGAACCAAATCCAGTTACGATAAATTTATTCGCCCGCTTGCGGCCGCATTCGGCGAGATGTTTCCGGGGAAAGTTGAAATCGGTGCGTCCCGGATGGCTGTAGAAGACGGGTTTGTTCCGCATGAACATCAAGTCGGACAAACCGGAACGACAGTTCAACCGAAGTTGTACATTGCATTCGGAATTTCCGGAGCGGTTCAGCATATTTCGGGGATGCAGCAGGCTGAAATTATTGTGGTGATCAATAAAGATCCGGATGCGCGAATGTTTAATTACGCTGATTTAGGGATGGTTTCTGATTTTCAAACCGTGATTCCCCAGATGATTGAAGCGGTGAAGAGGAGAAAGAAATCGTGAAAGAGATCGATGTCCTGATTATCGGTGCTGGACCCGCCGGCCTCGCGACTGCGATACGCCTCAAGCAAAGGTTGAATGCCGAGAAGAAAGACGCGTCTGTCGTTGTGATTGATAAAGAACCGAAACTCGGGTTTCATAATTTATCCGGCGGTGTTTTTGAAGCCGGCTGCCTTGATGAATTAGTTCCCGGTTGGCGCGAAGGTGAGGAATCTTTTTTTAAACAAACGGTTGAGATTCAAAACGACGAGCTTTATTTTTTGCTTCCCAAAGCGGCTTTTAAAATTCCTCATCTTGTGGTGCCGAAACTCATGAATCATATCGGAGATTACGCGGTTTCCGTCAGTCGAATGGCTATCTGGCTCGGAACGGTTGCGCAGAATTTGGGTGTTGAAATTTATTTGGGATTTTCCGCAAAAGAGCTTTTGATTGAAGATGGAAGGGTCAAAGGCGTAAAGCTGATGGATTTGGGTCTTGACCGGGACGGAAAGAAGAAATCGAATTTTCTACAGGGTGAAACGGTTCATGCAAAAGTGACCGTTTTGTGCGATGGTTCTCACGGTGTACTTTCGGAACAACTTTCGAAATTATTGCCGCCGGCAAAAAATCCGCAAGTGTATTCGATTGGGGTGAAACAGCTGATTAAATTGCCGCCCGAAAGTGCATTTGGGAATAATCGCGCGATTCATACGCTTGGTTTTCCGAACCGTTTCGATGTTTTTGGTGGCGGTTTTATGTATAGCATGCCGGACAATATGATAGCGATCGGTCTCATTTTGGGGCTCGACTGGCCGTACGGCGATTTGAATGAGCAGCAGGAACTTGAGGTGTTCAAAACGCATCCTTTGATTGCGCGTTTTCTGAAAGATGGAAAAATTGTTGCGGCCGGAGCGAATACGATTCCCGAAGGCGGGTATTACTCGATTCCCAAATTGTTTACGAACGGCGCTTTGTTGGTAGGAGATTCAGCCGGTTTTGTGAATATGGAAAAAATCAAAGGAATTCATTATGCGATTCGGGGCGGAATGAGCGCTGCGGATGCAATTTTAGACGCGTTGACCGCGAATGATTTTACGGAAAAGATATTAGCAAAATATGAAATAAATTTGAAGGAGAGCGGTATTTTAAAAGAGCTTTATCACGCCCGGAATTTTCGGCAGGGTTTCAAGTACGGACTTCCTATCGGAATGCCGCTTTCTCAGATCCAAAGTTTTATTCCGTTCCCGATCAGTATCGAGGAAGATTATAAAGGCACGAAAAAGGGGAGACGGCTGAATCGAAAGAAACAAGACTCAATGGATCGCGCGCAGTTTGTTGCGTTGTCAGGTTCGTCGCATGATGAAAATCAACCGTCCCATGTCGCAATTCCCGATCCTGAGTTGTGTCAGCAATGCGGCAAGTTTTACGCTTACTCGTGTACGCATTTTTGTCCGGGGGAAGTCTACCGGCAAAAAGACGGAAAAATCGTATTGAGTCCTTCCAATTGTTTGCATTGTCAAACCTGTATAATCAAATGTCCTTTCCATAATATTACGTGGACACCCCCCGAAGGCGGCGAAGGCCCGAGATTTAAATATCTGTAAGTGTGAATTTTTCCGGTGCACATTAATCAGGAAATTCTTTGGTGTCATCCCCGCGCAAGCGGGGATCCAGCAGTGCAAAAGAACTATCGGATAGATTCCCGCCCGCCTGCCGGCGAGGCAGGCTTTCGCGGGAATGACAAAGCGTGCAGAATTTTCACGGATAATAACTTCAAAACGTTAAACAAATACTGAAACTTGATAAACAAAAATAGATGCGTTGGGTGTATCTCGCGTATATAATGAATATCGGTATTATAATTTGAGGGGCAATCATTAATTGAAGGAGTTGAAGCTATGAATACCTTTAAAACCATGTTGTTATTAACAGCGATGACGCTGCTTTTTATGTTTGTAGGCGGTGCGATCGGCGGGCGATCGGGGATGATGACGGCGTTCATGTTTGCCTGTATCATGAATTTAGGATCGTATTGGTTTAGCGATAAAATTGTGTTGGCGATGTATGGAGCAAAACCAATTTCTGAAGCCGAAGCCCCCGAAATTTATCGGATCGTGAATACCCTTTCTCAGAGGGCAAATGTTCCGATGCCAAAAGTCTACCGGATTCCGACGCATACGCCAAATGCGTTTGCAACAGGCCGGAATCCTCAGCATGCCGTTGTCGCCGTGACAGACGGGATTTTAGACATATTAAGCGAGGATGAGCTGGCAGGTGTCCTTGGGCATGAGCTTGGGCACGTGCAGCACCGTGATATTTTGATTGCATCACTTGCCGCAACAATTGCCGGCGCGATTAGCATGCTTGCTTCGATGGCGCGTTGGGCGTTTATGTTCGGTGGGATTGGAGGACGGGATCGCGAGAATAACGGTCATCCGATTGTTTTTTTGATTTCGGCGATTTTAGCGCCGATTGCGGCCATGATGATCCAGTTAGCCATTTCGCGTTCTCGGGAATATGAAGCCGATAAAGCTGGTGCACAATTTTGCGGGAATCCGTTATTTTTGGCGAATGCGCTTCGGAAACTGGATGCCGGCGTAAAGCGGTTTCCAATGTCAAATGACAGTGCGACAACTGCGCACATGTTTATTGTCAATCCGCTTCGGGGCGGCGGTCTGATGAGTCTTTTCAGCACGCATCCCCCGATTGAAGAGCGGATTGCACGGCTTGAAAAAATGAGTTACGGCGGGTAGACGAAATGGCCAGCACTAAAGATTATTATAAAAGTTTAGGTGTTTCGGAATCGTCAACGGATGACGAAATTAAAAAAGCATATCGGAAACTCGCCGTTAAATATCATCCCGACAAAAATCCAAACAATAAGCAAGCAGAAGAAAAGTTTAAAGATATTTCCGAAGCTTATTATGTGTTGAGTGATGCCAAGCGGCGCAAAGAATATGACTTAATGAAGAAAGGCGGATTCCGTTCGGGTTCATTCCACGGCGCAGAAGGCTTTGATTTAAATGAATTTTTGAATGCGGTTCGCGGGCAACGCAGCGGCAGAAAAGGGTTTGGCAGTATTTTCGATGATTTATTTGGCGAGGATGTTTATTCCTCATCGCAAGGATTTCCGGGCGGGCAAGGCGGCTTCCGGGTTTATACAACGGGGAGTGATCAACCTTTTCACCAGACACAGGCTCAGAATGAAATGTTGGAAGAAATTGATACAGATATTGATTCGATCGTTTCCATTTCAAAAGATCGGGCATCGAAAGGCGGAAAAGTTGCGATCCGGAACCGGAGCGGCCAAACCATCAAAGTGGCGATTCCTAAAAACATAAAAGATGGTCAGAGGCTCAGAATTCAAGGTCAAGGGAATGTCTGCCCCTGTTGTAAAAAAAGGGGAGACTTGTATTTGGCAATTAAGATAAAATGAAATGAGCGCTCAGCTTGCACCTGTCTGTAGACACAGGCGTAAGTTGAATGCGCGAATTTTCCGCCACTAAAGCGTTAGAGGATCCGCCAACGTGGTGTGGGGATGACAATGAGTAGGCATATTAATGACGAAAAGGTCTTTGTTGATAAAAGTACTGTTAGTGTCGATCTTCATGATGGAAACGGTGTCTATCTCATTTGCAGCTCAACAAGGAAATATGGAGACACGTATGCATAAAATAATTGTGACCAGCCCGGCGTTTAAAGATGGCGAAATGATGCCTGAAAAATACACCTGCGACGGCAAAAATATTTCTCCACCTCTTGAATGGATGGATTTACCCATAAACACGGAAAGTATCGTTATTGTTGCCGATGACCCGGATGCGCCGATGGGAACATGGGTGCATTGGGTATTATATGATATTCCTCCTTCAGAAGTTTTTATAGATGAAGATGTTCCGCCAGTGGGCGTTTTAAATAATGGGGCGACTCACGGAATGACGGATTTTAGAACGATGGGATATGGCGGTCCGTGTCCTCCGAGTGGCGTACACCGGTATTTTTTCAAGATATATGCTCTCGATGACTTCCTTCATTTGCCGCCCGGTGCGACAAAAGAGCAGATTGAAATGGAAATGGAAGGGCATATTGTCGGATATGGCGAATTAATGGGGAAATATCAGAAGAAGCGGTAAAAAGTAAAAAGTGAAAAGGAAATCATTTCTTTTATCTACCATATTTATTTGTTTTGTTGGCGTTTATTCTTCCTGCCGGTCCAATTTCGATTTTCTTGTGAGTGATTACCGCTTTGTCCGCGAAGTGGGCGGTGTTCGCGAGTACGAACTTCAATCTAACGGCCTGCGTGTGCTGCTTGCCGAAGACCATTCCATTCCCGTTGCGACGGTGATGATGACATACCGTGTCGGCTCCCGAAATGAACCCGAAGGATTGCGCGGCGCGACGCATGTTTTCGAGCATGTGATGTTTAAGGGAACGGAAAAATATAATAAAACGCGAGGGACATCAATTCCGCAAGTTTTGGATCGTATCGGCGCTTTAATGAATGCGAGTACATGGTCCGACTATACATCCTATTATGAGATATTGTCGAGCGATGGACTTCCGCTCGTGCTCGATATCGAAGCGGACCGGATGCGTGGACTTCTTCTTGAAAAAAGCGGGTTGGATTCGGAGCGGCGCGTTGTCTTGAGCGAATTTGACCACCTTGAAAATTCTCCGTTGGTCATTCTCGACCATGCGGTTCAAAAAGAAGCATTTTTGAAACATCCGTATCGCTTTCCGGTGATCGGCTTACGGACGGATATCGAAAATGTAACCGTTCGGGATTTGCGAAATTTTTACGATACGTATTATTGGCCGAATAATGCGGTTCTTGCAGTGGCTGGTGATTTCAAAGAAGGGGATTTACTTCAGAAGATTATCAATCTGTACGGCAAAATTCCGCATTCACCGAAAACTATTCCTGAGCCGCACATTCCTGAGCCTGAACAGCAGGGCCGCCGTTTTGTCAGGGTTGAAAAAGAAGATCGCATCAATGCGGTTTCGATGGTTTATAAATCACCGCGAGGGCAAGATCCTGATACGATTGTATTGGATTTGATCAGCGAAATTCTGAGCCGGGGAAAGGTGAGCCGTTTGTATCGCGCCTTGGTGGATGAAGGATTGGCCACGGAAGCCGGAGCCGAAGTAGCGAACCGTTACGATCCTGAATTTTTTGAAATCCAGGCCATTCTTTCCGAGAAAGCCGTGCATCAGGAAGTTGAAGAGCGCATTCTGAAGGTTCTTGATGATGTGAAAGCCGGCGGAGTGACGAAAGATGAACTTGAGTGGGCAAAAAACAATATCCGGGCACACGCGGCGTATGCACGGGACGGATCGTTTGCTTTTGTCCAGATGTTGAGCGAATTTATCGGTTCCGGTGAGTGGTCGTATTTTGAAGAGTATCTGAGCCGCATTCAAAATGTTTTGCTTGCAGACATTAAACGGGTAGCAAATCAATATTTTGTTTTCGAACGGCTGACAGCGGGTTATTTGGTTTCAAAGAAAACGGTCCCTCTTGTATCGATAATTAATTCAGATAACACTTTCTTTCCTCAAACGAATGGCATTGATGAACACATTAAAAAAAGTGCAGGAGAGAATGCTGTTATGGTTGTTGGTCAATCTGCCAGTGACTTGTCATTCCCGCGGAAGCGGGAATCCATGGATCCCCGCTTACAGCATGCGGGGATGACAGACGGTGGAACTGTGGACAATGCGAGTA
The DNA here is from genome assembly GCA_001804285.1 of Candidatus Danuiimicrobium aquiferis. Taxonomy (GTDB): domain Bacteria; phylum Omnitrophota; class Omnitrophia; order Omnitrophales; family Danuiimicrobiaceae; genus Danuiimicrobium; species Danuiimicrobium aquiferis. The sequence goes on from MHFR01000068.1 coordinate 52,122, forward strand.
CTCTCAAAAATTCCGATCGTATAAGCTGCCGTTTGACGGACCGAATGAGAATAGAGTACATCAATGGAATTAAAATCATCAGAGTTAAAACCGGTGTCCGGGATGTTGTGACGATTGCAGGATCCTTCGCCGGCGGAGGAACGGCCTATTCGGAAAATAAAATGATTCCCACTCTTACCGTAGAAATGCTTGATAAGGGCACGCAAGGCCGTGATCAATTTGAAATCTCACGGCTTCTCACCAATGTGGGGGCGGAAATTTCATTTTATTACGATGAGGAACGGGCGGGGTTTAACGTCCGATGCTTAAAGAAAGATATTGCTCTCGTCATGGAGCTTTTGGCGGACGAGTTGCGGAATCCATTGTTTGATGCGAAAGAATTTGAAAAACAAAAAGTGCGACGAGAGGTATCGATTCGTGAACAAATGAGTTCCGCTCCGGAGCAAGCGGCGATTTATTTCTCTCGAGCCGTTTATTCACCGGTCCACCCGCATTATAAAATTTCTTTGGAGGAGGAATTAAAGGAGCTGAGCAATATTTCTGTGAATGATGTGCGTAAATTTTATAAAATGAATTATGGGTCGCAGAATATGGTATTTTCGGCCGTCGGAGATGTTGAATTTGGAGAATTTAAAAAAATAGCGGAAAAATATTTTGGCGATTGGGAAATGAAAAATAATCCGGAGCAAACAGACGGTAAGGTGGCGGTGAACGGGGAGGGAATAAGAAAAGTGATCTCTATCCCGGACAAACCCAAGGTGGATGTGATCTTGGGCCACGGACTTCCTCTTGATCGAAAAAGCGAGGATTTCCTTCCTGTTTATCTTTCGAATTTGGTTTTGGGCGGCCCTTTCTCGTCGAGGCTTGTTTCAACGGTGAGGGATGAGAAAGGCTTGACTTATGCGATTCAATCCAAAATTTCAGGCGTCGAAAAAGGTATTCAAGGAGATTGGCGTATCCATTTAATTTTAAATCCGGATAATTTAGAACAGGGAATTAATGAAACAAAAAAACAAATCGAGTTATTTCAGAAGAATGGCGTGACGCAAACAGAACTTGATCAAATTAAGCAAACCGTAGCGGGTGAATTCAAAGTCAGCCTGTCCACGACAGGCGGTTTTTCGGCGCAAATATTGCGAAGCGAAGAACTGGGATTGGGCGTTGGATATCTCGATCAATTCCTTGATCTTATCAATCAAGTGACCTTGGATCAAGCGAATCAAGCGATCCGGAAATACCTTCATCCGGAAGCGCTTCATGTTGTGATTGCGGGAAGCGTGGAAGGGGAAATAAAAAGGGAAAAGATAAAACCCAATGTCCAAATCCCGATGACCAAGAAAAATTTCAATGTATCAAATCCGTAATTGGGTATTTATCTTTTTGGGATTTATTTGTGTCATTGAGATTTGGTCATTGCGCTTTTTAGAATCAACAAAAAAGGGGACAGGCATATGACTCAAATTGAGCAATTGCCTGGCCCCTTTTTTTTGTGACTAATGTCTAGTGACAAATTTTTCGTTTCACAAAAACTTTCCCCTTTACATTATTTTTTTAATTTCTATAATAAACAGCAGTTACAAATTGATCTTTTAAACATTCGCCTTTATGGCGTAAGGTGCTTTGAGCAAATGCCCAAAGCTTAATAGGGAAGAGAGCCATGCGACGCTGATATCGATTTTTATTTGAAGCGTTGCAAGGACTCCACGGTGCCGCCGCTGTCGGCAAGAACGAAAGCGAAAAAACCACTGTTCTGACATTGTCGGAATGGGAAGGATCGCGAGTAGGTGAAGTGCTTGCCAGTCAGAAGACCTACCTTGATACATCAAAACATCTCCGAGCAGAGAACGAATAGTTGGGTTTTATTTTTCCCCTTTTGTTTTGTCTCTTGTCTGGAGATGAAACGAAAGGGGTTTTTTTATGTCCAGGAACGAGCTATTCCTGAATAAATGTGATTCAGTATTCCGGTTTTTTCATCAAAGTTCAGCAGTTTTGTCATCCCCGCGGAAGCGGGGATCCGGCAATTTTAGATTCCCGCTTAAAGCATGCGGGAATGACACGATTCATGTTTTCAAAATTGTTTGTTTTTTCTTGTCTCTTTTTTTAAGCGTTTCTATTTTTGCCTTCGCAAAAACAGAAACACCCAAACCAACCGTCACTCAAACAAACCAAAACGGTGACGTCAAAAAATCCGCACAAAAACCCGTCGCCGAAGTCACCGTGATTGCGTCGCGACTGCCGAGTTTTCAACAAAAACTCAACGATATGCCGTCCAATATCACCTATAAAGATAAAACAGAACTGAATAAAACCCATCCCGCGACATTTCAAGATGCGGTTCGCGATACGGAAGGGGCCATTTTTTATGACCAAGTTGGAAACGGAGTTGATACGACATTCAGTTTGAGAGGATTTAATGAAGGAAATGCGGTGACTTTTATAGTGGATGGTGTTCGGGTGAACGAAGTAGATGGTGATGCTGTGAATTACCCTTTAGTTTCAATGAATGATATCGAGTCAATTCAAATTGAAAGAGGTTCCTCATCAGCCATTTATGGTAGTAATGCGTTTGCGGGAGTTGTGAATATTACCACAAGAAAGCCAAGCGCTAAGAAGATTAGTGTTTTTGGTGGAGTTGAACTGTCCAGTTTTATGGGGATCAAATTTAATCAAGGAATAAGCGGAAGCATTCCCGATAAAATAACACCGTTAAATGGTAAATGGACATACTATTTTAATGGCGGCCGCGATCTTAATCAGGGTTTTCGAGCTGATGGTGATTGGCGAATTACAAATTTTGACATAAAAACAGGATATGAATTAGCGGACAGTCAGGGCGGGGTTCGCGTTGGAGTCAAGCATGTTGTTGATGCTATTTCAAATCCCGGTTTTTTAACGATTCCCGAATATCATGCAGATTCAATGCAAACGAAAAATCCGCTCGATGGTCGGAAGTTTGATAATACAATTGTGCAAATCAGTGCAGATAAGAAATTTTTGGATGACCGGATTACTGCCAGCTTGATGAATAATTGGCGATATAATTTGATCAAGTTTTATACAACAGCGCGCACAATGGCGGATGGAGCCTTTAATCCGGACACAGATTTGACGACTACGCGTTCTCGGGCAACGGATCTGGTCTGGCAATTAGGTTACAGTGATCGTTGGGATTGGGTCGGGAATGATACGTTACTTGGAATGGAATTTCGGGATGCTGCACAATATGATCTTGAGCAAGATGCGTTTCAAGGGATAGTGGTTGATAATAGTCCGGCCGAGACCAATCGGAACGCAAAGCCTCGTTCCGGGGCACTGTTTTGGAGACAAAACGTATCATTTTTTGACCGGATTAATTTTCATTATGGAATGAGGCATGATTATGTATGGCTGAAGAATCAAGATAAAGTAGCACCGGTAAATAATTTCTCTAAACGATGGAACGATTCTACACTATCGACAGGTGTTGCGCTGAAACCGTGGTCATTAGCTGATTTTTTCTGGAATTATTCACAAGGTTTTCGAGCACCTGCTATTAGTGATTTAGCGCCATGGTCGGAATGGGGGGGCTCGGGTGTTTCTTACAATCTTGCGCCTGAAAAATCGGATAGTTATGAAGCAGGTACTCGGCTGAGATTACATCCTCGGGCGAATGTAAAATTGAGTTATTTTCTCATCGATATGAAAAATGAAATTGCTTACTCGCTAGGAGTCGGTGAGAATATTAATATCGGACGAACCCGTCGTTATGGGACTGAATTCCGTTTGGATACAAATCCTATTGAAGAAATGATTTTTTACGGTGTGCATACTTGGACGAATGCGTATGTGCGTGAAATAGATGATAATTTTAATCAAACCGTGGATGGCAGAACGATTGGGATGATTCCTGAACAGCAGTTCGTGTTTGGCACAACAGCAAAACCGTTCAAGAGGTTAGGAGAATATTGGGATAAGTTTGAAATCGGTATGAACGGTACATTGACAGGGAAGCAGCATCCAGTTGGATTTGAATCGTCCACCGAAGCGAGATTGGATAGTACAAGCCATTGGATTAAAGCATATCAGATTTGGAATTTTATCTGTCAATATGAATTCCATGGAATCCAGACATATTTCAAAATTAATAACATTTTTGATCAACGATATTATAATCGTGCTATTGCGGCGTCGAACTCAGCGTTTTCCCCCTCTTCGCTTACGCCCCCAGGGACTCATTATTTTGTTACTCCTGGAGCGCCCAGGGAATTTGTCATTGGAACGAAGTGGGAGTTTTGATGAGGAAGAATCAAATTGCTATTTTTGTGGTGATGCTTTTTGTGGCGGTATTTTTATTGGCCATGATGTTTATTCCTCTCATTTCAGCTCAGGAGGGAATTGTCGTGCCGGCGAGAATAGTTCCGGAACCGGTAGCCCAAAAAGGAAATACAGAGTTGGTGGCTGATGTCATTCCCGCAAGCCTTGGGCGGGAATCTCTGGATCTTGGATTCCCGACACCCAAGGAAAAATTGGGCCGGTCCGCCCTGTCCCGCGGGAAGACATTCGGGAATGACAGGAAAGATAGAGCTCAAACATCTTCCTTCACACTTCCTTACCTTGAATCCATCCCAAAACCGGTTCCGTACCCCCGATCGGCCATTCGCCATGAACTGGAAGGGAAAGTCGTGATGGCGCTTGAAATTCTGAAGGACGGATCAGTCGGCCGTTCGCATATGGCGAACTCTTCCGGTTTTGCCATATTGGATAAGGCGGCGATGAATGCTGTTAAAACGTGGGAATTTCATCCGGCGCTGAAAAGCGATAAACCAATTGTGGAATATATTGAAGTGCCTGTGAGTTTTGAACTGGAGGGGAATGGTTCTTAAATTTAATGGTCATTCCCGCCTCCCTGGAAATACAGGGCTGGCCCTCGTCTTACCGAGGGAAGATTTGCGGGAATGACAGATAACCCATTATTCAAATATGCATTCAATCAAAGACATCATCACTCGAATCGTCAATCAAAATCCATACGACGGGATTCTTTTTTCCGGGGGATTGGATAGTTCCATTGTCGCGGCATTGAGCCCTACAGCAATCGGAATTACGGTCACTTTGGGGCGACACGCTGAAGATACGCCTTACGCTCATTTGCTCGCAAAAACAATCGGAATGAAACAGCATCGTCGGAGTGTGAGTATTGATGAAGCGATAGCGAATATTCCGAAGGTGATCAAAATTTTAAAATCATTTGACCCTGCGCTGCCGAACGATCTGGCGGCATACTTCGGACTTGAGACGGCGAAGCAATTGGGTCTGCGTCGCGTGGCGACAGGCGATGGAAGCGATGAATTGTTTGGCGGATATTCGTTTATGGCTGAGATTAAAGATTTGAATGGCTATATCGCGCATGTCGCGAAGAAAATGCATTTCAGCTCGAATGATATCGGAAAATATTTTCATTTAAAAATTGTCCAGCCGTTTTTTGATCAGCGCGTGATCAATTGCGCATTAGCTATTCCCGCCAATCTGAAGATCAAAAAAGTTAAAGGCAAGAATTGGGGGAAATGGATTTTGCGGAAGCAATTTTCTGATTTGTTACCGAAAAAGATTGCGTGGCAAAGCAAGCGGCCATTAGAAGTCGGATCGGGGATGACGAAGCTCCGCAATATCCTCTCGGCTCAAATATCCGATCAGGAATTTGCTGCCAATCCTTATCCGGTAAAGTTTTTCAATAAAGAGCATTTTTATTATTACAAAGTTTATCGCAAAGTGATCGGTGAAATTCCGAGGCCTCGATCGGGTGAAAAGAGTTGTCAGGGTTGCGGCGCAGGGATGGACAGAAACCATTTCCATTGCAAGGTGTGCGGACATGTGCTCCCGATGTTGGAAAGGTACGGATTAAAATGAAAGCATTTATTTCGTGGAGCGGGGGGAAAGATAGCGCGTTATCGTGTCATCGGGTGATGCAGAATTTAGGCATTCACGTTACACATTTCTTAAATATGCTTACCGAAGATGGCACGCGGTCCCGCTCTCACGGCCTTGAACCGGCGTTGCTGCAATTGCAGGCAAAGGCCGCCGGAGTTGCACTTGTCCAGGGAAAAGCGGGATGGGATGATTACGAAAAAGAATTTAAAAAAGCCATTTTAGAATTAAAAAAGGAAGGCGTCGAGGCCGGTGTGTTTGGCGATATCGATCTCCAGCCGCATCGTGATTGGGTTGAAAGAGTTTGCAAAGAGACAGGAATTCGCGCGATTCTTCCGATTTGGAATGAAGGCCGGGAAAAATTGTTGGATGAATTTATCGATGCTGGATTTCGCGCGAAGATTGTTGTGGCGGATTCTAAATATTTGGATGATAGTTGGCTTGGGTGCGAGATTGACCGCGAGTTTATCAAAAAAGCCAAAGCATACGGAAAGATCGATCTTTGCGGCGAAGGCGGCGAATATCATACGTTTGTGTGTGCCGGCCCGATTTTTGAAAAGCCAGTTGAGTTTACAGAAGAAAAAAAAGTTTTAATCGGCGGGACGCATTGGTGTTTGGCGCTTAAGGTTGGGAACGGTGCAAAAAATGGTAATTATTAGAACGGGTTTCATAAATCTCTGTCATTCCCGCAAGCTTTTGGCGGGAATCTATAAACGTCTTCGTCACAATGCATTGAGAGTCGGATCCGCCTCTGGCGGAGATTCCCGACTAAAGCTTTCGGGAATGACATCTTTGGAGTTTGGATGATCAGTTTTAAAAAGATACCTGTAATTACTCTTCTATTTATTGTTTCCTTCGTGCTCAGCAGGCAATTGTTCGCACAAGAAGCATATCCCAAACGCATCATTTCCCTCGGCCCTGCCATTACGGAATCACTTTATCTTCTAAATGCCGGCGACCGGATTGTCGGGAACACGATTTATTGTGAAAGGCCGGAGGCGGCAAAGAAGAATGAAAAAATCGGAACGGTTGTCGAAATCAATTTGGAAAAAATCGTTTCGCTCGAGCCCGATTTGATTATCGCGACCTCTTTGACGAATTCTCAAGCGAAGGAAAAGTTAAAAATGCTTGGACTTCGTGTGGTTGAAATTTCACAAGCCCAAAGTTTTGGGGACCTTTGCGATAATTTTATTAGGCTTGGAGAAATTGTCGGGCAAAAACAATTAGCGGAGGAGATTACCGCCACCGCAAAGAACGAAGTGACTTCCTTGAAAGCGAAAACGGAAGCGTTGCCTAAGCCTACGGTTTTTCTACAACTTGGGATGAAACCATTGGTGACAGTGACCCAGGACTCCTTTATGAATGATTATATTGAATTTGCCGGAGGCGTGAACATTGCGAAAGGAATCGGGAGGCCGCTTTATTCAAAAGAAAAGGTGGCTGCCAGTAACCCAGATGTGATTATTGTGGTAAGTATGGGAACCAATAATGCGGAAGAAGAGAAAAAAAACTGGGAAAGTTACCAGGAATTAAAAGCCGTTCAAAAAAAGCGTATTTATATTATCGATTCGAATCCTCTTTGCAGTCCGACCCCCGTTAGTTTTGTGGCGGCTTTGCAAAATGTTATCCACCTTTTACATCCCGACGATGAACAATAAAATCACCAAATGGGTTTTTTGGGTGTTGTTCCTAACAAGCATCACGATCGGTGTGGTGATCTGGTCTTTGACGGTTGGCTCTTCCGGGATTCCCGCAGGGAAAGTTTTCACCGTTTTATTCCGGGGGACGGCCGGGCCCGAATATGACATTATTTTTAATATTCGTTTGCCGCGGATCATTTTAGGATTTGCGATTGGCGGCGCATTGAGTCTTGCGGGAATCCTTTTACAGGGAATGTTCCGGAATCCGTTGGTGGAACCGTACACGTTGGGAATTTCGGGCGGGGCCGGGCTTGGTGTTTCATTGAATATTCTTTTGGGTTTCTATCAAATAGGTGTTTTGACTTTGCCTTTTTCCGGCTTTTTAGGAGCGATTGTTGTCCTGGCGATCGTCTATGTTTTGAGTTTGCGAAGAGGATCCTCGCAGCTTCAGGGTTTGCTTCTGACAGGGGTGATGATGAGCTTCGTTTGTTCGTCCGTCATGATGTTAATCATGGCGATTTCGCGGACAGAAGATCTTCACGGGATCATTTTCTGGGTGATGGGTTCCTTGGAAGAATCGAACTGGTTGATGATTAAAATCACGCTGATTGTATCGGTCTTCTTTTTGGTGATAGCTCATTTTTTTTGTCTCGACCTGAACGCCTTGTCTTTGGGGGAAGAAGAGGCGCAGCATCTTGGTATTCATGTTGAGAGGACGAAACGCCTCCTTTTTATTATGACGTCGCTCTTGACGGGATTTTGTGTTTCCGTCGCGGGAATTATCGGATTTGTGGGCCTCGTAGTGCCGCATTTCATCCGGGTATTTATCGGAAACGATCACCGAGTATCGCTTGTCGCTGCATTTTTAGCCGGCGGTGCTTTTTTGATTTTTTGCGACACATTGGCAAGAACGATGATTGCTCCGCTTGAATTACCGGTGGGTGTGATTACCGGAATCATCGGCGGCGGCCTTTTTATTTATATGTTAGCGAAACGCGGGAAACGGTAAGGGAATCATGGTGCTGACGATCAATCATTTAACGTGCGGGTATGGCCGGAAAATTGTGCTTGATGATATTCATTTTTCTATTCAGAAGGGCGAATTCCTGGGAATTATTGGGCCGAATGGCTCGGGAAAAACGACACTTCTACGATCGTTGACGAGAGTGGTTCAGCCGGTAAAAGGGGAAATTCTTTTTGAAGGGGAAGCGGTCGGGGCGATCCAACCGAAGCAGCTTGCTAAAAAAATCGCCGTGGCCTCGCAATCTTTATTTGAACCTCATATGCTTGTCGAGGATTTTGTCCTTTTAGGGAGAATCCCGCATTATCAGAGTTTTCAATTATTAGAAACGAAAAAGGATTTTGAGGTTGCGGAAAGAGTGATGCGGTTAGCCGGCGTGAGCGATCTTCGAAATGCTTTTATGGACGAGATCAGCTCTGGAGAGAGGCAGTTAGTGGTGATTGCCCGCGCTCTCGCGCAGGAACCCAGCCTGCTTCTATTGGATGAGCCGACAGCGCATTTGGATATTACGCATCAGGTTCAAATCATGGATTTAATCAAGCGATTGAATCAAACGCTGGGCCTGACCGTGATTGTCGTTTTGCACGACCTTAATTTAGCAAGTGAGTATTGCCGCCGGCTTCTTTTAATTAAGAGCGGCCGGGTTCATAAACTCGGTGAGCCCCGGGACGTATTGAACGCTCAGACCATTGAAGAAGTTTATCGAACACGGGTGCATGTAGAAAAAAATCCGCTTTCTTCTAAACCCTATATATTGTTGACGAGCGAAGAATAAAATTGGGGTACCTATTATAGCGTTCTGAAGGTGACTATCGCCCTCACTCTTCCGCCAAACAGCGCGTCGGATCCGCCTCTGGCGGAAACCCTCTCCCAGAGGGAGAGGGCAGGGGTGAGGGTGATTTGTTAGCCCTGATTTCTCATCGTTAATAAGAAATTCCGCTCGTAAGAGTTGCGGTGCAAAGATGTTTGCGTCTTTGCGTCGCAGGGCTTATCTTTTGCGCCCTGATTTAATAAGGGCGCAAAACTTTGGGCGTAACTTATTGCGCCCAAAGCGACTTTCTCGTCGATTCACAAAATCGATGAGAAAGTCGGGTTAGTTAGTTCAAAATACTCATATAGATACATAGTTGTTTGTGGCTTTTTCGTCCATGGATTAAAATATGCCCTCACTATTGCAATTCCTGGTTTCAGCGGGTAAACTTTGGATTGTAGAGCGAAATCGAGAGAAGATTCTTTAACGAAAGTTAAGAATCTTTATTTTTTGAACGTTGATTGAAATTGTTGATAATCGTTGATAAAAACGCAGTAACAACCTTACTTCGCTGATATGATCAAAGACGAAATTCTGACCCTCAAACAAGTCGCGATATTTTTAAAAGTAAGCCCTCTGACGATTCACCGTCTTACCAAAAAAGGAATCCTTCCCGGCGTGAAGATCGGAAATCAATGGCGCTATTGGCGTAAAAATATCGAGGTGATTTTGAAAAATCCGGAAACATTGTCACAAGCCATGATGAAAAAACGAAAGGTTGCATGATAATGAGGAATTGGGAATCGCTTTTAGGTACTCTTATTTATATTCTCGCCGCACTCATTGCGGCGCTTGCTGTGGTACAGCTTGTTGTGACGCCATTCAGGTTAGGCAGCCAAAAGTCAAGCGGCCATGCGTTAAGTTCGATTGATTCATTCCGGATGACGAAATTGAAACCGTTGGAAGCATATAAGAGTGATTTTGCGAGCCATGCTCTTTTTTCAAAACTCAGAGTTGCCGTTGTTCCGAAAGGTCCGACGATAGATGATTTACTCAAGCAATATTCGATTAACGGAATTATTCAAGGAGCGGTTCCGGATGTTTTGATTATGAATAATAGAACAAGACAAACGCAGATTTTGAGCGCCGGGCAAAGTTTCGATCAATTTAAAATCATACAAATTAAACAGCATTCCATCATGGTTGAATATCAAGGGCAACAAAAAGAACTATTTATTGCGGAGGGGCAACAATGAAAACGGTAACGGAAAAAATAACTGCAATGCTGATTGCTTTCGTATTGATTTGGATGGCGCCGGTTCCTCTCTACGCACAGGGATTTGATCCGCCGCAACAGAACTCGAACAGTGATCAATCCGGTAGTAATGCGGATCCCACAACTCAATTTGGTAGTAATGTGGATCCCACAGCGTTGCAGATGGATGTTTCCATACCGGATGCAACCGGAATGGGTCAACTGCCGGTGATGAATATGGAGCCCGGTTCGGACAGCCAGCGGATTACACTGGAACTCAAAGGAGTGGATGTCCTGGATGTCCTTAAAATCCTTTCAAGCCGGTCCGGTCTTAATATTGTTGCCGGGAAGAATGTGCGGGGGCAGGTAACCATTTATCTGAAAGATGTTTTGATTCAGGAAGCCCTTGATACGATCGTTGCCGCCCTTGGCCTTGCCTATGAGGAGGAACAGGGAATTATCAAGGTCATGACGGATAAGGAATATGAAGCTATGTACGGCCGGATTTTCCGTGACCGTCGCGTGACAAAGACATTTAAGATTAAATATGCCGAACCGACGACGATTCAACAGGTGCTTCAGCAGCTCAAAGGGCCGCAGGGGAAAATTATTCTGGATGAACGGACGAATACATTAATTATACAGGACCTTCCTGAAATTATTGATGAAATTGAAAACGCGATTTCCGAGTTAGATCAGAAATTAGTGACAAAAGTATACAAACTGCAATATGCGCCGGTTGAGGATTTGGAAGAAAAGCTTTCGACTTTTTTAACGCCGGAAACGGGTGTCATTAAAATTGATCCGCGCACGAATATGGTGACGGTGACAGATCGCGAGGAAAAGATCCAGATGATCGATGAAATCGTAAAAGCGTTTGATAAAAGACCCAAGCAGGTATTAATCGAAGCACAAATAATCGAAGTTCAGCTTTACGATGCGTACAGATTTGGAATCGATTGGGATTATGTGAGAAGCCAAATGGGACAGCTGAAGGATGTTAACATCCAGCCAGGGTATGGAGTTCCTGTTGTTCCGGGATCTACTGGAGGTGGAGGGACACTGACGTCAATTACTGTTGGAGAAACTGGGATGGCCGGGCTCAGTAATATGGTAATTCGTATTTTGCAGAACGTCGGCAAAACAAATACATTGGCATCTCCGCGTTTGTCCGTTCTCAATAATGAAGAAGCAAAATTGGCTGTAACGACGAAGGAACCATATATCGTGTCGGACACGACGTATGCGACTTCCGGGTCATCTTCAGTGCCTTATGTAGCAGAAAAACCGGAATTTGTGGATGTCGGAGTAGCGCTATCGGTTGTCCCGACCATTTCTGATGATAATACGATTATTTTGAAGATTAAACCTGAAGTGAGCAATACGAATGCTCCCGACTTTGAATACGATACAGCGGCAGGTACTGTGGATACGGCCATATCAAGATCTATTCCGGTTGTAGCTTCTCAAACACTTGAAACAACGGTTATCGTTAAATCCGGTGAAACTATTATTCTTGGTGGATTGATTAATGATTCAGAATCTAAAACAAGGGAGAAAGTGCCTGTTTTGGGTGATATTCCGGTTATCGGGGCTTTGTTTAGAAAAACATCAGATACATTTACGAAAGATGAATTAGTTATTTTTCTTACGCCGCATATTATTTCTGGAGATGCTAGTTCCAGTGAGCAGGCGAAGTATCTTGATAATAACGGTCGCTTAATCAATTTTGATAAAGCGGGAGGTTATGACTTTGGGTTGGCCCAAAAACATTCACAAGGGGCGGCAAGGATTGATAACCGGCCGTATTGGAAAATCGATAAGCCAAAATGGCCGCAATATGCAATTCCACCGGATGTTTATACGCGATCAAAACCGTATGCGGATCGTATGAATGAATTTGAAGGAGGAAAGGAAGGGAAAGTTATTCCGCCGAAGGAGACACTCATCGATGAATACCAGCAGCAAGTCGGGGCGCAGGTGTCTGCGAGTCTGGAAGCTGTTGAGGAAATTCAAAGTTTGGAAGGCAATATGGATTTGGCTTTGACCATCCGGAGAGACGGCGTGCTTGAAGAGGTTTCCTTTATCGATGTCGGGCCGGTCAAAAAACGGGACGTGCGATACAAGATTTTGGATGCGATTAAAGGAGCCGGACAATTTCCGGCATTTCCGAAGGGGTTGGATTCGGCGAAAGAAACTTTGGATTTGAGGTTTGAGTTGGAGAGTGAAAAGATATAAGGCGTATCTATTTAGCGTTTTGAAGTAATTATTTGTAAAAGGTTTTCAACTTTTTTGTCATTCCCGCGAAAGCGGGAATCCAGACGCCGCTTTGGGCTCCCCGGACTTGTCCGGGGGGGAATGGCGCCCGAAGGGCGAGCCGAGCAGGGAAAGAGAAAATTCCCAGCGAGGCCAGATGTTGAAAGGTGCCCCGGGCTTGCCCGGGGGGAAACCACAAGCCATGGATGCCCGCTTAAAACATGCGAGCATGACACAAGTTGACGTATTTGCTACTTCAAAGCGCTAAAAAGATACGTGTAAGGTGTCAGGCATAAGGATCAATATGGAGATTAAAAATAAAAGCATTATTTCACCGGCTAAAATTAAAATCATTAAGAAGCCGGCGATGCGGAATATCGAGTCAACGGAAACTCCGGATGCTGAAAAAAAACAACCGCGGGCCCGGTTCCAATTTTCGTTTGCTCAAAAATCGGTTTCTGCTCAAACGATTTCTGATTTTTTTGATCAACTTTCCACATTGCTGGCATCCGGCATTTCTTTGCTCCGCGCGCTTGAATTTACACGCGGCGGAATCCGGAACGCGAAATTAAATGAAGCGATCGGCCACTTGATCGAAAAAATCAGTTCGGGTTCACAGCTTTCGGAGTCGCTCGCGGATTATCCGGAAATTTTTGACCGCGTGGTACTCGGAATGATCAAAGCCGCGGAAGCAAGCGGACGTTTGGAACAGTTGTGCGCCGAGCTTTCTAAGTCGTTTGCGGCAAGGGCGGAAATGAAGAACCGGATTATCCAGGCCCTTTCGTATCCCTTTCTGGTGGCCTCGGTCGGTGTGATCACTGTGTGTGTGTTGCTGGTTTTTGTGGTTCCGAAATTAACTACCGTTTTTGATTTATGGGAAACGAAACTTCCGCTCGTGACACGAATCCTTTTGGGAACGGCGAGTTTTATGAGCCACGGCGGAATTCTGGTTCCCGTTGCTTTGGGTGTGATCGGTTTTATTGTATATAACATGTTATCTCACGAAAGAAAGAAGCAAGTGATGCATGAAACCGTCGGCCATATGCCCTATATCAACCGGATTATATTTCTGACAGATTTTGTCCGCTTAACCCGGACATGGGGGATGTTGATCCGGAGCGGGGTTCCCTTGATAGAGGCGATTCAATCGAGCAAGGAAGTTCTCTGGGATCCCAAAATGCGAAAGGATCTTGACGATGTTCGGGAAAAAACGATTCGTGGCACGTCGCTTCAAGAGTCGGTCAAGGAAGTGGCGTGGTTCCCGGAACTTGCGCATAATTTTCTTGCGGTCGGTGAAGAGACCAGCACGCTGGATGAATCATTCGAGAAAATCGCGAATTTTTATGAACGGGAACTGGATCGAAAAGTGAAAGTGATGGGGACGTATCTTGAGCCCATATTAATTTTGAGCATTGGATTGGTTGTCGGATTTTTGGTGATCGCATTGTTATTACCTATTTTTGAAATGAGCTTAGTTGTGAAATGAGAAGGATGACCCCCATGATGCTTGCGCTGATTTTAACTTATGTTTTACAAATTCCATTTAATGGAGCTGAAGTGGCCAAAGACTGGGCAAATCTGAAAGGAGACCATTTTGTCATTTATCACCAGGCGGCTAACAGTGCGTTTTCCCGGGAGACCTTGCGGCGCGCCGAACAGTATTACGACAAAATTGCGAAAGAATTGGGTTATTCAAGACGCGATAATTTTTGGCTTTGGGAAAACCGGTGCGCGATTTATTTATTTGAAAGCAAAGAAGCGTTTTCCAAGGTGACTCAACAAGCGGTTTGGTCGAGCGGATTTGCGATTCCCGATAAACGGGCAATTATTTCTTATGAGGGAGCTACCGATTTTTTGGAATCTATTTTGTCGCATGAACTTGCGCATTTAATTTTCCGTGATTTTGTCGGGCTTGGGAACCAGACGATCCCGCTTTGGATGGATGAAGGCGTTGCGATGTCTCAGGAAGAATCCCGGCGCCCGTTTTTTGATCATTTGGTCAAGCAGATGATTTCCCAGAACAAATGGGTAGCGATTCCGGATCTGACGCAAATCCAGTCACTTCAGGGAATTACCGTTAATGAAGCGGCCGTGTTTTATGCGGAATCGCAAAGTTTAGCGCGATATCTTTTAGCGGCTGATCATCCCGAAAGGTTTATACAAATGTGCCGTGATTTGAGGGACGGGAAATCAATCGATCAATCATTGAGCAAAAACTACCCCAAAAAATTTCCGTCTGTTTCAGATCTCGAACAAAATTGGGTTGAAAACAGTGGCTAAGCTACGCGGTTTTACCTTAATTGAATTGCTGGTGGTTTTGGCTCTGGTGGTGATTGTGACCGGGCTCGTTACGGTGCGGTTTGTCGGCAGTGTTCAGGAACGAAGTTTGGAGCAGTATGTGCGCGAGATGTCGGCGTATTTACGCTTTCTTCAATTCAAAGCGATTGAAGATGGCAATGTCCTTAAAATATTTTTTAATGAAGAGACCAAAGAGGTTGAAAGCATGAAGCTCGAGAAAGAGAGCCAGAGGGAAGACGGGAGGAAAAACAAGAAAAAGGAATTCGTTCCCATGAAGACACCGTTTTCTCAGAAGGCAAATGGGAATAAGGATTTTGGAATCCGGCTCAAAAGCGGAGATGAAATTTATTTTTTTCCTGACGGCAGCGTGACGAAAAATACCGTTATTATTTCCGATCAGGTTGATGAGCGCGCAACAATCGAAATTAAAAACCGGTTGGGTTTATTCAAAGTCAATTTCAATGAAAAAACGCCGTATTAGAGGGGCTTTACTCTTTGAAACGTTTATAGCGCTGATGATCCTTTCAATAGGTATCGTGAGTGTTTTGCGGATTTTTGGAGAATCGCTATTTGTCGGGCGCCAAAACGAAGAACGAAGAGAACTGAAAACAGGGATCGATAAGGCATTGTTTGAGTGGTTTGCATACCCGCAGGGCGTTTCGCTCTCGGAAGAAGGGTATCTGATGATGCCCCTTGAAACCGAAAGGAAAGGTTCCGATTTGTATTTTGAGATAAAAGGAGAAAAGATGATTCCGATCGGGCAGGAGCCAAAAGACGAGCAGGCGGAAAACGGTGCGCAAACGCAGCCGGTGAGTCAATTCGGTATTACGCCAAATTTAAACATGAATGAATATATCAAAGTCAAAGGCAATATCATGCGCGGCCGGCACACGCCTATTTACGATATGGATACAGTCATTTTAAAAATAAAGAAACCGGAGAATATGCAGCAGCAAACGAACCGAGGTTTTTCGTGAGCGATAAGAGAAATTTGACTGAAACTGCTTCCAATTATGCGGGTTTTACCTTGGTCGAACTCTTGGTTGTTCTGGCCATTATTTCGGTGACATTGACCGTCCTTTACACGAGTTTTCGCACGGGGTTGCTCGCCTATCAAAAGATGGAAGAAAATTTGATGGACCGGCGCGAAGCGGAAATTTTCATGATGCAATTCGAGCATGAATTAAAAAATGCAATCCCTTACTATAATAAAGATTCCGAGCAATTCTTTGTCGGAGATGAACGTGATTTAAAATTTCCCGCGAAACTTGTTCGCTATTCGCAGAAAGGAATGGAGGAAGGTCTGTTTATGGTTGAATATCAGGTCAGAGGTCAATCGTTAGTCCGGAAAGAAAAAAAGATGGTCAAAAAATTTAAAGACCGTTCTTCATCGCGGGAAGTGAAAGAAACGTTGTTTAATAAATTAAAAAAATGCCGGTTTGAATATTTGTTTGTTGACGATTCGGATAAATTGTTTTGGGACAAGGAATGGACGAATAGTCCGTATCTGGGAGTTCCGAGAGGTGTTCGATTGATCATGAGGGGGGATTCGTTCGGAATCCAAGAAAAAAGTTATGAAATTTTAATTCCACACGGGATTTTATTACAAAAAAATGCGTAAATATCAATATCATCAAGGAAGTGTATTGATTTTATTTTTATGGGTGATGATCCTCTTGTCGCTTTTTGCGGTAAGTATTGCGCTCAGGACGCGCCTTGCTACCAAAATTGAAGGTTACGAAATGAACCAGTTTGAGTTAAGTTACGATTATTTGACAGCTGTTAATTTAGCACGGTATTTTATCGATTCGGATCAGGATTCTAATGTTGATCATCCGGGAGACGTTTGGTGCGGCGCACCGCGCGGGTTCAAGGAAATGGAGTTTTCGAAACGGTTTGGGCTGGAAATTACCGACGAAGAAAGCAAAATTAATATCAATATTGCCTCGGAACCGTTTTTAATTAATTTCTTTGATTTACTCAAAACGAAAAAATATTCGCTTAAAACAAATTCTAAAAAAATAGCTGGAAGTATCATTGCGTGGCGGGGTGGTTCTGTTGCGCAAGGGCCTTCTACTCTGGGGACAAAGCAAAAAATGGGGCCGTTTGAGAGTCTTGATGAGCTTTTATTGATTCAATCGATTGATTCCGAAGATGCTGAAAAATTAAAGCCTTTTCTGACGGTTTATGGAATGGCCTATGGCGCAATGAAAGTCAATCTCAATACCGTTCATCGGTATGTTTTAGAAGCTTTGATTTCATCCCTGAGCGGAGATGCCTCCGATAAAAAGAGGCTCTTTGAAAGTATTGAGGAGTATCGGACATTAACCGCGAATTCGCAAAACACGGCGGCTCAAGATGAAAATGCCACAGAAAATTCGACTTCAAATATAAAACAATTTTTTAACCGGGACGATATGGCAAATATAGCTCAATTTATGGTGAAGGTAGGGTTGCCGGTTCAGCTGCAGGGGCCCTATGGCCAGATGGGAAGTGTGCCGAATTTAATCCGGCAGCTTTTTTACTATGTGAAAGTGAACTCTGATTATTTTCATGTCGAAGTCCGTTCAAGACTTCCGGGAAAAGAGTCGTTTGTATTAGAAACTGTTTTGGGGGCCAGAGTGATTCCGAGATTTCGCGTGACTCCGATAGGTGTTTCGTTTGGCCAGACAGGAAAGATGGTTGCGATTCCTCTTGAAATTCTTTCATGGCAAGAAAGGGTGTTCTGATGTTGATAGGGAAAAAAGGTTCAATCTTCGGTATCAGCTATTTTCATGGCGATGAGCTTCATGTTGTGTTCATTGACCATGCCCATGGGCAGACCCGGGTGATCGGAAAGGAAACTATTTCCGTGCGGAGCAGTGAGAATCTTTCCGCCGCCGATCATACCCTGGTTGAATTCAGAAAACGGATTTTGTCTTATCGGGCGCGGATACAGTCATGGGTGCATCTTGTGTTTAGAAATGTTTCGATCGTCAAAGTTTTTCCGGTGCCGCAAGTCCCTGAGACGGAATTGGATCAAGCGATTACCAACAGGGTCCATGCCGAAATTCCGTATCTTTCCGAAGAAGTAATTTTGCATCAGGTGCTTCAGGAAGCGCAACAAGGAAAAGAATCACAGGTGCTTCTGTTCGGGGTTTCTAAAGGCGTTCTGGGAGAACAATTAAAAAGGCTTGAAGCGTTTGGAGTTATTCCCGATCGAGTGGTCCTTTCAACAGAAGCTCTGGGGTGGTTATATCGCACCAAAGTTTTTCCGGAAGAAAATCCGAAAGATCTGGTATTAATGGTTTATTTTTTTAATGGACATGTCGAATTGCTCTTTTTTGAAGATCATGTGTTACTTCAGAGCAGGTGGCTGTCGCAAGAAGCTAATCAGGGCGTTGGCATGCAAGAATCTATCCGAGCGACCATCGCGGCCTTTCAGCGGGAGTGGCACCGGAAACCGGAACAAATCTATGTGGCCGGATTGAGTTCATCAAATGCCGAGGCGATGAGCAGTGACCCGTCCTATTCTGTTAAAGTGATGATGGAAGATTCAAATCAAGAGGGGCATCCTCCGGCGCTTTTTAATGCGGTGATAGAATCTATTTCGTCGGATGAAATTTTTGATTATACGCTCTCTTCCTATAAAGAAGTTCGTGATCAGAAAAGTCGTGTTGTTGGGCGGTCAAAGATAGCTTCTTCTGTTTTTTGTCTAACGGCGGCTCTTCTATTATTGGCACTTGTTCAGGTTGGGATTGTGTTCGGGCAAATCAGCTGGTTCCAATTTCGAACCGGAACATTCTCAGCTGACGTTAAAGAAATTAAAAAAATGCATCAGGAAGCAGTCGCGATCGTGGATTTTTATGAAAAAAAAGCACTTCCGATCGAGACGGTCGCTTCACTCCGCGAAGCGATTTCAACGGAGATGCTCTTGCGTGAAGTCGAGTATGACTTTGACAAGCGGACGATTTCGGTTCGGGGGATTGCGCCCGATCAGGCTTTGGTTGATCAATTTATTGCCAAATTGGAACAGGGTGGTTTTTATGAAAAGCTGAAATTAGAACGTATTCAGGCGGAGCAAAGTGATCAGGCGAAAACGGTTTTTGATTTTTCTTTTGAAGGGCATATAAAGGTAACCAGTGAATCAAATTAAAATCTTTTTTTCGAATCAAAAAAACTTATGGATAAGCGCAGGCGTATGCCTCGCGCTCGCTATGCTGTTGATCTATTGCCGGGATGGACTATCGAAAATATTGCGAGATAAAGAGAAAGAATATCAAACGGATGTTGCGTTATCGAAAGAAAGTAAAATGCGCCGGCAAATTTATGAAACGGTTTTGAATACCGCAAAACTTCCCGAGAGGAAGCAGGTCAGTTCAAATACGTGGGTCCAAGAAACGCAGGTACTTGTAACCGGTCAGAAATTATCGCTTCAAGAGTTGAAGCCGGATGAGCGAGGATCCGGTAAGGGCGAAAGTAAACCGAGCCTGTATTTGGTGGTTGAAGGGAATATGGCGGATCTTTTAAGCTTTTTTTATCGGATATCCGAAAATCAGAATTTTGTTTATGTTAAGAATTTTATGGTGACGCGGCCCAGCGATAATTCTGATGGGGTGAGTGCGGAAGTTACCCTTTCCCAAATGTAAAAACGATGAAAGGTGCATTTGCATGATTAGAAAAAAGAAGACTTATTTTATCGGCGAAGAATTAATCCGGAAAAATCTTGTGACGCTTGAGCAGATCGGACAGGCGCTTGAAGTTCAGGAACAAACCGGAGAATTTTTAGGAAGGATTTTGGTCCGTTTCGGTTTTATTCCCGAATCAAAACTAATTGAGGTTTTAGCCGACCAATTTGAATTACGGCTTGTCAGGCCCGACGAAATGGAGATTTCGAAAGAGGTGCTCCAAAGAGTGCCGCCAAAAGTTGCTCATCACTATCATATTTTCCCGGTTGAAATAAAAGGGAATCATTTATTGATTGCGATGAATGAACCACCTGAGTTTGACGTCATTCAGGAACTAAATGCGATTTTGGGGATTGAAATTCAAGTATTGTTAGCTGAACGTTCACGGATTGATGAAGCGATTCAGAAACATTATGGAATCGGAGCGTCTATCGTCGATCAATTGACGAAAACGAAAAAGAAACAATCTAAAGCGCAGGTTGAAGCCCAGATGGGTTCGACTGAAGAAATGGAAGCAACTGCCGGCGAATCTTCGGTGCGTGAACTGGTCAACCAGTTACTCATGGATGCCCAGAAAAAACGGGCGAGTGATATTCATATTGAACCTTTTTCAGACCGTTTGAGTGTCCGGTATCGCATCGACGGTATCTTGCAGGAAGCAAAGGTACCGGACGAAATCCGGCAATTCCATTCAAGCATTATTTCGCGCATTAAAATTATGGCCAATTTAGATATCTCAGAGCGCCGTCTTCCGCAAGACGGCCGGATTAAAATCAGCATTCAAAATGAAGAATTGGATTTGCGCGTGTCGCTGCTTCCCACTGCTTATGGCGAGTCGCTTGTGATTCGAATTCTGTCGCCGGCAAGGTTATTGAGATTGGATGGCATCGGGCTGGCACAAGATTATCTTGCTCGATTTCGCCAAATTTTGCAGAAACCGTACGGCGTTATTTTGCTGACCGGTCCCACGGGAAGCGGCAAAACAACAACTCTGTATGGTGCGCTCAGTTCCTTGAATGATGTGGGGCGGAAAATTATTACGGTAGAGGATCCGGTTGAATATCAGCTTGATGGAATTATTCAGATGCAGGTGCATCCGAAAATTGATCTGACATTTTCAATCGGGTTGCGTCACATGTTGCGGCATGACCCGGATGTGCTGATGGTCGGAGAAATCCGGGATGCCGAAACGGCGGAAATTGCGATCCGTTCGTCACTGACCGGCCATTTGGTGTTTTCCACTTTGCATACCAATGATGCGGTGGGTGCAATTGCTCGGCTTCTTGATCTCGGAATGCAACCGTATCTGGTATCTTCCAGCCTTGAATGTGTGATTGCCCAGCGATTAGTCCGGTTGATTTGTGAGAAATGTAAGACGAAAAAAGACGGAGAATATATCGGGCAAGGATGCGAACAATGCAACGATACCGGATTCTATGGGCGGACTGCCATTCATGAATTTCTCGTGTTGGATGATGAGTTGAGGGACATGGTTGCAAGGGGAATGAGCGCCCTTGAAATCAGGGAGGCTTCTGTGAAAAAGGGGATGCGGCTCCTCAAAGATGATGGCCTCTCGAAAGTTCGTGCCGGGTTAACCACTACAGCTGAAGTATTGCGGGTAACATGAGGTCTCGAAAATCCGAATTTTGTTTCCTATGAAATATTTAAAACAGCTTAAAAGAGCTTGATTTGCGATTGAAGGTTCGTTAATCTATGCCCGCCTTACCGTTGGATGAGGCTCAATTTTTTTAATTTAAAGATTAACTGAAAGTGAAAATTTTATGCAGGTGGTTACTATGAAAAATGAACGAACTAATCATGCAGAGCTTTTAAATTGGGTCAAAGCGATGGCTGAACTTTGCACGCCTGACAGAATCGTTTGGTGCGATGGTTCGGAATCCGAAAAAAAACGTTTGGAACAGGAAGCGGTGGGAACGGGCGAGCTTGTCGAACTCAATCAGGAGAAAATGCCGGGGTGTTTCTATCATCGTACGGCAGTGAATGACGTCGCGCGGACGGAACATTTAACTTATATTTGCACGTCGAAACAAGAAGACGCGGGACCTACTAATAATTGGATGGCGCCCGAAGAAGCATACGAAAAAGCGAGGCAGCTTTTTAAAGGTGCGATGAAGGGCCGAACCATGTATGTCATTCCGTTTAGCATGGGCCCGATTGGTTCCGTATTCAGCAAAATCGGTGTTGAGCTGACGGATAGTATTTATGTGGTTCTCAATATGCGCATCATGACGCGAATGGGAACGGCGGTTTTAGAGGCGCTCGGTTCCAAAGGCGAATTTACAAAATGTCTTCACAGCAAAGCTGATCTTGATATCTATCGCCGTCTCATTCTCCATTTTCCGGAAGATAATACGATTTGGAGTGTCGGTTCCGGTTACGGCGGAAATGTGCTTCTCGGGAAAAAATGTTTGGCGCTTAGAATTGCAAGTTATCTCGGTATGAAAGAAGGCTGGATGGCTGAGCATATGCTTATTCTCGGGATTGAAAAGCCGAACGGAGAGATTCAATATGTCGCCGGTGCATTTCCGAGTGCTTGCGGGAAAACCAATTTGGCGATGTTGGTTCCGCCTGAAGGGTTGAAACATAAAGGATACCGGATTTGGACGGTTGGCGATGATATTGCGTGGATGCGGATCGGAAAAGACGGAAGGTTGTGGGCGATTAATCCCGAAAACGGATTTTTCGGCGTATTGCCCGGAACAGGGCCCGCGACTAATCCGCTTGCGATGGAAACAATCAAGGAAAATACGATTTTTACCAATGTCGCGTTGTGTCCGGACGGGACGGTTTGGTGGGAAGGAAAAGATGATAACCCGCCGGCTGAAGCGATTGATTGGAAAGGCGATAAATGGCAGCCGGGGATGAAAGATAAGGACGGAAAACCCGTGTTAGCAGCGCATCCCAATAGCCGTTTTACAGCGCCGATATCGCAATGTCCCAGTTTTAATCCAAAGATACATGAATCGACAGAAGGGGTTCCCATCTCTGCCATTATTTTTGGTGGCCGAAGAGCCGGACTCGTTCCGCTCGTTTACGAAAGTTTTAATTGGCGGCATGGTGTTTTTGTCGGTTCCCAAATTGCATCAGAGAGAACTGCGGCACAATTCGGAAAGCAGGGGGAAGTTCGGCTGGATCCGATGGCGATGCTTCCTTTTTGTGGATACAATATGGGCGATTATTTTAAACATTGGCTTGAAATGGGGAAACGGATGAAGTCTCAGCCAAAAGTTTTCCGTGTCAATTGGTTTCGTCGTGATCAAAACGGCAAGTTCCTCTGGCCGGGGTTCGGCGATAATTTAAGGGTTCTTGAATGGATTTTGGACCGTTCGAACGGGAAAGTGGATGCGGTAGAAACACCGATCGGCTATATTCCAAAGCCGAATAGTTTGGATTTGACGGGACTGAATTTAAATCCTGAAACGCTCAAAGAATTATTTGATATCGATCCGGGCGAATGGATGCCGACTTTTCTCGCGGAAGAAGAATTTTTGGCTCAGTTTGGTTCTAAACTTCCTCAAGAGCTTAGAGAAGACTTAGAAGATCGGGAAAAACGGTTTCAAGCGGTTTTGAAAAACAAACATTAATAAAGATAGTCAATCTGTGTGATGGTGGACGGATTTGGATTTGCTATCACAAGATCATAGAAGGCGTCATCATATGCCGACAAAATTGCTTGTGGTGGATGATGAAAACGGAATTCTCGAAGAAGTAAAAACATTTTTCGAGGAAGAAGGATTCCGGGTTTTTGTGGCTGAGAGCGGTGAAGAAGGCATTGAGATTCTCAAACGTGAAAAACCTGAAGTGATGCTGCTGGATATGAAGTTACCGGATATGTCAGGACTGTTGGTTTTAAAGATTTGCAAGGAATCAAGCCCTCTTACCAAAGTCATTGTTAATACGGGGTATGTAGATCAACTCTTAATTGATCAAGCTGAAGAATTAGGGCGGGATATTTTTCTTCAGAAACCGTTTGATTTGCAAGTACTTAAGGGGGAAGTGGATCGTTTGTTGGGCATCTAGTCTATGCGGAGAGTGAACAGTGTCTAAATTGAAAATTTGCGTTGGTACGGAAAATAAAAAAGCAATAGAATTTTTCTCTGATTATTTTGGTGAGACGCAATCGGTTCCGTCTATCATTCGCTCCAAAGCGGACGTTGGCGCTATTTTTACGGGAACACCCGATATGATTTTTATTGAAGGAGGGTGGGTGGACAATCGTCTGGTCGAAAGTTTGACCGACATGAAACATAAAAATAGAGACCTTAAATGTTTTCAACTCGGTTACGTTTCTTCTCCCGAATCATTCCAGTTTCTGGGAAAGGTGGAGCTTCCCATTGATGAGAAGGCTTTCCATAAAGTGGTTCTTCCTCACATGCAGTACCCCGAACGAATTAAAGTCCTTGTCGTGGATGATGAGCGGGAAGTGTGCGAGATGATTAAAGAATATTTCGAGTTCCGGATTAAGCCGGCTTTCCATGTGCGTTCGGCACAAAATGGGCTCGAGGGATTCAAACTGATCGAACAAGAAACTCCGGATTGTCTTATTCTTGATATTAAAATGCCTGTTAAAACAGGCGTTGAACTTTATCGTGACCTTATTCGGAGCGGAAGGAAGATATTAACAATTATCTTTATCGATTCGACGTCTTCAGAAGACATTCTTGAAATCCGAAAATGGGGATCTCCGATTTTTGTGGAAAAAGGCGGCCATTACAGCTCGATGTCGGAAATGATCTCGCTCATTAAAAAGTTAATCGCATTTTCTTAACGTTAATTTAGCGTTATTCTTTCCCGAGAGCGTCACTTACCGCGCGCTGAATTTTTTCCAGGCTGACCGGTTTTGGAATGATGCTGTAATCCGCGTGAGACGAACTTGAAAGTTGAGGACGGGTTCCTTGCGCGAGAGCCGTCAGGAAAATAATAGGTGTTTTTGTGTGATTTGGCATTTCCCGGATTTTCTCATAAACCACCACACCATCGATATCCGGAAGATGGATATCCAGCATGATTAAATCAAACTTTACTTGTTTAGCTTGATTGAGCGCATCTATTCCGTTTTGTGCGGTGACCACATCCAATCCGAGATCATTCAAACATTCGGAAATGAGATTGCAGATATCGGATTCGTCATCAACGATAAGCACTTGTTTTGGCATGATTTTTCTCCCTTCAACTAACATCGGCGAATGAATTTCTAAACTTAAACATAGTATAGCCTAAATGATCGGAAAAGCAAAGCATCAGATATCATCGCAATCGTTTTTGGGGAGACAGGAGAAATCTTTCCATGACATTTTGCAGTTCCATGATTTATAATTGCATGATATGAAACGGCCTAACTTTTTTATTCTTGGCGCTCCGAGGTGCGGCACGACTTCACTTTGCGATTATCTGCGAAAGCATCCCCGCGTTTTTGTGTGCTATCCGAAAGAGATTCATTTTTTTGCAGAAGACTTCCCAAGTTGCCGTGTGTCTAAAATATTGGATGATTATTTGCGGTTTTTTTCGGGCGCGACAGAAAAACACCTTGCGGTCGGCGAGGGTGCTGTTTTGTACCTTTATTCAAAGGTTGCTGTAAAAAAAATATGGGAATATGATCCGAAATCAAAACTGATTGTTTTCATTCGGAATCATGTTGATTTTCTTCAGTCATGGCATGCTCATCAGGTTTTTATTGGTTTGGAGAAAATCACGGAATTGAAGAAAGCCTGGAACGCCGAGAATGAAAGAAGGAGGATGACAAATAGGACATATCTGCGTAAAGATCCTAAATTCTTTTATTATTCGGATATCGGAAAATTGGGAGAACAATTGGAACGTGTTTATTCTATTTTTCCTCGAGAGCAGGTTAAAGTGATTTTAAATGAAGATTTTGCGTTATCGCCCCGGCGGGTGTACCAAGACATTTTAGGGTTTTTAAATGTTCCGGATGATCAACGAGAGATATTTCCGCGCTACAACAGGAATAAGGTGAGCCAATATCCGCGATTGATTTCATTTCTCACGGATCCACCTGTGTTCATCGGATGGTTGACTGATACGATCAAGAAAGTCTTACACATTAAGCGGTTTGGGATTACAAGGTTTTTCCTCCGTGCCGGCCGGAAATATACTGAAAGAGTTCCACTGGATCCGTCATTTCGAAAGGAATTGATTGATTATTTCCGCGACGATAGAGAAAAATTATCGAGACTCATTAACAGAGATTTAACCCATTGGGAAAATTGATCACGGACTCTATTGGTAAAATTAAATAGGAGGCGTATTTTTATATGAACATTGAAAATGAAGAGCCGAAGGATTGGGAAGTTCGGGATGAAGAGGTCCCTGATAAATTAGAAAAAAAGTGGACTACAGATGAAAATCAGGCGAGACAATCTACTTTTTGTCCGAAGTGTAAGCAAATTCTCCCGGGGAACACATACCGCTGTCATTCTTGTGGTGCGCAGATTGATTATGATTCGGGGTTGCTTGGGAAAATCTTGAAATGGTTAAAAGGCGGGTAAAACGATGCGCTACTCAGCCGATGGTTGTAGGGTGTAGTCTTTAAAATGGGCGTCACCCATGGTTTTCATCATCCATTCCATCCAGCGTTTTTCCACTTCTTCTGCGGGAACATCTTTGAGGATGGTTTCTCGGATTTTTCGCGCACAAATATATTTTCGAATCGCCTCTTCAAATTCCCGCGGTCTTCCGCGGTATTGATTCTTCACCCACATTTGATAAAAAGCAGGACTGAACCCGCCGCTTTCCGAAGAAAAAAGCTTCAAAATTTCTCGAGAGACTTCATCGTTAGAAACTTCCATTTTCATCCGCTTTGCTTCTTCACTAAATATGATTGATTGCCACGCCAGGCTGCGGACTTCTTCGTAAGTCGGCGGCTCCGGTTTTTCGGATGATTTCGGATCTTCAGTTAGCGGTTCCGGCTCTTTGTATCTTTTCGCATTTTCCGCAATTTCTTTGGTTTCGGCAGAAGGTGGGGTGGGTGTGGATTGAGTTTCCGGCTTTTTTTCTTCGGTTTTTCGCTGAAGCGCAATAATCCCGGACCGCGTCATAATATCATAAAAGCGCAACATAGATTGGAACTCCGTGATGGATATATTTTTCCCGAACGCACTTCCTGCGTAGGAAGAACTCGAGCTCCGTGAGGCGACAAAGCTTCCGGCCCCCCAAATCACAAAGGAAAGGACAATAATCCAAATAATGAATTTGATATTTTTCCGGAAAAATGGCAGCATAAACTATCTTTCTATTTAGTCGATGATGTAAAGGTGATTTTAATTAATTGATTTTGCGCTTTATCCTTGTTTTTTATAATGAGTTATGTTAGCATTTTTCAACAATTTAACCAAATAAAAATATCGTGAAATTCTTAAAATTTTCAATTAT
Organism: Candidatus Danuiimicrobium aquiferis; assembly: GCA_001804285.1. Taxonomy (GTDB): domain Bacteria; phylum Omnitrophota; class Omnitrophia; order Omnitrophales; family Danuiimicrobiaceae; genus Danuiimicrobium; species Danuiimicrobium aquiferis. The sequence continues at coordinate 79,324 of MHFR01000068.1, forward strand.
CATTTTATTTCTGCTAAGTCTCCTATCAGCGGGAGTCACCTCCTATGTATCTGCGCTTCGTGAGAATGAAAAATCAAAGCGAATTGAGTTAGAGGCTAAGATCAAAGACTTAAAGGCCAAGATCGAAGGGTTAAATGAAGAAAAAAAGGGTTTGGAGGATGAACTCACCCAGAACGAGGCTCAAATCAACGATTTAAATGCCAAAATTGAAGCCGAAAGATCCGCACGGTTAAAAGCAACACAAATAGCGAGCGATCAGGAGAAGCAAGCTAATTCTGTTCGGGAAGAGTTGCGGGAATCTGAAAAATCGTTCGACAATGCACAGCGGCGAAACCGGGAGTTGGAAAAAATTTTAAATGAACTTCAGAAAAGATTGAAGGAAGCGGAAGATCGTGCTGAAAAAGCAATGAATCAGGTTGCTGAGCTGAATGCCATCGTCAGTAATAATCCTCCTGTGGCGGGCTCGGTACTTCCAATAAACCCAACCTTTTCTTCTGATCAAGGTGAAGCAAAGCCACGTTTTTTCTTGCATAAAATCGTAACTCGGGGAACAAAAGAGAAAAAAGAAGAAGGGCTATTGCCCGTGAAGAAGGAAGTGCAGGGCGAGAAAGAACCGGTAAAAACCGGATCTCGTATGGTTCAAGATTTGAAGGGAGGAATCCAACCGGCGAAAGTGATTGAGCCGGTCTCAAAACCGTCTCCAGCGATTTTATCTCAACCAAGCTTGGTTTCTAAGACAATTCCCGTGATTCCCAAAGCAAATATTCTTTCAACCGCGCAATCCAAGGAACCGGCAAAAGAAGTTGTTCACAAAAAAGAAATAACCCAGACGAAATCGGAAAAGAGTGAGGGGAAGAAGGCAGGGGCTATTCGTCGGGTATTTTCAAAAATATTCGGGCGTTCAGAAAAGAAAGAAGAGGAAAAAAATTATACAGAAAAAAAAGTGACGGATGTGGTGGCGAATTCTCAGGAATTGAATGGAAAATTTGGTGATGTGGTATCAGCGGCAGCAAAAAAGGAGCCAAGTCTCGAACCATCAAAAGGGAATGTCCCAGCTTTCCCAAGGTCCGGAATGGTGGGGGCTATTCCTCGCTCAGAGCCTGTTCAGCGGCACGTTCTTCCCTCTATCCCTGGTTTTGGCAGAGGAGTCAAAAAAGAATCATCGGATCAAACAGAAGCTCTTGCCCAACCGAAATCTGTAGCGTCGGGGAAACAAACGGCCACTATCCCTCAAACGTCAGCGGAATACAAGCCAAAGGGGATTGAACAAGAATCTAAAAAAACTGAGAGTCTATATCCGTCTCAAACTTCACAAATCGATTCAAAAAACGGCCGTGTGTTGTTGGTGAACCGTCAGTTTAACTTTATCGTGAACAATTTGGGTTCCAAACACGGTGTTGGCTTAAATGATGTGTTAAGCGTGATGAGGCGTGGGGGCGAAATTGCAAAAGTTCGCGTTGAAAAAATCTATGACGATTATTCCGCAGCGTATATTACAGAAGAACAAGATGGGATTGAAATCGGAGAGGGCGATGAAGTCTCGCGAATTTAAGCCGAGCATCCGCGGATCTGTTTTTTTTAATTTCATTTCAATTATTGCAATCCTCTGTGTGTTGATCGTTTTACTTATTCAAACAAGCGAGTTGATGAAGTATATCGGAACTCAAGGTTGAACGGTTGTAAACGGAAAAAGGAAATGATGTTCCAGCAATCGAAATGGAAATACGTATTTTTCTTTTTGCTTCTGAGCGGAATTGCCACGACTGTTTTGGCGGCAGATGATTCGGAATGTAAAAAAGCCAATTTGGAATTGGATAGTGTGATTACTCAGGTTGACGGATTGATTGCGCAGCAAAAGGAAATGATGGCGAAACAGGAAAATCTGTTAAAGGAAATTGAAAGTCTGAAAATTTGGGTGAATAAACGAAGATGAAAATTTGTCATGTTTTTATTTTGGCGGTCGTATTAAGTATATGGGTTTGTCGTTCCGTTGCTTTCGCGGCGGTTGGTGCGGATTCGAAGATAGAGAAGCTAAAGAATAAATTGATAGAATTGAAAACCTCACAAGCTGCGATGATAGGGAAACAATCCGCGATAGAAAAAGCAATCTCTGATCTTCGGATTTGGATTAATCTTCGAAGGTAGTATATCCTTTCTTGTATTAAGCGGTGTTATCCAAGGGCGAGTTTAAATTTCAGAATGACGACGAATTTGGAGTTTCTTGATGGGTGAAATGATTGCAAAGCCTGCTTCAAAAGTTAGCGGCGAATATCTCCCGCCCGGAGACAAGTCTATTTCTCACCGGTTAGTGATGCTTGGTTCTCTTGCTGAAGGGACGAGTGTTTTTACGCATTTTCTTGAGGCGGACGATTGCCTGCGAACCATTAAAGCTTTCGAAGCGATGGGTGTCAGTTTCAAAAAAAGTGAAGGCAAATTATTTGTAAACGGAATTGGTGTGCGGAAATTAAATCCTCCCAAAAGCCCATTAGATCTGGGGAATTCGGGTACGACGATGCGCCTTTTGCTTGGCATTTTAGCCGGTCAAAATTTTGAAGTAACTTTGACGGGAGATGCTTCTCTCACGAAAAGGCCAATGAGGCGAGTGACGGAGCCTCTCCGACAAATGGGAGCACAGATTACCGGGACGGAAGACGGGAATTTTGCGCCTTTGACGATTAAAGGCGGAAAATTGACCGGAATTCATTGGGTGAATCAAATTGCAAGTGCGCAGGTTAAAAGCGCGATTCTTTTGGCGGGGTTAAACGCGGATGGCGAAACCTCCGTGGAGGAATCTATCCCATCGCGCGATCATACGGAAAGATTGCTGACGCGATTTGGGGTTCCGGTCGAGCGTCATGACCGGAAGATTACCGTCCGGAAAGCGGAGGCCTTGAAGCCGTTTCAATTCCAAGTGCCGGGAGACATTTCATCTGCGGCATTTTTTATGGTGGCGGCCGCGATTACGCCGGGATCCGACGTTGTCATTAAAAATGTTGGGTTAAATCCATCGAGATCGGGAATCATTGATATTCTAAAGGCAATGGGTGCAGATATTTCGGTTGAAATGACGCAGGATCGGGGAGAGCCGATGGGGGATATACACATGAGGGGTTTGGACAAGCGGTTGCAAGCTGTGATCATTAATAAGGAGTGGATTCCGAACCTGATTGATGAATTGCCCATCTTAATGATTGCTTGTGCGCTTGCGGAAGGCAGGAGTGTCATAAGGGGTGCCAAGGAGCTTCGCGTGAAAGAAACCGACCGTATTAACTCAATGGCACAGGGGTTAAAAGCGATTGGCGGAAAGGTTCAGCCGACCGAAGACGGGTGTATTATTAACGGAGTCAGCCGTTTTCAGGGAGGGGCGATTTCCAGCTTTGGAGACCATCGGACGGCAATGAGTTTTGCGATTGCGGCCCTCCAATCGGAGAAAGAAATTCTTATTCAAGATACGGATTGCATTATGACCTCTTACCCTGGGTTTGAAGCTGATCTGGCTAAGCTTGTAAAGGCATAGTTCCCGCAAATAATTGTTCGCCAACGATTTATCAAGGGATTGTGCTTGACACTTAAAAAAACCGCTTGATATAATAACCCCACTTTAAAAAATAATTCCGTCTGGTATCCCCTTTAACAAAGAAGGTTTTCAATGCAACTAATAGATCAAGTTTTAGGCGTTTTTTCTAATGACATTGGAATCGATCTGGGCACGGCAACAACTTTAGTTTACGTAAGAGGACAAGGCGTTGTTTTGTGTGAGCCTTCCGTTGTTGCGATTGATAAATTCACCCATCAAATTCTTGCTGTCGGTGAAGAGGCTAAAAGAATGTTGGGCCGCACTCCGGGAAATATTCTTGCCATCCGTCCGATGAAAGACGGTGTCATTGCTGATTTCGATATTACCGAAGCGATGCTGCGTTATTTTATCCGAAAAGTTCATCGTCATCGACCGTGGGTAGCGCCCCGTGTGGTCGTTGCCGTCCCGAGCGGTATTACCGAAGTTGAAAAGCGCGCTGTAAAAGATTCCGCGGAACGTGCAGGAGCGAGAAGCCCCGTTTACTTGGTGGAAGAGCCGATTGCAGCCGCTGTGGGTGTGGGCCTTCCGATTCAGGAACCCTCAGGGAATATGATTGTTGATATCGGAGGTGGAACGACAGAAATTGCCGTGATTTCATTAGCAGGAATTGTTTTTGCTAAAAGTATTCGAATCGGCGGTGATGAATGTGACGATGCGATTATTAATCATTTAAAACGAACATATAATTTGATGATCGGTGAAAGAACGGCTGAGGAAGTGAAAATCAGAATTGGTTCTGCGTATCCGCTTCCGGAAGAAACAACCATTGAAGTGAAGGGGCGGGATATTTTAGCCGGCCTTCCGAAAACGATTACGGTTTCAAGCGAAGAAATCCGGGAAGCACTTTCGGAAGCTACGGCTGCGATTTTGGAAGCCATTCGAATTACGCTCGAACGGACGCCACCTGAGCTTTCGGCAGATTTGATCACAAAAGGAATTGTGCTTGCAGGTGGAGGGGCGTTATTACGGGGGCTTGACAAATTGATTAGTGAGGAAACAGGATTGCCGGTCCATATTGCTGATGATCCGCTAACTGCGGTGGCGTTAGGCACAGGCCGGTATCTGAGCGATATTAACCTTTTGAAAAGGCTCTCTGTAAATACCAATCATAGGCAGTATGACATGTAATTCAATTTCGGATTGAATTATTGCCCATCCGACAGATCTATCGGCTTTTGATAGAATATCGAGTAAATTCTCGTAATGGTTAGATAAGTCATCCGGTCTTCATCGAGTAGATGTATTCATTTTGGGGAAAATGCGGTGCGGTTTAAATACAACATCTTCTTTGTGATTGTGTTTTTATTGCCAATCTGTTTAGGGATTTTAGGAGTAACATTTCCTAAAGCGATTGATGAAGTTCGGATTTTTTCCACCCAAATTACTCTCCCCATCTTCAAAACACAAGCAACCGTGATCCGTTGGTTTCGTGATCAGGGGCAGCATCTTCTCGAATGGGCCCATCTTAGCCAGGAGAACGATCAACTCAAGCGAAAAGTTCAGGAACTCGAAAACGAACTAAATTCAGTATCCATGCTGAAAAAAGAAAATGAACGGTTAACGGCTCTGCTTGATTTAAAAAGCCGGAATACGGGCCCGTCGATACCGGCACTTGTTGTGGGACGTGATCCTTCGAACTGGTCTAATTTTATTGTGATCGATAAAGGCAAAAAGGATAAGATTTATGTGAATACAGTTCTTGTTCATCCCGAAGGATTGGTGGGAAAAGTGATTTCAGCCGGCAAAAATTCTGCTCGCGCTATTTTGTTGACGGATAGCCAATCGCGAGTGAGCGCTTTAGATGAAAGGACCCGGGATGTCGGGCTTGTCGAGGGTGAGGGCTCGGCTATGTTAAAAATGACGTTTCTTGATTATAATTCACAAATCCAGGTCGGGGATCTGATCGTTTCTGCCGGTTTGGGCGGAGTATACCCAAAGGGGATTCCGATAGGACGTGTGACCATGGTGAGTGAAGAGAAAAATCGGTTGATGTTATATGCGTATGTGAAGCCGTTTGTTTCGTTTTCGAAGTTGGAAGAAGTGTTGTGTGTGAATAAATAATATTTTAGGAGGAAACCGTTGCCGTCTCCACTATTGAAAGAAAGATTCGTTTGGTTTTTCGTGTTTCTGATTTGGCTTGAACTGTCTTTTTTGCCGTTAATTTCCGTTGAATGGTTGAAGCCCGATCTTTTTGCTATTTTTTTAACCTTTTATGCATTTCAAATCGACCGGAAGCATTTACTCATTCTTGCACTGATTCTGGGGCTTGCTAAGGATTTACTATCCAATGCTTTTTTTGGCTTGGAAACTATCTGTTACATTAGCGGGACTGTGTTCCTTCAAATTATTTCCGATCAGTTTGACCGCGATAAACGATGGATTCAAATTGTCAGCGTTTTTTTATTCACTTTTTTTACGCTCACGATGTTTTCCAGTTTAATGTTGCTCGTACAGCCGCGGTACGGAATAACATTTTCGGGGTTTATCAAAATTTGTTTTGTCGCTATTTATACAATGGCGGTTAGTTTTGTGGGATTTCCGGTTTTGCAAAAGTGGGTCAGTCCGGTTTTCCGTCAGAAACAGTATGAACTATTTTAAGATGCCATGAATTTAATGAAAAGTACGACTCGATTTAATTTTCTTTTATACGGAATGTACCTCTGTTTATTAATTGTGTCTGCCGGTTTATTTCGCACCCAAGTGATTAACGGTAGTGATTATCGTGAAGCGAGCGAGCGAAATCGGATCCGGCTGATTCGCCGTGAAGCGCCGCGAGGAAATATTTACGACCGAAACGGTTTGCCGGTTGCGACCAATCGACCGGCGTTATATGCTTATATTATTCCGGAGGATTTCGATCCGAAGGATATTCCAGAATTGTCCCCTCTTCTAGGACTTACCGAATGGGACATCCGCCAGAGAATCAGCAAAGCGAGAGGTGCATCTTTTACTCCTGTGTTGCTCAAATCGGATCTTTCTTTAGATACGGCCATGCAAATAGAAGAGAAACGGCCAAAATTTTCCGGCGTCTTTATTCAGGTGAAGGCCATTCGGTTTTATCCTCAGCATGAAACCGCCGCCCATGTAGTTGGGTATATAGGAAAAATGACGAAGGAAGAATATGAAAAATTAGATCACAGTGTTTATGGCTATGATTCATGGATCGGACGGAGTGGAATCGAGAGGCTTTATGATCAAATGCTTCGCGGGGAAGACGGTGGAGTGCAACTTGAAGTCAATGCGAGAGGTGTTCCGATTAACGTGTTAAGTGAAAAAGATGTAACAGTAGGCCATGATTTGTATATTTCGATCGATGCCAATTTTGAATCTAAAGTGCGGCCGCTTCTTGCAGGGCAGAAAGGCGCTATTTTGGTGGGAGATATTAAAACCGGAGGCCTTTTGACGGCGATTAGCACTCCCGGGTTTGATCCGAATGTATTTGTCACACCCGAACAAAAAAAAGAACGATTGGATGTTATTGGTTCAAAAGAAAAACCCCTGCTGAACCGGGGCTTTAACGGGCTTTATCCGCCGGGTTCCGTTTTTAAATTGTTAACAGCCATTGCGGGATTAGAAACGGGTGTGATCACGCCGCACACGACATTTACATGCCGTGGATTTTTCAAATTGAACCGTAAATCGCGACCATATAAATGTTGGTATAAAGGGGGGCACGGTCGAGTTGATTTTTATCGAGCACTCGAACGTTCATGCAATGTTTATTTTTATAACGTTGGCCGTTTACTTGGTGAAAAGCGGCTTGCTGAATATGCACGAAAATTTGGTTTCGGTTCGCCGGTTGACCTTTCTTTTCCGAATGTAAGCGGTGTCGTGCCTGATCAGGAATGGAAGAAAAAGGCTGTCCACGATCAATGGTATACTGGCGATACGATTTCATTTGCAATTGGGCAAGGATATTTGCTCGTAAGCCCATTACAAATTCTTCAAATGGTCACCACGATTGCGACGGACGGTCGCGTTTCAAAACCCTTGCTTATTTTTGATAAAAACGAGCCGTCAAAAACTGAACTTGGGATTCATCCGGAAACCTTTAAGGCGTTAAAACAGGGAATGTTGCAAGTGGTTCAATCTGATTACGGAACGGGGCAACTTGCCCGTGTTGATTTTGAAAAGTTGGCCGGAAAGACAGGAACTGCACAGGCGCCGCCGGGTCTTCCGCACGCATGGATGGGAGCGTTTTTTCCCTATGAAGATCCTAAAATTGCAATTGTTGTTTTTGTAGAACGTGGAAAATCCGGCGGAATTGCAGCCGCAAATATGGTTAAAGAAGTTGTCCGAATATGGAATGAGGCTTATGGTACCGCGGTTATTTAAAGAAATTCACTGGCCCATGTTTTTTGTTATTCTGATTCTGACCGGAATCGGTATTGCCTCAATTTATAGTGCGACATTCCGGATGCAGGAAAATTATGCCGTGAAACAGTTGGGTTGGGCCGGTATTGCTGTATTCGTTTTTTTTGTGACAGTTTGGGTCGGATATCGGCCCTTTTTTAATATGTCCTATCTTCTCTATGGGATATCGATTGTTCTTCTGATTTTAGTATTGATCATGGGTGAAGTGCGATCGGGTGCAAGCCGATGGATTGATGTCGGGCCGTTTGCATTACAGCCATCCGAATTGGCCAAGATTTCAACGATCATTGTGCTTGCCGACTTATTTGCGGGCCGCCCGATTTTTTTTGGGCAAAAACGGATTCTATTACTCGCGAGTATTTTAGTGTTGATACCCTGTGTGCTGGTTTTGAAACAACCGGATCTTGGTTCTGCGCTTGTTTTTATTCCGATGTTTCTTGCGATTATATTTTTGTGGGGAGTAAGAATCCGTTACCTTGTTATTTTTTTTATAGGTGTTATTGCAAGCATGCCTTTTGCATGGCATTTCTTGAAACCGTATCAACAGAAAAGAATTCTTGTATTTTTGGATCCATCAATTGATCCAATCGGCGTCAGCTATACAGCGATTCAGTCGAAAATAGCTGTCGGTTCCGGGCAGATTTGGGGGAAAGGATGGCTTCAGGGAACCCAAACGCATCTTGATTTTGTTCCCGAACATCATACCGATTTCATTTTTAGTGTCATAGGTGAAGAGTTCGGTTTTCTGGGGTGTTTGCTTTTGGTTCTTTTATTTGCATTATTGATTACCTATGCGTTTCAAATTATGCAAAATACAACTGATTTGCGCGCGCGTTTGCTTGCGACCGGAATTTCAGTGATTTTGTTTTTTCAAGTGGCCGTCAATATTGGTATGACCATCGGTTTAGCGCCGATTACCGGAATCCCGTTACCGTTGGTAAGTTACGGGGGGTCCTCGCTCGTGATGACCTTTTTCGGATTGGGATTGCTTGAAAGTATTTATAAGGAACGTTCTATTTTTTAAATTGGAGGGTTATCATGAAACAGATCGATAATCGTCAGAAACAACAAATTCAAATGCGTGCGCAAAAAAATCAAATTGATAAAAACCGAATGATTTCTATTCAAAAAGAAAAGCAGGACGCGTTTTCGGTCCACGAAAAAGCAGTATCGAAAAGTGAAACCGAAAAAAAAGAAGAAATCAAAAAGCCGGAACCGGTTCATGTTGAACATAAGGCCGGGAGGAACGACCCTTGTCCTTGCGGTAGCGGGAAAAAGTATAAAAAATGTTGTTTAACAAAAGAATCAATGGCGTCGTAAAGAGGGGGAGAATTTAAATGCCAAATCAAGATAAGAAAATTTTAGTTCTCGATGATGATCCTGATGTGATATCGCTACTCAAACTTCGCCTCGATAAAGAAGGTTATCAAGTGTTTACAGGGACGGATGGTCTTCAAGGATTGATGAAAGTTAGGGGGCAGATGCCGGATCTTATCATTATGGATGTCATGATGCCGAATTTGAACGGGCGTGAATTTTATAAAAAAATGAAAGACAATGAGGAAACAGCGATGATCCCGATTATTGTGATGACGGGACACCCCTTTTTGCGGGCAGAATTCGAGAAAATGCGATGTGACTATTTTGCCGTGAAGCCCATTCACCCAGGTGAAATAATGCCAGTGATTAGAAATCTGCTGAAGCAAAAAGTTTTGATTGTGGGAGAGTATAAGGATTTTCAACATTATATTCAATCTGAGTTATCGGAAGATTACTACGAATCAAAGATTGTTGAGCAGCAGGGGCAGATGTTCGAAGAACTTGCGGCGAAGCGGTATGATGTTGCTGTTGTCCGGTTGGCACAAGTCGAGGATTCAGCGGAAGAATTTATATCTATGGTTGAACGGCATTCTTTAAATAAACGTGTGCTCGTTGTGATTTATAGTGATGCGTATGTGAAAGGGACTGAAGAGGGTGACGCGAAAGTGATTATAGATAATGCGATTAAGTGGGTGATGGCCGGGCGGGTTCTCTTTTTCGATCCGAGGACGTGCGGGCCGTCATTATTTGAATTTATGAAAGACCATCTTGGGAAAAGCGGTATTTAATAATTAAATGACTGAGCAATCGGTTTAGAATTTCATATGAAAGAAAATAGCGACCCTAAAATCCGGTATCAAGACCTTCCGAGCTTTATTGAATTGTTGCGTTCCGAGGGTGAAATAAAAGAAATTCGAACGGAAGTTGACCCGGTGCTTGAAATTACTGAAATTTGTGACCGGGTTGTAAAACAAGAAGGACCGGCGTTATTCTTTCATAAAGTCAAAGGTTCGTCATGGCCGCTTGTGACAAATCTTTTTGGCTCGCGAAAGAGAATCAATTTGCTTTTTGGCGTGAGCGATGTTAATGATGTTGCTTTGCGTATTCAGCAGTTTTTGGATATGAAGCCGCCTCAAGGGATTCTTGAAAAACTCATGTTTCTCCCCAAAGTTCGGTCTCTTGAAGCTTTGAGTGCAAGAATGGTATCTTCCGGTGAATCGCAGGCGATTATTAAACAAGAAGGTTCTATGATTGATCTTTTACCTGTTCAGAAATGCTGGCCCGAAGATGGCGGTAGATTTATCACCTTTCCGATGGTGATTACCCATGACCCGGAAACAGGGAAACGCAATGTCGGGCTTTATCGGATGCATGTTTATGACAATCAGACGACCGGTATGCACTGGCAAATTCATAAAGACGGAGCGGAACATTACCGCCGTCTGAAGCAGAGTACACGTTTAGAAGTTGCGGTGGTGCTGGGGGCCGATCCTCTTCAGCTTTTTTCCGCGGCATGCCCGCTTCCGTATGGAGTTGACGAGTTGTCTCTTGCCGGTTTTTTGCGGGGTGAACCCGTCAAACTTGTTCGTTGTAAAACAATCAGCTTGGATGTCCCGGCCAATGCGCAGTGTATTCTTGAAGGCTATGTGGAAAAAGGCGAGATGCGGCTGGAAGGACCGTTCGGCGACCATACGGGGTTTTATTCGCGAGCGAAAGATTTTCCGGTTTTTCATGTGACGGCCATGACGCATGCCCGAAATCCCGTTTATTTATCAACAATTGTCGGGCGGCCTCCCATGGAGGATTGTTATATCGGTCAGGCGATTGAGCGAATTTTTCTTCCGATCATCCAAAAACAGCTTCCCGAAATTGTGGATATTCATCTTCCGTGGGAAGGTTGTTTTCATAACTGTGTCATCGTATCGATCCGAAAAAGCTATCCCGATCAGGCTAAAAAAGTGATTCATGCGATTTGGGGTCTTGGCCAGATGATGTTCTCAAAAAGTGTTTTGGTGTTTGATGATGATTGCCGCATCCAAGATTTGAGGGAAGTGGCATGGCGGGCTTTTAATAATATAGATCCCAAACGTGATATGTTTTTTGCCGAGGGTCCGGTTGATGAATTGGATCATTCCGCGGATCACGATTTTGTCGGGTCAAAAGTCGGGATTGATTGCACGCGAAAAACGGAAGCTGAAGGAATGAAACGTCCATGGCCGAAGGATGTTGTTATGTCGGATGAAATCAAGAAACTTGTGGGCGAACGTTGGCGGGAGTATGGTTTTAATTGACTCACTGCGTTCTTTTTTCAAGTTAATTAAATTTGAGCACTCCTTATTTGCCCTTCCGTTTGCCTATCTGGGTTTGTTTATTGCAGAAGACGGATTTCCGGATCTCCGGATTTTTTTCTGGGTGACGATTGCGATGGTTAGTCTTCGAACAAGCGCCATGTGTTTCAATCGTTTGATTGATGAAAAAATTGATTACGAAAATCCACGAACAAAAGACAGGCTAAAATGGATAGCCGCCATTTCCAAGGGGAAAGTTTTTCAGATTGCGATTGTTTGTATTGCTATTTTCATATTTTCAGCTTTTCAATTAAACACGATCTGCTTTTTTTTGTCACCCCTTCCGGTTTTTTTGATTTGGATTTATCCTTATCTGAAGCGAATTACATGGAGTTCTCATTTTGTTTTGGGTATCATATTAGGAATCGCGCCGATGGGCGGATGGCTTGCGAGTCGTCCTGAATGGTCATTAGAGCCTGTTTTGTTGGTATTAGCAGTCTGGATGTGGGTGAGCGGGTTTGACTTGATTTATGCTCTCCAGGATGTCGAATTTGACAGAGCTCATGAATTAAAGTCATTTCCGGTTCGGTTTGGGATTGATAAAACCATTTGGTTTGCGAGAAATTTGCACATCGGGACCTTATTGATATTAGTTATTTTTGGGATCGTAAGTTTTTTTGGGATTTGGTATTGGATCGGCATGAGTACTATTTCTGTTTTGATTGCACGTGAACATTATTTAGTAAAAAAATTCGGCCTTTTGAAAATTAACGAAGCTTTTTTTAATATGAATGTGTTTGTAAGCGTCATTATTTTTTTTGCTACAATGATTGAAGTCATGAGATAAGGACCTGTCGATGAAACAAAAGCCATTTGTGATTGCGATGACGGGAGCCAGTGGATCCGTTTATGGGGTAAGGCTGGTCCGGGTTCTTGCCGAACGTAATTACCGGATGATGCTCACTATTTCTGAAGCGGCAAAAACGGTTATTGGCGAAGAATTGGGTGTTGAGATCTGCGATCTCAAGAATCCGGAATTTCTTGTTGCGCTTTTTGGTGCTCAAGCGGTTTCCCAGTTAGAATATTTTTATTGCCACGATTTAAAAGCGCCGATCGCCAGCGGATCGTTTCCAACCCAAGGCATGATCATCGTTCCTGCTTCCACCGCTTGTTTCTCAAGGGTTGCGAATGGAATATCAAATAGTTTGATTGAACGAGCTGCCGAGTGTACAATAAAAGAAAGTCATAAGCTTGTGATTGTTCCGAGAGAAACGCCTTTGAGTGAGATCCATCTGGAGAACTTGCTTAAATTAGTGCGGGTGGGCGTTCGAGTGGTTCCCGCGATGCCGGCGTTTTATTCCGGTTGTCATTCGGTTGAAGAGATGGTGGATTTTGTGGTTGGGAAGGTTCTGGATCAATTTGAAATTGAACACATGTTGTATCCCCGCTGGACAGGCTCTCAAACGCCGGATCGATTTCAAGAGAAAGGATTTTAATGGAAGATAAAGTCGCCTTAAAGTCACTTCGAATTGGTATGATTAGCTTTATTAATACGATACCGTTTTATCATCAGCTGTTTGACAAACGCGATAGCGTGTTGCTTAAAGAAGGAGTCCCTGCCCAAATTAATCAATGGATGCAATCCGGCGAGGTTGATTTTGCCCCGATTTCCTCTATGGAATATGCTCTTCATCCCGATCAATATGTTCTTTTACCGGATTTATGCATTGGATCGAGAGATTTTTCACGCAGTGTTTTATTGCTGAGTCATGAAAAGATTGAGGGGTTGAACGAAGAAACAATCGTTTTAACAAGTAAGAGTTTGAGTTCTCGGGCACTGCTCAAAATTTTACTCAAAGTCAAATATCGCTTTGATAATTTTTTTGTTGAGTCTGATGACACGCCTGAAAAGATGCTTCAAAAAGGAAAAGCGGCACTTGTGATCGGTGATGAAGCGCTTTTCTATAAATCGCGAGAGTTTGTTTATAAATATGATTTAAGCGAACTTTGGTGGAATTGGCACCAGCTCCCGTTTTGTTTTTCGCTATGGGCGGTGCGCAAAGAATTTTTTCTACGTCAACCGCAAGTGGTGATGGAGTTTTATAAAAAATTAAAAGCAAATACCGAACATAATTTGCTGGATCTCGAATCCTTGATCCGGGATTCGTTGGGGTATACGCTTGCGGATGATTATTTTTCAGCCGTGTTTGGGTATCTTTTTAATTTAAATTATTATATAGACGAGCCTATGTTAAAAGGTTTGAATATTTTTTACGAATATGCCCAACGGATCGGGCTCGTTCCGAAGGTTGCGCAGCTTAAATTTCTTGAAAGTCCTAGATGACGTTTGGGGTTCATTTAGACTGCCCGCCAGAAACCTTTTTAGAAAATGTAATCAGAGGGGAAAGATTAACGGCCGAAAAGGCTCTTCAATTGTTTTCCGTAGACCTTTCTATTCTGGGAAAAGCAGCAGCGGCTGTTTGCAGGAAATTTCATCCCGATCCTGTAGCTACGTTTGTCATTGACCGAAACATTAGTTGCACAAACGTATGTGTGGCTGAATGTGATTTCTGCGCGTTTCATTGTGCGCCGGACCATCCCAAAGCTTATGTTTTGAAGGAAGATGAAATTCTAAGCAAAGTCAGGGAGCTTGTTGATTCCGGCGGAACGCAAGTTTTAATCCAAGGAGGGCTTAATCCCGATCTTCCGTTCGACTATTATTTGAATATGGTCAAGCGGATCCATCAAGAATTTCCACAAGTTCATATCCATTCTTTTTCTGCCGTTGAAATCGATTTTCTATCAAGAAAAGCAAAGAAATCAATCGAAGAAATTTTGAATGAACTGAAAAACGCCGGTTTAAATTCACTTCCGGGAGGCGGTGCGGAAATTTTAGTTGACCGGGTCCGTCAAAAGATTAGTCCCCGAAAAATTTCAGCCGATGGATGGATACAGTGCATGAGAACGGTTCACCGTCTTGGTTTGAAATCGACGGCAACGATGGTTTTTGGACATATTGAAACATTGGAAGAACGAATTCAGCATTTAAACCGGATTCGAGAACTGCAGGATAAAACACACGGTTTCCGTGCGTTTATTCCATGGTCACTTTCGCCGTGCGGAACGCCACGGATGAGCGAGATTCCTCCTGCCGGCGGAATTGATTATTTGAAGATGGTTGCGATTTCGAGACTCTTTCTCGACAATATCCCCAATATCCAGGCGGGTTGGCTCACGGAAGGGGTGAAATTAGCTCAGGTGGCACTTGCTTTCGGCGCCAATGACATGGGCGGAATATTATTTGAAGATAAGGTTTTAGAGCCTACGGGAATTCAGGTCAAAACGAAAGTCCAAGATATGGTTCGTTTTATTCGCGAAGCGGGTTTGGTCCCGGCTCAGCGCGACACAAATTATCAAATTCTTAAAACATTTTAATCAATCCGGCCCAGCGGTGAAGCGAATGAAAAAACGTGTTGATCGAAAAAACATTCAGATTTTATTCAATCGAATTGCGGGGCACTATGATTTTCTGAATACATTCCTGAGTTTTGGTTTTGAGAAACGATGGCGAATTCAGTTTGCTGAAATGAGTGTCAATGGTTCTGAACGGGCAATTCTGGATGTTGGGGTAGGCACCGGAAAGACGTTAAATGCTTTAAGGGAAAAGAATCCCGAAGCGGTTATTGTCGGATGTGATTTTTCGGAAAAGATGCTCGGGAAGGCGCAGAAGAAATTTTCCACCGCCGGATTTTTTGTTACCGGTGATTTTCACGAACTTCCATTTGCGCCGAATAGTTTCGATCTCGTGACGGGCAGCTTTGTTTTGAGAAGTGTGGAGAATATGTCTCGATTTTTATCTGAAATCAAACGTATTTTAAGGCCGGGCGGACGAGTGGCTTTTTTGGAATTGACGCGCCCTCGAAATTTTTTATTTTTTAAATTGATTTACCAACCCTATTTGCGGTTTTATTTACCGGCAATCGGCGGCCTTGTGTCCGGGCGTAGAGAATCGTATCAATTTCTTTCGGATTCAATTCGAGGATTTGACGACCCGATTGATTTTAAAATTCTGATGGAGAAAAACGGATTCGATTCTGTTATAATCCACCCTTTAATGAATGGAATTGTAACCATAATTTATGGAGAAAATAGGCCGGAATGAAAAATATTTTAAAAGCAGTTTTTGTCGTTTTAATTGTGACAAGTATTTTATTGGCGAGTGCATTACTGACTCCGCTCATTTTTCGTATTCTTCCGTTTTTTAAATTTGAACGGATCTTCCGCCGATTAGTAACCATTTTCGTGGTGGGTTTGGCTATTTTTGTGGTCAGCCGTGAAAAGTGGAGCTGGAAAAGATATGGTTTTGATTTTTCGGTTTCATGGCTGAGCTTGTTTTTATATGGGCTGATCGGTGGCGCGATCACATTGGGTATCATGACTTTGGCAGAAACTGTTTGGGGACCGTATTTTGTGCGGGATAATATATCTATCGGTCGTACCATCGAATGGTTTTTTAAAGGGCTTGTTTCCGGGATATCTATCGGGTTTCTCGAGGAATTTTTCTTTAGAGGGTTTGTGTATAAACAGTTGGAATCAAGAGTGAAAGTAGTGGCGGCACTCATTCTGACAAATATTTTTTATGCGGCAGTTCATTTCTGGGACAGCCGGGGAATTTTTGTTCAGAATCCGCCTACGTTTCATGATGGTATTCATTTGTTAAAGGTCCATTTGAGCCCGTTTTTAAATACCCCGATGGAAACCCTTCCTCAATTTATGGGTTTGTTTATTTTTGGATTGGTTTTAAACTTTGCTTTTCTTCGGACGCGAACTTTATTTCTATCTATAGGGATTCATGCAGGTGTTGTTTTCTTGATTAAATTTCAAAAAGCCATTGTTTTAAAAGAAACTGAGGGGCATCATTGGCTCTGGAGACATTTATCTTTATATGATGCGCCAGTCGAGTGGGTGATTGTTAGCGGTTTACTTTTAATCCTTGTTTTCTTTTTGGTTCCGAAAAAATTGATTAAGGACTCAAAATAGCCATCGTTTTTAAATCTAAATATTCCGGCGGCATTGTCGATTTTTAAATAAGAAACTGTAGAAGGAGTCGGGCGTGGAAAAGACGGCGCAGGGGATAGTTCGAACCGTTAAAAGTTTTTCTTATCCGAAAATATGCAAGTTTATTTCTATTTTCTTCATTTTTTTTATTTTTCATCAAAACTGTATTTTCGCTCAACAGGATGATAAAGGAATAGACGGCCCAAAGCTCATATCGAAAAGATTTGTTCCGTTGCCGCAATTACAGACACCAACTCCTGTTGAGGAGATAAAATCGGTTCCTCAAGAGCAAGAAGTTGAAGAGAAAAAAGAAATAAGTGAATCGGAAGAAGTTCCCCCCGGAGAAGAGCCCGATGTTGAAGAAAAGTGCCAAGATGGGGTGATGGATGTTTCGGGTGCACCGGGCTGCTCGGCTCATTATACAAAGTGTATGCCTTCTGGACGTTGCACAATGGGGGCGATAGAGGGAACCGTGCAGCAACAGAAGACCGAACGGCATTCCATTTCCGTCGCTGGGGGCTGTATTCAGCTATCGGTTTCACAGCAAGTGACGTGCGGTTGTGATGGAAAAGTGCAATCGGCAGTTGCATCCGTTGAAAGCTGTTCAGTTGAAAAAATTTGTATGCCGGATGAAATTAAAGAAGTATTTAGTACCGGTGAGTGCTCTCCTGACATGAGTACCAAGGTGCTTCCTTCAGCTTGTGGCGGCGGTGGAGCGAGCATCAGTGAAACTGGAGGGCAAATCAATTGGGAAAATGGTTGCAATGAATGGCGTTCTCAATCATTTTCTATTCCCAAAGCGACTTGCCAAGCAGTGGTGGCTCCTTCTAACTGTCCGAGCGATCATATTTAACGTTTGCAGATAAAAACGCTTCCGCGGATTTCCTTGGCTTTATGTTTCATCTCAACCAGGCGGTTTGTGATTTCGGCGTAACTTGCAAAATCCAGATTCTCATTCGATATTCCGGCAAGTGATATTGACATAAGCGGAATTCTGGTGAGTGGAGTCCCTTCCGATTCCCCGGATGCCCGTCGCTCATGACCCATGATATATCCGTTTTGCCGGTCTTTTTCGTTGTAAAGAAGTTTGATTTTTTCGTCAAATTCTTTGATGATATAGTTTGTGATCGATTCAGCATTTTTTGGTGTCGTTACGACAACGAAATCATCTCCTCCTTCATGTCCAAGAAAATCGGTTTGCGTTCCTTTTGCTTCTAAGGCGTCTTTGAGAATTTGAGCTGTCAGTTTGATGGCTTGGTCGCCTTTTTCAATACCGTAGGCATCGTTGAAGGCTTTAAAATTATCTAAGTCCGAATGGATGACAACGAATTTAGCTCCGAATTTGATTCTCCGGCTGATATCGGATTCGATCGCGATATTTCCGGGGAGGTGAGTGAGCGGATTCGCATTTTGGGCAATCATTTTCATTTCCGCAATTTTTTCCGCCATATGATTAAATGTATTAGCAAGGATTTCAATTTCATCGCCGGTATTGACATCAACACGTTTTGAAAAATTTTCCGCCATAATTTCTTGAGAAGCTTCATTCAGTTTAAGTAATGGGCTGACCAAATGTTTTGCAAGACTTCTTGTCAGGTAGAAGACGATGCTGAGGATGACCAAAGCCGTTAACCAGATGGATATATAGCTGCGCTTAATGGCTTCACTGATTTTTCCGAGAGAAAAACTTGTTTTGTAAACCAGAACCATTTCATTATTTTGCATAATCGGCAGATAAACATCAATTTTTCGCTGTTTTCGATTTGCATAGGAGTATAGCCACTGATGATCTAATTTAGCGGAAACTTCGAGCTCTCGGATCTTGTCTGTGTCATATGGATCTACATTGATTGATGCGGGTAATGAGCGATCTATCTTTCCATCCGGCTGGAAGATAATCATGTAATTTAGGAGGCCATTTGTTATTAATGGTTTAGAAATTTCTTCAATTTTGTTAGCTAAAATACTGGGGGAAAGGCCGGATTTTTGAAGGTCTGTCAGTTTTTCGTGGAGAATATATGATGCGAATTGTGCTCGGCTTGTGCTTTCTTGTTGGATGGTTCTGGTTTCAGCGCCCAGCTGGATGACAATAAAGGCAATCATCAGAAGTGTCGATGGTATAATAACTAACGAAAAAACCCGTACATAAAGACTTTTTTTCGGTTTCGTGTTTGAATTCATCAAATTGATAACGATTTTCTTTGGACTTACATTCAAGTCGCTATAGTTTATTAGTTCAAGTTATATCCATATATCGGACTGATGAGGATATGTATTTACTCTCTTTTAAACAACAATCAAGAGACAAGAAATGTTAAATAAAAAAGTTTTTGGTGTCGAGTTTCTTGTCGCATCGGTCGTTGTCATTTTCTTAATTGTTTATAACTTTTTTTTAATTGATGTTTCTCTCCAAGAAGTCAGATTTGCGTTGGGGCAAGTGAAGGAAGCGCGGGGAGTTATCGATTACGGAACGATCGATACCGTGCTCCAAGATTTGTCCGTTTCTGAGTTAGCCCAAGATAACCTTGACATTGAGAATATGCTTATGCTCGAAGGATCTAAGAGCCTCATTGAAAAAGATCAGTCTTCTCGCGGTGGACAAGTCGGTGTCGGTTTTTTTCTAACCAGGTTAAATAAGTCGACTGGTGCTCGTGGAAACTGGGTCGTTCATCACTTAAATAATTTGATGACGATGGGGACTTATTTGAATGAATTTTTTGAAAAATTTACAGTATTAAAAACAAAAGAAGATGATCCTATCGGACAAGGGAAAGACTTGAGTGATTTTGGTTTGGATCTTGTTCAGAAAGCACAGCAGTTTGAAAATGTCTGGCAGTTTGAACTTGCAAGCGCAAAATATTATCAGTTTCTCTACCGGTTTTTAAACTATAAGGGTTTTGGGACAATTAAGGCGCGTTATGGATTGTTGCAAGGGAAATTAGGCTATTATGATGATGGAAGAAGTATTCTGCGGGATGTTGCCCGTGATTTCAGAGGACGTTCTGAAGCCGATTTAGCGCATCTGTTTCTATCAAAAGTGAATCATTTGGAGAAAACGCGATGGATGCGTGACGACCTTGATGAATATATCAAAACACATTCAGGGAATGGAATACCCAAGGGGAAGATCAATTCACAGCCTCGGTTGCTTGAGCGATTAAAAGCGAAGACAAGAATGGCAGTCGGATCAATCACTGAAGCTTATTTTGAATTAGGAATTTTAAATTTACAGCTTTATCATTTTGATCAGGCCTACGAAGCATTTAAAAAAGCAGTGCCGGAAAAAGAAAGCCCGATATTTCAGAAAAAGGTTAATTTTTTAATGGGATGGACTTTAAAGTTACAAAAAAAGTATGAGGAAAGTAAAAAAATATTTGAAGCGGTAGTCAATGATAAGCGAAATGCTTTTCTTCAAACAGAAAGCGAAATTGCATTGGCTTTAGTCGCAAAAGCGTCAGGGAACTCTAAAGAAGCAGCCGAGCGGTTCGAAAAAATAGCCGAAAAGATAGGTTCGCAGAAGCAATCTTTGGCGGCAATATTGGAGGTGCAAGCCGCATACACCTATCTTTATGATTTGAATGATTTGGAGCGCGCGAAGCTGGCTGTTCAAAGTGCTAAGAATTTTATGGAGCTCGATCGCGAATTTATGAATTTTTTAAACCGTGATCTTGAGCCATTGATTATGAAAAATCTAAGGGATGTTGCTTTTCAGTATTTTCGTAAAGGTAATGCGCAGGAAGCAAATAATTTATTTAAAGATGCTTTATCGGTTGACCAGAATGACCCATGGACTTTGGCCGGGTTAGGATTGAGCGAAAAGGCGTTAAGTGAAAGTCCCGATGTTGGATTTGATAATGCCAAGAAAGCATATGATATAATAGCGGATGAATTTACGTCGGCATCGCTCGCATTTTTTCATGAATTGCGCGGAGAAACGGCCGAGTCAATCGGGCTTTATGAAAAAGCGATTCAGTTGAATTCTACATATCTCGTGGCGCTTTATAATCTCGGAAGATTGTACCTTCTCGCCGGGCAGTATGATAAAGCGATTGAAAAATTTAATGAAATCATTCGTTACCGGGATACAAAAAGTAAAATCCTTGCCCGAGCGTATAATAATCTTGGTTATGCGCTTTGGCATTCCGAGAAATTGAGCGAAGCGGAGCGGGCTTTTTTAGAGGCTTTGGAAAACGATCCGGAATTGGTGGAAGCGAATTATAATTTAGCGCTTCATTACGAACATATGGGGAATCAGATTTTGGCAACTCAATTTTTAGAGGCAGCTCGCAAGCTGAATCCATTTTTCATTCAAAATCAAAATAACGATAGCAAATTTTTAATTGATAATGCTACTTAATCTATGACGATAACAGTTCGTTCGATAACGATTATCTTTTTTGTCTTTCTAATCATCGGATTTGCTTTGCCAAGGACCTCTTATTCAGTGGTTGGAACCGATGATATTGATGCGGAAACATTTTATCGTTTTGAAAAAGAAAGTGATAATTTTTTTCAACAAGAGCGTGAAGTGGAATATCAGGAGAAATTATTAGATCAGCTGAGGGAGATAAAGGGAACACAAGCAGTGCCTCAGAAAAAAAAAGGTGAAATGGAAGGCATGGCTGGTCAAGAGCCTAAAACGTTAACAAAGGAAGAACAAGAAAAGCTCGAAAAGGAAATTTTGCAGCTTCAATTGGAACTCGTTCCTGAAAAAAGGAAATGGCGTGATCGGATTCATACACAGCCGTATATGGGTACAACATTTGATTCGAATTTATACCGGACACGGAAAGACCCGAAATCTGACATCATGATTAAGACGGGCACTTTGTTGGATGTTGATTTCGGAACTTCAAAAACACAGGCGGAATTTCAGTATAAGGGGATGCGAATTACGAATATAAAAGAAACGAAACAAAGCCGTTGGGATCACAATATGAATTTAGAACTTGGCCGGCGGGTCAGTGCGAAAACAAGTGTAACGGGTTATTACCGGCTTGATTTTGGGTCAAATCAAACCAGTGAAATTAAATCCTTTATGGAGCGGTTAAACCAGACGATGGGAACAAGTTTGAATCAAAGATTATCTCAGAAAACAGAGGTTCGAATTCGTGGGGATTATGGCCGGCAAGATTTTTTGGACAAAAAAACGAAATCCGGTTCGTCTACACAGAGCCAGTTCGGGCCCGAATTGGCGTATTATCTTTCCAAAAAGACAGCTGTCTTTGGAAAATATAACATAGGGTTTTCAGGAGGTGGGGCAAATAATTCGAATCGCGCAACCGCGCATGATTTTCGTGGCGGAATTCGTGGTAAAATAGCCAGAAAAACAATGGCGCTCGTTGACTTAGGTGCGTCTATACAGAATAATCGTGGTTCCGTGGGCGGAACAAATCAAGCTTTTGTTGCACAGGTATTATTATCAAATCAATTAACGGGGAAAACAAAGGTGCAAGCATTTGTTCACCGCGGTTTTTCACAGGCAGTTGAAACAGCCGGGAAAAACTTTTTTATTACAACGAATTTTGGGCTTCGATCTTCAACCCGGTTTACACGTAAACTATTGGGACAGATACAGTTAACATTAAGGCAAAATGCTTTTGATGACGCCGGTTCTTTAAGTAAGGCGAGTCAAACCGACACGATATTTTCAATGCTTTTACGAATGCAATATGATATTAGGAAATGGTTACTGTGTGGATTACAATATGATGCAGATTTTGCGGATTCTACCGATAAAATGTCTGAGTATGTCGGACATCGGTTATCATTTGATGTGCAAGGGAGGTTTTAATGAAAGAGTTTCGATTTTTGCTAACATTTATTTTAGTCACTAATGCGGCATTGAATATTTTTCTTTCAGGATGCGCAAAAGAGGACTCGTTCATCGAGAAAACTCTGCCGCCCGCTACTTCAACTGTTTCAAAGGAAACATCGACAACGAAGGCAGACTATCAGATCAGAGAAAAGGATGTTTTATTTATTAAGGTTTATCCGGGGCAAGAGTTTGGTGAAGGGCTTGAAGCCGAAGTCAATTCTCAAGGTGAAATTAACATTCCGCTTCTGAATAAGGTGAAGCTCGGTGGCTTAACGATGGTTGAGGCGGAAAATTTAATCGCACAAAAGCTTGATCAAAGTTATATCGTAAATCCGTCCGTATCGATACGGATGAAGGAATATGACGTCCGAACGGTGGTGATTTTGGGCGAAGTGAAAAAACCAGGTGCTTATGATTTTCCAAAAAGTGGTCGTTTAACGATAATGCAGGCGGTCGCTATAGCTGGTGGATTTACCGATATCGCCGCGATTGATAAAGTGAAATTAATTCGTAAAATCTCTGGGGTTCAGAAAACGTATGAAATTAATGTCAAGAATATAGTGAATGGTAAACAGGATGATGTTGAAGTGCAACCAAACGATTTAATTACAGTTCCAGAAACTTTCTTTTAACCGCCGGATACCGTAATGACGACAAGGCCATATTTGGAACAGGAAGAATCAGAAGCAGTTAATCTTAGATATTACTTTGATTTAATTTTTCGGCAACGGGTTCCGATCGTTACTTTTTTGATTATTATTGTGACTGTTGCAGTGCTCGTCGTTTTAAAACTTCCGAATAATTATCAAGCGGTTGCCGAGCTGCTGTTTGATAATCCAGAAGCTGTTTCGGCTCCCGAACGGGAATTGGCTACTCCGAATTATGGTCAGGATCACATCGCCACTCAGCTGCAGATCCTTAAAGGTATTTCGGTGACGGAAGAGGCTGTGAAGAAAACAAATTATCATGAAAAAGTCGGGATGAGTATGGAGCGTGCTGCCGGATCGGCACTTGGGGCCCTTTCGACAATCCAGATTAAGGGCACCCGTATTGTTCGTGTTGTGTTTCAATCGGAGGATCCGAAGATTGCGGCAGAGATGGTGAATGCGATTTGCGAGGGTTATATCAAAAAAAATATAGAAAACCGCCTCTATTTTTCGCAGGAAATTATGAAATTGCTTCCAGCGGAGACACAAAAAACTTTAAAATCGCAGACTCCGATGGGGCAACTTGAGGAGTTGTCTCAAAAAGAGCTGATTGAATCGCTTCCGTCTGTTCAGGCAGATCCGACATTGCGTGAATTAAAAAAGAAAAAGACGGAAATTGAAAATGAGTTGACTGCGCTTCGGCAGCAATATCGCGAACAGCACCCAAGCATTATTCAGCGTGAAGCTAATTTGAAATTCATTGATGAAAGCATTCAAATCGAAACACAAAAGATTGTTGCTAATTTAAAATCTTCCATCTCCGGCCGGCTTCAAATCAGCAATGTCCGGTTTATCAAACGTGCGGATCCGCCCATGTCTCCGAGCGGGCCCGACCGTAAGAAGCTTCTTCTCATTGTCGTTTTAGGATACTTATTTGCCAGCAGTTTGATCGTTATTTTGTTGGATCAATTTGATGATCGGATTAAAGGGCAGGAAGATATTGAAAGATATTTGCATCTTCCGTATTTGGGACATCTGCCACTTATCCGGAAACAGGATGTAAAGTCGAATCAGGAAAGAGCGCTTTATTCGCATCACAAACCGGATTCGGAAGTGGCCGAAGCGATTCGATATATTCGTGTTGGAATTAATTTTTCTGCGCCGCCTGAAATATTAAGATGCTTACTTGTAACCAGTTCACTTCCGCAGGAAGGAAAATCGTTTACGGCCGCGAATCTTGCGGTATCCATGGCGCTTGATGGCAATAAAGTGCTTTTAATTGATGCAGATTCGAGGCGACCGGTTGGGCATCGGATTTTTCAACTTCGTAACGAGGTCGGTTTGATTAATTTCTTAACTTCAAATATTTCATTCGAATCTGTCATCCAACCGTCCGGGGTGAATGAGCATTTGTTTGTTATGCCAAGTGGGCCCACCTCACCCAATCCTTCCGAGCTTTTTGCATCGGGCCGAATGAAGGAACTTGTTCAGTTGGCCCGGACTCAATATGACCGTGTTGTGATTGATGCGCCGCCTTTAACCGGCATTGGTGACGGGTTTGTTTTGGGCGGGGTGGTGGGGCATTTGATTCTTATCGTGATGGCGGGAAAGACAAGCCGTTATGCGGTTTCTGCGATTAAACATCGATTAGTTGATTCCAATATTAAAATTGTCGGTGTGATACTCAACAGTTTGGATGTCGAGCGAGAGCGCTACGGCTATTATCGTTACCATTATTACACTTACCAGCGTTATTACGGGAAGAAAAAATAAGCCAGGCTCTGTAAAACAAAACGACTTCGCTTTCGTCAGCAAGTTTTGTTTTGCCGTAATCTAACCCGCCTTTCTCATCGATTTTGTGAATCGACGAGAAAGGCGCTTTGGGCGCAATCAGTTGCGCCCAAAGTTTTGCGCCCTTGTTAAATCAGGGCGCAAAAGATAAGCCCTGCGTCGCAAAGATGCAAATCATCTTTGCGCCACAGCTCTTGCGTGCGGAATTTCTCATTAGCGATGAGAAATCCGGGCTAAACTTCTCAATCACATATGTTTATTGAACGCCTATTGATCCATTTTGCATTATTCGAAATTTCCATTTTGATCTTGGTCCTCCCCATTTCTTATGGCTGGAATCATCTTTTCCGGCTTTCAATCACAAGCTTTATTTTAACTTTGCCGGCTTTTTTGTTGTGTCTCCGGATGGCTTTAAAGGGCAGGTTCCTTTGGTATCGGTCTGCTTCAAATGTCTGGTTTACCTTACTTCTCATCGTTGGATTTTTTCAGCTGTCCGGGGCATTTATATTTCCTACGGGAACCAAGTGGTTTCCGGCATCCTTATATGCTGAAGCTACGGTTGTCGAAACGATAAAATGGTTTTCATTCGGCTCTTTGATTTTCCTTTTTTCAACGTGTTTGCGAGAACGAAAAGATATTCAGCAGCTTATTCGAGTTTTATATTTTTCAGCCTATGTGGTCGCTCTTATTTTTTTGCTGCAATTTATCGCAGGGAAGTCATTTGTTCGCGGATGGGTCATCCAATATCCTTGGCTTTCGTTTTTTGGGATTCATTCCAACCGGAATTATTTAGCTGCTTATTTCGGAATGATGATTCCGATGGTTGTGTCGGGGTTGATTTATCGTATTCTTCGGCATGAGGATCGTTTGCACGCGGGGAGTTTGCATTATTTAGGCGATTCTAAATTGTTGTTTCAATTTTCGCTGCTGATTTTTCTCACGGCCTCATTTTTTCTGACGGGTTCCAGAACGTCAGTTTTCAGTTTTGTGATTATGGTTTTGTGTTTCGGGTTGCTGTCTGTTTTGAAAAAACAAAAGAAAAAAAATATCGCCATTGTTTTGATGATTGGGGCAGTTTTGTGCTTTATTTTACTGTTGTGGCTCGGAAAGACTTTTTTGATTCAAAGTCATCGGATTTTAGGAGATCTCGATGCCTACCGACATTTGCATGGACGATTTCCGATATGGAATAATGCATTTCAATTGTTTAAAGTGTTTCCGGCATTTGGTGTGGGACTTGGTGTTTTTTCTTCAGCATTTTCCAACTTGCATATCATTCGATCCAATGTATTAACTCAGCATGTGTTAAACGATTACTTGGAAATTTTGACAGAAACAGGACTGATCGGTTTTTTGTGTATTGTATTTGGTTGTTTCTTTATGGTTGTGAAAGGGATTTTTGCTTTTCGGAAAACAGAAAGCCGGTTTAAAGGAATAATGGGAGCGGGTTGCTTGTTCAGCTTGATGATGTGTGCGATTCATGGCATGACCGTGTCGAATTTTTATGATTTAAATAATTCCTTTTTCATTTTATTGATCTTATGCCTCTTTATGAATTTGCCCACGCTATCAAGACGTCCGATCAATGATGATTATGAAGTGGCGCAAAATAATGTACGGCATATCGATATTCCTTCCCGCGCGATGCGGGGAATCCTTTTAATTTTTCTTGTTGTAGGGTTTTGTTTTTTTTCTTACCAGGTTTTTAAGATTGGGGTGAGCGATTATTTTGTGAGCCGCGATACGATGGATGACTTAAAAAAAGCATCGCGAATTAATCATCATGATGCCGAAATTCCAGCGCGTATCGCAGAGAAATATTTTATCAAATCGAATTTGGCAGGGGGAATGCCCGAAGAAAAAAGCCGGAATTGTGCACTTGCGAGATCTTATTTCGAAGAAGCGCGAAAATTGAATCCGTATAATAGTCACTATTGGTTCCGTGTTCTGGAAATGGATCGAGAGCTTGGACAGTTTGAAGTCGGCCTTATGGAGTTCGAAAAATATTTTCAACTGGTTCCGTTTGATGTGAAAGCGTATGTTGATTATGCAACAATGTGTTTTGCATATTCGTCAGGTTTGAATATTAAAGAGAATGAAAACGTTTATTTCGATAAAGGTCTCTGGGCTGTTCGCAAGGCTCTGAAGCTCGATGTGTCCCGCTCAATTTTATTTTTTAAAGATGTTTCGAATACATGGCCATCTGAGATTATGTCCCGAGTTCAGGAATTGACACGGCTTAAAATTATGAGATAATAAGATCAAGAAATTTTGTTAATTTTGTAAGTTGTTGTCAATAAACAAGTTAAGATATTTCGCTCCTATAAAGTTACCTCCAGAATTATATTTCCGGGGTTGTATGACTTCAAAATGTAAAGAAAAATTTATTACTAATCCACCGGATCTTCTTTCCGGTGTAAGATATATTGTTGCAGTCGCAAGCGGGAAGGGCGGCGTTGGTAAATCCACCGTAGCGTCAAATCTTGCGCTTGGCGTGTCGAAATTCGGCTCGAAAGTGGCGATTCTTGACTGTGATATTTATGGGCCTAGTATTCCCTTAATGTTTGGCTTATTGAATAGCTCGGTGAAAATGAATGCAGAACAAAAAATGTTTCCGCTGGAATCACACGGTGTTAAATTGATGTCACTGGGATTTGTTTCTAATGATCAGACCCCGATCATTTGGCGCGGGCCGATGGTTCACCAAATTCTTATTCAATTTCTATCGTCTATTGTGTGGGGCGATTTGGATTATTTATTTTTGGATTTACCTCCCGGAACAGGCGATGCGCAATTGACGATTACGCAGTCAATCCGGTTGAGCGGGGCCGTTATTGTAACAACGCCTCAAGAAGTGAGCCTGATTGATGCGCGGAAGGCTTTAAAAATGTTTCAGAAGGTGAATGTGCCGGTTTTGGGTTTGATTGAAAATATGAGTTATTTTATTTGTCCAGATTGCGCAAAGACTTCTGAGATTTTCAAACGCGGCGGCGGCCGTCGAATTAGCGAAGAACTTCAAGTGCCTTTTCTCGGAGAAATTCCGATTGATTCTGAGGTTGTGAAATCGGGGGATGAGGGAACCCCGATAGTTGCCAAGCAACCCGATTCGGTGGTTTCGAAAAGATATTCAGAAATTGGGATTGCGATCGGAATACAACTTAAAGTCATGGAGCGTAATCGTCATCGCGACAAGAATGATTTGGTCCAGATTGAAATGAAGAAAAATAAATAAATCATATTTGACGAAGAGGGCACTATGTCTGACGAAACGAATGAACTTAAAATAGAATCTTTAATCAAGGAAATGTTGGTTCAATTGGGAGAAAACCCGAATCGTGAAGGATTGCTCAAAACGCCAAAGCGTGTTGCGGCCTCTTTCAAATATTTAACACGCGGGTATAGGCAAGATATTGATCAGGTGGTGAACGGCGCCATTTTTCAGGAAAATTATGATGAAATGGTGCTCGTGAAAGAAATTGATCTTTTTAGTTTGTGTGAACATCATCTCCTTCCGTTTTATGGGAAAGTACATGT
Organism: Candidatus Danuiimicrobium aquiferis; assembly: GCA_001804285.1. Classification (GTDB taxonomy): domain Bacteria; phylum Omnitrophota; class Omnitrophia; order Omnitrophales; family Danuiimicrobiaceae; genus Danuiimicrobium; species Danuiimicrobium aquiferis. The sequence continues at coordinate 107,731 of MHFR01000068.1, forward strand.
TGCGTATTTTCCGAATGGCAAAGTGATCGGACTGAGTAAAATCCCCCGGATTGTTGATGTTTTCGCCCAGAGGTTACAACTTCAAGAGCGGCTGACGAGTCAAATTGCAGACTGTCTGATGCATTATTTGAATCCCAAAGGGGTCGCAGTTGTGATTGAAGCTTACCATTTATGTATGGCCATGCGGGGGGTGGAGAAAAAGGATGCATTTTGTACGACGAGTGCCATGCTGGGTATGTTTCGCAAAGATCCGCGCTCGAGAGCGGAATTTTTGAATTTAATTGCGCGGAAATAATTCTTAGGAAATCAACGGTTTATTGTTTTGTTTCTTCTTTTTTTAAATTTTCAATCTGTTTTTCAAGTTCTTCTACGCGTTTTTTGAGCTCCCTTACCGTTTGTGTTGTTTCTGCGATTCGGAGTTGTGCACCGACTTGTTTTCGCATTTCCTGATAAGGCCGGGCAGGTGTGCCGATCCATATTTGCTTGGGCGGGATTTTCTTTCCGGGCGGAACGCCGGATTCCGCTCCCAGCATGACTTGATCTCCGATTTCGACATGATCCGCTAAGCCGACACGGCCGCCCATGGTGACAAAATTTCCGACTTTCGAACTTCCTGCGATTCCGGTTTGAGCGGATAAACAACTGTGCTGACCGATCTCGACATTATGTGCGATTTGAACAAGGTTATCGATCTTTGTGCCCTTACCGATGATCGTTGAGCCGATCGTAGCGCGGTCGATTGTCACACAACCGCCGATTTCGACGTCGTCCTCAATAATTACATTACCTACTTGCGGAACTTTTAAATGTTTTTGACCGTCAAAAACATAGCCAAACCCGTCTGTCCCAATCACTGTGCCCGCATGAATGGCAACGTTATGGCCAATCTTTGTGTTTGGATATAGCACGACGCCGGGATGAATCACCGTATTTTTACCGATGGAAGTTCCTTCATCGATATACGAATGGGAGCGGATGACAGAATCCTCATCTATTGTCACGTTTTCGCCGATATATGAAAATGGTTCAATCGTGACATTTTTACCGATTTTAGCGCTTTTAGCGATAAATGCTTGATTGGAAATGATTTTCGGAAATGTACGGGCTGGATTAAAAAGACCAAGCACAATAGCCCAAGCCACTTTTGGGTGAGGATGTTGGATAACAGGTTTTACGGTCGATTGAATTTCTGGAGGAACAATTAAGGCCGCAAGACAGGTTTTCTCGATTTCAGATAGTTTTTTTGCATCCGTGATATAAGCAAGGCAACCTTCTTTAGGAGATTCAATGCTGGTGATGCCGATAATTTCGATATCACCATTACCGACAATGGTTCCTTTGATTAGGATAGCAATCTCATTTAATGTTTTTTCCATGAGGGACATTATAAAGGGCATGTTTCTTCTTGTCAAATCCGGTCGGAAGCTAAGACGATCTGCGATTATATTGATTTTTAGCCAATTTCCGAGAAAAGAGAGGAAGAATTCAAGGGCGATACTGAAGATAATTTTTTGAAAGCGGAATGAAAATGTTTAATTTCAAGTGTTTGATAAATTTAAAAGCAACTTATAAATTGTATCATCCGGATGTTTTTATATGAAAAAAATTCTGGCTATTTTAGGGCGGGTCGGGACGACATATGGTGGTGCCGAACTTCATATGCTGGAACTCTGTTCGTTTTTGAAACTCAAGTACGAAATAAGAGTAGCGGCGGAGTTTGTTCAAGATGAATATCGTCATGTATTTTCGAGCTTAGTGTTTCGTCGTCTAAAAATCACCTCATTTTTTTATTTTTTGCGCCAAAAACTGAAATTTCGTGGATTCGGAAGATTAGGCATGTGGGTTGATGCTTGCTATAAATTCTTTCAATTGATCAAATATAGCAAAGGTTCTGACGCGATTATGACTCCCTATTATAGCTATGATAATTCATTGGTTTTAGCTGCTGTTTGGTTGTCGAAATTAATCAAGAAGCCCCTTATTTTACGGCTGTTTGCCCATTTTTCAACTTTCGGAAGTGATGAATTCAAAAGAAGATCGAAAGCTTTTTGGGAAAGTTCATTTCTTAAATACATTTATAAGAATTCAAATTTTATTATAGTTTGCACGCAAGCAGAGAAAAAGTGGCTTTCTCAATTTGTGTTGCCGTCGAAACTTGCTATCGTTGGAGTATCGCCCTATTTGGTTGAGTCGGGACAGCGTATTTCGGTTAGAAAAAAATTAAATATTGAGAAAGAGATGGTGCTGTTCATTGGCCGGAAACAGTTGTACAAAGGATTCGGGGTATTATTGGAAGCGGCTCAATTAGTCTGGAAATCATTCGATCGATGTTGTTTTGTTTTTATAGGGGCTGATACGGTTGATTCTCATTGTTTGTTTGAGAACGTTTGTGATACAAGGATTATCAATTTAGGTCTTGTGTCGCAAGAGGATAAACTTGCGGCATTATCCGAATGTGATATTTTTTGTATGCCTTCGCAAGCCGAGAGCTTCGGGATTGTCTTTTTGGAGGCATGGGCTTTTAAGAAGCCCGTTATTGCGGCTGAATTAGAGCCGTTACGTGATATCATTAAGCACCGAGAGAACGGTTTCCTAATTCAGCCTGACGCTGTGAGCGTTGCCAATGCGATCATAGAATTGCTTAAAGATTCCGGCTTGCGGAATCGACTGGGAGAAAACGGATATCGATTGTTTCACGAAGAATATTCTTCTGACGTTATTTCGCGAAAGTATTTGGCCTTGTTTGATGAATGGTTGAATAAGGAAAAGTAGATAATTCATAGAAAATGACGTGGTGCAAATGAAAAATATTCCAAAACAAGAAGTTTATTTACATTGAGGGAAATCGTATTCACAAAGGCGTAAAGCGTAGTTGCTCATGTCTTTTGAGGGAACACTTGGGTGTGAAGAATGAAATTTAGTATTATTATTCCAGTTTATAATGGGCTTGATTTTTTGAAAGATGCTATCGATAGCGTTATTGAGCAGACATTTTCTGACTATGAAATCATTATCGTCGATGATTTTTCAGAACAGGATATTGAGGAGTTCCTCAAAAGCAACTACTCTGAATTCCTTGCGAAACAGGCAGTCCGATATTTCAGGAATTCAAAAAGGATGGAGCGGTCTTTTAGTCGTAATTGCGGTGTCGAATATGCGCGGGGAGAAATTTTGGCATTTCTTGATCACGATGACTGTTTTAAGAAAAATCATTTATCGGAAGTTTACGAGGCCTTTTTAAAATACCCCGACATAGAACTAGTTTATTCTGTCCTTGAAGAATTGATTGATTATTCAAATCGCGTTGTGTCTTTTAGCCCACACAAATTCAAAGATCAAGATCTAATTCAAGCAGCTTTGCAAGCTTCGTTTATTACATCGGGTATTTCTATCAAAAAAAAATCTTTCTTTCGAATCGGCCGGTTCGAAGAACGTTTAACTCAAAGAGAAGATTATGAGTTGCTGTGCCGCGGATTGATGGAGTGCGACTTAAGGGTTATGTTGTTATGGGGGAATTCAATTCAAGTCAGGAGAGTCAAAAAGCCGGGGCGGTCATCAAGGAAATACATTCCAGACGATCCGTATCTGGAAAATACAAAGTTAGCAAAAAAAATCATCGGACAATATCAGTTTATGCATGATTGCCAGAAAGCAAGGCACTATCTTCCATATTTATATTATGAAGTAGCGAACGTTTCCATTACCTATCACGATTTGAGCTATGCTTTTAGGGTGATATTGAAATTAATAATGATGAAACCTTTTGGCTTCGGTTATATTAAACTTGTCATGCGCTGGCTATATCATCGATTAGCGTTAGAAGCCTAATTGCCGATAAATAGTATTTGTTTAGCGCTTTGAAGTGATTATCTATAAAAGGTCGTCCGCTTTTTTGTCATTCCCGCGAAAGCGGGAATCCAGCAACTATGGATGCCCGCTTAAAGCATGCGGGCATGACACGAACTGGCGTGTTCACCACTTCAAAACGCTAAATAGACACGATAAATAAGGATTGTGGGTTTAAATAAGGAAAGAAAGGAAATTGATGAGAAGACAGTATTACAGGCTAAAGAGGTATCTCCAATTTTTAAATTCTTTATCAGTGAAACCCGTTTATTTTTTGATTCCTGCCTTTTTTGCTTTATTGGCTTCATTGTTTGAAGGGATTAGTGTCGGATTGCTTGTCCCTTTGGCTCAGTCAATTATTAGCAGAGATTTTGAATCTATCCAAAATATCCCCGTATTTTCTAATTTAATTAAACTAATTCCTTTTATTTCATTAAAACAGTCGTATTTATTTTCGTTTTTGATCGGGGTTATTTTAATTGCGGCAATATTTAAAAACATTTTGCAATACGGTTCAGTTGTGTCTGGCGCCTTTGTCGTTCGACGTTTTGCGAACAATCTTAGGAAGCTCATTTTTGGCCGTTATTTGAGTTTTGGAAAATTATTTTTTGATCGAAATAACACCGGCCAACTTCATCATATCCTCATGGCGTTCACACAGGAGATTGCGGCAAACTTGTTGGAATTGGTCCATATGCTTAATTCTTTATTTATGATGGTTGTATATTTAGTGATTATGTTTTTAATTTCTTGGAAATTAAGCTTGATTACTATATTTTTGTTTCCTGTTTTGCACTTTAGTTTGGAGTGGATTATCAAAAAAGTAAATATTGCTTCAGAGGCATATGCGCAGTCTCAGAAAGCGCTTAGTGAGAAGATTTATAATGTCCTCTCGTGTATCCCTCTCGTTAAATCGTATGCCTGTGAGGCGGATGAGTCGAAACGCTTTGGAGAAATGAGCAATTCAGTGGAATGCTTGCAATTGAATATCGATCGAAAACATAAGCTTATTCAACCTTTGCAGGAAATTATCATGTTATTGGCTTTTATTTTATTAATCATTGGAATGGCTTTTATGATGATGACGAGGGCGGAACATCGTTCGATCGGTAGTTTTTTAATTTTCTTTTATGTGATTCGCCGAGCATCTAATTGTTTTGGTGTGGTTGAACGGATGCGTTCCTCTATGGCTGTCGTTCGCGGTGCGCTATCTTCAGTCGCTAAAATATTTGACGATAAAGATAAACATTTTATTCCCAACGGGACGGTGATTTTCGATGGAATTAAAAAGAATATGATGATTGAAAATTTAAATTTTGCTTATGATGAGAAAATCCCTATTTTAAAAGGGATGAATCTTACGATTGAAAGAGGGAAAATGGCGGCGATTGTCGGCCCAACAGGTGTCGGGAAAACGACACTTATTCATTTGATGATGCGTTTTTATGATAGCATGCCCGGCGAGATTAAAATTGATGATATAGACATACGCGAGTTCGATCTAAAGTCCCTCAGAAATAAGATTGCAATCGTAAGCCAGGACGTGCATTTATTTAATGATACCATCCGAGCAAATTTAATTTACGGATTGCCACGGGAGGTAGGTGAGGATGAACTGGTTGAAGTAGCCAAAAAAGCAAGGCTTTATGAATTTATTGAAAAATTGCCACTGCAATTCAATTCATTCGTGGGTGACCGCGGAGTCCGTCTGTCAGGGGGTGAGAAACAGCGGGTTTCCATAGCCCGAGCGCTTTTAAAACACGCTGATATTCTCATTCTTGATGAAGCGACAAGTGCGCTGGATACCGCTACTGAGAAATTGATCCAACGAGCGATCGAAGAGTTGATCTGCGATAGAACCACCATTGTTATTGCACATCGGCTTTCAACGATTAAGAATGCGGACAAGATAGTTGTGATGGAAGGTGGTGCTGTAGCTGAAGAAGGAACTCTTGAGGAATTGCTTAAGCGGAAAGAGAAATTTTATCGTTATTGGGAAGAACAAAAGTTTTATTAATTTAGATGACCATGAAAATACTTGCGCTTGTGACGGACGCTTTTGGCGGCGAATTCGGGATTGCAGAATACAATCGCTGTCTTTTAGAGGCGATGGCTGAGGTAAGTGAAGATGCTGAAGTTATTGTTTTGCCGAGGTTGAAACAGAGATTTGCGAGTGAAATTCCGGGGAGAATTTCGCAAAAAGATGTGATTTCGAATAAATTTCTTTATGTCATCAATGTCATAAAAGTACTTTGCTTGGACGGTCCATTTGACCTTGTTTTTTGCGGGCATATTCATCTATCTTCAACTTCAATGTTTATATCAAAAATTTTCAGAATTCCTTTTTGGATTCAACTGCACGGTGTTGAAGGATGGGAGAAACACGGCTTTTTTCAAAAACTTGCGGCGAATTGTGCCGATTTGATTTTATCGGTAAGTCAATATACGAAGGAGAGATTTTTACAGTCAGTTCCTATTAGCTCGGAAAAGGTCAGGGTTCTCCCAAACATGGTGAGAAAATGTTTTATTCCTGGGGTCAAGCCTGTTCAATTGCTCGAAAAATATGGCTTGAAAGATAAAAAAATTATTTTGACGGTCGCCCGGCTCGACCGGAAAGACCGCGACAAAGGAATTGCGCTTATGATTGAAATCCTTCCCGAGCTTATTAAGCATTTCCAGGACTTGGTTTATGTTGTTGTCGGCGATGGGGACGATCGTAGCTATTTGGAAAGCCTGTCAAGAAAGCATAATGTTTCAGCATGCGTTGTTTTCGCAGGGAAGATAACAGAAAGAAGTTTGCCCGATTTTTACCGGATGGCGGATCTTTTTGTTATGCCAAGTACCAAGGAAGGTTTTGGGATCGTCTACCTTGAATCGATGGCCTGCGGGATTCCTGCGATAGGGAGCGGGGTTGATGGGAGTCGCGACTTATTAAAGCATGGTTTAATAGCAGGATCTGCCGATCAAGGAGCTTTGTGCCGTTTGATTCTACAAAAATTAAGCGAAGGGCATTTGCCTGATTTTTTAATGTCGGAACGGATCCACCAGGAATTCGGAAGAGAACAATTTTTAAGCCGTGTAAAAAAAATATTCCATGAACAAAGGCTGATTTAATAGAATTGCCACTATCTTGTTTGATTGGAGCAATATGAGAATAAAAAAATACAAAATGTCGCAATTCATAACAACGATTATTATAGGGTTTTTGCTCAATATTATTTTCATTCGTTATGCGTCAAAGAACACGGGAGCGATTAATAGTTCCAATCTGACAGAAATTCAGTTTCTATGTATTCTTGCCGCCATTGCTGCCATTTTTGGGGTTTGGAATTGGAGGCTTAATGTCAAGTTTGTGCTTTTCTTGTTGTTATTCGAGGGTGCGTTAAGAAAATGGGTTTTTTTATCTTATTCTTCGAGCATTTATATGGCAAAAGACATATTTATCATTTTAGCGTATTTGGGATATTTTTTCTCGTCTTTGAAAAATAAGAAAAAAATAAAGATAAAGATGAACTTGACAACATGGCGCATTTCAAATTATTTATTGGCCGTTTTTCTGCTTTATGGAATTGTTGAATTATTCAACCCGCGAACGCCTGTTTTATTAGGCCTATTTGGATTTAAGGCTTATTTTCTTTATATTCCATTAACATGGTTAACATTTCAAATGTTTGAAACTTCGGAAGATCTCATCAATTTCTTGTATCAAATTCTGCTTCTTGCGATTCCAATGGGAGTTCTAGGCGGGATTCAGTTTTTTGAAAGTCCATTGCATCCATTGAATCGTTATGCGGCTGAGGGAGTGATCGCTACCTTTGGGGCCGGGGGAAAAGCGAGAGTTTCGGGCACGTTTGCTTTTGTGACGGGGAATGGCGTATTTTTCTTTTTTGTTTTTTGCCTTGTTATCGGATTCATTATTTATCGTAGGAATAAAAGCCTTAAGATGATTCCGAGTTTAATCGTATTAATATTTTCGGTCGGGAATATATTGATGACAGGGTATCGTGCCTATGTTTTACAATCGATTGTTGCAACAGTCTTTTTCTTGCTTTCGTTGATTGCCGGTTCGATAAAATTTATTCGGGCGCATTTCTTGAAAATGGTAATCGTCATTGCAGTCATTGGAATTTCTTTATCGCGTTTTTTTCCGAACGCGCTTGAGATGTTTCAAATGCGGTTAGATAGCTTAGGTATGGAAGATCTATCGGATCGAGTGAAGGAGAGTACAAGATTTCCTTCGGAAGAAATGGAATTGGCGGGTGGTATTGGGTTTGGGTTAGGTTCAACCCAGCATGGAAAGGACGCAATTTTAGATAAGATGGGAATAAGTACGGATATTATACCAACCGGCATTGGATACGAAGAAGAACCGGAGCGAATTATGCTTGAATTAGGTTCGGTTGGTTTTTCGATTTATTATTTGTTCCGGGTATTTATATTAATTGGAATGTTTAATCTGCTCAAATTGCTTTTACGATGCGAGACTTATCCCATTGCCTTTGGTTTATTTATGTTCATGTTGTTGAATGGCTTGACGCCGCTTGTGTTTAATCACATTTTTAATGTTTTATTTTGGTTCTCAGCAGGTGTGATTCTTGCCCTTTATCAATTTAATCAACAAAAAACCTGATAAGTGAAAATATGAACGTCTTGCATGTGATCCCTTCCGCGGATATCCATCTGGGTGGGCCTGTTAATGTGATTAAACCAATGCTCGCCGCATTAATTTCGTTAGGGATTCGGATTGCGTTAGTTGCTACTTCGCCTGCAAGAGGAATTGACAACTGCTATCCTTGCGAAGTTAAATATCCAGTGTATAAGTTTCCGAGCATATTGGGGCATCAGTGGGGAATTTCGCCGGGATGTGCAAAATGGTTAAATGAGCATGTCCAGGATTATGATTTGGTGCATATACATTCAATTTTTACTTTTACAACGTTAGCAACAAGTCATGCCTGTCAAAAACGAAAAGTTCCCTATTTAATACGTCCTTGTGGGGTATTGAGTTATATTGGGCTCCATCAAAAACAATTTAAAAAGATGCTGTATATGAAATTGTTGGAGAGAAATAACTTAAACAAAGCATCTGCTATTCATTGCGCATCGGCATCCGAGGCTGAGGCTGTTTCGCGGTGGGTGCCCTGCCGGAAAGTTAAAATTGTTCCGCTGGGAACTGCCGAACCGCATCTCTTAGCCAGCCAAGCGACATCACCTTTTGAATCACTGAAAGCGGGTCGGAAACAACCGATTGTTTTTATGAGCAGAATTGCTCCCGGGAAGGGAGTTGAATTGTTAATAGAAACAGCAGATATTTTAAGAAAAAGACGTTCGGATTTTATTTTTGTCATTTGCGGAAGCCAAAACTCTCTTTATGAGAGGCGGCTAAAAAAGATGATTTATGATAAAGGTCTTTTAATGTACTTTAAATTTTTGGATTTTTTGGATGGCCCTTTGAAATCACGAGTATTACAGGACGCCGTATGTTTTGTATTGCCATCGATAAACGAAAGTTTTGGTGTTTCCGTTATTGAGGCAATGGCATGCGGGGCTCCGGTTGTTATATCAAAACAGGTTGGAATTGCTGAGCAAATCAGTGCTTCGGGGGCTGGGCTTGTCGTTGATTGTAATCCGAACGAGTTTGCGAATGCTGTCGAACTTTTGTTGGTTGATCCTCAAAAACGTTTATTGTTTGCAGACCGGGGGAAAACGTTGGTGAGTGAAAAGTTCCGTTGGGAAAAAGTAGCTCCTCAGATAGTTGACATGTATCGCGAAATATTGAATGAAAAAGGCGGAAAGGTGACCGATGCCTGACCTTTCGGTGATTGTAATTACCTATAATGAAGAAAAAAATATTGAAGCGTGTTTGAAAAGTGTGCAAGGTTTGGCTTCGGAGATTTATATCGTTGATTCGTTCAGCAGCGATGGAACACTATCGATCGCAGAGAGATACAAGGCTAAGGTTTGCCGGCATGAATTCAAAACGCATGCGTGTCAGTGGCAGTGGGCCTTGCAACATTTACCGTTACAAACGGAATGGGTATTGGCGCTTGATGCCGATCAAAGATTGTCAAATGAGCTTCGGGATGAGATTTGTTTGTTTTTCAATCAAAACATTTCAGATTATGACGGGATCTATATTAACCGGCGCAATTATTTTTTCGGTAAATGGATCCGGTATGGTGGATACTATCCAAAATATATGCTAAAACTTTTTCGGCGCAGCAAGGTTTTTATGGATCCATCTGAGTATGTTGATGCGCATTTTTATTTAAATTCCGGAAAAGTTCTGTGCCTTAAAAATGATTTAATCGAAGAAAATTTAAAAGACGATCGGTTAGCCGTATGGATTGATAAACATAAAAAATATGCCAAGTTGCAAGCCCGTGAAGAATATGAGGTCACATGTTCAGGGGGGCGGAAGTGGCCTGTTGAGCCCAGAATGGCTGGAAATCCAAATGAAAGGACCCTGTGGTTGAAAAAAGGGTGGTACGCATCACCGCGGTACTTGAGAGCATTTATATATTTTTTTTATAGATTTTTTATTCGATTGGGCTTCTTAGACGGTTTCGCTGGCGTTATTTTTCATGTTTTGCAGGGATTATGGTATCGGTTGCTTATTGATTATTATATTGGGCAAATAAAAAGAACATCTTAACAAAATTGATTTTATGATTATTCTCGGTGTTAATATTTTTCATGGGGATGCGGCGGCTGTATTGTTGAAGGACGGCAAGCTGATTGCCGCGGCGGAAGAAGAACGGTTTACGCGAATTAAACACTATGCCGGATTTCCAACATACGCCATCCGATATTGTCTTCGGGAAGCAAATATTGATTTTAATGATATCGACTACCTTGCTATTTCAAGAGATCCAAGTGCTCATTTAGCGAGTCGCATTTGGTTTAATTTAAAAAAGGCCATTCAAAATCAATCCCTCTCATGGGCTACTGATCGTTTGCGTCAAGTCGTGAGATTATCAAACATAGCCGGATTGATCAGAAAATCGTTTAACCTGAAATCGATTAAAGCGAAAATACATTATGTTGAACATCACCTTGCCCATGTCGCTAGCGCTTTTTATGCTTCTGGTTTTTCAGAAGCCGCCGTGATGTCTATAGATGCCTTTGGGGATTTTGTTAGCACAAAATGGGGGATCGGCAGCAAAGGGAAAATTCATATTCAGGGTGAAGTGACTTATCCTGATTCTCTCGGGATCGTTTATACGGCATTGACACAATTTCTCGGATTTCCTAATTACGGAGACGAATACAAAGTCATGGCATTAGCCTCTTACGGGAAACCTGTCTATGAAAAAGAATTTCAGACGATATTGAAACTGAAAGCAAACGGCCGTTTTTCAATAGGCTTGGATTGTTTCCGCCACCATTCCGAAGGGATTGAGATGGAGTGGGAAGACGGAGCTCCCGAACTTGGGAGAATTTATTCCGATAAATTAATCGATTTGTTAGGGAAGCCAAGGAATCCGGAAGATCCAATAGAAAGAAGGCATCAAGATATTGCCGCTTCTTTGCAGTTCAGTGTGGAAAATGCGGTCTATCATTTACTTAATCATCTTCACAAAAAAACGGGAATGACTAAATTATGTTTGGCGGGCGGAGTGGCTTTTAATAGCGTTGCAAACGGGAAAATTTGCAAGCGCACGCCTTTTTGTGAGATTTTTATTCAGCCTGCGGCGGGTGATGCTGGTACGGCTTTAGGAGCAGCGCTATATACGTCCCATGAATTGTTACATGCTCATCAGGGCTGGAGAATGGATCATGCTTATTGGGGGGCAAAATATTCGGCAAGGGATATTCAAGTTTATTTAGCTGAGAACGGTATTGAATTCCGGCAACTGAACGATGAAGAGCTTTTACCATGGCTAGCGGGAGAGCTTGCGGGTGGGAAAATGATTGGTTGGTTTCAGGGAAGAATGGAATGGGGACCGCGAGCGCTTGGTAATCGCAGTATTTTGATCGATCCGAGAAATGAGGTGTTGAAAGATGAATTAAATAGGCGAATTAAGAAACGGGAAACATTTCGTCCTTTTGCGCCGGCCGTTTTACAAGAACGGGCAAATGAATTTTTTGAAATGGATGTGTGGGGGTCGCCTTTTATGCTGGAAGTTTATCCCGTCCGTAAACAGATGCGCGAAAAAATCCCTGCGGTGACGCATATAGATGGGACCGCACGCGTTCAGACAGTTAATCATTATCAAAACCCACGCTTTTATGATTTGATTAAGAAATTCGGAGAAAAAACTGGAATTCCAGTTCTACTCAATACATCATTTAACGAAAATGAGCCGATCGTTGAAAATCCGGGTCAAGCGATTGCGTGTTTTAAACGGAATGCCTTGGACATTCTTATTTTAGAAGATTGCGTTATTGAGAAAGTATGAAAATTTTATTGATTAATCAGGTTTTTTATCCCGACTGTGTATCGACGGCGCAGCATTTGACGGATCTCGCACTTTACCTGGTTTCACACGGGCACGAGGTGACGGTTTTGTGCGGAAATAGGGCTTATGCTGACGAGAAAAAAAAATATTCAAAATTTGAAGTTTACCGAAAAATTAATATCCATCGCGTTTCTTATTTCCCTGTGCGAAAAAATGGGAAAATTCCCCGGATTGTAAGTTCCGTGAGTTTTATATTAACTGCGATAGGTAAACTGCTATTCACGAATAAGCAGGATGTTGTTATCTGCCTCACTTCACCGCCTTTGATTGGATTAGCAGCTGTTTTATTCAGCCGTTTAAAAGGTGCAAAGTGTGTTGAATGGGTTATGGATTTAAATCCCGACGAGGCGATTGCAGCAGGCTGGATTCAGTCCGATTCGTTGCTCACCGTCTGGCTTCGACGGATGACACGTTTTATTTTTCGCAGTAGCCAAAAAATCATTGTGCTTGATCAGTTCATGAAAGAACGGCTTGCGGCAAGCGGTGTTCCGGAAAATAAAATTCAAATTATTTCACCCTGGGCACATGACGCAACAGTTCATCCGGTCAATCATGAGGAGAACCATTTTAGAAAACAATATCAACTCGAGAATAAATTTGTGGTGATGTATTCCGGAAACCATAGTTTGTGTCATCCGTTGGATACCTTGCTTGGGGTGGCTTTGCGTTTGAGAAATGAGCCCGCTATTTTGTTTTATTTTATCGGTGGCGGCGCGAGAATATGTGATGTGCGTGATTTCAAATTGAAACACGGGCTTGATCATATCATTCAACTTGACTATCAGCCGATGGAAGGCTTGAGTGAATCGCTTTCCGCAGCTGATTTGCATGTTGTGACCATGGGGGATGAATTTGTAGGAATGGTCCACCCCTGTAAAATTTATGACATTTTAGCTGTTGGCCGGCCGTTTATTTTTATCGGGCCGTCGAAAAGCCACATTGGAGAAATAGTTTGTGAACATCGAATTGGATATCATGTTGAACACGGAAATATCGACGGCCTTGTCCAAATTATTCAAAAAGTTCGCACATTAAGAATTGAAGAAAAAGCGGAAATCTTACGCACAAGTATGTCGATAATCAATAATAAATTCAGCCAAAAAAAAATGTGTGAAACAATTGAAAATTTAATTCAACAAATATAATTTCCCGGGATTTTTCTTTACATGGGTATAGACTTTCCGATTTTCTTATGCGTGGCTGCGGGCCTGTCAGCACTCTCAACCTATGGACTCATTTTGCTATTTCGAAAAAGGGGATTGCCCCGCCGCTTGACTGAAAAAACGGCATATCGGAAAAAGAAAGTGATTCCTGCTTATGGCGGGATAGCGATTTATTTATCAGTATGGCTGACTTTGGGAATCATTTCATTAAAAAATGGTTTTTTTCCGCGCGAAATGATGGGGCTGTGGATTGCTTCCTCTTTGATTCTATTACTTGGAATTTGGGATGATACTTGTAAGGTGAATTATTTTATCAAGTTTATTTTTCAGATCTTTTCTGCGCTTATTCTTTATTGCTATGGTTTCCGCGCGGAATATTTTACGCATCCGTTTACCGGAGAATCAGTACCGTTGGGGTTTATGTCGATTTTTGCTACGGTGTTTTGGTATCTTTTGATTATTAATGCGATTAATTTGATTGATGGATTGGATGGACTTGCAACCGGAGTTTCTGCCATTGCTTTTTGGGTGTTGAATGCTTTGAGCCATTTCGGAAATGTGATTACCGGTGTTCTTTTGGGAGCCCTGATTGGATTTCTACCGTTTAATTTTTTTCCTGCAAGAATATTTTTAGGTGATACGGGCAGTCAACTGCTGGGATTGCTTCTTGCGGCGATGATTCTTCTCGGTTCTTTTAAGGCGTCGGTTTCGATTGCATTATCTATTCCGCTTTCCATCCTGATGATTCCGGTGATTAATACCCTATTAATTGCGATTGTCCGGGTCGGGCAGGGAAGGAATCCCTTTCAATCAAAAGGCGGTTTTCATTTACATTATATGCTTATTCGCATGGGATTGACACACCGGCTGACGGTTCTGATTTTATATTTAGTTTCGCTCTTTTTCGGATATATCGCGTTGTGGATGCTCAGACATGCTTCGCGGCCGGTTTCGTTTTGGGTAACGGTTGCCAGTATTTTGTTGCTTGCGGTTGTGTATTTCGGAATTGATCGTGTAAGACAACGGCATTAAATGGCCGATATAAACTTGTTGAAATTATTTCTAAAATCGGCATAATTCGACCACTTAAGAAGATTAAACGAACATAAAGAGAGGGTTAAAGTAAATAAATGTCAAAACGAAATCATATTTCTTTTTTTCTTAGTAGATTAGTGCCTATTTTTATTCTAACGCCTATTTTATTATGGGGTTGTTCGGGATCCGGGGCTTATGCCCCACCTATCGGGCCTGAGCCAACTCAAATGGCAGCTCTTCCTGGACAGTATGGCGTTGCAGTTCAGCCGTTGGGTGACGTGTATCATGAAGTCGGACCGATGGAAACGATATGGCGGATCAGCAAAATGTATGGAGTTGAACAAGCCGATATTATGCGAGCGAACAATATTCAAAATGCGGGGAAACTCAAAATTGGTCAGAAACTTTTGATTCCGCAAGCGGAAAGACCAAGGGATGTCGTTCCTCTCTATAATGTGCGTCCCTGGAGTTATATGATTGTTCATCACACGGCGACGGACATCGGAAATGCGAAACTGATAGATAAATCGCATCACAATCGCGGTTGGGTAGAGGGGTTGGGTTATCATTTTCTGATAGATAACGGAACGTTAGGAAAAGGCAATGGCCAGATTGAAGTGGGGCCGCGTTGGGTGAAACAAATGGATGGCGCGCACACAAAAGCCGGCAATATGAATTCAGTGGGAATTGGGGTTAGCGTGGTTGGGAATTTTTCTGAAGCGTATGTCTCGGAACAACAAATGCAATCATTGGTTTCGCTGATCAATATTCTCAGGAACCACTATCACATTCCATTAAATCACGTGATGGGGCATAGAGATGTCCCCGGGGCTCAAACAGAATGTCCCGGCAAAATGTTTCCATGGTCCGAATTAATGCGAAGGTTGCGGAGTTCGCAATAATTCAGCGAATTTCTCTTTAATGAACATTTTGACCTAACCAGCCTTCATGTAATATACTCTTACCTTAAATTAACCGCGTTTTTTTTGCCAAGATCGGCTACCTATGGCAGAACTTATTGCGAAAATCTTTAATTTTTCACTTTTTCTGCCACACAGCGAAGCAGTGCTGCTTCGCAGGCAAGTTGTTGGCGGATCCGCCTCTGGCGGAAACTTTTTAGGGGCGAGTTAAACCATGCCTATTCGAATCAATTTGAACAAAGAATTTCTTTCCCTCGACCAACTCAAACCGGGTGAAATCGGAATGATTCAAGATTATAAGGGGATGGGTGAGATTAGCGGTCGAATTAAAGAATTGGGTTTGATTCGGGGTTCTCTTGTACTGGTTAAAAAATATGCACCTTTTAACGATCCATTAGAAATTGTTGTCCGAGGTTCTCATTTATCACTTCGAAAGAAAGAAGCTTCTCAAATTGTCGTTATCAAAGTCTTGCCGAAGATTGAGCCATGATGAATAAACAACCGAAAATAAAGCGAAAAGAAATTGCACTGGTTGGTAATCCCAATTCGGGAAAAACAACGATTTTCAATGCGTTGACCGGATTGCGGCATAAAACTGCTAATTATCCCGGCGTGACAGTGGAGAAAAAAGAAGGGATTCTGGCTTTGCCATTAAGTCGCGAACAGGTGACCGTGATTGACTTGCCGGGGGCTTACAGCCTTACTCCTACTTCGACTGATGAAGAAATCGTTCACGAGGTATTGCTTGGAAGAGTAGTCGGGACCCCTCCGCCGGATCTTGTTGTGATTATCGTTGACGCAAGCAATTTGGAGCGGAATTTATTTTTTGCAGGGCAAGTTATCGAGACGAGCACGCGTGCGATTATGGTTCTCAATATGTGGGATTTGGCTTTGAAAAATGGGTTAGATATTGATCTTCAGCAATTATCACGGCGTTATGGAATTCCGGTCGTTCCGGCGATTGGCGGTCAAAAAGGAGGAATGGAGCGCTTGAAAGTTGCGATTGAAAAGCAACTTTCGCTTGAGCCCGCAAAGGCCAAAGTGAGCCCTGAAAATTGTCATCTACCGCTGCCGCTTGAAGTCAAAGATATGAGAGGAAGAATCGAACGGTTTATTAAATTTATGTTTAAGCATAATCCGCATGCTGCGCAAGGTGAGGCGTTAAGGTTAATCGGAGATAGTTATTTCCGGAGCCCTTTATTTCGGGAGATGGGTGAACAATTGAAACAGGTGGTGATAGCCGTACGCAAACGTCTTGAACATGTGCGCATAGACTGGTCGTCAGTTGAAGCGGAAAACCGCTACGAATTTATCAAAGCGATTTATGACCAGGCGGTGCCGACGTCCGAAGTCAAGAGAGTCAAAACGTCTGACCGGATTGATCGGATACTAACGCATCCTTTTTGGGGATTGATTTTTTTTGGTTTGATGATGGCCGCTATTTTTCAGGCCATTTTCTCGTGGGCGAATTATCCCATGGAGATGATTTCCACTTGTATCACGAAGATGAGTGAATGGTTTGGGCAAATTCTTCCGGACGGACAGTTAAAAAGCCTTGCGATTGACGGAATTATGGCGGGAGTCGGAGGGATTGTTATCTTTTTGCCGCAGATTCTTTTTTTATTTTTTTTTATTGCGTTATTTGAAGATTCCGGATACATGGCGCGCGCGGCGTTTCTGCTTGACCGGATTATGAGAAGTGTCGGGTTGAGCGGGAAATCATTTATTCCGCTTTTAAGTTCTTTCGCCTGTGCTGTTCCCGGAATTATGGCAACACGAACGGTTGAAGATAAAAATGACCGGCTCGCGACCATTCTGGTTGTGCCGCTCATGAGCTGCAGTGCGAGGCTTCCCGTTTATACATTGATGATTGCTGCCTTTATTCCGCCGGCGAAAATATTAGGTATTTTTGATTTAAAAGGAGTGACGTTGTTTTCCTTGTATGTTTTAAGTGTTGTTGCGGGTTTAATAGCAGCTTGGATTTTTAGAAAAACAATTCTCAGGAAAAGTTTGACGCCATTTATTTTAGAATTGCCTCCGTATCGCATTCCGCAATGGAGAACCGTCCTGCATCTGATGTGGGACCGGGCGAAAGTTTTTTTGAGCCGTGCCGGTACGATTATCTTTGCTTTTTCGATCATTTTATGGTTTTTGATCAGCTATCCGCGGAATCCGGCGGTGGAGCAACGTTTCGACTCTGCAAGAGTTGCTGCGAGCCAGACTCTTCAGGGTGATGAATTAGCACATCGGTTGTCTTATATTGATGCCGAACAAAAAGGCGAGGAAATTCGGATCAGTTTTGCGGGTTGGATCGGCCGCTCCATTGAGCCTGTTATCAAACCTCTTGGTTTCACTTGGGAAATAGGGATTGGGTTGGTCGCTTCTTTCGTCGCCCGAGAATTAATGGTGAGTACGCTTGCAATTTTAAATCATGTTGAAGATAAAAGTGGTGGTGAGTCGAGAGAGCTTGTTCAGGCGTTGCAAGAACAAGTGTCGATATCGAGCGGGAAACGGGTTTATACACCGCTTGTAGCGGTATCGCTGATGGTGTTTTTTCTTTTTGCATGCCAATGTATTTCAACGCTTGCGATTGTCAAACGTGAAACAAACGGTTGGCGTTGGCCCCTTTTTATGGTGGCTTATATGACGACGCTTGCGTGGGTGGCTTCTTTTCTTGTTTATCAAGGCGGTAAAATATTGGGGTTTGAATGATGAAAACGGATTTATCAGAAATCATTGCACTGATGATTGTTGGCATTGCCGTTTATTTTGTGATTCGCAGGTTTGTATCAAAAAGAAAAAAAGGAAGCTGTTGTGACGAGGGTTGTCATCCGGCAAAGCAAAAAAATCCTGATGGCAAGTTATATCAAATAATGGATAACGAATCATGAAACGGATTGTCATTGTCGGCGGTGGAATTTCCGGCCTCACGGTTGCTTACCGTTTGCACGAGCTCAGTTGCGAGAAAGAGATCCCGATCGATATGACGCTTCTTGAGGGCAGAAGTCGATTGGGCGGGGTGATCGAAACGCAATCGAAGGATGGGTTTTTACTGGAATATGGTCCTGATGCTTTGATGACCGATAGACCTTGGAGTATCAATTTGTGTAAGCGGCTTGGAATAGAGTCCGAATTAATCGGAATGCAAAAAGAAGCCGATCATAGTTACATTGTTTGCAAAGGAAAGATGTGCAGGATTCCCACCGGCTTTTATCTGCTTGCACCTTCCAATATCAAAGCCTTGGTGCAAAGTCATTTCCTTAGCTCGGCGGGAAAATTGAGGCTTGCCGCAGAACTCTTTATCCCAAAAAGAAAAAGCAAAGATGACGAAAGTGTCGGATCTTTTATCAGAAGGCGTTTTGGACGTGAAGTCCTTGAGCGGTTAGGCGAACCGCTGCTCGCAGGAATTTATACGGCCCATCCGGACCAACTCAGTATGCAGGCAGTCCTTCCTCATTTTCGGGAAATGGAATCCAAATATGGAAGTGTGACCCGCGGTTTGTGGGCGCTCAGGGAAAAGCATGGCATGAAGGATTGCACTGAAGAAAATTCGCGAAAAATGTTTGTAACTTTTAAAGATGGCATGAGACGACTCATTCATGCATTGATTGAAAATATGCCCGACGTTTCTTTCGCGACTTCTACACCCGTTGAAAAAATCGCTTTCGATCATATGCGTATATTAGAAGTGACAATTCAAGGCGGAGCTGTTATTGAAGCCGACGCGGTTTGCTTGGCCCTTCCGGCAATGCGTTCATCTGAAATTGTAAATTCATTTTCGCCCCGGCTTGCGGAAAAACTTGCCGATATAAAATATGAGTCCGTTGTGACGGTGAATGTTGCGTATGACGAGTTGGCATTCCCGAAACGGCTTGATGGGGCGGGTTTTGTCATTCCGTCTGTTGAAAACCGCCGCCTCGTTGGTTCTATTTTTTCGAGCATAAAATTTGACGGCCGTGCTCCGAAGGGAGCGGTTTTGATTCGCACTTTTCTTGGAAACGCGATTCAGCGAAATAATGTCGATTTGGATGATCAAGAAATGAGACAGCTTGTGACGGAAGAACTGAGGGACATTCTTGGCGTAACTCGCGAGCCTCTTTTTATTGATATTCAGCGATATGAAATGTCGATACCGCAGTACGGGCTCAATTATCAGAAGCTTTTAAAAGCGATAGAATCTGAACGGGCGGAATGTCCCGGCCTTTTTCTGACCGGGAATGCTTTTGCGGGCGTCGGATTAACATCTTGTATTCACCAGGCAGAGTTGATAGCCGAAAAAATGTTTTTACAATTCTGCGAAACAACCGAAAATCATGTGCAAACTGTCGGACAGGTCTAAGGGATGTTAAAAAGAAGAATCCTTATCATTTTTCTGGTTCTATGTATTGCAGTGTTTTTTTTCTATATCTTATGGTCCTATGGTTTAATTTTAAAACCGAAAAGCGTGCCGAAAAATGGGGCTTCGCTAATGGCTACCGGACAGTTGAGCCGGATTGATTTTAACCAACCGGACGAATTGAAAAACTGGAAAGAATACAAGTCGAGCGGAAGTACGACCTATGAGATAAAACCGAATCCAGAAGGAGAAATGGTACTTTACGCCGAAAGTCACGGGAAATCATCGGCGCTTTGTAAAGAGATGCGTGTTTCGGTTCAGAGCAATCCGCAACTGATTTGGGAGTGGCGGGCGCTGAAATTTCCGACGAATAAGGAAAATAAAACATTTGGCGCATCGAAAGATAGTGATTATGCGGGACGTGTGTATGTGATGTTTGATGGCTTGAATCCTTTATTTTCTGAGATCATTCAGTACATCTGGGATGACCATTTTCCCGAAGGAACGCAGACTTCAAGTCCTTATACAAAGAGGGTCAAGCTGCTTGTTGTGCGAAGTGGGCCGTCCAGTGAATGGAAGACAGAAAAGCGGGATATCGTCAGCGACTATAAAATGCTTTACGGGAAAACACCAAAATCGAATATCCGGGGAATTGCGGTGATGACCGATTCGGATGATACGGGAACCGATTCCGCTCTTGAAGTGCGATATATCGGGATTGAGAAAAGCATGGAATATTTAACGAAAGAAGCCGAAACCGAAGAGAAAAGAAAACATAAATTTGATTTTTTAATGAAAATCGTAGATACGGTAAAGGATATAAAACTGCCGAAAATAGAGATTCCCGCAGCATCGAAAATTTCTTTACCTGCAAATCCGTTTAAGGGGCTTTTTCGATCAAAACATACGACTCAAACTGAACTTTCCAGTCCAAGATTACCCGAACCGTCAGAATCGTAGGCTCTTCAACGGCAAATTGTGTGGGAAATAGATGTTTGTGCCAGCGAAATAAGACGTTGTTAGTCACGGGCTCAATATCCATGGGAGGGCTTTTATAGGATTTTCCGTTTGCTGTGGTGTATTCAATCACTTCTTTATGAAAACGTTTGTCCTTCCGCCAACAGGTGATGACGTATAGTTGGTTGAAATAATGAGGGAATTGCGTAATATAAAGATTGCTTAAGACTCCCTCAACCGTGTATTGGTCTTGGTCTTTCTGCTGGAAATCTTTACAGATGATAAATTGAAGAAGCTGGATTTCATTGTTCATAAGTTTATTATACTCAAAATTACGTTGGCTTCAACAGAGCTATTTTGATTGAATTTAGTTTTGAATGCATTACGAAAATAAGCATAATCAAGAGTCCATTATGCTATGATTAATAACGTGAATTTATTTAAGGAGTGTTATTTTGAAAAAGGTCATTGTTGTTTCAGGGATCATTTTTTTCCTCTTGATTGCGGCCATTGCAGCGTTTGTTTTAACTTTTAATGTTGATCGGTATCGTCCTTTGCTTTGCACAAAACTGGAATCCGTTTTAGGAAATCCTGTTCAGCTTGATTCTGTCAAATTGGGATTCAGGGGAGGGATCGCGCTTGAGCTGAAGGGGTTGAGGCTCTATCCCGGTTCTACGCAGAAGAGTCGTCCTTATTTTCAATTAAAAGCTTTAAGCGCCCGACTCAAGTTAGAACCCCTTTTGCGAAGAGAAATAAAGGTAGGTTCCGTTCTGCTGGATGAGCCGGTTTTTTCATTAGTCCGTCAAGGGGATGGAGGCGTAGAACCCTTGGACGGATATAAAGGTTATTCTGGTAATATAAGCAATACAAGTCATCCAAAAAACAATTCCAACAAGCCATTGGCGGTTTCACAGGCAGCTTCGCTATCGTTGTTTGTTGATGAAATTAAAATCAGAAATGGCATCGTTAGTTTTATTGATTATTCTTCAAAGACTCCCGCCCCAATTACGATGGATCGTATCGACATTGACTTGGCAGACGTTTCCCTCATGCAACCGATACAGGCGAAAGGCAAAGCGGCATTTTACAGCACTGAACAAAATGTAAATGCTGAAGTTGAGATAGTGCTTAAGCTGGCTGAAAAAATGGTTGTGTTGCGTAATCTGAATGTCAAAAGCGATTTGAAGAGTTTGAGCCTGGAAACATTAGCGGAACGGTTTCTGCCGGTTGAGAAGATGAGTTTGCGCGATCCCGTTGAAGGGGTGCTGACGATTGCTGCGAAAGAGATTCAAATTCCTTTTTCGGAAAAAGCAGATTTTAATTTGTTAGGACACCTTGCGGACGGAAAAATTGTTTCTAACTTGATTCAGTCACCGTTTAAACACGTGACGGCGGATTTCACCATTGATCCGCAACAAATTCATCTATCGCGCTTTTCCGGGGATTTTTCGCGGGGCTTGGTTCATGGAGAAGGAAGATTTTTCTATTCGGCGAAAGAACCAAGCGTCGCGATCGATTTAGCTGCTGAAAATATTGATATGAGCACATTGCTGCCGCCGTTTCCGGAAAATGCACCTCAACTAAAAGGCGGTTTGTCGGTTTCGGTTCGAGGGATTGCCTCCTTGGCGGAAAATGCTACGATGGGCCAAGCTTTCGATGGGCAAGGGGTGATTTCTCTTCGAGATGGTGTTTTGACGAATTTCAACTTACTAAAAGAAGTATTCAGTAAGCTTTCGATTATTCCGGGAGTCGTGGACACTTTGAAATCCCGGTTAACGCCCGAATATGAACAAAAATTATCGGCGCGGGACACGGTTTTTTTACCGGTCGAATGGCCGTTCACATTGAATCAAGGCACATTTTCCTTTAAAGATGTCCGTCTGGAAACAGATTCCCTTGAATTGATCGGTTCCGGATTCTTTTCAACGAATTTATACCTCCAATTAACGAGCATTTTATTTATCGATCCGGAGCTTTCGCTTGCGATGATTAAGAGTGTTAATGAATTACAGACTCTTACGGATACGACCGGGCGGCTTAAAATTCCGGTTAAAATACAAGGCCAGGTTCCCCGTGTGAAGGTCGTTCCGGATGTCTCGTCGGTTGCGACCGCGCTTGTGGTGACAAAAGCACAGGATTTAATTGGGAATTTCCTGAAAAAAACCTTGGAAAAAGAAGGAATAATTCAGAAGCAGGCTCAGGGAACTGCGCAAAGCTGAAGTCTATCTTCAACGCAGTCAGCAGAATCGGTTCCGGTTCGCACAACGGGCGAATAGGTTTGTTAATAAATCCCCTCACCCCGCCCTCTCCCTGAGGGAGAGGGCGGGGTGAGGGGTGATAGGCAACTTCAGGACGCTAAATAGATGCGATTGATATTAAAATAGAAATTTTATGAAAAAAGAAAAATCCGGAAAAGTAAAACATAATATTGTAGCGCTGGTTTACGATTTCGACGGCACGCTTTCCCCGAACAATATGCAGGAAGACACGATTTTCAAAGCCTATAAAATCGATAAAAAGAAATTTTGGGAAAAAGCGCACAAATTAGTCGTCGAAAAAGGTTATGAACGAACGCTTGCTTATTTGAAACTGCTTATCTGGGATCCGGCTTTTCGGAAGAAGCCGATTCGGCAGGATGATTTGAGGAAACTTGCTTCGCAAATTGAATATTATCCGGGTGTTCAAGATTATTTCGACCGGATCGGAAATTTTGTCAAAAAGATTCCGGAAGTGCGCGAGTGGGATATTCAATTGGAACACTATATCGTATCCGGAGGAATCAAAGACATATTGGATGGATGCGATATTATCAAACATTTCAAAAAAGTCTATGCCTGTGAGTATGAATATCAAAATGGAATCCCGGTTTTCCCTAAGCTCGTGATCAACGATACCAATAAAACGCAGTTTTTATTCCGGATCAATAAGGGGAAACTGAGTTTAAGTCAGAGTATCAATACCCATATGCCGGCGACGCAGCGGCGTATTCCATTCCGGAATATGATCTATATCGGAGATGGAATTACGGACGTTCCCTCGATGACGGTGACTCAAAAAAACGGCGGATCTGCTATTGCGGTGTTTGATCCGCGGAAGAAAGTTCCTTCAACGGTTCGGGATATGGTTCGGGAAAAACGTGCCGATCATTTCGCACCGGCCGATTTCCGCGAAGGAAGCCTTTTGATTAAAATTTTAAAACGGGCCATTCAGAAAGTCGTTCAACATATTTCTTATCAATCATCTGCGAATTTGTCCTACGACTGGGTGAGCCGGCACGGTTAGCCCGGATTTCCCGTCGATTCACAAAATCGTTGAGAAAGTCGGGTTAAATGAAATCGTTGTGTTAATATAAAATATTTCTTTCGGTATAATGATATTTCCATTTTCTTATCGTTTACTGTAAGATAAAGCATAGAATTGATCAAACTTAAATCAAGGGGACGATTGATCAAAAATCATCTCCATTTATAATGACAGGGAAATAAACATGGAAGCAATACAAACTGAAATTGTCGTTATCGGTGCGGGGCCCGGCGGTTATTCGGCGGCGTTTTATGCCGCAGATCGGGGGAAAAAAGTTATCCTCGTTGAACAAAATCAAAACTTGGGCGGTGTTTGTCTGAATTATGGTTGTATTCCGTCAAAAGCGTTTCTCTATGCCACGCAACTGATCCGTGACGCCAAAGAATCCAAGAACCGCGGGATTAGTTTTCAAGAACCAAGGATTGATCTAAGTCAACTGAATGCCTGGAAAGGTTCGGTTGTTTCAAAACTTTCTCAAGGGGTCACAAGCTTGGCTCAGAGAAGAAATATTCAGATGATTCACGGGACTGCCCGTTTCGAGCCGGACAATTTATTAAAAGTGGAAACGAGGGAAGGCGACAGGATGATTCAATTTCATAAAGCGATTATTGCCGTTGGATCCCGGCCGTCGCTTCCGAAGGCTTTTGATATCGGAAGCAAACGGGTGATGACGTCAACGGAAGCTCTTGAAATGGCGGATATTCCCGCAGAACTTCTCATCGTCGGCGGCGGTTATATTGGAATGGAACTCGGGACGGTGTATGCGACGCTCGGAAGCCGGGTGGTAGTGGCGGAAGCGTTAAGTGACATTTTAGCCGGCGCGGATTCGGATATGGTGCGTTATGTTAAAAACAATGCGGAAAAAATATTTAAAGAAATTCGGGTTAAAACAAAAGTGCTCGAGATGAGCCTTGCCGGAGAAAAGATTAAAGTGCTGATGGAAAAGGACGGTCAGAAGATTGACGAATTATATGACAAGGTTTTAGTTTCCGTAGGCAGGATGCCAAACGGGGACGAATTAGGTTTGGAGAATACAAAAGTGGTCCGTGATGAGAGAGGTTTCATTGAAGTGAATGATCAACAGCGGACGGCGGAACCGTCCATTTATGCCATCGGGGATGTTGTGGGCGGAGTGCTTCTCGCGCATAAAGCTTCGAAAGAGGCAAGAATTGCGGTGGATGATATGTTGGGTGAGAATCATAGCCTGGAGGATTATGTAATTCCATCAGTTGTTTATACGGATCCCGAAATTGCGTGGTGCGGAATGACCGAAAATGAAGCGAAACAAAAAGGAATGAGAGTCGAAGTGGTCAAGTTCCCGTGGGCTGCATCAGGCCGGGCCATGACGCATGACCGGACGGACGGCGCGACGAAATTAATTGTGGAGCCGGGCACGGAACATATTTTGGGAATCGGAATTTGCGGACATGGCGCAGGGGAGTTGATTGGAGAAGCGGTGCTCGCGATGGAAATGGGTGCGTCTGCCAGAGACCTTGCGCAGACGATTCATGCGCATCCGACACTGTCAGAGACGTTAATGGAATGCGCAGAGTTGTATTATGGACATGCGACGCATGCGTTTGTAAGGAAAAGATAATGATTGGGGGGAACCATGGTTTCAAAGCGGCGTAAAGATAATATGATTTGGATTGATATGGAAATGACGGGACTTTTTCCCGAGAAACATCATATTATCGAAATGGCGACGATTGTGACGGATAAGGATTTGAGCATTCTTGCGGAAGGGCCTCATATTGCGATTTATCAGCCGCCTAAAATTCTTGCGGACATGGATAGCTGGAACCGAAAACAGCACGGGAAATCGGGGTTGATTGATTTAATTCAAGAGTCGAAGATCGGTCTCGCAAAAGCGGAAGATTTGACGCTTCAATTTTTGAAAAAGTATTGTTATTTCCACGAGTCCCCGCTCTGTGGTAATGCGGTTCACCACGACCGGCGGTTTATCAAAAAATACATGCACCGCCTTGACCGGTTTCTTCATTACCGGCACGTTGATGTCAGTACCGTTAAGATATTGGTAAAAAACTGGTATCCGAAAATCAAAAAACGTCATTCGAAAAAAGATGCCCATCGCGCGCTCGATGATATTCGTGAATCCATTGAAGAATTGAAGTTCTACCGGAAACACTATTTTGTGTGAAATGACAAATATCAAAATTGTTCAAGTTGAGCGCTTTGGTGTCATTCCCGCAAGCCGTAGGCGGGAATCTCATGCCTTTGGATTCCCGACTACCCCGGAAAAGCTGGGGCCGGCCCTTTCTTTCCCAAGGGAAGCATTCGGGAATGACAAGAAAACATTGAATTTGTTTCATATTCTTTGTCATTTGCGCTTTGATATTGGTCATTTGGAATAAAGCGAACGATCCATGTCCGACAAAATTGTCATCACAACCGAATCCGATCAATATTTTGACCGACTCACCGATCTTCTGCGTCTCGAAGAGGTAGAAGAAAAGCGTGAGTATGAAGAACAGTTTCTTAGAAAGAGTCCGGATCAGCGGGAAAAAGCGGGAAAGTCTCTTCTGAAATTAGTCGTCAGTGATATTCATTTTAGCGGCGGCGGACATCAATTGGTTTCATTCGGGTATGAAAATGGAAGGCCCCTCCCGATCTACTCGTTTGATGTCGGTGATGTTGTCAGTTTATCGCGAGAGCTGAAAGCGCTTGAAAATCTTCCGGTTGGAACGGTTTATGATAGAACATCGTCTGAAATCACACTTGCGTTCAACCGGCGGCTTCCCGATTGGATTAATGACGAAAGCCTTTTCTATTTGAATGAAGCTTCTCCTCGGGAATCATTCCAAAAAATGTTCGATTCGATCAAAAGAGTGAAAGAAGCGCAGCATGATCGCTTGGCCTATTTTAGAAATTTAAGTTTCGGAGAAAAAAAACCGATGACGGGCGATCCGATTCCGATCGATCGCATCCGGTTTAATAATCCCGGTTTAAATCAGTGGCAAAAAATAGCGGTTCAAAAAGCGCTCGAGGCGTTGGATATAGCGGTGATCCACGGGCCGCCGGGAACCGGGAAGACAACGGTTCTCGTCGAGATTATTCGCCAGGCCGTCAGCGCCGAACAACTGATATTTGTGACAGCGCCCAGTAATACGGCTTGTGATCATCTTCTCAACTGCCTGGTTCGGAGTGGGATCAAGGCGGTTCGTTTAGGCCATCCTGCACGGATTATGGATCATCTTAAAGTACATACGCTTGATTTTAAACTCGCGAATCACGTTTATTCCAAAGTGGCAGACGATCTACTCGGAGAGTTAAAAAGATTATTCAGGCAGAAGGCGCGGAAAAAAGAAAGGCGCCCGTTAACAACGGAAGAAAAAATTGAATTGGATGAGAAAATCCGGAGCACACGGAACGAAATTGATGCGCTCGAAGAAAATGTGTGGAGCCAGGTTGTTGACGGTGCTCAAGTATGGGTTGGAACGCATACGAGCGGCAATGACCGGGTGTTTGAAAACAAAACATTTGATTTACTGGTGATTGATGAAGCGACGCAGGGCGTCGAGCCGAGCACCTGGATTCCGATGGCGAAAGCGAAGAAGGTCATTCTCGCCGGTGATCACAAACAACTTCCGCCGACGGTGATGTGCGAAGATGCGAAGCGGAAAGGTTTGGATGTGACGCTTTTTGAACGATTCAAAAAAATACTCGGACCTGATCATCAGATGATGCTCAAGCTTCAATACCGGATGCATGAGAAAATTATGAGCTTTTCATCGAAGAAGTTTTACGGCGGGGAGCTCGTTGCCGATGAATCTGTGCGTTTGCACACGCTCGCGGATTTAAGTGGAGTCAAGCGAACTCCTGAGATTGAACAACCGTTTGTTTTTCTGGATACAGTCGGACGCGGATTTGAAGAAAAATTAGAGCCGGGAAGCGGAAGTAAATTTAATATTGAAGAGGCAGCCTTTGTTGTCGGAGAATTAAACCGCTTAATTGATGCGGGTGTAAAAGCGGAGGATATTGCCGTTATCAGTCCATATAGTGCGCAGGTCCGTCTGCTGGAAAGTCAGATACAAATTTCTGGTGTTGAAATCGCAAGCATCGACAGTTTCCAAGGCCGCGAAAAGGAAGCCGTCATTATTTCCCTTGTCCGGTCGAATACCGAAGGCAAAATGGGATTTCTTACGGATGTCCGGCGAATGAATGTGGCGCTGACCCGTGCGAGGCGAAAACTTTTTGTGGTCGGCGATAGCGGAACGCTCGCGACGATTCCGTTTTATAAAGCTTTTATTGAATATGCCGAGGCTGTCGGCGGTTACAAGAGTTCGTGGGAAGAAGTATAAGCGAAGAGCGTCAAGCCGTACATTTGGTACGGGGTACCGGGTTATGTTATAAATCAGTGCATCGCAATATGCCGGACACTTTATTGTGGGCCATTTAATGCTACCTTAACAACGGGTGGAAAAATAGCGGTATGGCAAGATATAAACTGCGGAAATTGATGGTTTATCTTTTTATTTTTATTGCGATGGGATACCTTTTTTTTGTCAAAGGATTACCGTGGGTGGAAGCGGATTATCAGCTTACAGTCGCAAAAAATTTTGTGCAAGGAAAGTCCTTTTTACTTGCTGAGAAGTTTTCGGACATTGCCGTTCAACACGGTAATGAATGGGGCGATTTTCATGGTTTGGTTAATGTGCTGTCGTTTATTCCGTTTGCATTCATCGATCATGGGTTGCCGAAAAATTTCATTTCGAATCATGACCAACTTATTTCATTCCTCGTTGCCTTATCGGGCGTATTTATCAATGCAGCGACATGTGTCGTGTACTTCCGGTTTTTAGTGGTTATTTTTGGGGTGGCAGTGCCCCGGTCGGTTTACAGTGCGTTGGCGCTTGCTTTTCTTACCATTTTATTTCCATATGCATCGACAAATTACGAAGGAAATTGGGAAACTTTGTTTCTGCTGTGTGCTACGTATTATCTTTTTTCGTATCACAGGGATCTCAAATTATCAAAAGCGGTTAAGCTTGGAATCATGCTTGGCGTGCTCCTTAATACCCGGGAGACGGCGCTCATTTTTGTTCCCATATGTGCAATTTGTTTTCTTTTTAACGCATTTCACGAGAAAAGAACAAATCACAGTATAGGGTGGGTGCTTGGCTGCGCTCCAGGGGTCGTACTTTGGTTGTATTATAATTGGGCCAGAACGGGAAATGCATTTTTATCACCGCTGATGGATGGAATTATTTTTCACAAGCCATTGGTGCAGGCGCGGATGCCGACCTCTCATATTTTTCGAGGGTTTTTTGGGATTTTGTTAAGCCCGGGTGGAAGCATGTTTATTTATTCTCCTATCTTTTTAGTTGCGCTGATGGGCTGGAAGAACTTAATGATGCGATTTAAATTTGAGACCTTCTTTATCCTCAGCTATGTTTTATTTTCCATCGTCTGCAATGCTTCTGTCAAAGAATGGTTTGGTTTGTTTGGATGGGGGCCGCGTTACACGTTACATTTGACGCCGCTCGTCATGTTAGCACTGCCGTTTGCTCTTCATTATTTCATGAGTCAGGTATTGAGAAAGCTCATTTTGATAATGATAAGCATATCCGCGGTTGTCATCCAATTAGCGGGAGTATTAACAAACTGGCACGCCAGGCTGGGGCTTTTGCTTGCCCGGTGCGGCGAGAAGGATTTATTTTACACGGTAGCATGTTCTCAATGGTGGGACAGTGTGAAGATTCTTTTTATCAATGTGTGGAATTTATGGTTCGGCCGGTTGTTGTTTTTTAAAAGCCCCGAATACGACAGTCATTTGTCTTGGGTGAGTTTGCAAACATCCCAAACAGTAAGCGCCTGGTGGAACCGACTGATGGTCATGGGCGTTGATCCGCGAGGAGTAGGTTTTTTGATGTTGGTTGGAGCTTTTATTTTTGTGATTTGCTGGGTTCGAATTTCTTATTTGATAAGAAGCGAATAAGAGCGAGAGGTGTTACTGTGGGTACCACGCTGATGTGAAAAAGTAAAAACAGCCTGGCACTTGATAGTAACGCCGCCAACCATTATGTAAGCAAAGAGCGTTAAGCGTATAGCGGATAGATGTGGAAAAGAAATCTTTCCGGCCATGATTTTTCCTAAACGCTATCCACTGCCGGTTCAAATTCCTCGAGAAATTTACTTATATCTGCTGCTGAATGAGCGCGGTTGACTTTGTCCCGGAGACGCGCGATGCCCGGTGTTTTTTTGAAATACCAGGTTACGAGTTTTCTTGCGAGAAGTACGCCGATCCGATCACCCATCGTTTCTATTTCCAATTTAAAATGATCGAGTGCTGCTTTCTTTTGTTCCGCGAATGACGGAGCCGGGGGGATCGGGCGTTTGTTAAGTGCCGCATCAATCGCTTTATAAATCCACGGATTTCCGAGAGCTCCCCGTCCGATCATAATGGCATCACAGCCGCTGATATCAGTGATTTTGATCGCATCTTGCGGAGTGATCACGTCTCCGTTTCCGATGACCGGAATTTTGACAGCTTCTTTCACGTGCCGAATCGCTTGCCAATCGGCCTTGCCGGTATATCCTTGCGATTGAGTTCTGCCGTGAACGGTAATTGCTGCGAGTCCGGAGTGTTCAGCGATTTTCGCAATGTGGACCGCTTCTTTTCCCGTCGGATCTTTGAAGCCAATCCGCATTTTGCAGGTGACCGGAACCCGTTTGACGCTTTTGACGACTGCTTCAAAAAGTTTCTCTGATAGATCCGGTTGCGCGAGCAGTGCCGAACCTTCGCCTCTTCTGACCACCTTTTTAACAGGGCAACCAAGATTAAGATCGACAACTTCGAACCCCATTTCTTCAAGCAGGCATGCCGCGATTGCCATCGACTCAGGGTCTTTTCCGATTAACTGAGCGCCGAGCGGAGAGTCACCGGGTACTGTTTTTAAAACCTCAAAGGTTTTTCTGTGCCGTTTGGCAAGAGGCGTTGCATGCACCATTTCCAGAAAAGCGAATTCCATCCCGTAATGGCGGGCAATCAGGCGAAACGCTAAGTCGGTGCATCCGGCCATCGGCGCCTGAATCACTTTTGATTTGAGTTTTAAAGTTCCTATTTTAAACATAACTCAAATAGTATATCATGTAGTGGGTAAACACGCGTCAAAACCCCAATAGTCAATTACGCAATGACCAAATAAATCCCAAACGGAATAATTCCCAATTGTGATTTGACAACTTGAAACTTTCTTGGTCATTGCCTGCCCGCCATGTTTTTTGGCGGGGGATTTGGTCATTGAAATTTTCTGTATATTACCAATAATAAATGATAGCAACATAATTATTTTTCAAGTAAAGGACCCCTTATGAAACCTATTGATCTTAAAAATGATGTGAAATATTCCAAAAATTCAATTGTCAGCAAAACATTGGTTGATAAAAAGGCGGGAACGCTCACATTATTTGCCTTTGATGTCGGGCAAGGGCTAAGTGAACATAAAGCTCCGTACGATGCTATTGTCCAAGTTGTGGACGGAAAAGGTGAATTTTTTATCGCAAATAAGAAGACAGAGGTAACGGCCGGCGAGTTGATGATTATGCCAGCTAATATACCCCATTCCGTTCGAGCCAAAGAAAAGTTTAAGATGTTGCTGACAATGATTAGGTCTTAAAGCCATAAGTTGTTTGCCTGATTATAATTAAGATAAAAAAGGAATTAGGCAAAAAAACACCTAAAATATAGCCCGTTCCATTGCAAAATAACACCTTATCTGGTATACTTTCTTCACGCCTTTAAAAAGGCTCACGCCAAGGTTTAAAAAAGGGTTATCAAAATTATTAATTTCTCACAGGGGGAAATTTTTTTACTTTTTTATTGTTTATTGGGTGAAGAATTTAACGAAAGGACTATTTTGTAAATATCCTTCATGGCAGGTTCGACGAAACAGTTTATCTTAAGAATTATTGCGGGCGTTACATTATTGGCATTTTCAGTCAACCAAATTGGTTATTCCAACCCAAGCCCGACTAATTTTTCAGCCCAACCGGTTACAGAGGTTCCGCTTCCGAATCCGGGATTCCAATTTTCGATTCCTCCAGAATTGGGGACCGTTCAAAACCTGACATCCGGGTCGGGCGGCACGATCGTTCACATTCAAACCGCGCACGGAAATTACGAAGCCGAGAAACAAATTCAAGCGATTCTTCAGCATCTTCATGATCATTACGGATTTAATCTTTTACTTCTTGAAGGCGCCGGTGTCAAACTGAAACCGGAATTACTTCAATTTTTTCCTCAGAACAAAATCAAGACGTTTGAGCTTGCCGACAAGTTAACACACAAATCGCTCATGAAGGGTGCTGAACTATTTCTCATGCGGGCAAAGCGCGCGAAAGCATTCGGAATCGAAGACCTTAAAATATACCGGAGGAACCGGCGCGCCTTTTCGAGAGTCATGATGCGGAAAAAAGAAGCCGACGGGTTTTTGGAACAAATTGACCGGGGGATTAAACATTTTTCAGCTTTGTATTTGAATAAAGAACTGAGGACATTTTTAAATGAGTCGGAAGATTATGAAATGGGCAAGACGCCGCTTTTAGCATGGATCCGGTCGCTACAAAAAAATGCGGAGATTTTTTTAGATCTGGATTTATCCGATCCGAAAAATCAATTTCATTGGCCGATGACGCTTCGCCTGTTGAAATTGCAGGAGCTTGAGTCAAAGATTGATACGGAAAAGCTGGCGGAGGAGAAACGGAATTTTTTAAAGAAAATAAAACCTTTATTTGTGTCATTCCCGCAAAAGCGGGAATCCAGAATGATGGATCCCCACTTTCGTGGGGATGACAAGCAGTCTCGGATTGCATCGCCAATGTCCGGGACGACGGCTCGCAATGACGGCCGTCAGAATAGGGGACAGGCAGTTCATCTGCCTGTCCCCTATTCTGGCCTGTACACCCAAATCGAATCCTTGCTCACGTCTCCCGCAAATATCCAGAATGAATTACCGGATCCCGAAACCGGACTTCTGTTCGAGAGGATGGCATCAAAACTTCCGAGGAATTTTAATTATCGCATGTACCCAAACCTGAATTATTTCATCGGCCGGTTAATTCTCCAAAGTGAAATTAAGGGGGAACTGTTACTTGCGGAAACCAATCATCTCGAAGAGTTGATTGTGAACCGCTTAGCGCAAAAAGAAGACGAAAAACAGCTTATGGAATTGCTCCGCGATTTTCATCTTTTAAAACGGTTATTCGCTTTAGCGCTTACGCCGGAAGATTACGAACAAATGACGAGCGATATCGTCCGTCATCCTGAGCCCCCAAAGGGCGAAGGATATGAGGAAAAGAGATTCTTCGCACTTCGCGCTCAAAATGACAGATTTCGTCCGAGAAACATGCTGCAATCTTTTAACGCTTTAAACAAGGATAATCATGTTCAGAATTTACAAGTTGCTGGAATAAAAGATATCGATCTGCTCTATGAATCGGCTCTCGAATTTTATCGAATAGCGAAAAACCGTGATTGGGAAATGCTCGAAAATATTCAGAAGCGGATGAATCGGCTCGGTGAACGAAAAGCGATTGTCATTACTGGCGGTTTTCATGCAACACCCTTCAAGAATTTCTTTTCTGAACACGGATATAGCTATGCGCAGGTTCGCCCCAAAATTTCCTCAACGGACGGATTCCAATCCTACATCGACGCCATGCTTCAAAAATCCACGCTCGAGTCCCCGTATGTTTTCAGTATTCCGCCGGCAGAATGGATAAGGCACGGAATCAATCCAAGTTGGGTGAGACAACAATTTTCTGCTGCGATGCGGGGGATGGCGGAGCGAAATCGGTCTGAAACGCGAAACAAAACAGGTTTACAAAAAGGGGACAGGCAATTGCTCAACAGGAGTCATATGCCTGTCCCCTTTTTGACTGACCAAAGCGCGCAAGAGTCCTCGATACGTTCCAAGGAGCATGTATCGAGGGCCGAAGCGCGCGGAAGAGAAGTCACCAGTCGCCAGTCACTGGTCAATAGTGTTCCAGTGTCTAGTGATTTAGTATTTCAGGTAAGGGCTGAAGATTCCCGCCAGGGGCATGCGGGAATGACAGTAGAGCTCCATCGCAATGACGGTGCGTCAAGGGCCGAAGTCCGTCAGACGAAACAGGCGGAAATTGATACCCCGGCGTTTTATGCGGAATTGCCTAAAGCGCAATTAAGAAAAGTGGCATTTGCAATTCAGTTTTTGTTTGAAGATTCGTTTGCATGGCTTCCTCACGAAAAAACAGACATCAGCATCCCCAATATTGAGTCCGAACTGAAACGTTTACCGAATTACAAACTTAGGAACGAAGAAGAACTCGAGCGGATGCTTCCCAAACTGCGCCTCACAAACAGGGCAGCGCTTGTACAATTTCTGGCGGTGTTAGTTGCATTGTTTGACAAAAAGGATGAAGAACGTGAGGCGGCGGAAAAGGCTGTGACGGAAACGGCTGAGGTGAAAAGCATAGATGCTTCTACAGATGTTTCTCCTGAAGCGAAAAAATCGAAGTTATTCCATTTCGCTTTGCGTTTTATGGGGTTGGAAGAGCTTGTGCGATTTCGGACGATGAGGCGGACGAGCGGAGCGAGTAAGGAAGAGGAGAGGGCAGAAGATAAAAAAACGGATGCTTCGGTTGAAGCAGGTGAAGGAAAAGAACCGGATCAACCCGTTGACCGGCGGCCAACGAACGAAAAAGACGCTGCATTTTATACTCGAGATCTATATTTAACAGGCGGGCTGTCCCATCAAAACGCCTTGTCTAAAATTCTTGCATATCTTAAGGCCGGAATCGGTGATGTTGAAAGTGATTTGTTAAGGCAGCCGGTGTCGGATGTCCTTAAAACCTATGAGGATGATTTTCATCAGCGGGTTTTGAGCAGGGAGAAAATGCCATATTTTCAGGAAGTGGTTCCGGGTTTTGAGTGGCGCACTACCGTCCGGGATTTTCT
The DNA here is from genome assembly GCA_001804285.1 of Candidatus Danuiimicrobium aquiferis. GTDB lineage: Bacteria > Omnitrophota > Omnitrophia > Omnitrophales > Danuiimicrobiaceae > Danuiimicrobium > Danuiimicrobium aquiferis. The sequence goes on from MHFR01000068.1 coordinate 142,710, forward strand.
TACATTGCATTGGAACCGGATTCATTGGCCCGTTGTTTTATATCGTTTTATAGGATCGGATCCGGGCCGTTTTTTATTTTCAGCGCCTGTTTGGTTCATGATCGGTTCCTTTATCGGAGGGCTGACTGTCGCCGCTGCCTTTGCCGTCATTGTCAGGTATGTCTTGCGGCCGCTCTATGAAGGCGTGCTGTTTAACTTGGAAGCCAAAGCGATGAAACGCTATCGCGCAATGGCGTATGAGCCTTTTCCATACGGCCCGCATTTTATTTTTCAAGGAGATGATCTTTGGCGGAATGTCCGTCAAACCTATTTTCAAAGTGAATCGCTGATGCTTCCTAATGAGAAAAGTAATTCAGTCTTGAAGCTTTATGCGTTGGAACATGTATTGAAAAAATATCCTGGAACAAGGAAATATCGCTCCATTGTCCGTCGAGTGCGTGAGAGATTGTCATCCTCGTCTGAGTGGCCTGATATTCATGATGCGTGGACGATGGTTCATAATGCTGCAGTGCGCCAACGAATTCAGATGAGTGATCCGGGCGTTAAGCTTATTCTTTATGTTCTTGAATTACCGGTAAGAGCGCCGCCGGCGACAGAAGCCCAAAGTCCACAAGGAAGGCGCAATTTTTATCAGCGATTGGTGCTGTTGATCCGCCGTTTGATTTTGATTGCTATTCAAAATGCAATTCTTCAACCCTTCCGGATATTGAGATCGTCTGTCTACTCTTTGAATTTGCGCGCAACTGCCCGGTTGATTGAGAAAATCGAAAATCGCATTAAAGCGTTTTTTAAATATCCTATCCGGGAATATTCAAGTGAAATGTTCTCAAGCCGCAGCAATACGCAGGTTAAGAGTGTCATGGGCCTCCCTGATGAAGAGAAACGAAAACAAGAACTCATTCAATACTTAAAACAATTCAACATTTCCGAGCTTGATCCTTTGATTGCGGAAATAGATCAAAGGCTCCATCTGAAATTCGACCGGTTTTTTGACAAGGAATGGTTCTCTCAAGCATTTTGGAATACGTTAACGGGGAACAGAGTTGTTTCCAATAAGAAAAGGAAAAATAAGAGCGAGGAAGCTATTGCTGAAAAACTTAGAGTTTTAAACGCACAATATGAGTTTGATTTAGCCAATCACACGGTACTCCTCAATACCGAAATGCCGCTTTTTCTGAATGCGTTCATTTTGGTCAAGTTGGCCTCTCAACTTTATCAACACCATGTTGTGCGCGGAGAACGGGAAAATATCCATCTTCCTCCCGAAGAGTTGGAAAGCATTCCGAAGAAAATGTTGATGAAACTTTTCTGGGATGCGTTTAGAAACGGTAAGAAATATTTTAGTGACACGAAACAGCCGTATATGGGCAACTTGGCGATTTTTATCCTGATGATGGTGAAAGCGTGGGGTTGTAAAGTTTACTCATCGAATGACAAGCCGGGGATTCTTTACATTAAAACACATCGCATTACGATGCGTGCCATGATCAAGGCTAAAGAAGGGTTTGTTATCGGGAGCCATTATCTTTTAGGAAAACGTTATCTTGGGATTACAAATCAAAAAAATTATCCTTTGGCAGAAAAAAAACACGGAGTTAGCAAGAAATTAAGTGCCGTATATTCTATCCTTAAACCATTTTTTCCGATCCTCTCACAATTTGCCTGGATGCTGGGCTATTTGACTGCGGTGGTTGCGCTATTTAGCGGATTTTTTCTGCACCTTGATTTAAGTTTCGTGATGCACTATTTGGATCAACTTATTCAGTGGCTGTCCACCATTGATTTTTTTGATATTGGGCCGATGATTGCGGCGATCTGGCATTCAATTCAATCTGCGTACCATGATCTTGCGGCTGCGTTCAGCCAGATCCTTCATTATTTATTCGATATTGATCTGACATGGCTGAAACAGTTTTTCCATGACCTGTGGCAAAGCCTTGAGCCTGTCCGTGCGTTTGTTGAAGATTATCTGGTGCCGTTTTTTTATCAATTTCTCGTACCCGCCCTGATTTTTGGATGGGGAATGATTTCCGGATTTCTTGCTTATAAAGTGCAATTAAGACAAAGGTTAATTCAAGTGGGAGATTACTTTATCTCTTTCGGAGCTCCAAAGTTGATTGCCTGGTTCATAACGGTTCCCGCTGTAATAGCTGCAACAACCCTGAATTTGAATACGGATAAAATTTTTGAATTTCGGGAACGGATTGAATCCGCACTTCAGACGAAATACATCGTTAAACCATTAAGTTTGATTTGGCATATGTTGGCCAATCTATTGTATGCAGGTTCTTTTCTCTTCGGCGTTGGTCTTTACTTTTTTATGATGTGGCTGATTATTGATCCACAGCTTGGATTGTCGGGTTTAGCGGGCGGATTGCAGAGCTTAGGTTTGCCGGTACCGCCGATTGTGTTAATTGCCTATGTGGCCGGCGTTGTTAGTCTTCCTTTTTCTTTTGTGTATGTTGTCTCGGATTTATTGATGAAAAAATTACCGGAACGCGGATTGTTTTCGGGCCGGCGAACTGTGTGGGGAATGATTGCGTTTTTGGGCGTGTTTGCCGTGATTACGCCGGTGGCTTTGAATTATACATTTCGTTCAAATTGGATGCGGTCAGATTACGTTGCGAAAGAAAAGGCCAGGACGCTTTATGCAAAGCCGAGTATGGTTTATCACTATAGTTTGATGGGCAAAGAAGAGGCAAAGTTGAAAATTGAAGAAATGAAAAAGGAACAAACTCAAAAAATTGAAGAAGTGAAAAAGGAACAAACTCAAAAAATCGAAGCGTTTAAAGCACAAATAGAACAAGCAGCGAGTCAACCGGCATATCCGTCAACGATAAGCCGGTTTAAGAAAAAAATAGAAGAGTTTTTTAAGCAGGACGACAAGAAAAAAAAGGTGAACGCGGTTGAAAGCAATAAAACCGCAGAAGATATGCAAGCCTTCGTCCATTTCTTTTTCGAACGATTTTATCGATTTCAGAAGTATAAGGGTATGGAAAATATTGTTGATCCGGAAAACGGCATCCTGCTGGTCAAGACTATAGACGAGTTGAAATTGCATAAACAGGATATTTTGACAGCGATACAAAATAAGAATCGCGCAGTATATGGCAATATGCTTTTTTGGGAAGGACTATTCCGAACATTTGCTGTAAACGGTCCTGGTTTTTATGATGCGTTTACACCTGACGAATGGAAAACCGTTCTCAATCATGTTTTTGATGTGTTGGAGGGGAAAGTGCATTATCGGCATTTTCGCCAGCGTTATTTTGAAGAGAGGAAAGCACTCAATGTTATTGATTATTTTCTGTGGGGTAATTTATCGAGCTTGCACCGATTGCATCTTTATTTTGAGGGTGTTGGGACGGTGAAAGGCGATTTTCAGAAAGTATCCATTCTCTATCTAATGATGGCTGATAGTCCGTGGGGGTATGTTTTCCCAAGTGCGGATCATTTTACCGTATTAGATCCCGATCGTTCGGGTCTATATCTATCATTTTTTGAAGATCCGTCGATTGCGGTGGGGATTCCGGAAAATCCTTGGGCAAAATCCAATTCTAAGGGGGGGCTTCCTACTGCAAAAGCACCGCGTGTTGCCGTAAACGTTTCACCGGAAATTCGGAGTTTAATGGTTGAAACGATTGAGCGCCTTGTCAAAACAAAAACAGGGGATCAAGATGTTCAGTCTTTTATTTATTCCAGAAACCTTTGGTTTAATGGACACAATACTGCCGATTTTTTGAAATCAGATCTGTTAAAGCAGGCTGCTCCGGTGAGGCCGAAACCGCTCAGCACAAAACCTTACACAACAACCAAGCCGGCAGAACGATCCGGAAACGTTCAGAGCCAGGGGCGGGCTGAAGTGCGCAATGTCACGCCAAAAACGGGGACAGGTTCTGTATCAGTGAAACCAGAACCTGTCCCCGTTCTGGCGAGGGCTGAAACTCGCGACGAAGCGTTGGGAGGGCGAGTGAGCGTGAAGGAAGAAGATGTCTTTAAAGGATCGAAACTTCTTAAATGGCTTGGTGCCGCGTTTTGGGGGTTGGGTTGTGCGGCGTTTCTTTATGGCGCATACGGCGTTATTTCGCTTTCGGATCTTTTTGTTTCCTACTTGCCGGTGCTTCTTGAGGGCTGGCTTATTATTGGAACTGCCGTGCTTGTCAGCCATTACAAAAATCAGTTGCAATATTGGACGCGGCTTTCATTGATGACCGGTGCAACCGTGTCCGTTTTCTTGCTCTTTCACAAACTCGCCGCTTACTACTGGCCGGTGTTTGGTTTGAATCCCGACATAAAGCTGTCAACAAGCATGATCGTCCGCTTGCCATCTATCTTTTGCGGAGTTTTTATCAACGAGTTGATTCGGGTAAAAAGATTTTTTAATTTCGAATTCAAATTAGGCTGGGAAGAAGCGAAGCCCCATTTTATCAAGGCATTTAAATGGGCGATTTCTTACGGAGCGATTACGGGATATTATTTTTATGTTGTTTTGTACGGCTTTATCGGACCGTATATTCCACAGGCGAATTATTTTCCGATGATGACACCTGATATGGGGACGGCGATGATGAAAATGTTTTTTGACCTCGCGGTGACGACGCCCCTTGTCAATATTTGGACCGTAAGTGCGGTTAGTGTGGCCTTCGGAGAAGAGGTGGATGTTGCCCAAAATTGGAGAAACCAGCTGGAGGGTTTTCTGTTATTTTATCCTTTAACATCTCTTTATTGGATGGTCGCGCTTTCTATATCATGGTTTCTCTTCCCGGATGGCCTGGATGGTTTTCAGGCCTCTCATGCGCTTTTTTCCACTCTTTGGCAGATAGCATTGCCGGTATTTATTGTTAAGTTTTATATCGGAAACGGAAAACGCGGCAAGTTGACCGGTCAAAAGCCTGCTCCGGTTCCTCATCTCATATGGGAAAACCAATCGGTTTCCGCAATATCCCGCAGAGTGGACGTGCGTCCCAAGAACGCAAACACAGGAATTACGGTAAACCGCAGCCATCTTCGTGCTTTGGCAATCAATATGGTATTTGCCGGAGGAGCTGTGGCGGATAAAGCGGCTCAATGGGCGCTGAGTAAAACATTGCCTGTAGCGGCGAAATTGCTTTGGCCCGGAAAACCGCGGCGATCAAAGACGTCAGACCGTTCCGAAGTTCGCAACAATGAAAATAATGCCAAAACGATTGTTGATCGAGGCGAACAAGAGTCCTCGATACGTAGAGGGCTTGTATCGAGGGCCGAAGCGCGGCAGGAGGAATATGAAGTCGCGAGTCAACCGGCGGCTCCACATATCAGGAATTTGAAGCAAGTAGTCACTGATGTTCAAACAGCGGTTTCCGAACTCAATATTCGCGGCCTGGAGGTTTTTGTTTTCGGTTCGCGGGCAAATGGGAAACCAAGGGATGGTAGCGACTTGGATTTGATCGTTTTAGTTTCCGAGACCATGGATCAGGCTGCTGCCATGGCGATTATTTGGCAAAATGATGAAATTGAAAAACGACTTTCAGAAAAGCTTAAAACAAAAAGAGATTACCGTGTGCAATTTCACGATATTAATCCGGCAACCCGGCGGCACTATTTTTATTTGTGGAAGACTCGACAGTTTTTTAAAAAAAATACCTATCTTTGGTTTGTTCAGGCAAATTCAATTCAAGGGTTTGAATTGCATGCAGATGGAGTTGTTCCGGTGGATCTTGATCGACTGGAAAGTTTAACGCCGCTGCCGATCAATCTTGCGAACGATATAGCAGGCTTATCTCCTGAACAATCTCGGAGTGAAACGCGGCAAATGGGATTCGCAGAAGAGGACGAGGAAGACTCTGACGATGACTTCATGCTCGATGGTGAAGACCTGGATATAATGCCTGGCGAATTTTCAGTGAAGCCCCAACCGCCTTCCGGGGCTGCCAATCAATTGAGTGGCGGCAAAGAAGAAAAAAATAAGGGAAAAAGATTTCCAGCGGCGCGTCCTGATGATTATCCCTCTCCGGTTCGATCCATCATTTCCAGTGGACTTAAAATTGACGAGGACACCTCGCTTCCTTCTGCCCGACGGTCCGAAGTTCGCCTCAAAAAAGATAGTACAGAAGCGATGCTTCATCAAGGCGCACGAGTGTCCTCGATACATCCCAAGGGGCCTGTATCGAGATCCGAAGCGCGCAACATTTTACAAAAAGGGGACAGGCATATGACTCCTATTGAACAATTGCCTGTCCCCTTTTTGACTGACCAAAGCGAACGAGAGTCCTCGCAGTTGCGGCGAGGGCCAAAGGATGCCGCTGCGAGGGCCGAAGTTCGGTCGGATTTCAACAACGCGACAGATGAACAAATCATGACTGCGCTAAAACAAATCGGGTTATCCGAGCGGCAAACCCGGAACCTTTCCACTTATCTTTCGAAAATCAAACGCGTTTTGGCATCGGGCCGGCGGTTTCGATCGCATGAAGAACTCCGCGTATTCATGGCGGGTGTTTTGGGGGTGCCTGAATTGGCGGCGAAATTCGCAGATCATTTCTTTGAAAAGTCTGCTTCTCAGCCTGCGGCAAAGCCCAACAAAGCTCCTTCAAAATCATTTCAATTTAATAGAACAGTTGAACAGGTGATCGGCAAGATGCCTTTTAGCGTGAATGTTTTGTCAGGTCCGAACAGGAAAAAACTTTATGACGGAAAATACGTTCCCAATGTTGTTCAGGTTGCCAGCCTTGGCGTGAGAGAAAGAATAGCAGCAAGGCACATCGTCTATTCTAAATTTCTTGATGTGTTGGAAGAGTATACACACCTGACAGAAGCAGAATTGCTTCATATGGGTTTTGTCTACAGGCAGGGACCTTCATCTTTATATCTTTCAGAAGTGGTTCGTCCTATTCTCCAATCAACCGGAGCAAGTCATGAAGCGCAATCGGCTTTGGCTCCGGCTATTCTGGAAATTGCCAAAAGCATGCGCGAAGCCAAAGCGCTCAGCGGGGATGAAGTGCTTAAAGCCATTTTTTCTAATTTGGGTGGGATCGATGGACAATTCAGCCAGCTCATCGCCTATTTGAACCACATTCAATTTAACAAAGGGAAAAATCCGCGGCTGAAAGTGCCGGATGAGAAAGTACAAGAAATAAAATCCATTGGTGAAGTGGAAGAGATAACGATTTGGTTTGTTAAAGCCGGGTTCCTTACGAGTGTCGCAATGGCAGAAGTTAAATTCAAAAGTAGTACAAATCGAGCGCCCATTCGTTTTGCGATTAATGTCGCTAACGATAGAACGATTTCCGCGGAGAAAGTGAGGAATGCATATCGTCATATGCGAGCTGATTATGATTTAGATTCCCGGTTTGTTGCTGAACCGATTGGGTTGGGAACCGAGATTGCGCCGGTGATCATCAGTGAGTGGGTCGAACAGAGTGACGAACTTCATTTGTATGCGGATACCGGATTTCAGCAATTCCAGGTTTGGAGCGGCCAAAATATGCACAACAACCAAAAAGTTTCGCTTCAGGACTCCCGGAAAATTTGGCGACAAATTATTCAGATACAAACGATGTATTCCGGGGTGAGGCCTGACGGTGCCGGGATGTCACGGCCATGGATCAATCGCGGGGATTTTGTGCTGACGCGTGATTCGCAAGGGGAACCGCGTGTTGTATTAATTTGGGATGACAGAAGTAATCTTGTTACGGGACAGAAGATTCCGTGGGACGCTATTGATAGCGTTGTCAACAGTTTGATTTGGGGGGAAGTTGACCCGGACAGCGGAAAATATATTTGGGCAGATGATCCGGAATTAGCGATTCGAGCGATTGAAGACGGGTATTTAGAGCATAGGCAAGATAAGATGGAGGCGAAAGCTGAACTGATCGAAATTCTTAAGATGGTCTATAGAAATAGACTTCCTGAAATTATTAGGCAGCCTTCTGTCATTTCGGCGGGTTTTGATGATTTTGATCCTGCTGAACTGGATCATTTTATTTCTGTCGCTAAGCATGCACACAAAGTGCTGGGCGAATTTTTGCAGCAACGTTCTGAAGTTCGGGAAGAATCTTTTGCGGTTGACGGTGAAAAAGACCTCACCATTGAAGAAATCGATGCGCAAATGAAGACGGACGGCTTTCCGGAAATGGAATGGTTATGGAAGACATTCAAAGGGATGAAAATATGGAAGGGCGTAAAACTCCGGCGTATCAACTTAGCCGATATTGATCCCGGAAAAATTCAAGAGATGCGCACCAGGCATATGGGCGGTTTATTGGCGCGTCCTTTGGTCATGGCTTTGATGTCGGTTTCCATTATGTGTATTGCACTGTCCGTTTTTATGCTTTCCGTTTCTGCTCTGCAAGATGTCATGCTTTCGCTGCAGGGCTATCCTGTGGGTGATTGGCATAGTTTCTGGAAGAATAATGTCGAACCGATTTTTCGGATGTTTCGCAATCCGCTGATATGGATGGCGCTTTTATTTTCAACGCCGGTGGTTTTTTTGCCGGCAACGGCAATCAAGCGGGCGTTTCTGCTGTCCTGGAAGAAAATTTCCGCATTGGACCTTGCGTTTATGTTAAGCAAACGGAATTACCGGGAATGGTTCGAGCAGACGCCGGGGGCGCAACAAACGGTCGCCAAACTTCGCGGCATGGGAATCAATGAAAACTTTGATAATCCTGATTATGCTCGCCGCTATCGCGCCACGACCAAAGGTGTTGTGGAAGTGCCGATTCCTGCTGTCCCCAACGTTCATGCCGTTCTGAAGGAGGTACTCGGGGAAGTGCGTGATGGAAAATACGAGCGGGGCAACTACACGACCAGTCTAAAACACGGAAGGAAATCCGTGACGGCTTTTGTCGCGCAGAATAAAAGGGAGGTTGAGCTCAGCAAGCCGCCGAGGCCCAGGTATGCGTGGCCTATCCCTACGTTCATCGGCTTGCTCATGGGTTTTTATTCGATCGTTTATTTCCCGAGGACGCCTATGTGGGGTCTTTATTTGGTCGTGATGTCCATTATAGCGCCCGGAATATATTTTGTAAGTACTGCGCTTAACATTGCTCCCGGAATTTTATATTACAAAAGAACGCGAACCTACTTGTCTCAAATCATTGCGGGAAACCGCCCCAAGTCTGGAATTGAAATTAACATGGAACAATTGGGGATTAATGTTCTGGAATATGAAAAAGAAAAAGTGTATGAAAATCGCGAAGCAGGGACGCGAATTGTTATCAGAAATAAGAAGACATTGGAAGGAGCCGTTAAATTTTTAACTTCGAGTGAGGATATCGGCAACTGTATTGCGCTTCATAATTTTGTGTCATGGGTCCTTCCGACTTTACTTGATGATGATGGCATTCAACTGGCCGACATCTATTTCAAAGGGACGCACGATGTTTATACTCATCGGGCCCAAATGTGGATGGTCGCGGCGCAGGAAAATGGGGTTCCCGTATTAACGGTGAATAGTTTTGAATTCAATAATGACGGTTCCACACACATTAACCGCTTAATGCCGGAAGCGATTAAGGCGTTACAAGATGTTGCGGTAAGGACAGGGTTCAAGAAGCACATTTATGTGGGAATTTCAGAATTTGGGCGCGAATATCTGGATAGTCATTTTCCCCAGGGCAAAACACAGAATGACATTGAAAAGATTCATCATCCTGACGCCGGCTACAGATACTATTTCGATTCCTATGCGTTGAGGGGATTTCCTTGGGGCCATAGGCGATATGTGTTTTTGAAAGAGAGAAGTCTGACTAAACGAATTTACGCGGTTATCTTTGGCATCATTGAGGTGTTTAAAGGAAATTTTTCAAAGGCCAAAGCATTTATTAGCAGCGCAAAAAACGTTCATAATTTCTGGGAAATTCCGGTGGAGAATGCTGGCCAAGCCATTAAAGAAACTGAAGAGGCTCGTTCTGAAGTGAGAACGCAAAGGCTGCTGGATGATATTGGCCAGAATTCCGGAGATATTGTTCAGCGTTTGCATGACAGCCAGATCAGATATTTGGAGAAACAGGGTGTTGAAAAAAATTTTCTTGAAAGAGTCTCAAGGCTGCCGGTCGATGAATTGTTTTCCGAAGCAATTAATTATTTATTGGCGAGGGAAATCAAAAAAACAGGGGTCCGGCTCCTTCCTCAAGCCGAAGAAATAGTTGATTTCATTTTACGGCAGAATCTTCCCGTGTTGATGATGACAGGGACACCGCATGACTATGTGAATTTGAGAATTGCCCATCATCCTCTTGCTAAGCGGATAGCCGAAAGTGCGGGGATTTGGGGCGCTCATGAAGACGAAATTCGTATGGGTTATCCCGGTAATAAACTTGGCGGCATACGGGCCTTATCCAGGGATCCGAAATACGGGGCGGGAAGAATTCTGAGTATCGGTGACGGCGAAGCGGAGAAACAGGCGGCAAGCAAGACAGGGAATCCGTTCGTTTTGATTGATCCTTTGGTGCAGGAAAATATGACCGCGGTGCTTCCCGAAAAACCCATGATCGTTCACGATCTCGCCCGGTGGCGCGAATGGCTTCCAAATTTATTGGAAAAGCAGAATATTAAAATTGTGGTTTTTGATTGGGATGGAACATTGTCTGACAGTCAGTCGGCCGTTGAAGAAGTTCAGACAAGGCTTCTTTACGGGATATGGAAAGGTTTCAATGATGAAGCTTTAGAAGAACCCGAAATCATAGCAGAACTTTATGAAACATCTTTTGGGAGAGAAGCTCTGCGGATGATGCAAAGTATCCGCGGACTTTCAGCGCAACGAAGTTTCAGCGAATATTTTATGCCGTTGCTGATCAAACCCGCCCGTGCCGAGGTTCGGGAAAATGAAAATGAGTTACCTGAGGTGCCTGAACCGCCATTAGAGTTGGAATTAACGGGGAGTGCTTCGGTTTCCGATGAGACAGTGATTCTTCCTCCTGATGTGACTTCTTCACAAGGTGAACAGCCGGAAGATGTAAAATCGGCGGAAGATCAGGTCCGGTTTGAAGACGAGGTTATCGAACCGGATGGCCAGATAGATACTGAAAAGTTAAATATTCACACTGCGATCTACGAACCAACCGGGAGTGGCTTACTTGATGAAGTTGATGAACAACGGGAATCAGTGGCGCCCGGAAATAATGATACGGTGGTGTTGGCAAGCCCTGTTTTGGATTTGTCGGGCGATTTGCCTGCGACATCGTTGAATATTGAAAATTTTATTAAAGCAGATCTTAAGCTGGGGATGCTTTCCGACAATTTAAAACAGTATGAAATTAGACATCATCAATCGGATTGGCTGATTGAACATGAGATTCGTGTGGCGGTGCTTGTGTTTCAACTCGGCAAACAATTGAAATGGGATCCGGACGAGTTAAGAGAACTTGTTTTTGCCGCGAGATTTCATGACATCGGAAAAACCGATTCGTCTATCAATCCGCTTATTGTTAATAAACCGGAAGCATTGACGCCATCTGAGAGAGACTTGATGCGTCGGCATCCGCTTTATGGCGCCAGGATTCTGGAAGAAGCCGGTGTCGATTCCAAACAGATTTTAGATGCGATGTATATGCATCACGAGGCGCTCGACGGAACGGGTTATCCGAGCCAGCTTAAAGGAGATTTGATTGATCGGGGCGGAAGAATTCTAAAAATCGCAGATTCATTTGACGCAATGGCATTTGCCCGCCCTTATTCACAGCCGAAATCGCTCGAAACCATTTTGAAGGAATTAGAATCCGACCGCGGTTCACATTTCGATCCGGATTTGGTTAGGGAATTTGTGAAATTGGAAACTTTCCCCGCAGGTGGACGTGCCGAAGTACGTGACATGACGCCCAAAACTGGGACAGGCAATCGTTTCCTTTTCATTGGATTGTCAGACCAAAAAGGGGACAGGCATATGACTCCTGTTGAGCAATTGCCTGTCCCCTTTTTGACTGCCAAAGAGCTTGTATCAAGGTCTGAAGCGCGGCAGGACCATGTTGCAGATGAAATAAGGGCTGAGTTCCAAACTATCGTAGCTGTCGCGAAAGGGAAACCGAAAAGAATCAAAGGATTGAGTTCTATTGTTGATTTTGAAAGCGGACGGCTCAGGGCCAATTTCCCGAGGCCAATCGGTGATACCGTTGGAAAGACGAAAACGATCGGCCCCGTCAAAAACCTTGCTGATTTGGAACTTGAAATTTTCAACCTTGCGACCGGCGAATTCCGGATGGATTTCTATTATAAGAAAACCGGTGAGAAGAAATTTGAGAAGGATCCTTTGAGGATGTATTGGGTTCCTGAAAAGAAAGCGTTTCTTGTTGAGCGTGAATATCAGCTGGAAAGAGTCAACGCGGCTTTCCGCCGGCTGCGCGAAACGAAACAAAAGGGTACTGAAGAAATCAGAGAAACAATAGGTGACATTAGCGCGTTTATGAATTTACAGGTTGGTGGCACTCCGGAAGCATTTCAGACGCCGGATGGCGAGTCCGTGGAAAAACCATTTTTTACCGGTGCGGGTGTCGATCTCGACAGGATGTCGCTTGTGATTGTCAAGGAATCGCAGGACCGCTATCGGTTGGAATTTGGTTATGTGTATACGGTTGAGGATGAAGAAAGCCATGAAAAAATAAAAAAAGAGGGTATTGCGGTTGTCTTATGGGAACGAAACAAGAAAGCAGATGATTATAAAGGCTACATCCGCCGAAAAGATAAACAAATTGAAGAACTTCGGAATGCGTTCAAAGAATTATTAAATCCCGCATTGCCGGTTGGTTCTGCCCGCGATATAGAGGATGTGCGGGAGCTTTTTCACTTGCCGACGGGCCTCATGCAGATCGCTTTCCCGACACCCGACGGAGGAAATATTGGTGGCGGAAAATCTGAAGAGGAAGGCAGGAGAGGCATCGGGGCGTCTGCGGACCTGGAATTTATTTCGGCGCGTGTTGTTAAAACGGCCGATGAACAGCTGCGGGTTGATTTTTATTATAAGACTCGGAAAGACAAAATTATCCGCGAGGAACCGGCAAGCATTGCTTGGGACGGACTCAGTTACATATTCCCATCGGATGACATGGGGTTGACGGACAAGGAATTTCGCATGCGTGTTCTCAAAGGGCGTATTCTCGAAGAACTTTTATATCGATTTTTTGCGAAAAAGCAGAGCGACACAATGTCATCCTCCGGCTTGACCGGAGGATCCATGGATTCCCGCTTGCGCGGGAATGACAGAGGATCGCGGATAGAATTCGAAAGAGAGTTTCTTGTAGATGAGTTTACGAAAGAGTACCGTTACCCGACTTTTTTTGTGGAAGGTGAGTTTGTCGGCGCCTGCAAATGGGGTCGCAGCGCACATAGCATTGTTGAGACGGTCCTGAAATTATCCCGGCTCCAGAAGTTGAGCGGGCGCACGGAGCCCATTCGGTTGATTGTGTTTGATGCCGCGAAAGTGGACGAAGCCATGGAGGCGCTCAGAGCTACGCAAATCAACGGAATTCCGTACGAAATTATTCCTGCCAGTGAGTTGCTGAAACGGACCGGCCCGCCGAATGGCGATGCTGTTTCGATGCTCGAGACATTAAAGGATGTCCGTCAGAAAGAGCTTGCAGGCGATGAAACAGGTCTTGAGAAAATGTATGCGTCGTTACGTGAAGAAAGTGGTGCTCCGGTCCGCCGTTACAAAAAAGGGCTTCAACTTCAGCATGAGGCCGACTGGCAAAGTCATTTGATCAATCATTATATCGAGGAAGGGCCGGAGAAAATTCTTTCTGTGCTTGATTCCATTCAAGAACATCAGTCCCCATACTGGGAATGGGCCTACCATTTGCGCTTAATTGCGTTTCTTTCTTATTTGTATCAAAAAGTTGAAGACGGCCGCGTGAGAAAGCGGATTCTGGAAATTTATCCTGATATTGAAAAAGATCCCGGCGCATGGCAGAAGATCGTTCAATATTACAAACTGCGGGAATATGGCCCCGACGCCGAGGCGCGGATTCATGCGCTTATTCGGACGCAAGAACTCGATGAGAGTGAAGACATAGAAGAGGCTGAAGAAGTTCCGGCGCCCGCGGCCGAAAGAAAATCGCGGATGACTCATGCGGCTGCGTTTGATTTTGGAAGGTTTGAAGTGACCGTTGATCGAACGATCAGCCGGCAGATGAAGCGGCACCACATCACTGATTTAGATAAGGCCGTTCCGGCGGTCGATATGGCAGTCACGCCGGATGTCAAGGCTGCCACACTTTTGGAGACCATTGCCGAATTCCGGAAGTTATTTGCAAGAGTGACCGACCCTTACGACCCCTTCCAGCGGATGAGCCTCTTTTTGTCGCAAAAGAAGGAAGACCTCAAAGATATTCCGGCGGCCGAGAGGCATGCTTTGTTACGGCAAGTTGTGCAGGCGTTTGTCATGTATTTTATCGATGTGAAGCGGTTTAATGACAGCCGGTATAAATTTTTTACGGGATATAAAGGCGGTTTGGGGAATGTCGGATTCGGGGACTTCTTACGGTCTCTTGATGCCACCGGCAATCTTATTTTGGTCGAAGATGATTTTGGGCCCGGCGTGAGCGGCTCTCGTTTGTTAAACGAATTCGAAACCTTTGCCAAAACGCTTGGTATCCCAGTCCCTCGTCTAAGTTTCGATCCGCATGCAGCTGCAGCTTCGGGAAATGTTCCGATTCCGGCAGCTGTTTTCTTTGCTGATGAAATTATCCGGAGAGCCGATCGCGGCAAACTTGTAAGAACACCGGAGGATCGAAGGGTGATCCTCGATTTTATCGGGGCGATTAAAAGCGATCAACAGCGAGTGGTTAAACTTGCGGCGGCGGCAAAAGGCGGAGTCAATACGAATCAAGTCGGTTTTAATGAAGCGGTGGTCAAAGATCTCCACGATCAAGTAAAACGGACAGGACCTCAAAGTTTTCCCGAGAAGTTGGAAGAGAGAATCGTAAAGTTTGCTCAAGGGATTATTCAAATATTTTCGCATGAAGGGTTGGCGCAGCCTTCGATGTACAATGCGGCGAACAATGCTTTGGATCTCCGGGTGAAAAACATAGCGCGCATGAAAGAGCTTCTGCATGCGATTCCTCAGGATGAAATTGATGAGAAGGAACTGGAAATTCTTCTCCAGGTTTACATTGCGTCTGTCTCGACGATCTTCGGGGTGGCGTTTGGAAAAGCCTGGGACCGGGAAGATTTCGATCAACTAAAAGTACTGCTTGACGGCAAAGGGATTATTTCACGAAAAGTACTGGATCAGCTTGGTGCGGAGGGAAATGTCCGGCCTGTCAAAGAAGCGATCCCGATCGCCGCGCTCAATGAAAGGTCCTTTGAATTTTCGCTTTCCTATTTCTTTCCCGAATTATCACCCGAACGCGTTTTGCATCTCGCGGTTTTGGGTTACGAGCTTTTTGATCGCATTGCCCGGGAAAACGTGATCGCCAACCGCACGTATGATGCCTGGCTGCTATTGAATATGGTTTCAAGCCGTTCCTTTGATTCAAACAAAAATGTGAGAAATCACAGGGGGCTGATTAACAACCGTTTTCACACCGCGCCGATGGTTAAGGCGCTTGATGATCTTCACGCCTGGCTGAAAAAACAAAATATAGATACCTCAACGGTAACGTATCCATTTTCCGGAACGGATTTGACCACAGCGCTTTTACTGACGGATGCATCAACTATCAGAATGTATGATGCGCTTCCGTTTGGAATGGATATGAATCCGCGTGACTATGAAGCCTATAAAATTTCCTATGTCGCGCATAAAGCGGCAAGCGGAATTATTCTCGACAATGTGGCGAGCGCGATCGGACACGCAAAAACGCCGCTCTTATGGGAGCTCGAGGCGATCGGGGCAAAAGACATTAAGATCGAGTTGGACGATGAAGACGTGAATATGTACCGCATTCATTTCAAATGGGCCTACGACAAAGATTCCCCTCTCAAGGAGCGGGTAATTGAATACCGGGAATGGATTTTTGAAGAGCAGGAAGACTTTGACGGGGCCGTGGATCCGAAACGCGATACCGTTTATTTGCATAAAGGAACGATGGCAAGCGGGATTTATAGTTCCAAACTTCCGAACGTGATTATTTCTTTCGGCGGTGAGACCGTCAAGGGTTATCAAAAGATTCCGGTAAAGCGGATTATCCAAATTCCGGACCCGAAAAAGTTGGCGCCTGCCCACACATTCCGGTATCCCCAAATTTCGGAAGCGGCTGTGCTTATCAAATCAAAAGTTCCCCTTGAGCTTGCTTTACGCCCGGAAGAGGAAGAGGGAATTCAACCGCTGACAGCCGAGGAAAAGGACGCGATCCAAAAAAGCATTTCAATTTCTAACGGTGTCGCTGAGGTTTTGCGGGAAGACAAAGGAAGTATTTTGTTAACGGGTGAAACCGATTCGGCCCATCTTTTTGGAAAACGCCTGCAGTATCGCCAGATACCGGATGATTTAAAAGTTTCTGCGGTTCCGGCCGAATTGTACAAAGGCAAAAATGTTTTGGTGGTGCCCGGATATGGAAATCTTCCGTTCACATTAAAAGAATTGGGCGCCAGAAGTGTTGTAGCCATAGATAAAGATCCGGGTGTTATAGCGTGGCAGCGAGCCAAACAGATTTACGCGGGCGATCCTTCAGTCCAAGCGATGAACCGCGATGAGGCCAAAGATCCGAATGAATCACTGGAACGGCTTCACGAACTGGTCATGACGGACGCTGAGCCGATTGAGCCTGTGGACGGAATCCGTTTTGCAGCTGCTGATCTGACAGAAAGACTACCGATTGAAGACGACAGCATGGATTTGATTGTCGTTCCTTATTTGTTTGGATTTGAGCGCGGGATTACGACGGTGGATGGTTTCGAACGCGGCCTTGCCGAAATTTTGCGCGTCGCGAAGCCGGATGCTACGATTATCATTTTGCCTTCCGGACTTTCAGACGAAGCGCAGTATGTGAAGGGAAGTAAACTTCCTGAATTTTGTCGCTGGCTTCGGGCACAGCAGGGATTAGTCATTCAGGAAAGCGCGCCAATCCCGCTCTATAATTATTTAGATGATCCGGCACGGCAGACTACGCCGCCGCTCGGCCATTACGCGGCGATTTCCAATCAAGGGCCTTCTATTTTTTATGGAGACACCTACGGAAAGTTAACGCCTTCTGCAGGATCCTTTTTCAGGTCATTAAATCAGGAAATCGGCGGCTATCACAGCAAATTTCCGCAATATTACCGTGACCACATTGCAAACAGCCATGGTCAGATTCTGAAAGGTGCGGAAGGCTTGTCAGGGATGGCTGTGGTGCTGGGCCTCGGGAATGGAATCGATATTCCGTTGAAATTGTTGGCAAAGCAGTTTGACCGCGTCATTGTAATTGATTTAGACGCGGAAACGGTGAAACAGACCGTGGCGAAATTGGACGAAAATCTGCGGCGCAAAATCGAAATCAGGGTGGACGACCTTTCCGGGATTCTGCCGGAATTCTCGCACGAGGTGGATAAAATTGTAGCAGAGGCTCCGAGTCCGGAGTCGGCGAGGGAACGCATTCTATCGTTGGCGAAATCGATAGAAATCAGGAAGAACGCTCTGGCGGGCGTTAAAGCATCTTATGTTACGTCGTCTGTTGTTCTTTCACAGCTTATTTTTACTGCGCATCAATATGCGGTGGATCAAATGCGAAAGCGGTTTAGCGTTGATGAATCGTTTCTGACCAGCTTTCTGGATTATCGAAAAGCATTCTTGTATGACTTAATGGTCAAGGTGGCGTCTCATTATTTGAGCAGCATTCATGGAACTGTTCAGCCTTCCGGACGTGTTTATTTTGCGGACGGGCTTCACGAAACACCCGTTGAGGAAAATGCTATAGGCGTCAGGCGCGGGCTTGCTCAGCCTGAGCCAAAGATTCCGGTTACGGTTTTTGAACTGATCGAACAATGGTTTACAAGGGACATTGCTCAGCACACGTATTGGGTGTGGGACAATAAACCGCCTAAAGTAACCCAAGATCACAAGGGCTCTGTTTTGCAGGAAGTAAGCGATATCCTTTTGCCGAAACCCGCGGGCAGAACACAAACGACATTGATCTATTCGCCTCCGGGGGGTGTTGATCGCAGCAGTGATCCCGCTTGGCAGAGTCTTAAGAAGAAAGCTGATTTGTATATTCATCTTTGGGACGAGCCGCTGGTCAAGAAATTTCAGCGTTTGAAACCGGAGCGTCTTGCGCCGACGGGCCGGAATTATTCTCATCATGACTATTCGCCCAATGTTTTTGGGGCGGAAGAAGAGAGAATCCATAAAGAGGCCATCCGGTATACGGAGAAAGGCGTGACTTTTTCAGAGGATTTTCAAGGCTCGGCCTTTGTTCTCATGGAACCGGGCGAAAATGATGTGATAGCGACGGCCATTGAACAGCCCGGTTTTGATGATCCTGAGATTGCTTTTATCGGAGAGAAAAACGGAAAATTAGTTGTCGGCGGAACGCAATATTTTAATCCATTGTACTACCGGTACGATGACTTTCTGAAATTTCTATTAACAATGATTCAGGATCAGGGGATCCAATTGAAAGGACTCATGATCGGACATGAGGATTCGCCGAAACAGGATAACGCTGCCCGGCATTTTGTTGAAGAAGTGACTCGAATGGGAATTCCAACTGTCAGTTTTCCGCCCAGAAAAGAACCCGGTACGATTTTAGTGACGAAAGAGGGGATTGCGCGGCTTCACTTCAAAAAACGGGAGCATGCCCAGACTGTGCGAGGACCGAAAGCGGATCAAAGCGATGCTCGTTTGGAATTAGAGGTGGATCGATCGGCTACGGATCTCCGTTTGTGGAAAGATTTATTTCCTGAAGAGAAGACTTCTGACACACAACCGGTGAAACGTGACGTCTCGGGCGATGATTTGGTCAGAAAACGTTATTTGGAACTTCTCGATGACATGGAAAAAAGATTAGCTGAGCCGGTTGAATCTGAGAAGACGTTACAGGCGCGGCTGGTCCGGGATGAAAATGAATTATCGCTTCGCGTGACCTATCAAAGAGAAGATCGCGTGTCTCATGTCGTTGTACGGTTTGATCGGCAGAAAGAGAAGGCGGAGGTGCGCGGATTTGCGGAATTGGTCGGTGAAGAGGACGTGACAGCCGCCGGAGTTAGAGGACGCATTGGCGTTCCGCTCGGTGAAGTGGATATTTTAGCGGCACGATACCGATTTGAGGGGGAAGTATCCCTGAGTGAAAGTGAAAGCAATTTTCGTAAGGGTTTAATGGACATCCTTCGGGCTGCAAGAGTAAAGGTGCTGGCGCATCTCTATCCGGAATTATCCCGCCCGCAGGATCGAACGGTAAAAGACAGTTCAGAACAGCCGAGATATCCTGTGCCTGGGAAAGAAGAAATCATCGAATTTTATGAAAAGCATGGCGATGATGGTTTTATCTATTTACCAAACGGTGCAAAGGTTCCGGTCGGAATTTATCAGCTGGATGACAAGACGCTGACGTGGTACCGGGGTTTGATTAATGAGTTCGGAAGGAATCTTAAAATTCTTTCCTTGGGTTCCGGCCGCGGAAAATTGGAATCATTGCTCAAAGAAGACGGTCATCAAGTGACGGCCGTCGATTTAAGTCCTAAGAATGCGAGATACGCCGAAAAAGTGGGAGTTGAAACCGTCCTTGCCGATGCACATCACCTGTCGCTTCCCGAAAAGGATTATGATTTGGTGATCGTTGTGGATTCTCTTGGTCAAATGGATCCGCCCGTCATTTTCCAACGGGCCAAAGAGCATCTCAAGGCCGGCGGATGGCTCTTTGTGACGATGGTGAGAACGGAAGCGAAACAGACACGGGAGGGATACGAAGTGACCAAATATATTCTCTACCCCCGGGGGTATCTCAATCATGAACTCACGAAAGCCGGTTTTGCCCCGACGTCAGAAGGGATGCTTCCGACGTTTGGTGATCCGCGCGGAATTACGTTTGAGTATCACAATGCCGTGTATCAGCCTGCCCGTTCCGAAGCGCGGGCGCTTAAGCCGTTTTCCAACCTTTTTTGGTGGAGGAGTGAAAGCAATAAAAGGTTGAGAGAAGTGAAACATCAATGGAGTCGCCTTGAGCGGTTACTTATCAAGAAAGGAGCTAAACTTCAGGTTCAATTG
This sequence comes from Candidatus Danuiimicrobium aquiferis, assembly GCA_001804285.1. GTDB lineage: Bacteria > Omnitrophota > Omnitrophia > Omnitrophales > Danuiimicrobiaceae > Danuiimicrobium > Danuiimicrobium aquiferis. The sequence goes on from MHFR01000068.1 coordinate 162,802, forward strand.
GCGAGTTTTTGGCATGAAGAAGGCGAGCATACGGATTTGCCGGATATGGATGTTTTGGCAGTGAAAAGTCTTTACAGCGGAACTGCTTTTGCGAGCTTTGAACTGCCGCAAGGCGCAATTACACATTTTTTGAAGGACGAAGAAACCTCGCTTGTCGCGAGGGGAAATCCGTTTTGGGCAAAATTTATGAGAGTCGCGAATGAAACTGTTTCTGAAAAAATGTTTGGGGTTGACGATTTTCGGGAAGCGTGGCGGACATTGAGAAGGTTGCGGCTCGAATATCGAAGGAAGGAAAAAAAGGAGCCGGTGCCTTTTAAAGTCAATCTTGCCGATCCGGTCATTTCCTACCGGAGTCTTGGTGTCGAATCAGATGGTTCAATTCGTCGCGATGATTTATTTGATTACTTAAAGCTCTCCGATAAACAAAGAGAGGAATTGGCCAGATATAAGATCGTCGAGATTTCTTCCGAGCAAAATCCGTCGGGCCGGGGAAAACTGATTTTATATTATCCCGTTAGCGCGGAAACGAAGAAATTAATCGAGAGGATCAAATCGCGATATAAAGAAGATTTGCGACAGCTTGGTTTTGCGGGCGGAGAAGCGGCGGATGAATTTATTCTTGAGCAATTTCTTACGCCGGTGTTGATTGCTTTACGGGATGTGGTTCAAGTCCGCAAGCTTGCGGATGTGATTGCGCGGTATTTAAATGAACAAGGCAGTTCGAAAATGCCGAAGGAGATGAAGGTCGTTCATGTCGGCGGGCTTTATCATTATCGAAGCTTGCAGAAAATTCTGGAGGCAACGGGGCTTTTCGAAGACGGATTGGTTTTTGAATTACTTGATCCTATTTTTGAATCGCGCGAACATATTCCGGATTCTGAAAAAGGAGTGCAGTTTTTTGCGGATCGAATTCCGGACTTAATTGATCATACGTCATCAAATGGCAGTGAAATCCTTTTTGGCGATGCGTATTTTCTCAAGTTGTTCGGCGACTTCCTTAGAGAAACGGATTTTTGGTATTATCTGGGCGTTCTCAATCTGAAAGATAAACAATACGCGGCCTCCGTGAAAGCATTTGAAAAAGCGTTAGAACTTCACCCCGACGATCCGAGGATCCGGCAAGTGACGAAGACCTTCAAAAGGGCTGCTCCTGCATTCCACAACCTCGCGTTTATCGAACAAAGCCGGAAAGATTTCATCTTAGCGGCCGGTCATTATCGAACAGCCGTGGCTTTAGATCCTTCTTTGTTTCACGCATGGTTTAATCTGGGCAGAAGTTTGGGAAAATTAGAAAGGTTTCTCGATGCTGCGGAAGCGTTTCAGAATGGGTTGCGAGCTCTCAATGATCGCGAAAAAGAAGATCAAAAATTAGCAAGAGACTTTTGGGAACATCTTGCGGATGCCTATTCCCGGGCCGGAAAAGTGAAAGCAAAGGATTACATTTTAAATGAAGTACTCCGAAAGAGAACGCAACTTCCCACTAAACAAGAGTTGTCAGTCTTGTTTGAGAAATTAAATACTGTCGGCGAAAAACGTGCCGAAGTGCGTCACAATGAAAATAATGCCGAAGGGATCATTGACCAAAACGCACGAGTGTCCTCGATACGCTCCAAAGGGCCTGTATCGAGGGCCGAAGTGCGTTCGCACGCTCCTTATATTCCTATTTTTTCTACACGAACTGAAATTGCCCGTGCTCATGCTGTGATTAAACGGAGTACGGCCCGGAATAAAAAAGTAAAAGAATCGAAAGCGATGATGGTATTGCTGCCGACAAAAGACGGGGGTGATAAGCTTCCTCTTTGGTTTGAAAGAACGATGGCGGATTTGAATAAATTAAAAGGCTACCATATTGAATTGATGATTGCGTCGAACGGGTCCAGTCCCACGGATAACGCTCATGAAGTGATTAAAAATATAGCAGCGCAATATATTCCCGAAGGAATTCCTGTTACATATATCCATATCGAACCGGACGTTGGCAAAAACGCCACTATTAATGTTCTGTATGAAGAAGCGTTAAAACGTTATCAGGAAATTAAAGCGGAAAAACAAGCAGCAAAAAGTAAAAAGGGAACTTCTGATTTCAAAATGTTTCTTCATTTCCTTGATGACGATGTTTATTTTGGTCAAGACACCGAGTCGCAAATCGGAAAGAATATCAAACTTTTGGAGGATCCTGAATTCGCGCAGAAACGTACTGGTGTTGTTCCGAAGATTGTTAGTACAACGCCTGTTTCACCGGTTATTCGCGGTGGGTGGAGTTTGTTGGACACTTGGAAATATTATTTTCAGCGCATGACGAATATCCGGAAGCAAGCTTTGGGCATTCCGCTTGTGCAAATTTACGGGCAATCATACACTATTGATATCGAAGATTTTCCCAAGAGCGGTATTCCTGACGTGCTGAGTTATGAAGACGCTTATTTATCGGCGTTCTTTTATCCACATATGGTGACCAATCCTGATGCTACTCATGAACACGCTGAGCCTGCGACATGGGGCGTTTTTATGTCCCGTTATTTGAGGGACGTCCGTCATCGTGCCGAATTAGGAAAGTTTTTTAGTTATGATCCGGCATTGAAAGAAAATTTTGACCGGTTTATCGAAGAGAGAAGAAAAAGCCATCGTGTACTGACCGAGGCATTAAAGCAGAAATTTCAGTTTTCTCCGATTGATCGAATGTTACTCAAGCTGAATTTGGGGTTGAAACATAGGCTTGACAAAATTTATGCACAAGGGAAGGCGGAAAAATATTTGGAGCAAGAAGGGCCAATGATCAGAGGGACGAATGTGGGCAATGTGGACTTGATTAGCGTGAATCCAAAAACCTATGGAATTGCCACGAAAGAAGGTGTGATTTATACGGAGCCCGAGCAGTTATGGAATACGGTTGTCGCGATGGGGCTTGATACGGATTTGAACAGACGTCTAAACATGGGCGAAGTTTTGAAAACGATTGCCGACAACCGAAATTTAAGCGAGGAAGATAAAGTTCATTTGAAGCAAACATTGGAAGAAATTTGGCAAAGCTTTGGAAGAACACCCGCGGAGGAATTGACAATTGAGGAATTTGCCGTATTTCTTAATGATCAGCGAAACCTTGGTCCGGGAGCACGGTTTCTTACCGAATATTTAATTAATCAAAAATTATTTTTGCTTTATCATGCCAGCCATCAACGTGATGATTGGTTGCTTGCCTATTCTGCCATGATTAAATTGATCGGTTTTATCCGTGAAGAGGCAACGATTGAAGATTTGCGTGAATTGCTTCGGATTGCAAGAAAATCAAATATTCCGATCGCATATAGATTATTGGCAGAAGTGATGGATCGGGTCATGCAATTGGAGGAACCTATCGAAATAGCGGGACAATCTTATCGAGTCATGGAAAAAATAGAAGGCGGATTTGTGCTGGCCGATGGTGATCCTCAAAAGTTTGAGCCGACTAGGTATTATGTGGCGAGTCATATTGTTCCTGCTGAACATGCCCGGTTACAGCGGATGAGCGAATTGGAGCCCGTTCATTTTGTAAAACCCATTGTTTATGATGAAGTACTCCGAATTCAGGTGGCAGACAGAGTGAACGGTCAGGGGTTTAATGATTATGTGAATCGCTGGCACCGCGTATGCAGCTGGCTGGAAATTGCTATTCAGATCACCAAATCGGCAATCGCTATGCATCAGCAAGGATATGTTCATGGTGATCTCGCGCGGCCGTATGGTGTTGTTACTTTGGATCCGGAGCAATCGGATCAAGTGGTGTTGACAAATACCGGTCTGGCCGAATGGGCCGGGCATTTATCCGAGCGGGCGGATGTTTATGGAATTGGAAGCCTGCTTTACTATGGATTTACTTACCGGTATCCGATCCTTGGAGGAGTATATCAATCAATTACGTTAGTCCCTCCGATCGTCAACGAAATTCTCAGAAAGGCGCTTGAACAGAAATCGAACGATCCCGCCGGCAAGTATGAATCTATGACAGCGTTGCTTTCAGATCTCGAAGCTGCGCAAAAAGAAATCACAGAATGGCGAAAACAAGAGCCGGTATATACCCAGAAGCTTGTAAATCAATTTAAGAGAAATCTGGATATTTCTTTTGATGTCCGGTTTGATCGTAAAATATATGAAATTAGTTTTTTACGTGAAAATGAAAGATTTTCTGACAGGGACCTTGATTATTTGTTGTCGATTCAAAATGATGCGTTTTGGGCTGAAAGCCGGTTTGCGGTCAGAATGCTTGTTCAATATGTTAAAGATTTCCCTTCGGAAATAGGCCGTATCATGGAAAGAGCGGTGTCGCAGCGGATACCTCTTCATGCTGAAATTGTCAGGGATATTTTACTCAGTGCTTTTAAATCAAAAATAGAAATTACTATTAATGGGCATCGATACAGGTTAACTGAAAAAGAAACAAGATGGGCTTATCAGGCTGAAGATGAGAATGGGGCTAAATGGATCATTAAGATTGTAGATTCCTACGAATATAAAAAAACTGTGCAAGCGACGATTGGCCGCGGGTATATCCGCGATGCAGACACTTATAACCATTTGACCGGCTTGATGGTTGTTAAATATTACCCCAATAATTTAAAAAATTATTTGGAGAAAGCAGATAGCCTTTTAGACGTGCTTGACCGTTTTATTGAAATATCGCGAGAGATCGGCCAGTTTAACAGCTTAGGCCTGATCCACCGGGATGGTTTTTTGAATCATGTTATGCTCGATGAGAACGGCAAGGTTATTTTTATCGACTATGGAATGGCGGAGGACGCGGAAGAAACAACGGCTCATGTGGATACGATGATTCTTGGGCTTGTTATGCACCGCGTCTTTTACGGGGTTCGGAAATGGGTGCCTCTTGATTATCGCTTTTCGAATGTTTCGGGCGGGCCGGAGTTGGAACAAGATCCTATTATTCCGATGGAATTGAGCGAGGTTGTTGAAAAAGCCGTCCGCCGTGAATATTCATCGGCTTCCGAAATGACCGAAAGTTTAATGAGGGTGCGTAAGATCATTGAGGCTCATGACGAACAGTTGAGAGAATTACTGAAACAAGAAAGTATTCGAGATTTGTTCCGGGCCGGGCGAGTGCATCACCGCAAAAGGATTTCGCAGATGAAACGTCCTGTGAGTGCTTCCGACGTTGCAGCGGCAATGCGCCGAATGCATTACCAGCTGAATATTCCGGAATCTGCACGTAAGCAATTAATAGAAAGGCTGCCGGCGGAGTTGTTGACGCGAGAGGAAATTAATCTATTTTTTGATGAACAAAATCGACATTACAAAACTGTCCGCGTTGTTCATCGGCCATTTTTTAATCGCGGAAACAGAAGAACGGCGAATTTAATCCGGGATATGCATGCGCGTGGTCCTGCGAAAGCATTCGACTGGAACCGTTTTAAAAATTATTGGGGAACGAGAGGAAAAGGGGAATATGCCGGAAGAGGATTGTGGGCTTACTTCGCGGATTATCCAGAAGCAGAGCCTTGGCGGATCAAATTGGATTTAATATTTAGCGGAGATACGTTGAGCGTGCCTATTGCGACCTATCAAGATGCGGTTCGTGCGGTATCACAGTTTGTGGCTGACCATGACGCTTTTGGGATCGGATCCGAAGCTGAAGTCGGCGGCTATATTTTTGATTTATTATTGTCAATTTATGAAGTGGATGCCTTGAAATATCCGTGGGGATTGTTGATTAAAACTCCGAATGCAATACAAAAAATTAACATGGGGCGTTCAGAGGTTCGTTCTGGTTCTTCTGGAAAAAGCCAGTGGTTCGGGTTGCTTTCAGAGAATGTTCTTCCTTCGGATTGGATTCATTTGCCGATTTATGTTCAAGAGGATTTGCAAGCCGCGAGGAGGGTTCTGCCATTTTATATTGCTCAAATCGGTGCGATTCATCGGGTTATTCCAGTAACAGGAGGCCGAGGGCCGCACGGTAAGACATTGATGGTCGAATCCGACGGCGGAATTTATTATTTGAAACCGCTAACCAATAAGTTATTCCCGGACTTGTCTGTTCAGGAAATAGCAAGATTCGATATTTCCGTTTTACGTCACAAGATCAGTATGGCCCCGGGAATTGTTCCATCAGCCAAACTTGAGGGGATCAGTGAGCCGGAAGATCCGTATTTTGTTTTAGATCGTAATGGGAAAGCATATATTCTTTGGAATCAGGCGCGCGGTGTTCCGCTCAATCAAGCTGATGATTTTTCTGCTATGACAGAAACGCGATTCGTCGATTATGTGAAGACGTTGGCGAAATTGAGGAAAGCATTCCGTCAGATTAAACCATCCGGAAAAAAACAGGGTCCGGCGGCGATTGATTTAACTGAAAAACGGGAAAAACTTGATGCCTTAAAGACATTTTTGTTGCGGAAAATAGACCCGCTCACTCGCGCCGAAAAACTCTTTTTGCAGCATGCCGATTTTATACAGCAACAAATTAGTTTAACGGAACATCATCTATCGCCGGAGAATCTTTATCGGCTTCCTTTCGGTTTGATTCATGGTGATTATCATTTCCGGAATGTGACCTTTGACGGTGATCGTGTGGAAAATGTGCTTGATTGGGACCACTTGCGTCAGGATTATTTGATTCTGGATTTATTTAATGGATTATTTCCGACAAAAGGGACGGACGGAGTTTCATATAATCTCGACGGTCTTAAAAAAGCGATTCAAGTCTTCAATCAAGAAGAACCGCTGGCCGGTCATGAGCTTGAACTTATTCCGGAAATGGCGAGATTTTCACTTTTGCAGAAGGTGCTAACATTTGTGGGCGGATTGCCGGAGGAACGATTAGTAGACCATGGGGAAATCGGCCCACTCAACACCAGAGCTTTGCAGGCCATGGATCAAAATCCGAAAACATTTCAGTGGATGTCGAATACGATCGCGGCTCTCCGAGATTTGGATCAATTGATTCGGAAGGGGGGACTGGACGCAACTTTCTTTTTGAATTTGAAGTCACAAGCCAGAGCTGAAGCGCGCGAAGAGAAGCGTATAGTGCCCAGCGTAGAGCGTATAGAAATGGATATTCTAAACGCTAAACGCTCCACGCTATCCGTTAAACAGAGGTCTGAAGCGCGCAACAAAATAGGTTTAAAGTTAAATGCTCCTGCTTTGTTGTCTATTCCTTTGCTGCGATGGATTCTGACCTCCGGGTTTATCACACCCGAAGAAATGAAAACGATTCTAATGTCCGATCGGGCGAAACGTTTAAACCATAAGCAAATATTCCTCTATTATTTATTTACAGATCAGGAACTTGAGGCGCTTGCAACGTGGTCGCGGAAACATCCGGAAGACGGTAAAGCGCTTGGAAATTATAAGAGTGTTGAAAACGCGTTTATCCCATTGCTTGAATTTTTGCGGCGGGATCCCTTTTTTATTCGGAAACGCGATCAAATTTTTGCTGCGGCCAAACTACTTCTTCCCGATGCCGATAAAACACGTTCCATCTTTTTAAGCAAGTTGAAAACCGGTCCAAGAGGAGCGCTTGTATCAAACGGAGAAATCCATCGAGCGGTTAAGCGCGGCGCTAATTTTGTAGATGACAGGGTGAGAGAAACAACATTGATTGTTTCAACAGTCGTTCGCCGAATGGGAGATAAAAAACCCTCTCGTGCGCTCATTTGGCAAGCAGCCAGAGCTGAAAAAACAACTGCCGGTCTTGAATTGATAGAAATAAGAGAAAGTATTGAACGGAATTTGAAACGTCCTAAAAAGGAAAAAGAAAGGGGTGTGAAAGAAACGGATCTGTTATTGAGGAAAATGGGGCTCACTCATCAGCAAATAGAAACATTGAAACAACAATCAAAAACGAAAACGGCGAAAACCACGGTGGCGGACAAGGCAAAACAGAAAAAGAGCGAAAGCGAAATTCTCCTGCCGATTGTTCCTGATTCGGGAAAAGAGCCTCCTGAAGTCGAAGTGCCGGAAGTGGTGATGGGCATGGCGGAGGGCGAAAGAAAAGCTGAGATCGGTGAAGAAAATGCAAAGATACCCTTTTTAAGAAATTTTGCCAGGCGACTCGGACGTGATTTCTTACAAAGCTTATTACCGAAGACGGTCGGAGCTCGAATTAAAGCGGTAAGAGAGAAAAGGGAAATGACTTTGGAGCAGCTCTCGGGCATCACAAGCATTTCTGTTGATACTTTGGAAAAGATAGAAGACGGCAATGTGTTACCTAAGATAGCCAATCATTTATTATTGATTGCGATGGCACTCGAGCTCGATCCTATTTATATCATTGTCGGGCTTCCGCTTGAAGAAGCGATGAAAAAGGCAGAAGGTCTTTGGCGGCAACTTTATTGGCTCCGAATCCGCTATGGATTCTCACAGGAGGAACTCGGCCAGGCGTTTCTGGAGGCCGGGATTAAATTTGAAACGGAAAACATAGATCATCTTCACAGCACGATTTCGCATTGGGAACGCAAGCCGGACGAGAAACACAAAGCCGCTACTTTTCCCGTTGGGAAAATGCGCCAGATTGCTAAATTTTATCAGGCTGAAGATTTATTGAAAGATGCCATTGAAAAAGATTTAACCTGGGAATCTAATCTGACGAGGGGAAGAAAACCTAAAAGCGGATCAAAAACCGAAAGTTTGAAAAAGCCTTCTAAAAAAGAAGAAGCCTTAAAAATAGCAGAAGCCAATAAAATCAAAAAAGAACGCCTGATGCTCGCGAGAAAAAAAATAGAAAAAACAATTGATAGCTCGCTTGCGCGAAACCGGGTTGGACAGGCTGATCGGGCATTGAAAAAATATGCAAAGAAAGATCCGGACTTTAAAAAACTGCCTCGGCTAAAAAAGAAAATAGAAGATGCAAAAAAACTTCAGAAAGCGAAGCGTTTAATCAGGCGGGATCGTCTTCGCGGGGCTTCCGGAATGTTGAGTTCTTTGCGGAGGGAGCCTGCCGTAAAAAAAGAAGTGGCAGCATTGCTGAAAGCGATTGACATAAAAATAAAGGAACGACAACAAGCGGTTGTTCCGGAAAAAGTTTTGAATGTGCGGGAGGTGGAGAGACAAGCCAGAGCGTTCGAATCTTCCGGACGAGTTGAAGACGCTTTGGCGTTATTGAAAACGGCAAAAAAAGAACGGCCCGATTCTCAAAAGTTGGTGACATTGGAGAATCAAATGCGGGTGAGAATGAAATCTGCGGAAATTGGGGAGAATATTGCGCAAGGTCTTGGGGCCGCAGCTGCCAACGGACTGCGTTCGTTGCGAAGGATACCTGGAGCAGAAAATGAAGTGGTGCGGTTGCGGTTAGCGCTTAATACAAAACGGGTCGAGATGATTGAGAATATGATTGAACAGGATCGACTTTCCGATGCGTTTAAAGCGCTTGATGTATTCCGGCAGGAGCCGACGGCAAAAGCGGAAATAGCAGGATTGAGGAGAAAAATACAGCAAGCGAAAGGTGTAAAACGAAGTGCTGTACAAAGAGAGAGAAAAAAGAAAGAAGCGCCGGTCGAAGTTGAGACTCCGGAAGAAATTATAAAAGTAGCGGATGTGCGGGATGAGGTTAATGCATTGATTGCTGAAAAAGACTTTGATCAAGCGGCAGCCGTATTGAAGGAAGCCAGTCGGAAACGTCCGGATTCAAAAGTGTTGCTTAATCTGAAAGTAAAAATTAAACAAGCAAAGGCCGAAGCGGCCAGGAAAGCAGCGCAAGCTGTTCGAGATGCGAAAAGGAAAGAGCGCGAACAAAAGCTTGCCAAGGATATTGTATCGGTTCAATCATTCATTGATCAGAAAAAATTCGGCAGAGCAAGAACAAAGCTTAATCTTGCAAAAGATAAAAATGGGAAGAATCCTCAGTTTGACCGGTTGGAAACGGTGATTGAATTCGAAGAGGGAATCTATGAAGTTGAAATATTGATTGCCCAAAAGCGTTCTGTGGATGCCTCAAAAGCATTAAGACGGTTAAGAGAAATTCGATTATCAGGTGCAAAGCAACGGTTGGATGAATTGGCGGAGCGCATCGAAAAAATAATGCCTCCAAAGCCTGTTCCTCAGCCCAAAGCCAAAGCGTTGCCTGTTGAGGAAGCTCCGGCCGTTCCTTTAAAAGCTGCTCCAAGAAAAGGTAAAGCTGTCTCTCAAGTGATAGAGGCAACCATTCCGCTTGAAACAGCGCCTGCAGCCGCGGCGGTGGCGGTGGGGACACCTATAGTAGAAACCGCTCCTAACCCGCCTGAAGCTGCCGCCGTATTGCCAGAGCCGGCAGAAATGCAATCCAGGCCGGAGAAACCAGCTCGAAGTCGAGCGAAAACCGATCGGCAAACGGGACCTGCGACAACGGCTGTTGACGATGATGCTGAAAAGTTCCGCGCCGCTGTTGCAAAGATAGAAGATGATATTAATAAAGATAAGCTTGAGGCGGCTATAGCGCACGTTAGAAAATTAAATCTCCAAGGGATTAACGGAAGACGTTTGATCGCTAAAGAAGTAAAAGTCGTAGACCGGTTGCAACGTTTAATTACGGTTAGAAAGAAAATGGCGAAAGTCAAAACAGCGATTGGGCATGTCCAATTATTGATTTATCGAGAGAAATATCCGGAAGCTCATGACGAAATTGATCAAGTTTTTGCTTCGTTACGATTGCTTGAGAAGGCGAAAGTGTATGAAGCGGAGATTTCGGAATTGAATGAAACGTTGAAAGCTCAAAACAATAATTTGTATAAAAAAGAAAAGCTGCCGGTAGTCCGTGCGCTTCTTCAACAAGCAGATTTCGGAGCAGCCGAAAAAATAATAACAGAATTAAAGCGAAAACTTCCCGAAGATCCCGAGATCGCACGATTGGAATCTGAACCAAAAAGAGCGAAATCAATTTCTGCTTTTGATCAATTACTGAATGGGGTTCATGAGTTCATTCGGTTGGGCTTTGCGGATGACGCAGCACAGGCTTTGAGCGAATTAATAAAGGCACACCCGGATTTCGAAAGCTCACCCCAAGTTTTACGATTAAAGAAAGAAATCGGCGAATTAGAACGGTTGAAAGCGGAAAGGGAAACCTCTCCTGAGGGCCGGTTAGCGAATCAAATTGAAGCAGTCCTTTATGGGGGTGAAGACGATGCGATTGAAGCGGCGGGTGAACTTTTAAATAAATTAAGAGCGCTTAATCCTAAATCAAAAGATATCGCGCTATTAAAACGGAAAATCGAACGGCAAAAGGATTTTTCAGATGCCGTTCTTAAGGCGAGAGCTATACAAAAGGATATCGAAATTTTGTTCGATGAGGCGACACTTAACGATGCGCGTGAGAAGCTTTTGAAAAGAATTGCAGAGGTTGCGGTTATTCATCCGGTGAAAGGCGAGGAGCTGAAGAGAAAACTTGATAAAGCGACAAAGGAAATAAATCCTGATTTTGATATCAATGACGCAAAACGCGCCGAAGCGCACCACAAGCAAGATAGTTCCAAGGAATTATTAACCACAGGGCGCAAGAGTCCTCGCGATGCACAAGGGGATCGAGCGAGGGCCGAAGCGCGCAACAATGACAATAGTGCCGCAAAAACGGGGACAGGTTCTGGTTTCACCGACACAGAACCTGTCCCCGTTTTTGTAACTTTGAACTCGGAACTCGAAACTACCGCCAAAGGCGGACGTGCCGAAGCGCGCAATATTAAAGATAGCTCCAGGGGATTATTAACCGAAGTGCACGAGAGTACTTTGAATGTTTCGGATGAAACATTCAAACGTGCCGAAGCGCGCCAGGTTGACCCGCTCAATCCGCTAACAGAGGAATTGCCACCGGAGATACGAGTGCGTCTGGATGCGAAAGTCCTTCAATCCAAAGAGTATATCCGCACGCTTGCTGAAATGCTCCGTCAGCAGAAAACCGGCAAAAAGCTGTTAGTCGGAATTACGTATGCCATGTATGGCGAACACGAAAGAATTTTAACAAAAGCTGAACATGAAAATGGGGAAGATTTCTTCAGGATTAAAATTGCACAGATTAAAGATCTTTTTGATTCTGTTTCGGATGTGATTGATTGGCGATTGATTGTGGTAGATGACGGGGATCCCCATGGATCGGGATATATTGCGGAAAACATTTTAGACGAAGAGCAATATAAAGATCTGAAAAAAACCGGTCAGGTTCAAGTCCGTTTTCTTGCGAAAGAAAAAGGAGAGGCGTTTGCCAATGCAAGCCGGAAGGGCGGCGCGATTTTATATGGATTGGAGGAATTGGTAAAACAAGGATCCGATTATGTGATTTACACGGATGCCGATCTTTCTACGGATTTGCGGCAAATCGGCCTACTGCTCGAGCCGCTTGCTGAGGACCGGGCAGATGTGGTGGCAGGATCGCGGCAGAAGTCCGGGTCGGTTGTTTATGGGAGGACTGCATTTTCTCAGCTTGAAAGCAAAGTGTATAACACGGGTGTCCGTCTTGCGCTTCCCATCGGGCCTATTTTAGACACACAAGCCGGATTCAAAGGATTCCGGAAATCGGTCTTGGAAACGATCTTGCCGATTGCACGGGATGTGCGGTTTTCATTCGATACGGAATTGCTGTTGCTTGCCAAGATAAATAATTTCCGCTTGTTCGAAACCGGAATCGGATGGATCGGGTCTCGGGAAAGTTCCAATATTCGTTTATTGTCGGATCCCGCTAACATGGCAAAGGGAGTAATCAATCAACGGCTCGAACATTTGATCACCATTGGAAATAGCCCGAACCCGAAAAGCGTCGTGCGATCCGAAGCGCACCACAAGCAAGATAGTTCCACAAAAACGGGGACAGGTTCTGGTTTCGCTGACGCAGAACCTGTCCCCGTTTTTGCGAAGCTGGATGGAAGAAGTGAACTTCAAACTTTAAACTCGAAACACGAAACTCCCGCTGGAGGCGGGCGGGCCGAAGTTCGCAGTGATTTAAGGAAAAAGGCTTTAGCTATTTCGTTGAAGAAAGAAGATTTCGCGAAAATAACAAAAGACCAGATGACCATCCTCAAAGCTGCGGAAGAAGCCGTTCATTTATATTCAAATGACGAAAGGCCTTTGAATAACGAAAAGCAACCGGGAGCGTTATTGGAAGTCGGAAATGTGGATCGTGCGGTTGTGATTAGCGATTTGCATGGCAGGACGGACCATTTCCGTGAAATCATGAAAGCGATCGGCGGTGAAAACTTTTTTAAGAAAAAACCGAATCAGCATTTATTCCTGGAAGGTGACTTCTTGCATCCGGCGGACGCAGACAAAGTGGATGATCCGGAAGCGTATCTCGAATCCCTTCGTACGTTACTGGTGGTGCTGCAGTGGAAAATTTTATTTCCAACACAAGTTCATTTAATCCCGGGAAACCATGACAATTTATATTCCGTGATTGACGTTCAGCAGGAGAAGGTTTTTACGGATCAGGACGAGATGTTCAAAAAAGCAATTTCCGGACGCTTTAAAAACGAAGATGGTCCGGCGATTTTAATTGAAATTACGCGAGTCATGAAAGGGCTGCCGCTCATGATGACGGCAACGGATTCAAAAGGTGAAAATAAAATTGCGCTTATTCATGGAAGCGCCGACCGGCGTTATGAGACGAAGCAGGATGTGATCAACGTTAAACTGAAGCCGGGTGAGACCAGTGTCATTATGGACAAACGGTATGATCCAAAAGATACCGCGCAGTTAATCGCTGTGTTGGGTGCGAAATTTTTGCTTTCGGGTCATACCAAGCCTGCCGTGATCGAGATTAAATATCCCAAGCTTCGCCAAGTGATGATCGGGGCAAATCAGGTTATAGTTGTCAACGGCCGGCATGTCATTTTTGATTCATCCGGCCATCCGAATTATTTTGATATCTCCATGCAAAGTGCCGCTCATTTTAATCATGCTGTTGAATTTGCCGAGCAATTCATTCAACCCAAGAGCCCATTTGAGCAATCCATCGAAAATCTAAGGCGATATCTTCGCGGCGAGAAAACAGATCTTTCCGGTGAGGCAATGACGGCGACGATGGTAAGCGGTTATTTGGAAAAGCTCAAGCAAACCGAGGAATATTCGGAAGTATTCGACCATTTTATGGATCAGGCGTTCGATCAAATTCTCTCGTCAGAAGAATTGCTCGAGTTGTTTCACGAATTCTGGAGCATCGCGCCGGAAGATAAGAAAGTGGGCGGGGGATCGGCTTTGATGCGTTTTCGAGGGGGAGTTCCGGCGGATTATCAGAATGATCAATTTCAAATGTGGTGGATTGTCGCAAATGCAATTCACCCAACCGGCAAACAGGATGTCATCGGGCAGATTGCAGAGAAATATCGTGAGAAAATTCAAGCGCTAATCAAGCAAACAGCAAAAGAACTCGAAGAGCCGGCTCTCCAGTCGAAATTGGCGGTGTCGGGATTTGAACATGAGATCAAATTGGTTTTAACCGGTCGTGATGATAAGAAGTTTCCATTTCTTGGGCATAAAGACTGGAATGATCCCATGCAGGCGGCGGTTCGCGCTTATCAAGTACGTCTTGAACCTCTTGTGACGCCAAAACCTGCTCCTGTTTCTGAACGTGCGGATGCGGTCAAACCGACCGCAAGCGGACGGGAAGAAGACGAATTAGACCGGGCCTTGTTGCAGAGTGCGCTCTCTACTGCGCTCGCAGCTCCGGTTGCGAGTGCGGCGGCGGGGAAGCCAGACATTAAAGTTGCAAAACCAGCGCCCAAACCGGTGGTTAAGAAAGTTGTCGAACAACCTCTGCCGGAAATCTCAGAGCATCTCGGACAGAAAAAAGAACAGGAAGATCGGCACGTTTCGGTCCGGATTCATGCCGGGGATATCGAAGGAGTTCTGACGGCGGTGATGGATGGAAGCCAGGGTTTTCAAGCGGCACAAATCGTGAAGGATAATATCGAGCGCCAATTCATTAAGGCGATGCAGGAAAGTAAAGGTGACGCGGAAAAAGCGTTTGTGGTTTTGTTTCAAGTACTTGATGAATTAACGAAAGATGAAAATTCCGGCACGACGGTTGCGGTGACTTATATTCCGAAAGGAAATCAAAAGGTTTACTGGGCCGTTCTCGGTGATTCATTTGTGGCTGCTTATGACAAGGATAAAAAAGTCCGGATTTCTTCTCAGCACAATATCAAAACAAACCCAGCTGAACTGGAAGCAGCGCAAGCGCGCGGCGCACATTATTTGGAAAAACTGGGGGTAATCACAAAACTTGAGGCAAGCTGGCAAGCAGATCATAATAGGGGCGAAAATGTTAAGCCTTATGCGCTTCATTTGTCCAGAGCGTTAGGATATAACGCATTGCGCAATATTTTAAACCACCAACCTGAGATTGGCGTTTGGGAACTTGGCGAGGGAAGCGTTGTCATTGTTGGATCTGATGGAAGTTTAGTTCCTGCCGACCAAACAACGAAAGAAATTGTAAGTAATTTATTTTCCCGCATTGTTCGAAGAAATGAAACGGCCGAGAAGCTTGTGACGGAGCGTGCTGTTGGGAAATATCACACGTCCGACAATGTGACGCTTGCGGTTTGGATAATGCCGAAACCCGCTGCAGAGGTGGAAGAATTGCTGGAAGAGCCGGTGGAAGTGTCCGAGGGTGAGCCTGATCAACCAGCAAGTTCTGAAACAGCCGAGGGCGAAACTCCGGCAGATGAATCATCCGAACTACCGCCTGTTTATGAAAAACCGGAAATCCAAATAGAAAAAGTGGAACTAAACAGGGGCATCGTTCATATTGAAATTAGCGCCGGTGAGTTGGGAACCTGGCGCTATCAGCGAGAAACGAGTAATTGGTCCCAAACATTATTAGTGATTAACGAATACAAGGATAAGGCTGTAAGAGCCGTGGAAAAAAAGGCTGCTGGCCAGCCGATTAATTGGCGTGCGGAAATGCCGGGAATTGTTGAAAAAATAGTCAAAGAAGTGATGCTGAAACCAATCCCGGAACCGGCGAGTAAAGATGGAAAACGTTCGGAAGTGAGGTTGCAAAAAGGGGACAGGCATATGACTCCTGTTGGGCAATTGCCTGTCCCCTTTTTGCGTCACAATAATGTCATCCTGAGCGAGCAAAGCGAGCCGAAGGATCTAAGGACAGAGACGATAACCGGAGATCCTTTGAGTCGTTCTTCGGACTCCCTCAGGATGGCGGGCAGTTCCAGGGCCGAGGCAAGATCAATTATTGATAAGGACTTGGGATCTTTAGATCCGCTGAATTTAAAGAGTGTGTTATCGAAAGAATTTGGCGCGTTATCTGAAACGGATAAACTGCACCTTTCCGGAAAAACAGACTCGCCTGAAACATTAAAACAATGGCTTGCGATTGGATTCAGCGAAATTAGCGGTGTTGAGGAGGTTGCGAAAGTTTTAACGCAAGAAAATGCGCCCGAAAGTATTGTCTTCAATGATGACGCGCAATTCATCACTTTTTCGTATAAACGGAAGCCGAAATTGGGCCGCAATGTATTTGGATCCGTTGTGTTGATTCCCGAAAACGAGGATTCCTTTATGGGGTTGCGAAAATTATCGGGTGCAGAATCAGATTTAAGAATATGGCGGCATTATATTTTAAGAAAACAAGTTCATGTGGTAGGACTTTTGTATGGAATTCCGGATGAAGAAACAAAAGCAAGGATTCTTGAGCGTCTCGACCTGAAGTTGCCGTCAAAAATTGTGTCAGAAAATGAACTCGCTGAAATTAAACGCAAAGAACGGGCGGAGAAAGTAGGACTTGCTGCTGAAGCACAGAGAAAGCAACGGGAAGCAAAGCAGGTACAGGATCGGCAGAAATTATTCGCACACAGAAAAACAGCGTTAGATACGAATTTAGCAGAAATATTTTCGAGCCAGTTATGGGTGAAATATGGTCGCTGGGATAAGGACATTCAAATTCCGGAATCGGAGCCCGATGAGCAAGTCGTCTTAACGATTCAGTCTCAAAAGCATCGCGAGCTCAGGGCCACAATCGAATTTCCGCTTTCTTCAACCAGAGCTTTTATCGAAAGTCAAATCCTGGAACAATTGAAGCCTGAAATTCAAACCATTGAGCGCAATAGATCGGAGAGAAATAAATACAGGAAAAAATGGGTATTTCGTATCGGTCTTGCCGGTGTTTTTACGTTCAGCTTGGTGTTTGTCGTTGAGCTGTGGAAAAGTGCAAGACGAGTTTACGAGGCTCAAACGACGGCATTGAATATTGACCACCGGGAATCACTTCAGATTGCGTATCGGACCCCCAAAGATTTTGCCATCAAAGGAATTCCGCCTGAGCGTTTAGAGTTCTATAGAGGACAATGGCGTCAATTTTTACAGGACTTTAAACGGAGACAGGACGTGTCAGCCGTCGACCGTGAGCTGGTGGATGGGTTTATACGATTATCTGCGGATTCCTACATCGGGCCCAATCTGAGTGTCAACGGGGCGGCCATGCGTTTACCGGTCGATGTCATGCGCGTTGAGCGCGGTTTGGTGCCTGTTGTGGACATTTTGCGTTTTTCGGAAGCCCCGAAGGACATGCAAATCGTTTATATGCGATATTTATTTCGGTTGACGGTATTTGAAAAGGCTTCGCCGGTCGGGAAAAATTTGCTGGCGATTCGAAAGCAAGTAATCGACGAATGGAAGGCAAGATTTGCGGCCGCAAAACAAAAAATGCCGGAAGCAGATGTTGTGTATGTTCCACTGGAGAGTGATGAAAAGCCTGAATACGCGAAAGGTTTATATGATGATTTTCTTTTAAATCCGATTTATCGAAATTGGTTTCAGCATTATGCGATTTATGAAACGCAGATATATTATGAACCGATGATCAATTTGGTATTAAATCTAAAAGCGATGGTAGCAAAAGGCAGGTCGATAGCGAAATTGGAAGATTGGACGGCTTACGCTGAAGAATACGTGAGCTCATTTCCTGTTTCCGAACAAAAAGAAACGAAGCAGTTATTGGATTTGGTTACGGTTTTTATTAATTCCGACGGTTCAATTAATGTGTTTTATTTGAGAAATGCGGCGTTAAAAAAGACACAACAAGGTTTGTTGGGAGGTGAATTATTGCCGTATGACACGGCAAAGGCCGTGAGCAAAGTCAGGGGATTACATATAGACGAATCTTACGACTGGTCCATGTCTATGATTGCATTCGATTGGATGGCGACACAAATTCCAAGGGCGGTTTATGTTGAGGATCTGCCGGCTCTGAAAAAAGGGGAAATTGCGTACGGAGAAAAACAAGGGGATCGAAAATATTGGCCGGCTGTCGGGACGGAGTGGATCGTAAAAGATTTCCATGGAGTCGTGTTGGTTGGCGGAAAAGATTTAAAGGACGAAACCTTGGCGGGAAAAATCAAATCACAATTGCAGGTATTGCGGACGTTCGCGAAAAGCGATTCTATTCGAAAAGCGGTGGATCGTTTATTGGGTCCGCAAGCGGAAATTTATGTGGGAAACGGCATCGAGCTCAACGGAAACGCGCCGAAAAGTCCTCTGATTAATCCCTTTTCCGAAGAAAAGGGTGGCAGTTCAAAATATGTTTACTTTTTTGATTATGCGCGATTCATGGAATTATCGGATGAAATGCAATTCGAAGTGCTCCGACAATTGAATTGGCAGGATATTGCCGGTGCGCAGACCAAACCCCGCTCGGAAACCCGTACCGTTTCTGTAACAGAGGCGGAAGAGTATAAAGCCGGTTTCTTTAAGGCCTTGGCGATTTTTAGCAAAATTAAATTACAACAATCGATTATCCAAAGAGAAGAACAATTGCTGGCAGCAGTCACTTACCACGGATCACGGCATTTAGCTTGGAGGGCTTTCGTTTGGACGATCAGTATGGCGGCTGGTTTAATGATTGGCGGCATCATTTATGTTCTCTTTAGAGTCCATTTTTCATGGGATGGAATATGGTTGATAGGCTTATTGATTCTTATCCCCGGAATATACGGGAAGGATGTCTGGAAGGATAGCGTCATTGCCCATCAGCATCGCGCAAAAATCAGAGAGTTAGGAAATGAGATAAAGGAACTTAAGGCTGAACAAAAAAAGTTATTAGCAAATAAAAATATTTCAATTAAGCCGGTAGTCTTGGGTAACGATGAAACTGTGACGATTTCAGCCCACCATCTTTTGCGCGTTGTGGTCCCGCGTTATTTTCAGTTGAGGTTCCCGCCGGAGGCGAAAGGCGAGGCACAGAGCTATTTCCCCATGGAAATCAGGCGGTGGGATTCCAGTCAAGAGACAATGTATTTTCGGGCGGAAGATGACTATTACGAAATAAACGGCCAAGGAAAGAATGTGACAGGCCAGAACAGAAGCGGGGGAATCATCCGGGTTGAATTGATGCCGGGCGATCGGATTTCAATTACAAATTTTCTTGGTATTCCCGTGCGTATTTATTCGGTGAAACCTTCCCAGCAAGATCGCTCAGAAGCACGCAACGCAGATGGCGGTCAGGCAGAGGAAGAACAACCGGACAGGCCGAAGTATAAGTTGACGCGGCGCGCATTGTTTGTACAGACAATTGTTCTTCCGGCTGCCAATAAAATGTTGTCGAATTTAAGGATCGGCGGCGCCGTCGCAAAGCAGGCGGTGGATCTTTTGAGCGGTTTTGCCGGGAAAATTGTGATTAATCCTCGTCCGCCCGCACGCCAATTTATTAATTGGTGGGTAGGAGAGGAGTTGTTTTGGGCGGCCGAGTCTTATATAGGGGAAAAACCTCAAGCAGTCCGTGATGCGATGGATTGGCCGGTTGGTTCTCGGATATCCTTGACTGCGAATATACTGCATATGGATTGGAAACGAGAAGTGTGGCAGGGAAAAGAAAAGGAATTTGATGCTCTGTACCAACAGATTACCGATCAAGCGGTTCAGAAAATCAAAACCAATGATCTTGAGTGGCGACGTTTTATGGGCGCAGTTTTGAGTTTTGATACGAAGACGAGTACCATGAAAGGAGATTTCGCGTTCGATCCCAACGGCTGGCTGAATTTGGACCGTCTGTGGTCTTTGAAGCTTGAATATGAAAGAGCGGCAAAAGAAAGTTCGCTGCAGGCACTTCGTTGTTTGCAGGAACATTTTATCAGTGAGATGGTCCATCGGCAGTTTAAACCTTTTATTCTTAAGCATGCTGCTCCGTTTGCCGAGCGAGCACCCCAACTTTTTGATGAAATCTATGCTTCTGCGAATGAGGACGTTGCAAGAGAACTTTCCGGGAGAGTCAGACGAGGAGATTTTCAAAACGAAGCGGCGGTAAAAGATGAACTCATGTGGACAAGAAAATTGAAGCAACTTCAAGACGAACTTCTTGAGATGCCTTTTCGCGGCGCGAAATGGCAGTTTTATCGCTTGCCGGATCTAAAACGCGAGATCGCAATGCTGTCAGTGTCAACGGCCTCGAAGGACCATGGTGCGGTGCCATCACATCCGGCTGGGCGGACTGTTAAGCCACGAACGCGGACGAGTTTTCTCACTGATGCGCAAGAGAAACCTACTTCCGCTTTACCCCGCTCGGAAGCCCGAAGTGAGGATCTCAGCGGTATTCGTTTCCCGCGCAGAACATTTCTCGGGAGCACTTTGTCGGCCATCACGCCTCGAACAGTACGGGACCGGCTTGGAAGTTTTATGTCCCAACAGATAGGAATGCCTCAACAGGTCCTGGCGGACCATTCTCCGGCCGGCTTACGGAAGCTTCTGACGCAATTGTGGTTCGACGACGTGCCGTGGGTGTGGGCACAAATGTTGATTCAGGAAAGTTTTATGTCCTCTGATGAGCGCGTTGTGCCGTCCGGGACGCCTGTTGATATCCTCGCCAAAAAAGTTCTGTTTCTTCAGTGGAAGGAAACGGTTTCAGATGATGAGTGGAACAGGATTGCGACCAATGTGAATCGTGCGAGACGAAGTATTCAAGGCAGTACGGAGGAAAATGGTTCCGCTTTAGCGCATGAATGGAGAAAATTTTCAAATGACGCCCAAGAGCCCGATTCGCCAAGGAGCGAAGCCGAAATAGATTTCAATAAAAGAGTGGTTTATGAATCGTTGAGGAGAGAATTCGTTTGGGAGAAATTAAATGCGCGGCTCCGTGATTATGCATTGAGGTTAATTCTGAATATGAGGAACGACACAAATTCATTAGTCGCGAGAATCAGCCAAATGCCGGAAGAGGACCGTGTCGAGCTTGAAAAGGCGATAAGTGCATATCACCACGCATTTTTTTATTCGCCCCGTCCTCAGCATATTCATTTCTATTATGCTGACAAAAGAAAGCGAATGACACGGCGACTTGAGCGCCTCAAAGGATGGCGTGTGATCCTTGAACGGAGATTTAATGGAATTTCAGGAGATGCGTTTGATTTCAACCGGCTGGATCAAAAGATTAGCGCGCTTGAGAATGCTATCAAGGACACCGAAATGAAAAGCGGATTATTGGCAAAAGTTTTTTCAATGTTTAGCCGCTCGGAAGCGCGCTCAACTCCGGGCGTGGCATGGAGGCCCCGCTCCGAAGCACGCGTGATGAAAGGGTTGCTGGGGACAGAGCACCCGGAAGGGTTCCGGGAATTTTTTGAGCTTGAGGAAGGTTTTTCAAAATCAGAAGATCCTTTTGCGGTTTACATCAGAATGAAAAGGCGTGAACGCAATTCTGAGAAGTATGCAACCGAAGCGGAATTGAACAAACTGATTGATGAAGCACAGGGGTTAATCGACGAACGGGGAGCCCGTGTTGATTTCCGCGACAAAAAACAGCTGACTCAATATTTGACAGCGTTGGGAAAACTGACGGAATATGTGTCGATCAATATTGTGGTGGCGTATGATGTTCGCCGGCTGAATGAAAAAGGAATCGGAATATCGAAGGAGATTAAACTAAAATTATTCAGGCGTGTTCGACAGCTGGTCCGAGAACATATCCGATCGAATTGGCGCAAATGGACGGATTCGGATCCGGAATTATTGACATTGGGGCTTATGCCCGACACGACGAATAATAATGATAAAATATCGTTGCAGATTAATCCTGAAGAACTTTATTTCCGGCGGATGAAAATGTTGAGCCTGTTTATCCAATTTGGCAGGGCATTGCCGATGATCCGAAAAAACATGAGTTTTCCGGCTTCCGAGAAAATCTTTTTATGGCCCGATGTTTTAACGATTCAGGGATTAAATCAGCTGAAAGCAGCGCAGCAGCCGGGTGTGCGAATTATTGTGTCTGAGCCGGGAATGTTTCAAGTGAACGGGCATGCGATTCAATACGGCCTTTATTATGACGAGAAAGAAGCGCAGTTTGTTTTGGTGTCATTTGATCCGGCTTTGAAATTCGATATAGTTCTGCCGGTGAATATGTCACAAGGTAACTATCTCACCAAGTTTAATAAAATCTTTGCGGATGAACTGGTTTACTCGCCGTCTCTCAGAACCCTTTTATGGGACAAGAATGTTCAGTCAGCGTTATTCGGAAAGTCAAATATTCCGAGAGCGGATGAAATGATTATTCCGGAATCGGCCGGCCGTGATGAAGTTTTGGAGATGCTCCGGGTATTCCAGAAACGGATCGGCGGAAAAGGAACTGTGATTATTCTACCTGCACGGGAATTCCGGGCGCGGGGAATGCTCCGGACGCGCCGTTTGGCAAATTACATATTGGATAAGATTGCGGAACTGCAAAAGAAAGGTCCGGTGGTGGTCCGGAAGCAAATCAAACCCCGGCCGGTGATGATTGATCAGAAACCCTATGAGTGGCGGGTTCGGTCTTATGCGTTTCAGGAAAACGGCGTGTCCCGGTTCGGAGGAGCGATCTTTGCGATTGGAAAGCCCGAAGAGCATTTAAACCTGGTTTTGACCGAAGATGAATTTTTCTCGATTTATCCGTATGATGACAGGGAACGGTTACAACAGGAAATCCGTGAACTGACGGTGAAAGTAATGGATGTGATTCAAGGAAAATTTGTTGGCTTTGATCTTTTTGAAGATGCCGGTGACGTTAGCCAGGGCAAAGGTCCGGCTTTAAATGTGCTTGAGGCCAATGAAGGTTGGTCAGCCATTCCTCCCAATATCGTTTCCCATTTTCCGCATTTAGTAAAGGCCTTTATCAAGGAAGAAGCAAGACTTAGATCCCGTTCAGAAATGCGCGTTGCAACGGGCCATGCTGCAAGAGACATGAGGCAAGAAAAAAGTAACGTGTCTCCTGTCTCACGTCTCATGCCCCATGTCAACGAATGGCGCGGAATCAGAAGAGTGGTGAAGGAATATCGCGACAACATTCTTCCGCTACGTTTGAGAGAATTGGGAGATTCCGTTTTCCGGTCGGTTGCCGCGAAGTTGGGTGTCCCGCTGGCTTTTGCGGAGGTACCGAACGAAATCCCGCAAGGTGTGAAACCGGAGAAATTGCTTTCCGACGAAGAGACGAAGAAAAATCGCACCTTCAGCCAGTTAATGACAAAAAATATTCAAACGGCCCGCCGCGTATTTGATTATCGGCGTGAAATTCCGGATGATCCGGCAAAGCTTGACGCGCTGATTTTATATGCCGCTTATCAGCCCAAAGCGGATATTCATCTGCTGTTTGCCCCTCACCCCCGCTTTGTCGGGCAAGCCGGCCCTCTCCCTGAGGGAGAGGGATGGGTGAAGGAAGTGGATTTATTTGCCAAAAAACTTCGTGACTATTCAATGTCAAAATATCATTTCTTCCCGGACAACCTTAGAGTGACGGCGGTTCCGCTTGCAAATCAATTGGTTGCGGCCTTGCATCAGTTGATGAAACAAAACGATTCGCCAGCCGCGTTTATCAGCGAAGATGCGGAGTTACTCAGGAAAGCCGGTTATCCGAAATTGTTGCGTATTGCAGGTTCCTCTGATTTAATCCGCCAAAACGCGACGGTGATTTTGGCCGCTGATCGGTTGCTGAAAGACGTGCCGGTTCAATTTCTGATGCAGCCTCAAACAGCGGAAAGCCTTGATCAGGAAAATGTGTTTGGCGAGCTTGTTTCTGAATTGCGTGCAAGGATGACAGTCGCACGAGCCGCATAAAATTATCCTGGATTTTTCAAATCAACGAAAGCATTCCTACTTTTTCTCTCCCACGACGGCGAACTGATGTTCGGTATGTTCCGTGAAGAAAAGATAGTCAAGGCGAGATTGTGTCAGAATGGTTTCGATTTCATATCGTCGGAATCCCCGATCGACGCTGAATAACGATGTATTTTGAATGGTCAGATTCTGTGAAAGCAGGGCGATTGTTGCTAAGCCCGTTAAAGCGCTTTCTCTTTTCAGAAAATCCGTAATGATCATGCCGCGTTTAGCTATCCTGTCGAAAGATCGTAATGTTTCGACTGCTTCCCGATTTGCAAGTTGATGGAAAAAAGTGGAAGAAATCACATAATCAAACGATTGATCACGAAAGGGGAATTGCGGAGATCGGCATTGGATCAAATTGATTTCCTTGTACCCCTGCATATTTCTTTGAAAAGGGGTTAATGCTTTCAAATCGGTGTCGGTGCCCGTCACGGAAATCCGAAAATTTTTATCCAGAGTCCAATTGGCAATTGCTTCCGGAATTCCCGAAGTTCCCGAGCCGACATCGAGAATATTGATTCGTTCGTTTTTTTTCCATTTTTTAGAAAAATGTTCGAGATGGAGGAGTGATAGTCTTGCGCTTCCGACATAATGATTAATATGGCGGATCAAATGATAGGTGTCCTGAAGTGTTTCCTCATCAAATGTTTCAAGGTTGATTTTAACCGGTTTTTCGACTTTATTTTCGGACATAAATTTCATTCTCCCCTTAATAAAATATTTTACCATAATTGCGGAACCCCGTCTCCTATAAGAATTTACAGAAGAGATATTGATATATAGATTATTTTACTTTTGCACGATAATACTTGGTATGGTTTTGGGGGTTTGTGTTAGGTGGGTGATTGAGGTATATTTTATGATTAAAAGGAACGTAACTACAATAGAAAACAACAATTAAACGGGAGACTTTAAAATGCAGAAGTTAAGAGTTGTGTTTTTGGTGTTGGTTGGGTTGTTGATCATTCAATTGTCAGCACAGGCAATCGGGCCAACCCGGTTGGTGGTGGGGAAATTTAAAGCGGCCGATGAGGCAGCAAAAACGCTAACGGTTGTTGAAATGATGGGGCCTGAAAAAGACCAAGATATCACGTTGACGACTGACGATAAAACGGAATATATCGGGTTTCAGGGCGTGAGTGAATTAGTTGCGGATGATATGGTTTATGTCGCTTACAGGCATGATTCGGAAGCCAAAGTGAATTTAGCGCTCTCGATCCAACGGAGAGCAGCCAAGCCGGTGCAACCGAAAGCTGAAGAGAAAACAGAAGAGAAGAGCTAAACGGAAAAATCAAAGATTAACAAAAAAGGGCGGGTTTGACTTTCCATAGATAATTTTATAAGGAAGTCAAAACCAGTCCTTGTGCTTTCATTGAAAATCAAATTTCGTTTGAGAGTGGCGCAAGGGCAGCACTGATTATCATTGAAATACCCAAGGGTATATTAATCGGAAATCAGTACAGTCCTTGCGTTTTCATTGAAAATCAAATTTCGTTTGAGAGTGGCGCAAGGGCAGCCATGACTTACCATAAATGAACAAGACGGATGTTTATCGGAAGTCATGACAGCCCAAACGCTGTCATTGAAAATAAAATTTTGTTTGAGAGTGGCGCAAGGACAGGTGCTATTTTTGGTGTTGATTCACAGCAAAAAATAGCATCTGTCCTTTTTTTTATATGTTTCTCTGGAACCGATAAACTGTAGTGTAAATTTGGTTTACTTGGTTTCCACTTTTGGACTCATATTATTGCAACGCTGCCCTTGACATACCATACGGGGGTATGATATAGTTCTCTCCAGAGGTGAACGCCATGAAAAAAGGAATGAGTCATCACGATAAGCTAAACAATTTAAAGCGGATCGAAGGACAAGTGCGTGGCATTCAAAAGATGATTGAAGAAGGACGGTATTGCGTGGATATTCTCAATGCCGTCGGAGCTGCCATCGGCGCCCTGAGGGGATTAGAAGCCTCTATTCTGAAAGATCATCTGAATGCTTGCGTTCAAAATGCTTTTATTGGAAAATCTGAAAGCGCCCGTCGTGAGAAACTGGAAGAAATTTATAAATTGATCGGCAATTTAAGGAAATGATACAATCCAAGTATTGATCTATGAAATCACGAGAGAGGGTGACAATGAAGAAATTCATCTTGGGGGAAAAGCTAACCATATGGGCGCTTGCTTTTATTTTTATATCATCAATCAATGGTTCGCTTGCTTTTTCGAAAGAGGTTGAAATTCCAGCAAATAAATCGGCCGAAAAACCCGCGCAGCCGCTCCGTCTTGAGGATTTGATTGAATATGCAAAGCAAAAAAGTCCTGAAATTATAGCTTCACAGGCTGAGTGGCTTGCAGCCAAAAAAAGAATTTGGATTGATACGTCACTTCCCGATCCGATGGCCGGTTTAGATCTTATGGGGGATATGGTTGAAACGCGCGTTGGTCCGCAGGAAAATCGTTTTATGGTTTCTCAAGAGATTCCTTTTCCTGCCAAACTATGGGAAAAGGGGAAAATGGCAAACAGTGAAGCCAAGGCAGCGTATGCCCGTTATCAAGCCGTGGAGCGTGATGTAACAAACAGGTTGACGAAACTGTATTATGAACTTTATTTTACGGATGCCTCTATTGGGGTGATTGAAGAAATTAAAGGACTGTTGAAAAAAATTCAGAGCGTTGCCCAAGCGCGTTACTCCAATATGTCCGGATCGCAAAGAGATGTTGCAAAAGCGCAGGCGGAAGTTTCGATGAGTCTTGAGAAACTGTATATGCTTAAACAAGAACGGGAAAGCGTGAGCGCGATGATCAATGCGATTCTGGATCAGGATCCCATGAGTCCCGTCGGGACGGCGGTACTTCCCGGAAAGCCCGTTTTAAAATATTCGCTGATTGAATTGGTAAATTTATCGATTCAAAATCGCCCGGAAGTTAAGGAAGCGGAAGCGATGGTCGCCAAGAGCGGGTATGCCAAGAGACTTGCGCAGCTTGCCTATTTTCCGGACCTGAACATTGGTTTTGAATATACACAAGTTGGGAGTGGAACTACAACAGAATCAATGGATGGTAAAGATAGCTGGATGTTTCCATTAAGATTCAATCTTCCGATTTGGCAAAATCGCATCATTCCCGAAATCCAGGAAGCCAAACAAATGGTGGAAGCAAGGAATGCAAAACTGCGGGAAGTGAAGAATACGACGTTTTTTGAAGTGAAAGATGCTTACTTCCGCTTTGATTCTGCCATAAAAGTTTCTGATCTTTACGACGAAGCCGTCATTCCTCAAGCACAAATAGCGCTTTCTGCAGATCAAGCGGGTTATGAAGCGAATAAAATTGATTTCCTAAACCTACTCGACAGCGAACGTGTTTATTTCAACGCAAAACTATCACAGATTCAGTTCTTTACGGAAGCACTTAAAAGTTATTCCGACCTCGTTCGTTCTACGGGAGTAGATCTTAATGAAATTGCTCACGAAGGAGTGAAAAAATCATGATCCAATTCGGAAAAAAGATAATCATCGTCACCGTTCTAATCATTCTTGGATTGACAATAGTCATTCTTGTTTTTCAACCGAGAATATTGACAAAAGTGTTTTCAGGGCATTCTGCGGAGAAGGCTGTTTATTATTGCCCTATGCATCCCACCTATACCTCAGATCGGCCGGGGAGTTGTCCTATTTGTAATATGACACTCGTTAAACGTGGGCCAGAAGAGTCCGACAATTCTTCCAATTCTATGAATATGCAGAACATGCCTGATACAACGGTGGGGCAGACAGGACAAGCTGGGCAATCAGAGCCGTCAGCACATGAAGGCCATGATGCTATGACGAATTCAATGTCGACGTCTTCAGCTGGTGCGATGAAAACCTTCACAGTCGAAGAGCTGATGAAAATGAAGCCGGGCGAAATCTGCCTTCTTCATAAATGCAAACATGGAACCTGTTTGATCGCTATGACTGAAGAGTCCGCACGACTTGGAAAGTGCCCTCATTGCGGCGAAGATTTGGGTGTTATTGTCAAAGAGGCTATGCCACAAGGAATGGCAGCCGTCAAGTTAAGTCCTGACAGTCAACGAGCTGTAGGAGTGGAAACAGAAGCGGTCAAAAAAAAGGCGATTACGAAAACTGTCAGAACCGTAGGCCGCATTGCTTATGATCCTGAACTTTATCAAACCCAGCAAGAATATCTTCAAAGTGTGGATGCCTTGAAAAAGGCTGAAGCTGCTGAGCCCGAAATTAAGGATCAGGCTGCTCAATTGGTTGAATCTTCGAAAATCAAATTACGGCTTTTGGGTTTAAGTCCGGAACTGATTAAGGACATAGAAATTGCCGGAAAACCGGACCGGTCTCTCCTTTATTCTGATGCCGGAGGCAGTGTCTGGCTCTATGCACCGATTTACGAGTATGAAATGCCACTCGTTAAGGTTGGGGACATTCTCTCGGTGGAAACCTCTTCAATTTCTGGAAAAAAATTTGAGGGAAAAATCCGTTCTATCGACTCGGTACTGGATCCATCGACGCGTACTGTCCGCGTGCGCGCCGTGCTGGAGAATCCAGACGGTCTTCTAAAACCTGAAATGTATGTCAACGCTTCCCTGCAGGTGAATTTGGGCGAGAGTGTTGCAGTCCCAAAAGAAGCGGTTTTTATGACCGGTGAAAACAATATCGTATTTGTCTCCAATCAAACCGGGCAATATGAACCTCGGCAGGTGACGTTGGGAGTTGAGGCGGACAACTATTATCAGGTCAAAAGCGGTCTCAGTGAAGGCGAACTTGTTGTTACCAGCGGTAATTTTTTAATTGATTCGGAAAGCCGGTTAAAAGCAGCCCTCCAGGGAATGGGTAGCGGAGGAGGCCACCAACATGGCGCATGAAGAAGATGCGGGACAATCTCATAGTCTACGGAAAGGTGGTTTCGTAGAAAAGATTATCGAATTCTCAGCTCATAATAAATTTTTGATTTTTATTTTTACTGCCGTTGCGATTGCAGTGGCCATCTGGTCGATCAAAAATATTCCTCTTGATGCTATTCCCGATCTTTCTGACACTCAAGTGATTATCTATTCTCGCTGGGACCGGAGCCCCGATATTATAGAAGATCAAGTGACATATCCTATTGTTTCTGCCATGCTTGGCGCACCACAGGTGAAGGCGATCCGCGGCTTTTCTGACTTTGGATTTTCCTATGTTTACGTGATTTTTAAGGACGGTACGGATCTTTATTGGGCGAGAAGCAGGACGCTTGAATATTTAAGCAAGATTATTCCGCGTCTTCCTCAGGGCGTACAAACTGAGTTAGGGCCTGATGCTACTGGTGTCGGTTGGGTTTTTCAATATGCACTGGTTGATAAGACCGGAAAGCATAATTTACAGGAACTTCGCAGTTTCCAGGATTGGTACCTTCGTTACCATCTTCAAAGCGTTTCCGGCGTTGCCGAGGTTGCTTCGCTCGGCGGCTTTGTCAAACAGTATCAGATTACAGTCGATCCGAACAAGCTGCTTGCCTATAACATTCCGCTCACTAAAGTGGTTGAGGCAATCCGAAACGGAAATCAGGAAACAGGCGGACGGCTTCTGGAATTTTCAGGTGCGGAATATATGGTGCGTGGCCGCGGTTATGCCAAGTCGGTTAAGGATTTTGAGGATATTGTTGTTAGCGA
The DNA here is from genome assembly GCA_001804285.1 of Candidatus Danuiimicrobium aquiferis. GTDB lineage: Bacteria > Omnitrophota > Omnitrophia > Omnitrophales > Danuiimicrobiaceae > Danuiimicrobium > Danuiimicrobium aquiferis. Next base: position 192,469 of record MHFR01000068.1, read on the forward strand.
CGACAGCAAAGGGACGCCGGTTCTTGTCAAACATATTGGTAATGTAGCTTTAGGGCCGGATATTCGTCGCGGCATTGCGGAGCTCGATGGACAGGGAGACACAGTCGCCGGCACTGTCATCATGCGTTCGGGAGAGAATGCACTGAATGTTATCAATCGGGTTAAGGCTAAAATTGAAGAACTTAAGCCTTCCTTTCCTCCGGGAGTTGAGTTGGTCGTCACTTATGACCGTTCAGAATTAATTAAACATGCCATCGATACTCTGAAACACCAGCTGATGGAGGAAATGATCATCGTAAGCCTTGTCATTCTTCTTTTTCTTTGGCATTTTCCGTCTGCGGTCATTCCCATTGTCACAATTCCTATTTCAGTTCTGCTTTCTTTTATTTTTTTGCATGGCATGAAACTCACTACCAACATTATGTCCCTCTCGGGTATTGCGATTTCCATCGGCGTTCTGGTGGATGGCGCAATCGTAGAAGTGGAGAATGCCTACAAAAGATTGGAGCAATGGATCGAAGGAGGCCGGAAGGGAGATTATCACGCTATCCGGCTTCAGGCGCTTAAGGAAGTCGGACCTGCGGTGTTCTTTTCGCTGCTTGTGATCGCGGTCTCATTTCTTCCGGTGTTCACACTGATGGATCAGGAAGGCCGACTTTTCCGGCCGCTTGCTTGGGCAAAGACCCTTGCGATGGCCATGGCCGCTATCTTGGCCGTTACTCTAGACCCAGCCCTACGAATGCTTTTTACCCGCATGGAACCTTTTAAATTTAAGTGGCCGTGGTTTTCCAAGGTAGCAAGCACCTTGGCCGTGGGGACTTATTACCCGGAAGAAAAACATCCTGTCAGCAAAATTCTTTTTAAAGTTTATGAACCTGTCTGCCGCTTTGTTTTGAAACACCGTAAGACAACCATTATTACCGCCCTCATCCTTGTTTTAACAACCATCCCGGTTTATCTGCGATTAGGCTCAGAATTCATGCCGTCTTTATGGGAAGGCTCGCTTCTTTATATGCCCACAACGTTACCCGGTATTTCAGTAACAACCGCTCAGAAACTTCTCCAAGAACAAGATCGGATTTTGAAAACTTTTCCGGAGGTTGAGAGAGTTTTCGGTAAATCTGGAAGAATGGAAAGTTCTACAGATCCCGCGCCTTTTTCCATGATGGAAACGGTGGTTGTCCTTAAGCCTCAACATGAATGGCGCAAAAAGCCTCGTTGGTATTCCAAATGGGTTCCTGAATGGCTTAAATGGCCGCTTGAAACCATCTGGCCGGAACGTTTGTCCCATGAAGAACTAATTGCCGAGATGGATAAAAAACTAAAAATATCAGGGACAACTAATGCTTGGACAATGCCGATTAAAAATCGTATCGATATGCTAACGACTGGCGTACGCACCCCGATCGGAATTAAAATTTTAGGGTCCGATATCAATGAAATTGAAAAGTTAGGAACTCATCTGGAAATGATTCTTAAAGATATCCCCGGAACGCGAAGTATTTATGCCGAACGAGTGGCCGGCGGATATTTTCTTGATTTCGATATTAAACGTGAGGAACTTGCCCGTTACGGTCTTTCAGTGGCAGATGTTCAAATGGTAATTACGGCCGCAATCGGAGGAGAGAATATCACGACAACGATTGAAGGCAGGGAACGTTATCCCGTGAATGTGCGTTATTCCCGGGAGTTTCGTGATGACATCGAAAAGTTAAAGCGCGTTCTTGTGCCGACGATGTCTGGCCAGCATATTCCGATTACCGAGCTTGCCGACATTCATGTAGTCTCCGGACCTGCCATGATTCGAAACGAAAATGGATTGCTCGCCGGCTACGTTTATGTGGATATGTCTGGCCGTGATATTGGAACTTACGTGGATGAAGCCAAACGCATTGTGGCAAAAGAACTGAAGCTTCCGTCTGGCTATGCGCTTCTTTGGAGCGGTCAGTATGAAAATATGATCCGTGTCAAGGAACGTCTTAAAGTAGTACTTCCGCTCACTATTTTTCTCATCTGTGTTTTACTTTACATGAATACCAAATCGGCGGTTAAGACGGGCATTGTGATGCTTGCCGTGCCTTTTTCTCTTATTGGTGCCGTTTGGTTTTTGTGGATCCTGGGATACCAGATCTCCATTGCTGTTTGGGTAGGAATGATTGCGCTCATGGGGTTGGATGCAGAGACGGGTGTCTTTATGCTCCTCTTTTTGGATCTCGCGTATCACGATGCTGTTGACAAAGGAAAAATGAAAACCGAAGAAGACCTTGAAGAGGCAATCATTCACGGCGCTGTGAAGAGAGTGCGGCCCAAGATGATGACAGTGATGGCAGCCTTTATGGGACTTATTCCCATTATGTGGGCCAGCGGTGCTGGATCTGATGTGATGAAACGGATTGCCGCTCCGATGATCGGAGGGCTCTTTACTTCATTCACTCTGGAGCTTCTAATTTATCCCGTTGTTTATTATTGGTGGAAATGGAATTATGAACTTAAACAAGGAAAAGAAGAGGTGGTTTTATAAGGCTTGTCATCCCCGCGAAAGCGGGGATCCAGCAGCATCTAAAAACGATACGGATGGATTCCCGCTTTCGCGAGAATGACACTTGCGAGAGCTTGTGAAACAACTTCTATTAACACAATTGCTGTAAATTAAAGAAGGAGTATAAGACGATGAAAAGAAAAATGATATTTAGCTTAGCGTTGGTCATGGTGTTTGCGCTTTTTGTGGGCTGGAATGCGCCTGTCATGTTTGCTCAAACGGCAGTGCAGGAGCCCGCGAAAGTAAAGGATGTAGGAAATAAATTTTGTCCGGTATCGGGAGAACCAGTAAGCGGGACGGATTTCTTTATGTATGAGGAAAAGCGGTATGGAGTCTGTTGTCCGATGTGCGAAGCGATGTTCAAGAAAGATCCAGCGAAGTATATTAAGGCAATGGAAGAAAAAGAGCCGAATTTGAAAATGGAGTAATATTCAAAAGGGGACAAGCAGCTTAGCTGCTTGTCCCCTTTTTTGAAGGTTCATTATGAATAAAAAATCGATTAAAGAACAGCTTATTATATTTTTTAGCGTTATATTTTTATTTGCATCGATAGGAGATGCAAAACCGCCCTTAGATATCAAAATTAAATTTGATTTGAAGACGCAAAGAGTGAGTGCTGATATTGTGCATCATGTAAGCACTCCGAAAACTCATTATGTCTATCGTGTTGATATTCTCGTTAATGGCCTCGAAATTATGAAGCGCGAGTATAAGGAGCAATTCAATCATAAGGTGCAGAAAGTTGATGAAATCATCGGAAATGTTAAGCCTGGTGACAGGATTTCGATTATCGGATATTGCATTCTAAGCGGGAAAGTGGAAAAAGAGTTGGTGGTAAAATAAGGTCTTTTCAATAAACAGTCCGTTTTTGGTTTTACCGATTGTGTCTATTTAGCGCATTGAAGATGACTATTGCCCCTCACCCTAACCCTCTCCCCGAGGGAGAGGGCAGGTACAAGGAAGTGGGCGAGGGGGATTTGTTAACAACTTCAGGACGCTAAATAGATACTATCGATAAAACATGTTGCTGGATCAGCATTGGCAGCGTTATAATATTTGAGTTTAGGGGATGGAATAATCTTACCTTTTTAGCAAGACACGTTAAGAACTCATCAAGAAGGGGATTGCGCCATGAGAAAAGTTTTCTTGATTGTCATGGTGTTTCTTGCTGGTTTTGTTGCGGTGAATTTTGCTGCGGATGAAACGAAGCCTTCAAGCCCGGAACAAGTTAAATCTCAAGCTCTCTGGGTTGCTCAAGTGTTAAGCAGCAAAAATTCCACGTCAGAAGAACGTGCATTAGCCTTAACTTATGTAGATCACGTGATGGGCTCGATTGAGGGATATCGCCCCGACTTATTCAAGAAGCTTTATCCCAACCAGAGCAGGTTGGATATCATCCAAAATGTAATCTCGTTTTACCAAAACAACCCACTCGAACGACATCGAAAAGTGGCCGATGTTCTTCTGAACGGAGCGAAAGCGGGATAACAAGTGACGCTTGTTTAAATTGCTCCTCCGCCTCGTTCTGCGGTACGAATCCTGATGCATTCTTCAAGCGGTGTAATGAATATTTTTCCGTCGCCGACTTTCCCACCATTATGTTTTGCGGCACGGATGATCGCATCGCAAGTGATTTTAACGAATTCGTCGTTGCAGGCGATATCTAACCGGATTTTCGGAATCAAATTTGGAGTAAACGTTTGACCGCGAAAGAGCTCTTCGTCAGATTGCTGTCCGTGACCGGAAACCCGGCTCACCGTGATTCGCGTGATTTTTGCAGCGATCAGGGATTCGCGTACTTCGTCTAACTTGTCAGGCTGTATAATTGCAGTGATTAATTTCATGATAGAATCCTCCGTTCCTCATTAATTCAGATTTAGTAAACCGTAACCTTGTTCACCGTGAGTGCTTTGGTCGATGCCGGCTTTTTCAGATTTTTCATTTAATCGGAATCCGACAGTTTTATTTACCAAAACCACAAGTCCCCACGTGATCAAGGCTGAATACATAACTGTGATTAAGACAGCCGCAGCTTGAACTCCCAATTGTTGAAAAGTGGTCCATGAACCTCCGGCAATGGTTGCGGCATCTTTCATCCAGCTTTGACGGATGAAAAAGGTGAGCAGGATCGCTCCGCTCATTCCGGCAATTCCATGAATTCCAAACACGTCTAAACTGTCATCATAGCCTAATTTGTTTTTGATGGAGATGGCAGTAATGCAGACAAGAGAAGCAAGTGCGCCCAGAATCAATGCTCCGAGCGGTTGAACGACTCCTGCGGCCGGTGTGATGATGACCAGTCCCGCAAGAATTCCGCTGGCTAAACCAAGGCTGGTGGCTTTCCCGTGTTTCATGGCTTCAAATAGAATCCATGAGAGCGCTCCGGAAGCTGCAGCCACTTGTGTCACTGTGAGTGCGCGTGCCGTATCTAAATTGCTTGCAACCGCGCTTCCCGCATTGAATCCAAACCAGCCCACCCAAAGAAGTCCGGCGCCGAATAATGTTAATACGAGATTATTGGGCTGCATGGCGGTTTTCGGATAACCCCGGCGCGAGCCGAGATACAAAGCAGCGACGAGTGCGCTGACTCCGGAAGAAATATGCACCACGGTACCGCCCGCAAAATCGATCGCACCTTTCGGCCCGAGATTAAACAAGAAACCATCGCTTGCCCAAACCCAGTGACATAGCGGGCAATATACGAGCAAGCTCCATAAAGTAATGAATAGGCAATATCCGCGGAAGCTCACGCGTTCGGCAAAAGCGCCCGCAATCAGGGCCGGCGTGATAATGGCGAATTTGCCTTGAAACATTGCAAAAACATATTCAGGAATTTTTGCGCTTGTGATCGAATTGTCTAATGAGGATAAGAAAAGGAACCCAGGATCCCAGCCGATCCATCCGCCCAAGGCGTTTTTCCCGAAACTTAACGCGTAACCGCAAACCATCCAAAGAACTCCGATGATTGCCATTGCCACAAAACTGTGCATCATCGTGCCCAAAACATTTTTGGTTCGAACGAGTCCGCCATAAAAGAGTGCAAGTCCCGGCACCATGAGCAAAACCAAAGCCGTAGAAGTGAGCATCCAGGCTGTGGTGCCGCTGTCCGTTACGGCTTCTTCGGCAAATAAAATTCCGGGTACGAACTGCAACAGCAATAAAAACAATAATATTTTATATCTATGGGTTTTCATTTTTTGTTCTCCCTTCATTTCTTTTTTGAAAAGTTCATGATTAAACCGCAATTTCGCCGCGTTCTTCCGTGCGAATCCGTATCAGATCATGCAAATCCGTCACAGCGATTTTTCCGTCGCCAAGCTGACCGGTTTTGCAGACATTGACGATGAGTGATATAATATCTTCCAGTTCGTCATCGTTACAAAATATTTCAGTTTTTACTTTTGGAAGATAAAGATAAGCCGTCGGCCTGGTTTGTTCATTGCCGAAACCTTTTACATCGGTGACTGTCATTCCGTTAACGCCAAATTGTCTCAGTGCGCTTTCAAGAGCATTGAATCTTAAATGAGGCACGATACATTCGATTTTTTTCATGATGAACCTCCCGATTTGATAAAAACGATTCAGTTTTACAATCTGAATACTTATAATAGCAATGGCCGTACCAAGTTCTCATAAATGTTTTTATAGAGGTGTAAATCATTTAATTATAGGGTGTTATGGAATTTTTGGATTTGCAGTCTATTTTTTTGAGGAAATGACATCAGTTTATTGATGACATATTTGTAGCGGGGGAAGTCGGTTCGGACAATTTTGTTTCCGTCGTGATAGAATTGTTTTTTCTTTTTGGAAGTTTCGTTTACAATAAAATCAGGCTATTTAAATTTAATCATTATGCTTAGCCCGGATTTCTCATTGTGAAATAAGAAATTCCGCTTGTAAGAGCTGCGGTGCAAAGATGATTTGTGTCTTTGCGATGAGAAGGTCGGGTTAGGGAACACAAAAACGTGGCAATTTTACGTCAATGAACTGGCGATCAGGTCTCCTTATCATTCTTGTTTTATGCCAATCAGGCTGTGTGACGCTTTTTGGCTGGGACATTCACGCACCTGCTGTTTTGTCGCAACTTTTTTATGACAAAGTGATTCCCGGAAAAGAACGTGTCGCGCTTTATCTCCCGCCCGACCTGATTGCGTATCAGTCCAAAAATCGCGGGGGACGGTTTGCGGATCCGCAAACGTATCATGTCGGAGAGGCTTTTGTTCCGATGGTGATCGAAGGGCTTCAATATGCTTTTCAGGAATTTATTCTGATGGAGACGGAACCGACTCCGGACATTTTGAAGCGTTACGGAATTTCATATTTAATGGTGATGAGAATTAAAGATTTCGGAAACCGTGTGACGTTGAAAGGCCAGGCGGTCGAGCTCGAAACGGTGGTGTTGATTTATGATTCCGAGCTTCATTTTGTTAAAGGGATCAAGGCAAGAGGAAGCAGTGATGCACAAAAGGTGTTTGCGAAAAAAGGCGGGCCGGAGGTTAATTTAAATGCGGCGATTGAGAATAATGTTATTGCGACGATTCAACTGTTACAGGACTATATCCATGAAAATAAAGAATAGGCGAGCATCTTGTTCCGCTGCTTGTTTTATATCGCTAATGTTTATAACAAATTCTCTGTTTGCGAGTGATTCTGAAGTTGTTTCCGGCATGAAGGAAATTATTCCGGCTTCGGAGGTGGCGGCGGTGGAGACCAATACGGATGTGAAGGTGAGGAACCACCCTTTGACGGGAATTCCGTATGTTGGCATTGTCTCTAAAACCGCACCGGGTGCCGGGAATATTTTATTTCCGGAATATAAAAAAGTATCCAGGCCGGATTACCGGATGTTGGATTGCAAAATGAAGTCAGGAGAGATTCCGTACGACGGGCCGACAAGTAACCGGACGAAAGTGTATGTTTTTGCGGCATCGCTTGCAACCGCCGGGGTTCTTGGCGGAACGCTTCTTCCTGTTGTGCCTGCTACCGGAGCAGCAGCTGGGGGAGGTGCGGGGCTTTATGCGGGCGCAGGAACTGCTGTGGCAGCAGGAACAGTTTCTACTGCATATCTTCAGTCCATGCCGGATCCGAATAGTGATAATTTCGTTCACGATTATGAAGCGCATTTTTTAGAATTTGAGAACAAAGATGCGTAGATTAAAAATTTATGAATTCTTGTAACTCTATTTAAATCAATCACATGAAATGAGTGCCGCGTAGCCAAAAAATAGTTGACAAATAAAAAAAAATCGGGCATCCTTTATTTTGAAGATGTGAGTTGTAAATCTTTAACCGTAAGGTGGATGGAACTCACCTTGCGGTTTTTTTTATGGATAAAAGCCATTAATGATGTGAGCATTAAGAAATGTGACATCGGTAGTGGCAGTCATTCAAGAAAAGGGAGATTCAGCATGGCGAAGGGTAAAGTGAAGTGGTTTAACAATAAAAAAGGTTTTGGTTTTATCGCACCGGAGTCCGGAAATGATGTGTTTGTTCATTATTCCGCACTTAAAGGTGATGGATATAAGACCTTGGAAGAAGGAATGGAAGTTGAGTTTGACATCCAGCAGGGGCCGAAAGGTGAGCAGGCTGCGAATGTCGTGAGAGTAAACACTCAGGGATAAAAAGCGGTTCGTTATTCGTTAGAGTCGTTTTGCATCGACAAAAAAAACTCCATATTAGCCAAGTCAGTAAGGTTGTCGTGTCTCTATTGATGAGTAAGGCGTAAAGGCGGAGTCTTTTCAGTTTTGTTGCCACCATAAGCAAATGTGTTTCGTTCATACCCAATAAATACCTTCATTAAGCAAATGACTCAGGTTATAATCCACCCATGAATTCATTGAAAGCCGGAACCGAAATCATACTGACCGTTCAAGACTTATCTTTCGGAGATGGAATTGGGCGGATAGAGGGGCAAGTCTGCTTTATCGAGGGAGCTCTTCCAAACGAGAAAGTCCGTGCCGTAGTCACCGACGTCAAAAGAAAATTTATACGTGCAAAACTTGCCGAAATTTTAGAAGTTTCACCGCATCGAGAAATTCCTCCCTGTCCTTATATTAAAGAATGCGGCGGTTGCCAATATCAGCATCTTTCCTATGAGCAAGAACTCTTTTGGAAAGAAAAACAGGTGAAAAGCGGGCTTGAGCGGATTGGCAAGGTGATGAGTGAAAATTTTGATCCAATCATGCCAAGTCCAAAGTTCTATGGTTACCGCAATAGTATTACGTTGCATCAGGGGGAAACTCATGGGCGCCGGGCGTGGGGATTCTTCAAGAAAGACAATGTTTCGATCGTGAAAATTGAGCAATGTTTGCTTGCGGATGAAAGCCTGAATGGGCAAATCGGCAACATTCCGACAGAGCCGGATTACCGCGATTTGACATCGCTGACACTCAGATGTGACGGCGAGGGGAATGTGTATGACGATTCGGATAATACGTTATTTCAAGTACGGATCGATAGCGAAAAATTATGGGTGAGTTCGCAGGGCTTTTTTCAGGTCAATTTACCGGTAGCCGGGAAAATAATCGAACGAATAAAATCATGGATCGAGATCGGTTTGAATGATGAGCTTTATGATCTGCACGCCGGCATCGGAACCTTGGGATTGTTGTGCGGCCAATATGCGAAAATGGTTTATGCCTCTGAAATTAATCCGTTGAGCATTCCGGCGCTTGAGAAAAATTTTACAGAAAAGCGCGGGGAAAAATATGCGCTTCAGCCGGAGGCCGCCGAAGACGCCGTGAAAAAATGGTTCACGGATTCAACGGAAGGCCGGAGGGTGGTTATTCTCAATCCGCCGCGTGCAGGATTAAGCCCCTTTCTTTCTGGATTCCTGGCGAAAAATCTAACCCTTGATTTGATCATTTACATTTCCTGCGACATCGGGAGATGGGCGCGGGATATCAATCTTATTTTGAGCCAAGGCAACTATCGCCTGATCCATGTTGCGCCGTTTGATATGTTCCCGCGCACTAAACATATTGAAGTTGCGTCTTGCTTGGTTCGGAAATAGCGGTGAGAAATAGACATAGGTGGGATGGTAAAAGAGATATGAAGTTATTTGATGCGTTTTAAACGCGTAGTTTTATGATTTAATGGAAGGAGAGATGGGATGATGAAAGAATGTTCGGTGAAGGACAATAGACAGCATTGTACTTGTACGTATGAGCCGTGCTCGAGAAAAGGGTTTTGTTGCGAATGTGTGGAATATCATCGCGGGAGCGGAGAACTTCCGGGTTGCTTTTTTTCGAAAGCCGGAGAACGGACGTATGACCGTTCGATTGAGAATTTCATTAGAATATCGAGGCCCTAAAGAATAGTAAAATAAAAGACAGGTTTTTTGTCTTTAAGTGAATAGAAAAGCCTGTTCTTATTGGAACTGAAAATTTCAATGGCAGAAAAAAAATATCAATATATTTACGGCCCCGTTTCTTCCTGGCGGTTGGGTGTTTCGCTGGGAATCGATCCCATTTCCCAAAAAGATAAGATTTGTACTTTCGACTGTCCGTATTGCCAACTTGGAAAGACAGAAAAGTTCTCCGCCGAAAGAAAAATTTTCGTGCCGACGAAGGCGATTCTGGAAGAAATTAAATCGGTTCCGCCCTCGGGAATCGACTATATTACATTTTCAGGGTCGGGAGAGCCCACGCTCGCCAAAAATTTAGGAGATCTAATCCGCGGGATCCAAAAATTCCGGAACGAAAAGATCGCCGTGATTACAAATTCGTCTTTGATCGGCCGGACAGATGTTCAGGAAGATCTTATGCTTGCCGATCTTATTTTGGCGAAGTTGGACGCTTGTTCTCATGATGTATTTCGGGCGATCAGTCAGCCGATGCAGGGGATACGCTTTAATCAGCTTGTGAAAGACATAAAAGAATTCCGGTTGAAATTTAAACAGCGGTTTGCGTTGCAAATCATGTTTGCTCCGGTGAATCAAAAATACACACAGGAAATCGCACAGCTGGCGCGCGAAATCAATCCTCATGAAATTCAAATCAATACGCCGCTTCGTCCTTGTGGTGTCAGGCCGCTCTCCGAAGACGAAATCCGTGATATTGTGAATTGTTTTAGAAAGATTTGCGGGGACCGGATGATGATTGCAAATGTGTATGAGGCAAGCCGGAAAGAGACTCTGCCCCTTGATTCAGAAGATACGATCCGGCGAAGAGGGGACCAGCAATAAAAGGGATGTTTTCGTGTGCTTGCCTTGACATTTCAAGGTAGAGTGTTATATTCATTTTTTAATTCATCGGTTGTCGTTTTGATAATGAGTCAAATCACCGTTTCAAAAAGTGAGGCGAAAATGAAAAAAATGTTCGTCGGTCTGGTGATAGTTTTGTGGGTCGCGGCATCCTTTCTTCCGATTCTTTCGGCTGCAGAAGAAAATCTGGATTATACCTATGGCGTGGTCGTGAGTATTTCCCAAAAATCGATCCAAATTTCCGAGTATGATCTTGAAAAAGGCGGAAAGGTGAATATTGATTATAAAATCGATCCGGCGGTGGAATTAATGAATATTTCTTCACTTCAAGAAATTTCAGCGGGAGACAATGTGGCAATTGAGTATTCAACAAACGGGGAAGAAAAAATAGCTAAATCGATTGAAGCAGATAAAAAATTTCCCGGTAATCGGTAAAGTAGATAATCACTCATTTCAGTTTGTATGAACTAATGGTGGCTTAACTTTATGGAAAAAACGCCCTTTTTAGAACTTGTAAAAAGATATTTCGAAAACGATCCTATGGCCGCGGCTGAAAACTTGGAAGGGTTGGATGAGGCGGAAGCCCTGGAAGTCTTGAATGCCATTGCTTCTTCGTTATCTCCCGGAATGGTTAAGCATATCAGTAAAAAAACGATGATATCTCTTTTGCCAAAGTTGCATCCTGAAAGGATGAAGGAAATCGTAGATATGCTTGAGAGTCATGACGCGGCTTCTATCCTTTTGGGCCTTGCTGAAGCAGATCGGATGCATTTTTTGAATCAACTTGATGAGAAAAAGAAAAAAGATATTCAGGAGCTTTTGACATATCCCGAAGACAGCGCCGGCCGGATGATGATGACGGATTTTATGGCTTTGAGAAGTGATCTTACTGTGAGGGAAGCGATAGATAAGATCCGTCAAGTGGCGCAAAAAAGCGCGCCGGCTTCGTATGTTTATGTGGTTGATCACGAACAACATCTTGTCGGCGTGATGAATATGCGCGACATGCTTCTTTCATCGACTGAAACAACCCTTGAATCTGTTATGCGAAAGAATATTTTTTCTGTCAATTGTTTCATGGATCGTGAAACGGTTGCAAATGAACTTTCAACGCGACGGTTTTTTGCGGTTCCGGTCGTTGATGCTGAGACCCGTTTGCTTGGAATCGTTAAATCCGAGCAATTGCTGAGCGGAGTTCAGGAAGAAGCGACGGAAGATATACAAAAATTATTTGGTGCCGGCGGCGATGAACGTGTTTTCTCTCCCGTCCGTTTTTCTTTAGGCAAGCGCCTCCCGTGGCTTTATGTCAATCTTGCCACAGCCTTTTTAGCGGCTTCTGTCGTGGCATTTTTTGAAAATATTATTGCGAAGATTACCGTGCTTGCGGTTTACCTTCCGGTGATTGCGGGACAAGGCGGAAATGCCGGAGCCCAATCGCTTGCGGTTGTGATGCGCGGGCTTGTCATGCGTGAAATTCCGCCCCACAAAGCAAAAGATTTAATTATGAAAGAAGCGTGGATTGGGCTGGTTAATGGTTTTGCGATTGGATTAGTGACGGCACTTGCTGCATGGGGTTGGCAGAAGGATCCGTATTTGGGATTAGTTGTCGGTTTGGGGATGCTCGTTAATTTAACGATTGCCGGTTTTTCGGGCGCAGCGATCCCGATTATTATGAAAGCGATCGGACTCGATCCGGCGCAATGTTCAAATATTATTTTAACAACGATTACCGATGTGATGGGGTTCCTTTCGTTTTTAGGTTTTGCAGTTTTATTTCAAAATTTTTTAATGTGAGTTAACAACAACCATAAAGGTGAAAAGATGGCAATGATTAAGAAAATCGGCGTTTTAACGGGCGGCGGTGATTGCCCCGGACTCAATGCGGTTATCCGGGCTGTCGCGAAAACGGCATTTGGTCGTGGAATCGAAGTGGTTGGAATTAAAGACGGATATGATGGGTTGGTCCTGGGGCAGTATGAAATGTTGACTGAATCCGACGCGTCAAATATTTTAACTCGCGGTGGCACTATTCTTGGTACGTCAAACAAAGCCGATCCGTTCCGTTATGCATTTATTAAAAGTGACGGAACCTTGGGGATCGAGGACAGATCTCAGGATGCTTTGAAAAATATCCGGGAAATCGGTTTGGATGCGCTCATTATTATCGGCGGTGACGGAACGCTTTCCATTGCGCAGAAACTTTTGGAAATCGGGGTTCCTGTGGTTGGAGTTCCGAAAACGATTGATAATGATCTGGAGGCGACGGATCTGACCTTCGGATTTGATTCTGCGCTTTCGGTTGCAACTGAAGCGGTTGACCGCTTGCATAGCACGGCGGAATCCCACCATCGAGTGATGGTTCTCGAAGTGATGGGGCGTTATGCCGGATGGATTGCATTAAGATCCGGTATTGCCGGTGGTGGTGATGTGATTTTAATCCCTGAAATTCCTTACGATATCGGAAAAGTGTGCGCTGCGATTAAAAAAAGAATAGATAAAGGCAAAAAGTTCAGCATTATTGTGGTTGCGGAAGGTGCAAAACCTGCCGGCGGGGATATGGTTGTTCAGCAAACGATTGCCGGCTCTCCTGATCCGATCCGGCTTGGCGGAATTGCGCAAGTCATTACGCGACAGATTGAAATGTGTTCAGGAATAGAAAGCCGTGCGACGGTGCTCGGCCATCTTCAACGGGGCGGGATTCCGACGGCATTTGACCGTTGGCTTGCGACGCGTTTCGGTTTTGGGGCGATTGAGCTTCTCACGGAAGGGAAAATAGGGCGGATGGTGTGTCTGCGGGGTCAAAATATCGAGTCAGTGGAAATTAAGAAAGCCGTGACTCAATTACGACGTGTTGATCCTCACGGGACTGAAGTAAAGGCCGCCCGTTCGGTTGGTACTAATTTCGGGGATGTTTAATTTGATTCTGAACGCTTTTTTCCAAGCGTAGCGAGAATATTTTTAAACTTTTGAATTTGTGGAGTTTTTTCTATTCCCGGATTTATTCGAATAGCGGTTTGAAGCGATTTTCTTGCCTGTTTTATTTTTCCCATTTCACCGTAAGTCCGCGCTAAATTTAAGTAACCGACAGCATCTTCGGGATATTGCTTCAGATAAGCTTGGTAAATGGTGAGAGCTTGAGGATAACCTTTTATCTTTTCCATCAGCGAACCCAATTTAAAATAAGCAGGCTTTGATTTCGGGTATTGGTCAATGATGGTTCGAAGTATTTGGATTTGTTGCGGGACAGAGGCCATTTGTTCATATATCAGCTCGATTTTCTGGTAAAAATTGTAGGGCTCATTTGTCACAGACAGGGCGTCTGTGTAAACTTTTAATGCTGCTCCGGACTGGTTTGCGGCGACTAAAATATTTCCCATGGCCAATAAATATTTCGGGTAGTTCTTGCGTATTCGGTTTGCCTCCTTCAGCTCGACAAGCGCACCCGTAAAATGTTTTTCTTTTTCGTAGATGAGCCCCAGGAAATAATGCGTGTCATCCAACTCCGGATTTGCCTCGATGGCTTTCACCAAGTTATTTTTTGCCTCGCTGAATTTGCTGAATTCATATTCAAGGATGCCCTGGACTTGCAAATAATACGGATCATTCGGATCGATGGCTTTGGCGATGTTGAGTTCGATTTGAGCTTGCGGATACATAAACTTTTCGATCAATCCCCGTGCAACGAGGCCATGAAATTTGGCGTTTTTCTCAGGTCCCGGATTTAAATTAATCGTTTCCGGATAAATTGATTTTCTAACCGAATTAAGGAGCGCAATGTTTGTCTTTGTTGTTTCTTTGAATAAATTGAGGGGTGCCGAAAATTCCAAGTATGGATAATTGTCACTGTTGGTCCTTGCGTTTTTTGCCAGTTCGCGAAGTTCTCCGTCTGATAGCCAGAAGCAGGAATAGAAACCTTCCGGTTCGCTGATCCCGTAAGGATAAAAATCATTCAGGACCTCGGATTTTTTAAATTGCGATTTGATGTAATTAAAATCAATCGGTTTAATATCGTTGCTTCCGATCAGCATGAGATCCGGTCCGGTGGACGTCCAGAGGCTTACGTTTTTGAAGACATCGCTGAACGTTCGGATGACCATTTTGAGGTCGTCCGTTGACATGGCATAAATGTGCATCCACTGGCAGACAACGCCGCCGGGGTTTAAGCGTTTACTCATATTTTCATAATGTTCATGTGAAAATAAATTCGCGACGCCCGCAATCCAAGGATTGGAAGGTTCGGAAATGATGACATCATACGTTTTGGGCTGGATCAAAATATAATTCCGGCCGTCATTGATATGCAGGTGAAGGCGGGGATCTTTTAAGACGTTCCGGTTGAGCACGGAGAAATACTTGGCGGCGTCAACGACTGCTTTTTCCAGCTCAATCACATCGATTGTTTCGACAGGATATGACGCGACGGCCGCGGCTGTTGAAGCGCTCCCGAGGCCGATCACGAGAACTTTTTTTGCGCCGGGGTTTAAAAGCATCGGCAAATGGCCGAGAAGATATTGTGTGAAGGCATCGCCGCTCGATGCATCCACTTTCCCGTTGACTGAGAGTGCGATGTAATCATTGTTTCGAACGACCGTGACGGTTGCGCTTGAACCTTCTTTATAAAAAAGCCTTGTTTTTGTCTTCATTGAATCAAAAAAATCTTTTTTGCTGATTCCGATAGCTTTTTGCGGCTGAATGGCGGCGTGTCCGGTAATGACCGAAGTGTCCCACGGTTTGACAAAAGCGCCAAAAATAATAATCAAAGAAAGAAAACTGGCTCCGATCGAAAGCCGTTTCCACTCGAAATTAGTTTTTAGTAATAGGAAGGTGATGATCCCAATTGCGGCGTTAATGACAGCGCCTGCGATTAAGGTTGTTTGAATTCCGATCAGCGGGATAATGAGAAAGCCGGTCAACGCCGATCCGAGAATGGTTCCGATTGTATTCGAAAAGTAAGCGGTTCCTACATCGTGGCCGAGCCGGTCGGTTTGACGGTAAATGTGGATGAAGCACGCGAACAGTGCTCCGATACACAACGTTGGCGGAAACATCACGAGGGAACACAAAAGAAATTTTCCGAACTCAATCGGCCATACCAAGCCGTGAGACCATTTAAATACCTGAACGAAATAATAAGGCATTTGATCAAATTGATTCAGGCCCATTAAAACAAACAGGGCGGTCAACATTTGCAGCAGGGCAAACGTTAAAAGATCCGGGCGGAAATATTTTGAAATCCAGCTAAACAGATAACTTCCGGCAGAGATTCCAAGCAAGAATGTGAGCAGCATAATGGAAAAAGCATAGATTGAACTTCCGAGAACAATCGCGAGAACTCTCGTCCAGCCGACCTCATACATCATCGAAACAGACCCCGAAAGTCCAAAGAGAATCAAAAGGATAAGCGCTGTTCGGGGATTCATTGTAGGAGTTTGATTAGGGCCCCGGTTTTTTTGAGACGCAAATTCCGAAGTGCCGGATTCTTTAACATCCGTATTATCCGTTTTCCGGGAGAGAAAATAGCAGGATACAAAAATGAGCGAGTTTAAAAATGCTACTGAAATAACGGTTTGCCAGACGCCGATAATTTTCAATAAGAAGAAACCGCTTAAAAATACGCCGACAACTGCGCCCGCGGTATTTAATCCGTAAAGAAGGCCGATGTTTTTTGCCGTGTCTTGCCGGGTTTTCACAAAGTATTTGGAAATGACCGGCAAGGTTCCTCCCATCAAAAAAGTCGGAATAAAAAGCGCGACAAATGCAACCGCGAACATGAAAAGGCTTGCGATTAAAAAAGACGGTTGAAAAATCCGGTAAAAAGAAACGTGTATGAACTCAATCAATTTCCAGATCAATGGGGTTAAAACGGCATAAACTGCGACCCCACCTTCTAAAATACCGTATAAAAGAATCGGATTTCCTTTTTGATCAATCCGTTTTCCGAAATATAACGCCCCCAATCCGAGCCCGGCCATATAACCGGCCAGAACGGTACTTGTTGCGAATGTTGTATTTCCGAAGACGATCCCCATGACGCGCAGCCATGCAATCTCATAGACAAGGCCGCAGACTCCTGAGAAAAAGAAAAGAAGGATAATGAACGAGCGAACGGGAAACCTTTCTGAGGTGTTTTCTTTATTTTTCGCCATAATCATAACAGTTACTTTACGTCAAATAAGCGGGATACTTAATGAAAATTACGGCTTAAATACTATCAGATAATGATATTGAGTAGAATTGATTTTTAAGGCGATCAGAAATAAGCAAAAACAGCAGTTGATTTTCTTAGCAAAATAGCTTAAATATATACCACACGGGGGTTAAAGTGTGTTCGCCCTTTTCGTTATAACAATTTTTGTATAATTATTTGGCAGGGGATATGTTAGTTGTAGGATATTTTTTTTATAAATTTATTATTGTTGTTTCGGCGGTTTATGGCTTGCATCGGTTGATATTAGCGATTCTCGCCCTTCGAGCTTCCAACAAATCTAAGCAGCCAACCAGTACGTTTTCCGAGCTTCCTTTCGTGACTGTCCAATTGCCCATCTATAATGAACTTTATGTTGTTGAGCAGCTTTTGACCAGCGTTGGGAACATAGAGTATCCGCGCGACCGGTTTGAAATTCAAGTCTTGGATGATTCAACGGATGAAACGGTGAAGATTACCGAGAATATGGTAGGCAAACTTCAGGCAGAGGGTATTCAAGTTGAATTGATTCATCGGGTTGATAGATCCGGTTTTAAAGCGGGTGCTTTGGCAAATGGTTTAAAAACTGCAAAAGGGGAGTTTGTCACGGTATTTGATGCTGATTTTGTTCCGGCCCCTGATTTCATCCACCGGACCGTCCATTATTTTACGGATCCCGGAGTGGGAATGGTCCAAGCCCGTTGGGGGTCTCAAAATGTGAAGGAATCTTTGCTGACACGGCTACAATCGATGATGATAGACGGGCATTTTATGGTCGATCAGCTTGCGCGTTCCTCCAGCGGTCGCTTTATGAATTTTAACGGAAGCGCCGGCATGTGGCGGCGATCGGCGATTGAAAGTGCGGGGGGGTGGCAGGCCGACACGCTTTGTGAAGATTTGGATTTGAGTTATCGTGCCCAGCTCAAGGGCTGGAAATTTATTTTTCTTCCGGATTATGTGGTGCCGCAGGAATTGCCGCGTGATATGAGGGCTTTTAAATCGCAGCAATTCAGATGGTCGAAAGGCTCTCTTGAAGTCGGGGCTAAACTTTTGGGGAAGGTTTGGCAGTCGCAAGTTCCTTTGAAGGTAAAGATCGAGGCTACGCTGCATTTAACGGGAAATTTCGGCTACGCATTATTAATTGTATTATGTTTGATCACGCTTCCGACGATGTTAAACGGGCTGACGAGTTCTGCCGGATTTTTGAGTATGATTGAGTCGGTTATTTACGTTGCGGGTATCGTGTCGCTTGTTTTTTACTTTTTTGCATTTAATAAAAAAATTTACCCGGACTGGTTGTCGCGAATGAAATATTTTCCGATGTTTGTTGTGGGAATGGCGGGGCTTGCTTTTATTCATCTCGGTGCTTTGTGGGAGGTTGTGCGTGGGAAAAAGACGCCTTTTGTCCGAACGCCAAAATATGGGCAGGTTTCGTCAAACGCTGATTTGAAAATGAAGTATAAAATGCCGTTAGATCCGCTTGTGATTTGTGAATTATCGATGAGTCTATATATGTTGATTACCATTATTTTGGCTGTCCACGAAGAAAATTACTCCGCAATTCCTTGTCTTTTAATTATTCAGTTAGGTTTTTTATACGTCGGGCTTCAGTCTCTTCTAAAGCCGAAGTTCAAAAAGTCCAGCATCAGCATTTCGAACGCGAGTCGTTAACGTTTTATATCTTCTTTATTCGTGTCATTCCCGAATGCATTTGTCGGGAATCTCCGATCTTGGATTCCCGCCTACCCCGGAAAAGCTGGGGCCGGCCCGTTCTTTCCCAAGGGAAACTTGCGGGAATGACAAAAAACCGGTCAGGTTGAGTTCTTTCGTTTTATAAATTCAGGTTAATAAGGCACGGGATAGGTTTATATCTCAGGATATTCAGATGAATGGGAATCTTTTGTTTTTGATAGCGGGTTCAATTTTAATTCTAGTCATAGCCTACTCGACTTACGGCGCTTTATTGAAACGTCTTCTTGATTTGCGGGATGATCGGAAAACGCCCGCAGAAGAAATAAATGACGGAGTCGATTTCGTTCCCGCCAAGAAATTTTATCTTTTAGGCCAACAGCTCTCTGCCATCGCGGCTGCAGGCCCCATTGTGGGGCCGATCCTTGCCGGCTTATGGTTTGGTTGGGCGCCGGCTTTGTTATGGATTTTATTAGGTTCCATTTTTATCGGTGGCGTTCATGATTTAACGGCGTTGGTTGCGTCGGTCAGGCATCAGGGCAAATCAATCGCTGAAGTGATTCGGGAAAATGTAGGGGGATGGTCCTACAAATTATTTCTTTTGTTTCTATGGTTTTCTCTTGTTTATATTGTCACGGCGTTTGCTGATATTACCGCAAGTACATTTGCTGATGCCGAGAGTGGCCCGGCAGTCGCGTCTTCGTCGATGATGTATTTGGGGCTTGCGCTTGTGATGGGAGTTGTCATGCGACGTTTCCGGTGGTCGTTGACGGTTTCAACGGTCATTTTCTTACCGCTTGTTTTGGTGTGTATTTATCTCGGCCGTTTCTTTCCGCTCAAAATAATTCCGGTGGCGGGGATAGATGTGCGAACGATGTGGAATATTCTCCTCCTTTTTTATTGTTTTATCGCTTCAGTGATTCCTGTTTGGCTGCTTCTTCAACCGCGCGGTTATCTTGGCGGATTTTTTCTGGTGATTACGGTCGGATGCAGTTTCGCCGGAATCGTGATAGGCGGGTTGATGGGGCATTTTAAAATTGAATATCCGGCGTTTACGCAATGGTTCAATCCGCAGCATCTTCCGCTTTTCCCGGTTTTATTTATAACGGTTGCTTGCGGGGCCTGTTCGGGGTTTCATGCGATTGTGTCGAGCGGAACGACCTCGAAGCAGCTGGCGAAGGAAACCGATGCCAAATTAGTCGGTTATGGCGGGATGCTTCTTGAGGGAGTGGTGGCTATCATCGCTTTGGCGACGCTGATGATTTTAAGTTCATCAAAGGCGGCGGGCCTTCGCGATCCCAACATGATTTATGCCAATGGCATTGCATCCTTTTTGAACGTATTCGGAATTGATCGCGGATTTGCACTCAATTTTGCATTGCTTGCGTTCGCGACGTTCGTTTATGACACGCTTGACGTTGCGACGCGGCTCGGAAGGTATCTTGTAGAAGAAGTTTTGAATTGGCGGCATTGGGTGACCCCTTATGTTGCGGCGATCTTGACCTTGTTACTACCGATGCTTTTTCTAATGATGAAAATAACGGATGAACAGGGAAATGTTTTGAGCACATGGAAAGTTTTCTGGTCAGTATTCGGCGCGAGTAATCAGTTGCTTGCAGGATTTGTTCTGTTTACGGTGAGCCTCTGGCTGTTTAGAAGCAGAAAAAAGTTTTTATATGCGCTCATTCCGTCATTCTTTATGACTTTTGTTGCTCTTTCCTCTTTGTGTTATATTTTGCGGCCCTATTGGAGTTTGCATGGAAAACTCAATTTATTCCATCCCGTGGCGGTGAGTTCGCTTGTCTTATTAAGTTTAAGTATCTTACTTATTGCGAATGGGATAAAGAGATTTCGCAAATTAGCAACTTCTTAAGTTTGGCATCCGGCCGATGGTTTAGATCGTGCAATTTAAAATGTGTCCTTTTGTCATTCCCGTGAAAACGGGAATCCAGCGAGTTATTTTTAGTCCTGCTGGATCCCCGCTTTCGCGGGGATGACATAGAGCACGCAACGAAAAGGCCACAATTTTAGTTACATAATCATGCTTTACCGCGCCTGAAAAAAGACTGTCAGATGATAATTTTCCGCGCTATTATAACGCTTGAAAAGTGTTCCAAAGGGGTGATCTGTGTTGAATGGCGTTAATAAAGCAAACGCTTTGATTTTAGCGCGAAGAATTTTAAGCGGTGTCAATTCATATCGTTTTGGGACAAAAAGACATCGAGTGAAGATGAAATTAAGTTTGGCAGTTGCTGCGCACCCGGAAGATACTATCCATCAGGCGATGGATTTGGTGCTGCTTGCGGATCAGGCTTTGAATAAAGCGAAAGAGAATGGCGGGAATCAAATATGTTCGGCAACCGATGTGCGGAAAGGGAGTTATGAGCACATTGATTTAAATCCCGATATCCACTCACTCGGCGAAAAACTAAAGAAGCTCACGAAACGGTCAAACCAAAGTTTGGCGGAAGCGACATTTGCTTTTGCCAAGACCATCGAGCTCAAAGATCATTATTCCGGAGAACACGTTGAAAGGACCGTTCATTATGCCGCTGATATTGCTCAAGCGTTGGGTTTACCCGCTGACAGGGTCGAAATCATTAAACAGGCGGCGATGCTGCATGATTTGGGAAAAATCGGTATTCGGAAGGAAATTCTGCATAAAAATTCAGAACTAAATCCAAAAGAAATGGCGGAAATTAAACGGCATCCTCAAATCGGCGTCGATATTATTCGTCCGATTCATTTCTTTCAACCTGTGATTCCGCTGATTCTCTATCATCACGAACGGTGGGACGGCAAGGGATATCCCTATGGCTTGAAGAAAGAAGAAATCCCGCTTGGTTGCGTGGATTGTCGGCCTTGCGGATGTGTATCAAGCGCTGATCTCAGACCGGCCATATCGTAAAGCGTATACCGAAGAAAAAGCAAAAGAGATTATCCGGAAAACTTCCGGGACGCAATTTGATCCTGAGATTGTGAAAACATTTTTGAAGATTTTTCCGAATGCGTGATAGAAATAACTTATTGGGCTAAACCCGCGACGAAACCAGACGCCCAAGCCCACGCTAAATTATATCCGCCGCGTACGCCGTTCACATCCAAGATTTCTCCGGCGAGATAAAAACCTTTTTGAAGTTTTGATTCGAGTGTTCGATGGTTCACTTCTGATGTATCGATCCCGCCGGCCGTAAATTCAGCTTCGTTCCAACCGCGCGTCCCGTTGATTCTAAAATATTTATTTTTTAATAGATTTGCAATTCCTTGTACGTCGGCGTTTTTTAACTGAAAGGATAGCGGCAGTGAAAACTTATTGGAAACGATTCCGGTGATGATTTTCTCGGGTGGAAAGCCTTTTTTTAATCGATTCGTTAATGTTTCGACAAATTCATTTTTTGTAAGAAAGGGGATGAAGTCGATCTCGATGGAGATATTTTTGATTTTATGTCTATGAAATGCGACCGAAATATCGTCACTAATGTCCAAGACGGCTGTGCCGGAGATGCCATATTTTGTGAATAGAACTTCGCCCGCGACTTTTCGGACGTGAGTGCTGTTAATGACGCTGGTCACGATCGCAGTCGTTTTTTGGCCTTGGAGAAAATGACACCACGTATCGTGCATTAAAAGGGGGACTGCGCTCGGAACGGGTTCGATCAGTTTATGGCCGAATTTTTTTGCGATGGAATAAGCGTTTCCGTCAGAGCCAAGGGCCGGATAAGATTTCCCGCCGCCGGCCAAAATAACTTTTTTAGACCCGAATTGTTTTTTTGTTTTCGAAGTCAAAATAAAACCGTCTGCTGACGATTGGATGTTCGCAATTTCGCAATTGCATTCACTTGGAATTTGCAAACGTCCCAACTCGATTTCAAGAATAGACAAGACCGACGAGGCTTGATTGGTGCGCGGGAAAATCCGGCCTTTGTCTGAATGCATGGCAAGATCAAGCCCGTTGAAAAATTTTTCTATTTCGTTTTTTCCGAATTTGGCGAAAACGGATTCAATTAACGTTTTTACTTCCGGATTATAAAATGAGGCGTCGAGTTTTTGATTCGAAAGATTACATCGACCGGCTCCTGTAATAAGGAGTTTTTTCCCAAGCTGAGGCATTTTTTCGCAAATGAGAACCGATGCATTTTTCCGTTTTGCGCTAATCGCCGCAACAATTCCCGCCGCTCCGCCGCCGATGACTACAATATCATATTGATTCATTGTGCTTATTTCCCGAATGTGATTTTATCCGCCTACGCAGAAGACCCCGGCTGTGAAGACGGGGATGAATGCGTCGCGGCCCTCCGAAGCTTTAGCGGAGGAGGGTTACAAAATAGCTCCGGCGGATTCCGCCGGAAGCGTTTGGGACCACGGGCGTAAGCCCGTGGGGCTCCATTTTGATTAGATGCCAGCTATTTTAAGAAAATATCGGTGTTTCCGCTACGCTTTTATTTGATTGATAAAAGATTGCAAAGGTTCGCTATATTTGAGTTTTCTTTTTTACCTGTAAATATGCTATATTCCCTATCACGTTTTTGCTTTGAAAAAATCACAAGCTTCATTGGAGTTCGAAAAACGATTTCTTTTAAGGCAACATTAATTGATGCGGATTGTCATTTGCAAAGAAAATTTTCCGTCAAGTAGGTTAAAGATGAAAAAAATAAAACTGAGTGATTATATTTTTAGCCGGGCGAAAAGTCTCGCCGGTATTTTTCGTGCGATGAAAAATAGAAATTACCGGATTTTTTTTATCGGCCAGCTGATTTCCTTGACCGGTACTTGGATGCAGCAGATTGCTTTAAGCTGGTTGGTTTACCGTTTGACGAATTCACCTTTTCTGCTCGGAATGGTCGGTTTTGTCGGACTCATTCCGTGTTTTTTTATTACGCCCGTGGCGGGGGTCATCGCGGACCGGTATGACCACCGGAAGATGCTGGTGATCACACAGACATTGTCCATGGTACAAGCGGTTATTTTATCGGTGCTTGTTCTGACTAATCGTATCAATTATGTGCACGTAATGATTTTGAGTGCGTTTCTTGGAATTGTGAATGCATTTGACATGACTATTCGCCAGGCATTTACGATTGAAATGATTGACCGGAAAGAGGATTTGAGTAATGCCATTGCGCTTAATTCCTCGCTTTTTAATATTGCACGGCTGGTGGGGCCATCGATCGCCGGCGTGCTCATTGCGGCGGCGGGAGAAGGAATTTGTTTTGTGTTAAATAGTGTGAGTTATTTTGCGATTATTATTTCCTTGCTTGTGATAAAGACTAAACGGAGGCATGTGGCCCAGAACGGTAATTCGGTTTTTCTCGATATTAAAGAAGGTTTCCGTTACGCATTTGGT
The DNA here is from genome assembly GCA_001804285.1 of Candidatus Danuiimicrobium aquiferis. Classification (GTDB taxonomy): domain Bacteria; phylum Omnitrophota; class Omnitrophia; order Omnitrophales; family Danuiimicrobiaceae; genus Danuiimicrobium; species Danuiimicrobium aquiferis. Next base: position 216,428 of record MHFR01000068.1, read on the forward strand.
TTCATACCGATTCGATCGATTCTCTTGCTTCTCGCGTTGGTGAGTTTGGTCGGAGTGCCGTATCAAGTTTTAATGCCGGTATTTGCTAAAGATGTTTTACATGGCGGAGCCCACACGCTTGGTTTTCTTTCGTCAATGGCGGGATTGGGCGCGTTGGCCGGAGCGATATATCTTGCAATGCGGATCAGCGTCATTGGCCTGGGAAGAATGATTGCTTGGGCGGCCGCAATTTTCGGTGTCGGAATGATCTTTTTTTCTTTTTCCCGCGTGTTATGGCTTTCAATGCTCATGATCTTTATTTCAGGCTTTGGAGCGATGGTTCAAATGGCCTCCAGTAATACCGTTCTCCAAACGATTGCGGATGATGACAAGCGCGGGCGGGTGATGAGTTTTTATACGCTTTCCTTTATCGGGACCGTGCCATTCGGCAGTTTGCTCGCCGGAAGCTTGGCGAGCAAAATCGGTGCGCCGTCGACTTTATTCATCAGTGGAGTGTGCTGTATTGCCGGAGCGGTTTTGTTTTTTAAAAAACTACCTCGATTTCGTGAGCAGATTCGGCCGGTCTATGTTCGCAAAGGGATTATTCCGGAAGTGGCGAAAGGAATTCAGTCGACCACCTAATATTATGAGAAGGGCGGTGTGATTTTGAGATGAAGAAAATAAAAATTGATGCTTATGGAGTTTTAGAAAAAGTGCGGGAAGAAAAACCGGTCGTACATCATCTCACCAATTGGGTGACGATTTATGATTGCGCGCAAATCGTGAAAGTCCTGGGCGGCTCTCCTGTGATGGCTCACGCTCCCGAAGAGGTTGCTGAGATGGCAGGAATTGCCTCAAGTCTTGTGTTGAATATCGGAACACTGACAGTTGATTTTATTGAATCGATGAAAGTGGCGGCAAAAAGCGCCAACAAAAGAGGTATTCCGGTTATCCTTGATGTTTGTGGTGCCGGGGCGACTCGTTTGCGTGACAAAAAATCATATGAACTGCTTGAACAGACGCATATTAATATCATTAAAGGGAATGCGTCGGAAATTGCGCGGCTTGGCGGGAAGGATGTTCGATCCAAGGGGGTTGATGCGTCCGTGATAAAAGAGAATATGCGTTCGATTGCATTGTCTTTGGCGAAAAAATATTCGGCAACGGTTGTTGTGACCGGCAGTGCCGACATCGTGACTGATGGCAAAGTGACTTACTTTGTTAAGAATGGTCATACAATGATGACACATGTGGTGGGGACAGGATGCATGGCCGCTTCTGTGATCGGAGCTTTTGCGGCAGTTGAGCGGAATTTAGTTTTAGCGGCGGCATCTGCGCTTGTTTGTTTTGAAGTTGCCGCGGAAAATGCAGCTCCAAAATCATCCGGGCCGGCAAGTTTCAAAGAAAATCTGTTTGACGAGCTTTATCGATTGGATCAAAAAACCATCGACAGAATGCAGTGTGTCGAGTCTTGCAAAGAGTGGTGAACTTGCCCTTTCACCCGGATTATCGGGCGGAATGTGCTGCTTGAATTAATTCAGGAAGATTTGTTTTTGATCCGGAGGGTGGTTTATCGGCCGGGATTCGGTTTAAAATCATATTGCTTCGCACAAACTTTCCGGAATTAAATAACAAGCCGGCGGATTTATGTTTTGATAAAATGTGCCACATACCGTTTAAATCCGAACGAGACACCGAGAAGGGGAAAGCAAACGGTGTGTCAGCAGCGCCCGTCAATGCCTGAATGACATGACAAGATTTTTGAATATCCTCCGCCATTTCCGACTCTTTTAACCATTTAAATTTCGCATGACCTTGGCTATGTGCGCCGATTGTGAAACCGTCCGACGAAAGCGATTGAATGGATTCGGAACTTAAATAGGGTTTTTGTTCGTTTAGATATTTCTGAAAATCCAGTTCTAATATTTCTCCGATGATGTTGATCGTGTCTCGTTCAGGATAATTGAGAGATTTTAAATGGGAAATCCAATTGATTTTTCCTTCGATCCGGTCTCGGATGGCGGAATTAATTTGAGCTTCCAGAGTTTGCCAGCTTTTTTCATCCGATCCGATTATTTTATCGATACATAATGAGAGTTGATTGCGGTAAAACATGGCGCGGTTGTCGATGAAATCCGTTGCAACGAAAAAGACGCAGGGAATGCGATATTTTTTTAGTAGTGGGCGAATGATGGTGAAACATTCGGAATAACCGTCGTCAAAAGAAATAAAGATTTCATCCTTTTTAAGTTTCGCTGGATTTTTTGTGCGGTGTTTTAATTCATCGTATGTCAGAAGATGATAATTTTCTTTGAGATAGATCAGATCGGCCTCGAAGTATTCAATCTTTTTATACGGGAAAAGATGCCTGATGTGCGGGAGTGATTGATCGGATACGACGTGATAGACAAGACCGAACGGCCTCCGGCAAGTTAATGAGGAAAGATATTGAAAGAAGTTTCTTGCAGAAGAAAATGGGTTGAAATAGTTCATTTTTGTTTTAGTTGTTCAGGCGCCTCGAAAGATGCGATGAAAACAGATCCGAGGATATCCAAAGGGCCTTTTGAGAAAAGGCGTTCCATGATGTGAGCGAGATAATTATTGATAGGTTTCAGCCATTCCGAAATCGGCCAGGGGAAGGGATAAAAGTGGCTGAATCGTTGTCGGTAATGCGTAAATCCTTGACTTAAGATGAATGCCTTAAGCTTTCCGGGATTGTGTTCGCGATAATCTCCGGCAGCCTCCAGCTGAATATTGAAAAATGCCCGATAGAATTTCCATAAATTACGTTCAACACAACGGCTGTTTCGCAGGGTCAAAATGATTTTTCCTTTTGGCTTGATGATGCGCTTGAGTTCGTTCGTGAATTGAAGATCGTCCGGGAAATATTCGGGAAGTCCGGCCGCAATAATTGCGTCGAATGTGTTGGGTTTAAAAGGGAGTTCGAGCGCATTTCCGCGGACGAGTTGTATTCCGGCATTTTTTTTGGATTCCTCATCTGCAAGTTTGAGCATTTCTTGGGAGTAATCCAAGCCGATGACCGTAAATCCTGAATCGCACAAAGAATGGAAAAATCCGCCCGGTCCGCACCCGAGATCCAAGGCCAGGCCCGGACCGCTACCCAATAAATCAAACACATATTTTCTACGGTATTGTTTATCAATATAGGTGAATTTATTGGCCGGTGCGGTGCGGTATCTGTTTTGCCATGCCAAGGATTCTTGATCAAAGCGTGTTTCGAGTTTTGATTGATTGTATGTGTACGTCATATCATAATTATACTATATCGAGAGGTTGTTCTGAACTAACTTATTAGGGAGGTTCCCTTCATTCGCTAACCTTGCTATTCTGCCGGTTCTTTATTATGATTCAGACTAATTTAATGTCGTAAGCAAGGTCAACTATCGAAGGCGTACCGTCATTGGCGTCAATATTTTTTAATTGTTTAGCGTTTTGAAGTGGCACACATAGAAACCCTGTCATGCCCGCATGTTTCCCTTGGGAAAAAAAGGGCCGGCCCCAGCTTTTC
>MHFR01000069.1 GCA_001804285.1 Candidatus Danuiimicrobium aquiferis
TTACCATGCCTGCACCTGTTTTTTCAATCCGATGTCGTTTATTTCAATGAGGTTGCATGCTTTTGAATCTTTTTTCAGTGGACCCTATTCTAAGCTCGTTTAAAGTATTTGTTTACTCAACCTGCCCGAATTTTTGTCATTCCCACACGCTTTAGGTGGGAATCTATGTTTATGGATTCCCGCTAAAAGCACGGCGGAGCAGTGCTGCTTCGCTGCATGCGGGAATGACACTTATCTGGACTTGTAAAATCACTTCTAAACCCCAAGAACGGTTCGATAAACTTGCATGTGTTTTTCGGCGGAGACTTTCCAGCTAAAAGATCGGGCATGTTTAAGCCCGCGATCGATAAGCATCTTCCGCTGAGTTTGATCTTGAATCATTCTCCTCATCCGATCAATCAGTTCGGCTTCAGAATTCGGATCAAACAGAAGTCCATTTCCCTCACCCATTATTTCCGGAATCGAAGTCATATTTGCTCCGATAACGGGGGTTCCGGACGCCATTGCCTCAACGACAGGGAATCCGAACCCTTCATAGAAAGACGGCTGAACCAAAGCAATTGCGTTTTGGTAACGTTCCCTCAGCACACTTTCATCCACATCGGTTTCAAGCGAAATATCGGGGTCATTCTGGATCATTCGCTCCCACATTTGAACTATCACTTGCTTTCGGTCTAACTTCCCGATAAGTTTTAGTTTTAAATTCGGAATGATCTTCTCATCCCGAATTTTTTGAAACGCCTTGATTAAAGTCCCCACATTTTTATGGGCTTTCAACAAACCAACATAAAGAAAATAAGGTTCGTTTGACCGCGTTGAATCAACCGCGCTTCGATAGCTTAAGAAGGCGGCATCAATCCCATGATAAATAACAATTATTTTTTCCGGCTTTGCGTCAAAAGTTCGAACGATATCGTCCTTTGAAAACTCGGAAACAACAATAATCGCATCCGCTTTTTTCACCGCATAGCGTATTAATCCTTTTGCGTAAGAATAAACGAGGGGACGCGAGCGGTATTCCGGAAAACGCAGGTGAATTAAATCATGAATCGTCACAATCAACTTTTTCCTCCAAAGAACCGGTACATTAAAGTGCGGCACGTGAAGGGAGTCAAGTCCGCGCATCGAAAAAGGAACGGTCAATTGTTCCTGCACGGTATAAATCGGGGATTGAATATACCGGGCATCAAAGCCAAATTGTTCGCACAACAGATTTCCCCGGTTTGCGAGCAATTTAATATCAATAAAATCGGCATCCAACGCGCCGACAAAACCGCGTATATATCTTCCAATGCCGGTATGAAATGACATTCGAATATCTATTCCGATAGATTTCAGCTTCTTTTGTGACACGCTATGGCTGAAAATCACCCTGTTGTCAGCAGGAATCGGCATAACCGCGCAGCCGCTCATTTTGTCAGCCGCATGATCTGGAAATGAAGGCAAAACAACTTTTTTAGAAGCGCCAAATGAAAATTTATCTTCTTTTAAAATGCCTTCAAGATCGGGCTTGATGTCACGCTTTAAAGATTTCAATCCATTATCGTCTCCGTCATGCCTTCGATCGCTCACATAACCGTAAATAACGGCGTCAGGGGCATTGACAATTTTCTTTCCCAGTTTGGAGATTTCCACACATAAACCAAATGCTTCATTGCCAATTTCTTTTTCATTGAGGCCCCCTACCTTGCAGAAAAGGCCGCGTTTAACCAACATCCCAACCAGAGAAACAGCCTGAAGAACCCTTTTTTTTCTCGCAACGGGATGATATGGCGGAAACCCGTAATAAATGTAGGTCTTTTTTAAAGTGCCTTGATCATTTTTTAAGAAACCAATGCCGATATCCTCAACACACCCACTGCGTGGATTAATGATTGTCGAACCAACGGCCCCAACCGAGTTGTCATTCGCCGTTTCAAGCAGTGCCTCCAACCAACCCGGTTGAGGAACCGAATTTCCTGATATAAAAACAATAAAGTCGCCACACGCGCAGGAAGAAGCTTCATGAAGCAGATTGGTTTCTTTTGTTCTTGTGGCGACTTGAACAAACTTTAATTTCGGCCCCATTTGTTTATGAAATGCCCATCTGCATAAACCGGCTTCACCTCCTGCCACAATCACTTCACGAAGCATCTGTTTCTGACGCAATAAGTAATCCTCCAGGTCATTCGACATTTTCCCATTCGCCAAAACAATAATCGAAACCGTTTCAGATTTCTCGAGAAGTAAAACTTCGTTTTTGCGAAATTTTTCAATATGCTCGGCCATCCGGAGAGCAATATTATGCCGGTTCTTTGACAATGAAGAATAAAGTTGTTGATCTATCGAATCGTCATTTTCATAGACTTCACTGCTGATCATCGAAATTCCAAAATCATAATGCATGTGCTCAAAAATAACGTCGGCAAGATACACAAATCTGGAATGGCCCAACATACTTAATCTTGAAAAAACATCAAAAACGTGCGGATCGATACAATGGCGTTGATAGTCAACAGGACAAATTTTGTCCATCAATTCACAAGTCTTTCTAGGCAAAATCGGAAAGGTAGACATGCTTTTTCCGTAATAAAGATCATTGCAGTAAACAAGCACGATTTCATCGGGGAATTTTAAAAAGGCCGCAAGGACCTTCCGGTCCCAATTCGTCGTTCGGATCACAGCATCGTCATTCAACAAAACAATATACCGGCCGGACGAAGCTTCAAAACACGCCTGTGTCATATATCCCATTGTGTTTTTCGGCTGAATAACCTTTACAAGCGGGACGAGCGCATGTTCAATCCTTTGGCTGGCAAGGTCGTCTTCATCGATATAAAGAACAACTTCGATCTGATTCAAGACATCTGTTGTCTCAACGAGATTATTGAGAAGGCGATAGACCAACGCCACATGATTTCGAGTCGGAAGAATAAGAGAAAAGTTTTTCATTGGATTGTAACAATATCTTCTTCAAAAAATCCGATTTGCTTAAGCGTTTCGACTTTTTCGGACACGTCGCCAAGATATGCGACAATGATTTTCTCACCTTTTTTTCTATCATCCCATTCGCGCAGAACCTTGTGCCCCATGAATTTTTTTCTGCGTGAGTCAAAATCATAAAAATAATCAACTTCAAAAGACAAGCCTTTTGCGCATTGATACAAAATTCGAGCAACACTTTCTGTCCCATAAATAGAGACGCTTTTCGATTCGTTATTTTGCAAGCGTTCCAAGGCTTTTCCGCAAGCCTCAACTGTGTATAGATTGTTTTGCCACATTCGCCCAAGAAAGGTTATGACAAGCTGCAACTTCAAGAGGAATGATCGCTTCATCGTGGCCTTATTGCCGCTGTAGTGTATTATTTTATGAATAGTCTGTTTAATCAAAATCCATAATAAATCCATGTATAATAGGAATTTGGCGCGAAATGACGGTAACGTGATTTTAGAAATAATTTTTTGCGGCATTCGTATCCAATGTTTCAAATCCAATATTGGAATCACGAGAGAAAGCGGCGAAACATAAGCAATATCGTCGGAATGCAAACGCAACATGTGTACGGCCGGATTTTCAGCAAGGGGTAAAATGCGGCCCGTCTGTTTCGTGCGAAGCGCCGTCGTTGACATATTTTTCCCGTCATGCGGCCCCAGATAATTATCGATCCCGTCCGTTCCGGGGTGCCACACATGGTACAGAAATTCATTTTCATGCCAAACTTCTTTTTTGCCTGCATTTGCAAGTCGAAATGTAAGATCATAAGGCCCGCAGATATGGCCGAGAAAGTGAATGTGTTCATCCGCTCCACCAACATCAATCAGATCCTGTCGAAGCGCGCACATGCACGCACCATAATTACGGGTATGTAGAGGATCTTCCCTATCCACAAGGCCCGTCGTCTTCCCATTTTTAAAATTGATACAGCCCTCCCCGACGATCTCCTCGAGTGACGGAAAATTAAAAGGATAAAACCTGCGGTTCACGTTCCTGACCTCATCCAAATGCAGGACAATATTCTTATCTTCCTCAAAAGCTTTGATGATGCTTTCAACAAACGCAGGCTGAACAATGGCATCCGAATCACAAATAACAATAATTTCCCCTTTGCTTGTCGTAATTCCAATGTTATACATTAGATGTTTATGGTAATAGATATTCTCAGGCATGCCCAACACGATCCACTGATCGACAATCGGCGGTTGATTAGACGCAATTGATTCCTGAAGCGCAGTTTCTATTTCGGCAGGCTTGCGGCTGTAATACTCAATCCAAATTATTTCGTATTCATCCCGGCGAACCGTCTGATGATTGAGATATCGAAAAATATGAAAACTTTCCCGGCACATCCAGTCGAGAAGAATAACGCTGATCTTCGGTTTATGTAATTTTTTATTCTCAAATATAATTTGCATAAATTTATAAATAACGCCCTTGATTCTGGCAACGCTTATATTCCGTTTTTATCAGCATTCTTGAAAGATTTTTGACCGATCTTAGACGAACCATGAGGCGGCGACACAACGGCTACTCAAATCATGCGTCTTCTATTTCAGGAATACAAAAATAAAATGATTTTCATAATCAGATTGATTCCTTATTAGAATGGCCAATCACAAAAATCCTATCTCGTAAATCCTCAAAATATTCGGGTTTTCTCCTTTGGTAAAATACAAGCGATAATATCGGTATTCGTTTGGATTTTGGAGTTGCCATTTTTTAGTTTCAAATGGCGACCAATTATCCAAGCCGCTTTGTTCGTCAAGCTTGACCCAATTTTTCTTATTCATCGACCCTTCCAACCTCCAAGCAGTTGGCATTCGCTCAGCAACTTCACCCGCTGCAAGTGAATATGAAAGTATTTTTTGTTTCTTTCCGAAATCGAGCCGGACCCAAAAAGGATACTCACCCGTTATTTCCCAGAAGCTACCCTGATTCGTACTTCCATCGAAAGCCCACCTTGCATCATAATCGCCCGTTTGATTAGATGCTTTGATTCTAATATTGGTCGAGAACGGAATAGTCTGATTAACTATTTCCGGAACACCTTTAAAGTCATGCGGCAACGATTCGCTAATCAACCCATATGGTAAAGGAAACGGAGCGCCTAATCCGCCCGCTTCACTTTCGCGTTGCAAAATTAACAATCTTTGATTTCCAAAATCATGCAAAATCATCCGGACGACAAAGCGCGGGCTCTCAGGCGAGTTCAAATAATTTTGAATTTCATCGCGAAATTGAAAGAAAGCATATGGATTTTGCGGCCCGTAATAATCTAAATACTCAGGAATAATAATGAAACCCGCTTCTTCAAAATGCTTCTTAACTTCTTCCCTGACTTTAATACGCATCTCATTTGTCTTTTCAGAAGGTCGAAAGATGGGTGTCCATATATCATCAGCGTACTTGTTTCGATACATATTTAAATCCGGAATATCGTTCTTGATCCGGTAAAATCTGATGATTGGTGTATTGTAGCCGCGATACCAGAGTATGCTGATGGTTTTGCCATCCAATAAGGAATCTATATTTTTTGCAAACATTTCAACTTCCCTGGGTGACGGACTTCCGCTAATGAACTCCGGAATTTGCGCTTTAGCCATCATCATTCCGAAGAAAACAATAAATACAGCCATTGGTAACATAGCCCATCGGCGAAAACTAATTTTCATGAATAATATAAACATTACTAACATTGAAATCACACATAAAGAGAGCCCAATTCTCATGGGCGCGTAGATTAATAAACAATTGTAAATCGTAATGATTGGATCGGTGAAAAAAATAACATTGAAGATAAAGGTGGCGAAGTAAATAAACGCCCCTGTCACCGAAAACAATCTCACTATGCTTCGCATTCGATTTTCAACAGGCAACACCATGGATAAAAACAAGCTCACTAATATCAGTGCATGGCCTGAAACTGTAAAAAAAACGGTTGGGAATGAATTTTCAGCTCTCCAGAAAAAGAATCCTGGAACATTAATAAGAAACTGCATGGAATCTTTAAGAGACCAGTGATGCCCCGTAGACAAACGGAGGTGATCTTTGTAATATTTCAAAATTCCCGGACTTTGCATTCCATAATAGAAAGCGCACATGGCGCCAACAATAGCCGCAAAAATTAAAAGATTACAAACAGTCTTTTTGATTTCAGCATTCCGGATTCTTAACAACAGATAGATAAAGGGACAAAATAAAATCAGGGAAACAACAGCTAACGAATTACCGCGTCCCCAAATTGCCAGCCCTACCGAAATGCCGGCAATGATCGCATTTCTCATTCGTTGGGGCGTAATCACAAAAGCCAATGTGTTAGCCATTGCTAAATTCAGCGCACCCATAAACATTGAATCGAGACCTATCACCGGGATGGCAGAGTACTCTAGAAATCCAAAATTGATCGGGAATAACCATATGAGCCAGGCAGACATAAACGAAAAACTGATGTTAAATTTAAGTTGTCGAGCCAACCTAAAATAAGAGGCCGATGCTAAGCCCCACATAAAAAAATTGACAAAAGAAATGGAAAAAGGCTCTTTAATTAATAGAGGCGAAAAAAAAGATATCGACAAATTCATCAACCAGTACCAATTAGCTTTGAATGAACGTAAAATTCCTTTGAGATAATCAAAGTGGCTAAGATCTAGGAGGTTGAACCACCCCAATGTATATTGATAAGGATCTCCGCTGGGGAGCACCGTTCGGCTATAACGAATATAGGAATTAACGATAGAAAAATATAAAAGCAAAACACAAAAAGCAATAAGAAGATACCCGAATTGATTATCATGTTTGATCTCTTCTGATGATTGAATACCATTAGACATAAAACCTCGCATCACAGGTTAAACTCGAACAATCCATATTAGTCAAATTTAATAACAGAGGTACCTCGCGCTTCAAAACTAAATTTATAATCAAGCACGTTAATTTTTTTTAGAGCGTTAATGATTTTTTTCTGCGCTATTTGATTAGCAAAAATATTCAAAAATCCTCCTCCGCCTGCTCCTGAAATTTTGCCTCCCCAAGCACCGTTTTTTACAGCTGTATCATAATATTCATCTAGAACGGAGTTTGACACATTAGAGGCTAATTGCCGTTTCATCATCCACCCCTCATGAATGATCTTGGCAAACTTTTCGGCGGTAAAATCATTCCGATATAATAAATCAAATAGATCGATAGCTTGTTCTCTCATCAAAACTAAAAGGTCCCGGTTTCTTTCAGTGTTATGATTCTGTTCTAAAAGAATGGATTCGGCGGGCCGTGTCGCGCGTGTCCAGAATGATAACATGGAACCAGAAATGCTTGATACGATATGGTCCGCAACACTGACAGATTTGACTGCAACCGTATTATCTGCATAAAAAACAAAATAATTCAGGCCTCCGAATGCTGCCGCATAATGATCCTGCTTGCCAATAGGCCGTTTTAAAACGTCGATTTCAATATAAGCGGCTTCTTCGGCCAATCTTCCCGGCGAAACCGCTATCCCCTTGTATTTGTATAAAGCGTTCAACAAACCAACGCAAAATGCGCTAGAAGATCCCAATCCCGACATGGAAGGTGCGTCACCGATTGTACTAATATATAGCCGCTCATCGATCTTTAAGAACTTCAAACACTCCCGTATGATTGCATTCTTGATATGTTCGATATTGTTAACCAGTTCCGTTTCGGAATAGTTGAGACGAATTTTTTCATCAAACAATGAGGTGTGCTCTTTGATGGAGACATAAATATAACTGTCTACGCATGTACTTAACACCGCGCCATATTCATTTTTCTGATAAAATGACGGGAAGTCCGTCCCCCCGCCTGCGAAGCTGATTCGTAAAGGAGTTTTTGAAATAATCATTGTGTTTGCTCCGCTAGTTTTATTTTTCGTGTCGCGATAAATTGCATTAAAGCACCTTTCTTAAATTGCCAACTGAGCATAGACAGCACCATAGCTGGAATTATCATGATGGCGGCGAATAAAAACGAAAGAAAAACTTTAAGATTGAACGTTTCGATTCCCATTAAATATCGCGTTAATATATTAGGCCGATTCATTATTTTATTCAACGTCGTTTGGACCCACCCAAATGGATCGTGCTCAAATGAAACAAAGGTGATATTATAAGTATTAAATCCTACTCTTTCAAGTGCACGGCGCAAAGATTGCGGCGCAAAGTGCGAAAAATGTCTCGGCGGATCAAGATGTTGCCATAAAGCACCGCCAAATCGCGCTTGCCAACTATCGATATTTTGAACATTGACAATCAATAAGCCATCTGCTGCAAGCCTCAAAACGCACTCTTTCAAAATGTTTAGTGGTTGAGGCAAATGCTCCAGAACATTGTATAAAACAATTAAATCGAAATGCGGTTCCTGCTTAATGTTTTCTATTCCGCCGGCGACGACATTTAATCCCAGCGTGCTTCTTACTTGTTCAGCAATCGATTCTGTACGTTCAATACCGACTTCACTCCAACCTCGGCGCTTGAACGCTTCCAACATCAGTCCGCTGCCGCAGCCAACCTCCAGCACATTGCCGGGTCTACCAATCATCCTTGTCCACTTCCTAACCCGGTGACGATAGAATATTTTCATAATACCGGCCGTAAACGGCCCATATGCCCGGTATTTGTCAGGATAGTAAATTTCCATATGATCGGGAATAGGATCGGTAAAACAAAATTTACAAGATTGGCAACTTAATATCTGAAATAAATGACCAGTCACATGATCGGGCGCTTCTGAAATTAGAATATCAATATCATTCGATTGACAGATCGGACATTTAGACTGTTTCAACAAACGCTCCTATTGCTTAATGAGTCACATGTACTGTGTCGCGTATAACATCTGAAACTATGGATTAACACCAAAGCGGGTTCGTCTTTTGTCGTATCCATTGCGATAGCCTCAAGTTTCGGTTAGATGTCTGTTGGTTTTCTCTTCATCGTTTTTCGACAAAAATAATTTTAATTTTCATGATAAGCATTGTTTCGATATATTCATCAAAACAGTTAACATAATTCATTCAACTGCCAACCGAGACAATTTTTTAATTATATTCATGATGCCATTAATTTTCACGAAATAGATAAGGCTATAAGGGTTTCTTAGAGCCAAAAGAAGGTTTTCTTTTAGCATAAACCAAAATAGACTAAAGTTTTCAAATCCGGGCGCAACGTATTGTTGCTCTATGGTTTTTTTGAAAATACGCGGTAAATATGCTTTACAAAACGAGCATGGAACAAAATCATGTGGTATTATTTTTTCTTTAACCAACTCATCAAAAATAGGCGTTCCGGGTATTGGATGAAACAGATGAACGATCAAGGCATCTAATTTACACTTCCGAATCAGTCGTACCGTTGCCTCAAGGTCTTCTTTCGTTTCTCCTGGATATCCAACAATAAAGAAAGCTCTGACCCGCAAACCGCATCTTTTAATTCTTGCAACTATATCAGGGACTTTGTCCGGATTGATCATTTTTTTCATTCGATCAAGTGTCTTTCGCGAGCCGCTTTCAGGGGCAATGGTGACACCCTCCCAGCCAGCTTTTTTCATCAGTACCAAAAGTTCATCATCGATACGCTCTAATCTGATTCCATTCGGCGTGGCAAAAGAAATTTTTTCTGAAAAATAATTTTCTTTTTTGCACTTAATAATTTCGCGACAAAATTCTTTTGTATAATCCGGATAAAACGTGAAGTTATCGTCGACAATGGTAAATTGACGTATCCGAAATTGATCATAGAGATGTTTAATCATCCTCACGACATATAAAACAGAAGGCGCGCGAACCTGCCTGCCATTGATGAGCGGAGCAGAACAATATTGACACAAATATGGACAGCCTCGTGTGATCCAGATGGGAGCGGTTCTGCCGTAGAAACCACCATAATTATAACCGTTTTTCAGATATTCTTCTAAACCCGCTGCTTGATAATCTGGAAAGTTCGGTTGGTCGAGGTTTGTCTCCCAATCGAAATCATTTTTTACAATGGTATCATTGCTCCGATATGTTAGACCTTTGATTAAATTAAACCCATCACCACATTCCAACGCATTCAAAAATTTCGGAAATGCTATTTCCGCGTCCCCGCGAAAGAGATAATCAATAAAATCATTCTTCATTAGCTCGTCTGGATATAATGATGGATGCGGACCTCCAACAACGGTAATTGTTTTTTGATTTATTGTTTTTACTTTTTTTAATACTTCAAGAGCTTCTTTGAGCACTAAAGTCGAAATAGAAATCCCTACAATATCCGGAGCGAATTCCATGACTTCTTTCTGAAACCGAGAAGATGATGCTGGCAAATCCAGAAATGCACAGTCGAATATTTTGACTTGATATCTTTTTGGTATGTCGCTTTTTAAATATGCAAAACCCAAAGGGAACCAAAAAACCGGCATATTATCCTTTGGCCTGATCAGTAATATTTTATTCCGTGCATTTTTTAACATCAAACATGACCGGTTTTTTTATAAATCGCGAACATTTCATCTGATTTCCTGAGCGAGAATTGCATTTTTCCAATTTTCAGAAACCGACAAAAAGCCTTCAGCATGGTTCCGATTAATTTATATCGCGAAAGAAGAATAGAAAGATATTCAAGAGACATTGTGTACGGATATATCCCTCTGTATATCAGTTGAAAACCCGCATCACGCATCATACGATCCATCGATTTTTTGCTGAACAGTTGAATATGCTGTCCCATTAAATACCACCAATGATGTTTCAATATTTTAAAATATATAGAATCAGTATCGCCCGTCCATAAGCAGACAATGCCATGATCATTAAGAAGACGATTAATGCGGATCATTTCCTCGCGTGGATACTCCATATGTTCAATAACACCCCATAATGTGACCACATCGTATGTTTGATTTGAATTAACCAGTTCATTTAATTCCATCCGACGGACAACCAAACCTCTCTTGCTGGTAATTTCCGAAGCCCATCGTGAAAGTTCTATCCCTTCAACTGCATAAATGTCTTTTGCGACCGATATAAAATCACCGGTTGAGCAACCGACATCCAACAAACGGCCTCGGGGCGCAAAACGTTGAATAATCGGCAAGATTCGTTTTGCATTCATGGTTCTTGAATTCACATTTGCTAAGTAATTTTCATCGATCACATCCTTATAATGAATATACATATTCCCCAGACGCGGGGAAGCGTAAAGATGGCTACAGATATTGCACATCACCATACGATATCTTTTTAATATATCCGGCGTCCATTTATAACCAAGAACCGGCGGATTTTCGCCCAACGTATCGGGTGAAAAAACCCGATAGTTCGTCGATTGACATACCGGGCAGTTTACTTCGATAAGTTGCATTCTTCTTTCCTTATCATTGGCTTTATGATGGCCGGTCCAAGTGCGTTTTTTTGGGATCTATAATATATATGGGGCGCCCGATTCCGTTTTTATAAACACGAGCCAAATATACTCCTTGAATCGTCAAGAGAAATATCGCATACAAGACGTCGACGATCATTAGTAAATGGAATGAAACGATTTTGCCTGCAGCGATATAAAAAGCAAATACCAATATGTTAAAAAAAACAAAAAGAGGAAATAAATACGCGGCCCACCGCATTAAGACCGTGGAGGAAGTGAGTAAGCCTGCCGCGCCAAAAGCGATCATGCGTATAAGATTGTAATGGGTTTTCCCATAGATCCGCGCGGCGCGCTTATAGGGAATTCCAAATCTTTCGAAACCAGAATATCCGATTTCAGTGCGCAGAAACGGAAATGTATTTTGATTATTAATAATCGCATTCTTAACCACAGATGAAATCAGAGCGAACTCCGCCATGTATAGCACGATATCCATATCAGAGGTTAAACGCAAAAGGTGATAAAATAAATTCCGACATTGTTTAATCAGCCACATTTCGCTTCTTCGTTTGCGAATGCCATATACCACATCGTAACCTTCATTCCATTTTTCAATAAACGATGGGATAAGCTCCGGCGGATCTTCACAATCTACATCAATCACAATCAGGGCATCTCCCGATGCATATGCCATACCCGCTTGAAGAGATGCTTGATAACCAAAATTGCGGGACATGGTTAGTATTTGAATCGAGCCGTCCTTTCGGCGAAGATTTATGAGCAACTCCAACGTTTTATCTGAAGAACGATTATTGACAAAAATTAATTCGAAATCATACTGATTTTTTAGGGGAGATAGAACAGACTGCAAACGATCGTAAAAGATTGGAATAGTTGCTTCTTCATTTAAGACCGGACAAATGAGAGAAATCCGTTTCCGTTTTGATGACTCAAACGATTTCATACACCCTCCTCATTGCTTCAATGCCATCATTTAAAGCGTACTTAGGATACCATCCGAATTTTTCTACTGTTTTTTTTATGTTGGCCCAAAAACAAACGCCTGTATCGTCTTGTGTCTGTGGCAAACTCGGAAAAGTGACCGAACAGTTCATTAGTTTCGCGGCCATTTGACATATGTTTAAAATATGAGTTGGTCGTCCTGTCCCAACGTTATAAATACCCGATTCAACGTCCTTTTCCAACCCCAGTTTCAAAAGATTAGCAACATCTTCAACATAGACAAAATCATATGCGTTCGAAGGGTTCCGAATGTCCGGTTCTTCATTCTGACGGAAAGCATCAAGAATTGTTGGCAGCAGCCCATCTTTCCTCTGCCCTGGTCCATAAACATAAAACAGGCGTAACCAGATAAAATCGACCGACTTTGTTTTCGCAATCAATGATAAATAATGGCATATCGCAATCTTAGCCCAGGCCAATGCCGTATGGGCGATAGGCGGTTCAGTTTCTAAACACTCGCCATCCGTTTTACCATATTCCGAACATGATCCGCACGCGATAATCTTTCTGCATGAAGTTTCTGCTGTTAACAGATCGATTAAATCAATCGATTGAAATAGATTTTGTTTGGCGATATGCGTTGAATGATAATCAGGTATGCCGCTCCATGCCAAATGGACGCAAATTTCGGGATCGAAATCCTTGATTTCTTTCTTCGCTACATGGATTTGAGAAAGATCGGCTTCAATAAAACGAACGTTTTTATTCAGTAAATGACCTGCGTTTCTTTTGTGGCGAACGAGTAACGCCAAATCGTAATTTTCATTTTGAAGCAAGCGTAGCAGATGTGTGCCAATAAATCCGGTCGCACCTGTAATAAGCACTCTTTTATGTTCCATAAATTAATCACTCTTTTCTAGAATAAAATCAGGAAAATGCAAATCTTTCTCAGATATAACAGCCGGCTCGGCAGGCCATTTAAATGTGAAATAAGGATCATTATACCGAATGCCACTTTCGGAGCCGGGTGTGTAAAATTCGGAATGATAATAGAAAATCCATGTATCGTCTGCTAAAGTCATATATCCATTCGCACATCCCGGAGGCACATAAAGGCTTACTCGATTTCCCTCGTTTAAGCCAACAGCCAGCCACTGTAGATAAGTAGCAGAACCAGGCCTCAAATCAACGATCACATCGTGAATTGACCCTTTTAGGCACGATAATATCTTACCTTCTTGATGAGGCGCTTTTTGATAATGGAGCCCGCGGCAGGTATGCCTGAGTTTGTTTTCGGAAATGCTGCATTGTCGGACATCAAATCGAATACCATGGTCAAATAACTCACGCTGACAAAATTGACGTCGAAACAAACCCCGCCGATCGATAAAAGGTTCCGGCTCGATCAAAAAGACGTCTGCGATTTTTTGCTTGAGGAATTTCATATCACACCATCAATTATTTTTGGTTCATCCGGAAAAGCAACTATAAACTTTCCGGTATATTTTTTTGCTCTACATAATTTAATAATTTCATCCTTGAAGTTCCAAGCGAGAATAAATATCATGCCCGGTTGATATTTCAAACCATCATCAAACGATACAATGGGAATTGATGTCCCCGGAGCAAATTTACCCTGTTTGATCAAATTATTATCAATAATTGCTTTGATTTGTGATTGATCAATCCCGCAAAAGTTGAGATATGTCGCGCTTCGGGCTGATGCGCCAAACGCAATGACAGATTCATTTTGAAGTTTTCGAAGCATATCAACCGATTTTTTTTTGTGTTCCAGACACCTGTCTGCAAAATTATGCCATGTTTCCAGATGATTCATCCTCAATTCTCGTTCTCGGCTCAGTAGGTCTTCCAAAGAACGGCTTGCCTTGCGATGTTGTTTCGAAAAGTAAAGAACAATAGCCCCTCCGCTGATTGGGCTAAACTCCGCATAGAAAGGAAGGAGATTGAAGAGCTTCAATAAAAAGGAAAGAGAATGAATCGAAAAATAACACAGATGTTCGTGGTAAATCGAATCATATTGGAGACCATCTAAAATGTCACCCGCATAGTGAAACTCGATGACGCCGGTGCCATCATCATCCAGCAACCGTTTAATGCCCGCCAACGCATCATGTAACTGACTTGCATGAGGTATGACGTTTCTTGCTATGATCACTTTGGCCGCCCCCTGTTCGTGATTTACTTTCTTTGCCAAGTCATCATTCCAAAAACCAACTAGCGTTCTTACCCCATTCTGATTGGCCATATCGCATATATTCTTTGCCGGATCTATCCCCAGAACATTGTGATATCCCGCCTGAATAAATGCTTTTAAAAACGTGCCGTCGTTAGAACCTATTTCAACGATCAAATCCTCCGCCTTCAAGTGTGAAACATGGATTACATTTTGGCAAAAGACATCTGCATATTGTCTGGTTGTTTGAGCGGTTCCAGAAACCCAAACATAATGAGAAAATAAAATTTCCTTGTTTACTGTCTCGCGCAATTGAACCAAACAGGAATCCGGACAATAAGACAGCGTTAAAGGAATTTTTATTTCGCCATCTTCGGATTTCAACTTCAAAGAATTCGCCAAAGGCTGATCGCCCAGTGACAAAATGTCGATTAAATTTCGCGAGCCACTGATTCGGCAAGCGGAAGATACTTCATATTGATTCTTAAAATTCATTTCTGCAACTACCATCAGAGTCACACAAGTTTATTTCACCAGTCCTTGACTTACCTGCTCACGCCAATAATTTAACGTATCCTTTAGGACCATATAAAAATCGATTTTTGGTTTCCAGCCCGTCAACTTGGTAAACACAGAAGCATCACAAATCAATCTCGGAACCTGGGTCGGACGGACATATTTTGAATCTACCTCATACCTGATATTTTTTACGGTTGACATACCGATCATCATTTTTAAGCACTCTCGAAACGTATGCACATGACTTTTTCTGTCAGTTCCGATTAGATAGAGCTCTCCAACTTTTCCTTTTTCAACCGCCAGCCAATAAGCATGAACCATATCCTTGACATGGGTAAAGTTTCTTAAATCATCGAGATGCCCTGTTTTAATAACAGGTTTTTGAAGTTTCATTTCAATCTTGGCTATTTGATAGGCATACCACGGGATTCCAAACATTTTATCGCGGCGCGGACCTTCATGATTAAAAGCACGAGTCCTGATGACATTCAATCCATAGGAACGAAAGTAGACATAGGCGATAAGATCTTGGGCAATTTTCGAAACAGCATACGGATTGACGGGACGCAGTGTGCTGGAAAGATTGATCGGCAATTCATGTTTGTAAATTTCGCCGTACTCCTCGCCAGAACCGGGAATGTGTATTTTGGGGTTTAAACGATTTAGCAAACACGCTTCAAAAAGATGGACGGTCATTTTATAATTTCCATCCATGTAGAGCGTCGGATGGTCCCAAGACGGACTCACAAAACTTTGAGATGCCATGTGAAAAATAATATCGGGTTTAATTGCCCGAATCGCCTTATAAACCGACTTGGGATCCAACATATCGCAATCGCACCACTTGATTTGATCTTCGAGATGCAATATATTTTTCATGTTCGAAAGGTGGTAACGCTTAAATCCGAATAATTTGACTTTTCGTTCCAAACAATATTCCGCAAGATGTGATCCTACAAAACCTGTAATTCCAGTGATTAAAACTTTTTTCATTCCATCTCCCTTTTTTATAAAAACCGCCTATCGCCGTTTATCTCCCGCAATTTTATCGACAATCCCGAGAAGCCATGCTTGATGGGTCATTTCAACAATGTTATACTCTTTGCTATCAACCCAAAAATTGATATTCCCTATTTGTCGTAACGGGTTATTTGGATTAAACCCCGAAAAGGTAAGCACTTTAAGACCGCGTTCCTTTGCTTTTTTCGCACCACGAAGAATGTTTTCCGATTTTCCGCTGGAACTAATTAAAACAGCAACATCGTCTGGGGCGCTATAAAATTCGATACCTTTCTCCACCCAATTTTCATAACCGTAATCATTTGCAAAACAAGTGATTAAATCGGCATCATTAAAAGTGATGGCGCTCACCTGTGCAACTTTTGTCAAATCAACGGCAACATGGCTGGCCATAGCCGCACTTCCGCCATTGCCGACAATAATAATTTTACCGCCCTTTTGACTGGAATTTTTGATCACTTTGACACTTTTATCCAAATCGCTCAAATTGGCATTCACAACGGACATGCTAAGTGTGTTAAAGTACTGTTTCCAAAATTCCATAGACACCCTCCTCCGCAAAACGGCCGATTAAGTCTGCGTATTTTGCCGTAGATTTAACAAAAGGAACCTCTTCTGCTTCGCGTTCGTTAATTATTGTTTTTGATTCATTATAGCTTAAAAATTTACTCTCATAATAAAAATCCATTAAACGTTTTAAGCGAACGATATCCGATATATCCACGAATATTTTTATCGACGCCCTTTTACACAGATTTTCCAATGCCAACGCTACGACGCCTTCGGCTATTAAAATGCCGGAAGACAAAGTGATTGGATTTCCTCCTGTCTCGGAGACACGTCTTCTGGTGCGAAAATCATAGACCGGGGGCATAATCGTAAAACCTTTTAACAAATCCTCTACGGATTTCTCGATCGCTTCACAATCATACCTCTCTAGAACTGTGGAGTTATCTTTTCTCTTCTCTATACTGATTAGCCATGCATCTAAATTAATGATTTGACTAGGAATGTTCCTATCACTAAATTTTTTAGACAACTTTAAGGCAACCGTGCTTTTGCCAGAACGCGAACATCCGCCGATTAAAACCAACATCCGTTCATCGATGTGTTTCAATCGTTCAGATTCGACAAAATCATAAAGGAGATTCGCGGAATTTAACGCGTTCATTTTTTTGCAATCGTCGTTTCGGAAAGTATTTTTTTCTGAACTAATTCCAGTAATGGCCGATCGGGAGTAACAAGCAATGTTTTACAATCTGCAGCATCACCTGCTTGTTGATCTCGGATGTCGTCACCGATGAAATAAGTGTCCGTCAAATCCAACCGGAAATCACGCTGAGCCTGAAATAACATCCCAGCCCGCGGTTTGCGGCATTCGCAACCCGCATCCCAACCGTGAGCGCAGTAATAAATAGCGTCGATTTTAGCGTTCATCTCGGATAACTCTTTTTTTATTTGTTCATGAATTTTCAAAAGATCTTCCTCCGTCATAATGTCGCGAGCGATGCCCGCCTGGTTGGTAACAATAATGACAAGGAAACCCGATTGATTCAGCAAACGAACCGCTTCCTTCGCCCCGGGCATCCATTTAAAATCGCGCATTGTTTTTACATATTCCGCTTTTGGCGGTTTTTCATTTAAAACACCGTCCCGATCTAAAATAACGGCGGGCCTTCGTCGAAGAAAGGCTTCTGTCTCAGGTAGTCTATCAATCGATCCAACACTGTAATATCGATGATCGGTGACATAAGCTGAAAGCTCGCGTTTTTCAACGAGATAAGGAAACACTGTTTTTTCGAAATTAACATTCTGGTTGGGTAAAAGTTCTAAAATATCTTTTCTCATAATTGCAAAACCGATATCTATTCCACTCAAATTTTCCGATGCCCGGTTTTTATCGTAACAAATGATCATTTTGTCGTCTGAAACTAAAACGTTGTCTCTCGTATAATGATCTTTGTTGCTATAAATTGTCAGTTGGCAACGAGCTGGTATGTGACAGTATTGGTTCCAAACCCGCTCCATGTTTAAAGGCCAATAGTTGTCACAATACATAAAAAGAAAACAGGGATCCATTTGGTGTTCAGCTAACTTCATACGCCTGCCCGTTTCGTTTTCAATATCACTTATCGAGTAATCAATCTTCAGTCCGATTTTAGTTCCGTCTCCAAAATAATTCTGAATGACATGAGGCAGATATCCCAGCAGTAACAAAATCTGTTTAAATCCCTGACTTTTTAAATGCAACAAAAGATGCTCGAGAAAAGGTTTCCCCTGAAACTGAAGCATGGGTTTTGGCATTGTGTCTGTTAATGGTTTGAGTCTTTCCCCTTTCCCGCCAGCCAGTATCACTGCCTGGGTCGGTTTTTCAAATCGCATTACTGACATATAAATTCTCTTAAATCTTTCCTGGTTGAAACCATATTCATAATATTGAATTCTCGTATGGTGCCGCTTTACAAAATGAAAAATAACGTCCATCCCCGTGGAAAAAGCAGCCATTTGGTCCGCCCGCGGGATGAGCGAGTAAACGCAATGCCATGGGCACAATGCTATACGGACTTTCCTTTGCCCCTTGATTCATCTCGGTCCGCGCTTCCCCCGCCACCAGCACATTCATCTGTATATCTTTATCCGGCCACATGTTAGCATATTCGGCCGCCATACTTGAAGCGAGATTATTCAACGCGGCTTTTGAAATATTATAGGGACCAAATCCGGGAGTAAATGCCCACCCGGCTTCTGAACTCATAAACAGCACACGGAGCGACCTCGCTTTTATCATATGAGAAAATATCGTTCGGGTGATTAACCAATGCGCTCTCACATTGGTATTCATCATTTTATCCCAATCTTCGATGGAACCTTCGAATAACGGATTTGCAATATCTCCCCGGGCTGGGATTGCGGCATTATTAATGAGACCATACAAGGAATTACACTTCTCCGTCACAATTTGACACGCAGCTTTAATTTGATTGAAATCGGTAATATCCGCAGGAACCAGACAACATCCATCAACAGAAATATTCAGCCGAGCCATTTCATCAATTGTTTCTTGAAGTTTTTGCTTGCGTCTTCCGGTTAAAAAAACTTGTGCGCCGGCAGCGACTAATGCAATCGCAAGACACCTGCCGTATCCGGTTCCGGCCCCCGTAATCCAGAAGCTTTTCCCCTGAAGATTTCCCCACCGTTTCTCGCTCAACCCAAATAGATGCTTTTTCCATTGCTCGGGCTCTATATCTAAAAGCAGGCGCGTAGTCATATGGTCAAGACGCCTTTTTTCTTATTTTTTCAACCACCTTTGAAGCAAAGCTCCCGATGGCTACACCATTTTTATGTAATTTTTTGCAAATTTTATTTAAGCGCTCGACCCTCACCTTCTGGTCGATATACGGATCTTCACTGAACCACAATGCCTCGGGAATAGAAGTGGGATGCTGGCGCAAAAGACTTTCTTTCTTTTCCCGGAAACGGATTTTATATTTGTCCGAATTCCGGAAATATTCACTTCCTGCGGCAAGGATCAAGGTGTTCATACTTTCCACCAGATCGATATAACTCCGCAGATTCGTCATATGCGAAATGGATTCCTCGACATCATCATCCGTTTCACCGGGCACGCCGATAACGATATTGACCGCCGTAAAAATTCCGCTATCATGACAATCTTTCAAATTTTGATAAACACTCTCCATCGTGTAACCCTTGCACTGTAATTTAAGCGTATTCGTTGACCAGCCGTCGACACCAAAACGCAAATGAGTAAAACCTGCTTTATGTAAATGCTCGAAATATTCTTTCGTATTGCGTTTATCAATGCGAAGCTGCCCCACCAACCTGACTTTGAGCTCGCGCTTGATTATTTCAGAACAAATCTCAAATAGATTCTGATGATCGCCATTCACATCGCTTTCGTTAAAATGAAAAGTATGCATACTAAACTTTGTCCAGTACTCCATTTCATCTACGACATTCTTCGGACTGCGTTTCCGGAACGGAAAACATTCGGCACAGAAACGGCACTTGCTCCAATTGCAGCCACGACTCCCCGTAATCGGAATCAGATGTTTGCGATCAAATGTTTGATAATAAAATTGCGGAACCCATTCATATTTTGGAAATTCAAGCGAATCCAAATCCCGAAAAAGAGGAGCAGCTTCAAACTCTCTACTCGGAGAATCAAACTTTGATACAACACCGGGTAAATCTTTCGGCCTTTCTCTCCGGATGATCGCCTGCACCAATGATTTGATGACAGGTTCAGCCTCGCCAATCACCATATAATCATAATCCTGAAAAACCTGAGGACCGACGTAAGGATAAACGCAGTCATAACCCCCGGCAATCACAACTATGTTGACGGCTTGCTCTTTTAATTTCTTAACGAAACGGCTTGCAAGCCTTCTATTAAAGCCGTTTAAAGAGATACCCACAGCCTTTGGCTTCTGCTCAACAATTTGCCTGATAATATCTTCAATCTGAGGCCAAAAATAATCGATGAAATCGTCCTTCGCCCATTCAGCCTCGGACGTATTATCCCACGGATCCTCCACCATTAATCGGCCGGACGGCATATAAATTTTATTCCGCTTATTGAGTATTTTTTGAGAATGATATCGATGATAGAAAATAATATTCACATCGATCGTCTGACACTTGACTCCGGAGTCTTTAAGTAAATTATGGACATAAGCCAGCCCATTCGGCATCAGCGGCATATAACGCGCCGGCAATTCCAACAAGAGAAAATCAAGATCAGCCTCAACAACGATCTCTGGAATTTCAATCGGATAGAGAGACAGCTTTAAAGCCGGTACTCGGAAAAAAAACTTTTCGTATATTTTTTTTAAGAATGCTTTAAACACGGTTCGTTTCATTCTGTTTGATTGCGTTAGAAATCTTCAAAATTTGCTGTGCGATTTTCACAAGTGACGCACCCAAAACGAAATAGCCCTGTTCTGTCCATGTTTTCAGAATCTCTTCATCGACCGTCAGAAGATCTGCCGGTCCGGCAGCCTGAGATACTGCAACGATCTTATCGCCCATTCTGACAAGATTATAACCCTGATAAGATCCTATCAGCACAGGCAGAAAACGGATCGGTTCTTTTAATTTTCCGAACAATCCTTCAAGGTTCTCGGCAAAGACAACTTCCTGATGACCACGGACAGCCTCATTTCGGATATCTACATCAGGAAAATGCCCCGGGACCACATAGACTTTCTTTCCATACCGATAGATTACGTTTTTCCCACTATAACCGATTGGCGGAACCGCGGCCTGTCTCCTATCTTCAATATCAACAAATTCAAGACTTGTCGGTTCCCACATATCTGTGACACCTTTAGAACGAACGCTCCAGATACTATGATTAATTGAATAATTCTGGAAAAAGCGGCCGACAGCTAAAACAGTACCGCAATGTACTGTTTCATACGCGTCTTTATTTTTTCCAAACTCGAGAAATGTTTTTTCAAAATCGTTGATTCTTCCCTCGCAATCATGTCCGCAAAAAATTCCGCCCTTCAGAACTAGAGGACTGTAACTTTTCAAAGTGTTTCTCACGGCATCATAACGATGGTCGCTGTCGAGATAAACCAGATCAAACATTTTTTGTTTCAAAAAATGCACCACTGTTTCAGAAGTTGTGCGGATAGGAATGACGGCATCCTCCAATCCTGCATGCTTGATCCTTTCCCAGAAAATCGAAAAAATATCGTTGTTTTTTGCAAACCAGGACAAATCCGATTCATCGCTGCCTTTCCACCAATCGATACACAACAGTTTCCCGCTCATTTTTTTCGCAACTGCACCCAAAATGAGAGCGGAATCTCCGCACCAGCTTCCAACTTCCAAAAACCAGCAATTTCGCTTAGCGGCAGCACGAGCCAAAGTCTGCAGGACGATTTCCTGTTCTTTAGATACAAATTGATTTACCCAAGGTTCCATACCACCTCATTCACCTATGCATTAAGCCTCACAAAAGAATGTTACGCAGTGGGCCGAATTGCCAGAACAGCCCTGTTTTTTACATTGCAAAATAAATCGGGTATTCCGTCTTTGTGATTTGAAATTTCATATATTTGCGTAAAACCCATCAATTCAAGCGATTTATAAAGAAGCTTAACGGACGGTCTGATAAGATTATCAAAACAGAACGGAAATTTATCATGTCTGTAATATTTATTAGGCTCTCCATAAATAATACGATAGTCATCGTCATCTGTTATGAGGGTCCAAATAAAAATGGCCTTTCGTGCGATCGACCCTAAAAAGCTCAGATGTCGCAACGCATCGCTCAGATGGCATAAAACCATCATAGAGATAGCCACATCATACTTTTCACTGGATGAAATAGAAGCGTTCACCAGTTCATATCCCAAAGGAATAAAAGAGGCATTCGTGCCAAGAATTTCGTTCAGTAATTCGAAGCTTTCGGTATAATTTTCGCGATCGTACCCAACCGATTTGTTTGCGCCACGCAAAGAAAAACTTACAGGGAAATATCCCGAATTACAACCAATGTCCGCAAATGTTGTTTTGGAAACATTCCCGATGTGTTCACATATTTCATCAATAAAATGATTATATGTAATGCGTAATTTTTCATTCGCCTTTTCAAATTCATGCGCATTGTCGTTTGAAATGATAAATCGCTTCATATCCGGACTCGCAAGTAATTGATGATCAATGGTTGGCCAATATACTAATCCAGCTCCTTCTTTCCCTGTCACAAATTCAAAACCAACTCCGGTTTGAAGATCTTCGGCAAATATATATGGTTGATAATTAATTAGTCCTTTGGTAACTAACTTTTGGGCTCTTTCAATCTGTTTCTTCTTTATCATAGGAATGAAATTCATATTATTTTTCTTTACCAACTCCCTCGTGTTTTTCCACCATTCTCCCTTTCCTGTTGGCCTCTTTCCAAAATCTGTAAATATTATAAAGATCAACAATCTTATCCTTAAATAAGGGATCTCTTAATGTTGCCAAAAATTCTTCGTGCTCAGGATGTGAAGGCGATGCTATATCTATTCCTCTGAATCGATCCGGCGCAAAACAACCCCAATTTGTTATACGGCTAAACGTCACTTGATCGCATCCAAGCGTTTTGCCCATCTCAACAAACTTTTTCATCTCCAGATAGTTTGCTTTTTGCACAACCATATTGATTAAAAATTTATCAATCCGTTTTTTCTGTCTTAAATTAGAAAAAAATTGCAAATTAATCATCAGGCTTTGAAAGTCACCTCCCTTTCGAAGTTTCTGATAAGTAGAAGCATCTACGGCGTCAATTGAAACGTGAATTTCTCTGATCATCTCAGCAAGAGCGGAAAATTCAAACCACACCTTTTCCGTAAAAAGCATGCCGTTTGTGAGCATGACAAGTCTTAAACCCGGATAATCTCTTGAGTTAATAGACTGCAAGATCTCTCTGCAATGTGAGCTCGCGATAAATTCGCCGCTGCCTGATAACATCAGGTATTTAACGCGTTTGAGAATCGGCATAACAACTCGTTCTTTAATAGTCGATAGACGTTTCTGTTCTTCGGCATTCGCCGTAAACTTCTTCGTACGGCATGAAGGGCAAGCATAATTACAGGACAAATCATGTCCAAGTACATATTCACGCGGATACGACGCCAACAAAACCTTTCTATTGTCCAGTATCTCCCGAAAAAAAGGCTCCTTAATATCTTTTTTTTCCGGCAGTGAGCCGTCCTGTATTCTAGGGCAAAGTAATCTGCTACAATATTTATAATCCCCGTCAATCACAGAACGCCTGATCTCTTGCGCAGACTCAGAATCCCATATTTCTTCCCAGCTTTGCGTATTAATATTTCCGATAGGCCGAGGAAGCCAAGATGGGCAACAGACATAAACATGGCTGTCAACATTCGAGATAAAGCGTTCGAAAGGCCTGCTACAGAAACGCTTTTGCAATTCGAAATCACTGATCACGGCTGTTGGATTCTGTTTCTTTCGATATGCCCTATCCAACAAGCTGTGTGTATATAAATTTAACTGATTCATCGAATACGCTATTTCAAGATGAAATAAAGCTTCGTCGACTCCCTCGGCGGTTCCATCGTTGAGCATCGCTTCACCAAGCGTGATATGCATAAATTCGAAAAAAGGATAATTCTTCAAAAAATAACGCAAAAATAAAACTTGTTCATGGCTGTTATTGCTATGTTTTCCTAAACAATTAAGAATCCTTTTCTTTCTAAACAAGGAATTTGAATCTTCTGGATATGTCTCGTCTCCAGCATTCGCCTCCGTTTCGACAATCCGTAAGAGATCAGAGATAATTTTGCAATCAACACCGTCCTTGCATCCATCTCTTTCCGAACCGGAGTAAATGTAAGCGGCTTTTATACCTGCCGAACACTCCTCCGAAAAAAGCTTTAAGGCTGGCACATTTTTCGTCGCAATCAGATGTTCTAACGCATAGGTTTGATCGGCTCCGGAAGCTATTAACAGTCTCGCTGCTACACGTTGACCTTTGGTGAAGGCCGCTACAAGACTGCTCTGTTGAGCATCATTTTGATGTTCAATATCAGCACCGTGATCAAGGAGCAAGCGCATGATTGGAATGTCGCCGACGGCAGAAGCGCGGATTAGGGGAGAGCTTCCATTCTCATCCTTCATTTCAAGGTTTATCCCCCCTCTAATCAATTGCTTTATTTCCTCAGTAGCGCCTCGCGCAACTGCTTCAAATAGAAATTTATTCATTTTATTCTCGTTATACTATAAAGTCATTTTTTACTACTGAATCCAAATACAATGTTTACAAAGCTCGTACGGCGGTTTATGCCTGATAGAATCGAATTCCCATATCTTGCCTAAATTATGGTACTGCTTAAAATCCCAGCAACAGGCATTAACCCTGCCATCCCATGCAACAATAAATTTATCCTCTTTAATAAATAAACATTCCTGCGCACGTTTTTCGGCTTCAGGATAGATCACACGGTAATCAGTAAGATAACCTGCCCAATTAGAAATGTTATCCTTGTGAAACATGTCTCTCGACAAACCACAGGAAATCGCTGTTAATTCCTCTCGCGTATTATCAACATCCGCATAGATGTACAATGAATTTTTCAGCCCCCTATTCCATTCAACAATTTCCTTATACTTGAAACAGGACTGAGGAGTATGCAAAGAAACTTGAATCCATTTCAAACCATTTAAGGCCAAATTTTGAAGCAGTTTTTTCGTCATTAGAAGACCGTTCGTATGAAAGCCTAAATTTAGACTGCCATTATATTCTATCGCTAGTTTAACGTATTCGAGAAAATCAGGATGCAGGATCGACTCCCCACGCCAGTTTAGTTCCAAGTAGCCATTGCAATACTTTAACGATTCCAAAAAAGTCGCGCGATCCATATAACCCATTGGCACCTCAACATGTCCATTCGGACAGTGATCGCACTTTATGTTACATTTGTTCGTGAGCTCGATCGCAACAACAGTATGTGTAAGCGGCATGGGAAATTTCCTGACAATTCAGTTTAGACAAAAGAGAAATCGTAATGCAATTTATTATACATCGCGGGGAAATTATATTTTTGAGCGACAAAGTGGAACGCATCACGCATCCAGTCCTGCCATGAAAAATATGTAGCGATGGCACTCTTTTCTTCTGAAAGGACGTTAAGCCTTCCTTGAAAATATATTTCCGCCAAATAATTGGAATCCATTCTTAAGCTCCCGTGAGAAATAATGTTAAACATCCAGCAAAAAACCTCAGGCTCTTTTGTCAGCCTCTCCATAGGAATGCTAACTATATCTGTCTTTAGATCAAGAGCGTCATTGAATGGCACCAAACACAACGCATAAAGAAAAAGTGTGTCATTAGCGGAAAAATTTATTTTACATCTATCTTTTAAATAATTCATCAGCTCTTTGTCCACCACGTCTCGCGCGTAATCGTTAACTTTGTTACGGAAATACATATTATGCATAAGTTCATAGTGAAACCTGTTTTTGAATGACTCGATTCGCGTAACCGGATGGCGGATCAGATTCACGACGTTTAATTTTGATTGGATCATGTTACTATTGATCATTATCTTCACAGAATTTGCGCTATAAGCATGCACATTACCATATATCTTCGCCCTTCCTAATTGCCTAACACCCTCCAAAACTTTTTCTATCGGTGTTTTTAGAAATGTATCTAAATTTCTGTGCATCTCAAGCACGAGATTATCCGAAGGACTATCCTCTTTACCGGGCAATACAGGTGGATATATTGGTCCATGAGAACAGACGATGTCGGGATGTTCGTTAAGTTTTTTTGCAATCCAAAATGTTGCTGTTCTACCATAAGATGTGATTAAAAAAAAATTCTCTCCTGTTTTACTGGCCGTCGTCCCCGACAATTTCATTGTCACATCATTCATGTTTTATTTCCTGCCTTGCCCTTTCTTAATATTTGGATAAACAAAATCTGAAATTTCTTCAAACCCTGCGTTTAAGTCAACAAATCCCGTGAAAGAATGTCCATAGTGCTTAGTAACAAGCACATGTATAATGCCACATCTTCTTTTTAACAACACCTGCTTATCGTCTTGATTTTCGGCAACTCCCAAATTGATAAAGTAATCATTTCCATTCAATGGCATATTAAAGCTAAACTTAACGACACACATATTCCCTTTTTCCATGGGCCGTGTTGCTGTATTATTCATGCACGTGTTCCACCCATAGACCGAAACTCCTTCTTTTGTATTTATGGAAAACCCATAGATCGGAAATGCAACACGCTTTTGGAACAATACTTTTATATAAAGGTCTACATGCTCACCCGATTCCA
Source organism: Candidatus Danuiimicrobium aquiferis (assembly GCA_001804285.1). GTDB lineage: Bacteria > Omnitrophota > Omnitrophia > Omnitrophales > Danuiimicrobiaceae > Danuiimicrobium > Danuiimicrobium aquiferis. The sequence continues at coordinate 26,867 of MHFR01000069.1, forward strand.
ATTGGCAAACGTCCAGTGCATCATTGGCCACAATAAGATAATCGAGAATTTCGACATCCTCGCTCCCTGACCTATATTCGTTCTTGTTGTAGTTCTTCCTGTTAATAGAATTATCTGTTGTTTGTTTTTCTCTCAGAAATGCATCTAATTCGCTCCCCGGCCCTCTAACAAAAGTAATTATATCATGAGAAACCTTATCCTCCTGGACGATACCGTCGACAAGCTGTTTCACTTTTTCACAAGATAGATCAACTGCACATTTCTTTTCCTCGATAAGCATCCTTAAAAAACTACCCTCTATGTGTGTAAGATCAATGGGGCCTAAGGATTTCAGAATTGCAAAGTATTTTAGTCTATAATGAACGATACTAAAACCCCTGTAATTCTTCTCTACTAAACGAGGGGGCAATTGGGATTTTGAAATTTTCCCCATGAAGAGAAAATCAATATAATAATTAGTAACAGCCTTGGGCTCGCCTATCTCAAGAATCTTCCCCTTTTCGAGTAAAATTGCAGAATCACAGTGCCGGACGATGGCATTAGCATCGTGAGTTGCGAATAGCACTGTTTTGCCATCTTTTTGAAATTCTAGAAATTTGCTATAACATTTGTGCTGAAACTTTGCGTCGCCGACGGCGAGCGCTTCATCGACAACTAAAATGTCCGGATCAACATTAATTGCAGCCGCAAAGGCCAGCCGGAGAAACATGCCGGAAGAATAAGTCTTGACCGGTTGATCGATAAAATCGCCAATATCGGCAAAGGCTTCGATTTCAGGCAGACGTTTCTTCATCTCCACCAAAGGAATCCCGCTGATTTGTCCGTTGAGAAGCACGTTTTCCCTGCCGGTAAATTGGGGATCAAACCCGGCACCCAACTCTAACAACGCCGAAATCCGCCCATTCACATGAATTTCTCCCGATGTCGGCTTTAAAACGGAACAAATGAGCTGCAGCAGCGTCGATTTTCCCGATCCATTCCTTCCGACAATTCCGACCGTCGTTCCTTTCTTGATATTAAAATTGATATTCTTGAGCGCCCAAAATTCCCGGTGGTATTTCTTCCTGAAGGGATGAAGCGCTTCCAGGAAACGTTCCCGCGGCGAGTTGTAGAGCCGGTATTTTTTGGATAGATTCTGAATTGATATCGCTATTTCGTCCATATTCACAACACTTCCGCGAATTCCGCTTTGAGACGTTTAAAGACATATCCGCCGATCAAAAAGACCAATCCCGCACCAATCCAAAAATATGCATCCGTCAATCCCGGATGGCTCAATGGCAATTGCCGGGAAATAAATACCTGCTTATACCCTTGAATGACATAACACATTGGATTTAGTTTAATCAAAAACTGGTATTTTACAGGCAGCATCTTGAGCGGCCAGGCAATCGGCGTCAGCCAAAACCAAAGATTGATGAGAACGTTTAAAAATTGCCCGATATCCCGGAAAAAAACATTTAAAGACGAAAAAAGCCACCCGAGTCCAAGCGCAAAAACCGAGAGAGCCAGAAAATAATAGAGAAATCCAAAATTGTTTATTGAGAAAGGAATTTGATTGAACGCCATCAAGATAAAAAGCAAAACCATCATAATTCCGTGTGTAAACCACGATGTCACCAAGCTAACCACCGGCAAAATCTCAGATGGAAAAACTGTTTTTTTGATTAGATGTGCATTCGCATTAATTGAATTCAAACTCGTCGTCAAAATTTCGCTGAACATCATCCACGGAATCAGCCCGCACATAAATACAATAATAAAAGGAACACCTTCGGCAAGTTCGACCTTTAAGCCGACAGAGAAAACAATCCAATAAACCAGCATAAAAGCAAGCGGATTAATGACAGACCAGAAAATACCGGCAACCGTCCCGATATAGCGGGCCTGAATATCACGAACCGCCATCGCCCAAATACTGGAGCGATACGTATACAATTTTTTTATAAAATTAAGCCATGTCTTTATCATTTTGTTTAAACCATAAATAGATACGCCGCAATCCGTCGTTCAGTTTGGTTTTTGCTTTCCATCCTAACGCGTGTATTTTACCGGAATCAAGGAAACGCCGCATATTCCCATCCGGTTTTTTCGTGTCGAAAATAATTTTCCCGTGAAATCCCGTAATCCGTTTCAGCTCCGCCGCAAGCTGTCTCACAGATGTTTCTTTTCCGGCGCCAACATTGATCACATCACTTGAGTTATATTGATCCATCAAAAACACGCACGCCTCCGCAAGATCATCCACATATAAGAATTCCCGCTTGGGCTTTCCGCTCCCCCAAACCGTAACCTCTTTCTCTCCGTTGCTCTTTGCTCTGAGAAATTTCATCATGAGCGAAGAAACGACATGCGCGTCTTTGCCGGTATGATCATTGACGCCGTAAACATTCGCCGGAATGACCGAAATAAAATTAGTGTGGTACTGGCGATGATACGTCTGACACATCTTAATCCCGGCCAACTTGGCTACGGCAAACGGTTCGTTCGTCGGCTCAATAGCCCCCGTCAACAGATAGTTCTCCTTCATCGGTTGTTTGCAAATTTTCGGATAAACGCAAGAACTCGCAAGAAAGAGCAGTTTTTTGATTCCGTAACGGTAAGAAAGATCAATCACGTTGGTTTGTATCATGAGGTTCTGATAAATAAATTCGGCTGGATAGGTTGCGTTAGCATGAATCCCGCCGACCTTGGCAGCGGCAAGAAATACATACTCAGGTTTTTCTTTCCGGAAAAATATTTCCGTCTGACTTCGATCCGTTAAATCAAGCTCGCCGTGGCTTCGGAGAATTAAATTTCGAAAACCGGCCGATTTTAACCTTCTCGCAATAGCTGATCCGATAAACCCTTGATGCCCGGCAATATAGATTCGCGCATTTTTATTCATCTTGCGTAACGCTCCAAAAAATCCCCTACGGTGCGAATAAAATAATCAACATGCTTTTCTCCCAAATCCTGATGAACGCCGATATGAAGTCCGTTGTCACCGATATATTCCGCATTCGGAAACGCACCCAATTTATATTTCAAAAATTTGAATCCGGGACATTGTGTCGGCATGGATGAAAAAAGATCGCGCGTATCAATCCCTCGCTTATCCAAGTAATCCACCAGTTGATCTCGCGTGAATCCCGCTTTTTCTTTCACGATCATCGGAAATGCGTGCGGGCCAATTTCCTCGTGTTCCTCCTGCTGAAATGTCGTCATGCAGGATTTGAATTTTTGAAATCGCTTGATCATGGTTAAAAGATTCCGTTTTCGTTTGGAAATAATTTTTTTATACATGTGCAGGCTACCGATCCCAACCGCCGCTTCCAGCTCATTCATCTTTGACGAGTAGCCGACTCTCTCAAAGATAAAACGGACATCTCGCCCGGACTTAAACCGTTTAGAGCAATATGCAGAATTGGTGTTCACAACACAGACTTTGCACTTGCAGGCCCGGCCATGGGAGCGGAGAGAACGAAGGATTTCGGCAAAATCCTCCCGGTCTGTCGTCACGATACCGCCTTCAACCGTTGTAATAATATGCGCAAGATAAAGGCTGTACGCCGCCATGTCACCCAATGTGCCGACATTTTTACCTTTATAAACAGCGCCGTGCGCCTCAGCCGCATCTTCGATAACAAATAATTTATGTTTCCTGGCAATCTTGTTGATTTCATCCATCTTTGCGGGTTTCCCCATCAAATGAACCGGCATAATGGCGCGCGTCTTTTTGGTAATGACTTGCTCTATGCGGCGTGGGTTTATGTTCAGAGTTTCAAGTTCGACATCAACGAATACGGGGGTAAAACCCGCATGCAACACGGCATTTCCCGTCGCGACAAAAGAAAGAGCCGGCACAATAATCTCGTCGCCTCTTTTCGCGCCGAAATCATAAAGAACAGCCAATGCCAGCATATCCGCGTCTGTGCCGCTGCTGACCGCAACGGCTTCTTTCGTCCCGGTTAATCGCGCAAAGAGCTCTTCAAACTCGCGGACATATTTCCCATTCGACACTCGACCGGAGTCTAACGCTTCATTAATTAATTCGCGGGATTTTGAGGTAATTGTAATCGTACCAAACGGTATTTTCATTTTTGCTTTTCTAATAATTTTCAAGTCGACCGTTTTTTGTGATAGGAAAGGCCACGACTCCTTATCCTGTGTCATGCCCGAATGCTTCAGTCGGGCATCCACGATTCATAACAGATTCCCGCCTAAAGCTTGCGGGAATGACACGAAAACGGTCAGGTTGAGTAATATTGGAATTCTACAGTTCTGCTAAAATATTTATTCGCCGTCGCATATCTTTCCGGCGTTCCGATATCAATAAAAAAACCTCTATTTCTAAATCCAAAAATGCGCTTACCCGCTAACGAAGGAAAAAAATCACGCTCCAAAGAAAATCGTTCACGCTTAGGCATTAAATAAAAGGTCTTGCGATCAAATAAATAAATTCCGGCATTAATAAAACAATTCCGCGCCGAAGGATTCTTCTCGTCAAAGCTGACAATTCTTGATGAACGGTCAACCGCAACTCGACCATAATCACCACCGATAGCAACTTTCTGTAGCAAAATCGAAATGCAAGCTTTTTTTCCTCTATGGAATTTCAAAAATTTAATCGGTTCAAATTCGCAAAACGAATCGCCATTCAAAACGAAAAATTCTTTGCTTTTAATTTGCTTTGCCGCATACTTAACCGCCCCACCTGTATCGAGCGGTTTCTTTTCTTCAGAAAAACAAATTTCAATTCCGGTCGGCTTTTTTTTCCGGTAATAGCCCTTAATCACGTTCGCTTTATAGCCGACTGCCAAAATAAAACGTTTAAACCCAAATCCGGCCAGGTAACCAAGCATGATATCCAAAAAGTGGCGGCTGCCGATTTTCGCCATCGGCTTGGGTAAATGCGGGCAAATTTTCCGGATTCGTTTGCCCTTTCCTCCGCACAGAATCAAGACGTCAATATCGGATAAATAACCATCCATAGATTTCCTCAGATTCCCCCTCACCCTACCCTCTCCCCTTGGGAAAGGGTAGGGTGAGGGAATATTTCCTCTCTTTCACATGTCCTGCGGGGCATAATAAATGATTTGACTGCCGTCGTTCTCAAAACAAAATTTCACTTCGAGGAGTTCTTTCAGCGCTTCCTTTACTTTTTTCCGGTTTTCCGGCAATACAAAGAAAAGCATGAATCCCCCGCCTCCCGCGCCTAAAAGCTTCCCGCCGCTCGCACCGTGCTTCATCACGCTTTCATATAAATTATCTATACTCGGACTGGATATGCGCTTCGAGATTTTTCTTTTTAAATTCCACGACTCGTGAAGCAATTTTCCGAACTCCATGATAGGGTCTTTGCCGTTTAGCATATCAACCGCGTGATCCACCAGCTGACGCATGGCTGCAAGCTCTTTTTTTTTCTTGTTTGTATTCTTAATTTGTTCAGCGGCAATTTCGGATGCATAACGGGACAATCCGGTAAAAACAAGCATTAAGCAGTTCTGCAATTCGTCAATCCGTTCCTTCCGTAACGTAATGGGCTCCACCCGGAAATTGTGATCTGTATGAAACACAATTTTATTAAATCCGCCGGAAGCCGATGAAATTTGATCCTGCGAACCGACATTTTCTTTTAAAATTTCCCGTTCGATATAAATGGCTTCTTTTGCAAGCTTCGTTCTTGAAATGATCCCGCCCTTAAGCGCAACCAGCGAATTAATCATCCCGACCGTAAACGCGGAGCTCGATCCGAGCCCTGAACGCGCAGGCAAATCCGCGTCATGGTGGACTTCTACGCCTCTGTCAATTTTATAATATTCAAGCAACGCTCTGACCACCGGATGCTTGATTTCATACACGTGTTTTACATTTTCGATATTCGAATAGACAATCCGGTGCCGATGCTCGAAAAAAGGCGGAAGATAGCGTACGTTAATATAACAATACTTATCGATCGTGGTGGAAAGCACGGCGCCTCCGTGATTTTCGTACCAGACCGGATAATCGGTCCCGCCGCCGAAAAACGAAATTCTAAAAGGGGTTTTACTGATGATCATGGCAACAATCCTTTTCTAAAAGCCTGCGTTTCAATTTGTGTTTGAGCATCTCCCGGATATGCGAAACGGCTTCTTCGCCGAATTTCCCTTTTATCATATCCATGTATCGATCCCCGGAGAAATAATTCTCAAATGTTTCATCCCGAAATCGTAAAATTTCGGCACTAGTTGAATTCTCCGTCGCAAGCGGCATGGCTTGTTCGCTATATTGAGAATATCCGTCCCATGTCACCGGAAGCGGCCACCCGTTTCTTACCGCTTCTTCATAAAGATTCGAGCCCGGATACGCCATGGCCGTATAAAAATTCGCGTGTTCACAATTTAATTCCTTTGCCAAATCAAATGTGTTTTGCATGCTTTGAGAGTCATCGCCCGGCAACCCGAAAATAAAATTGCCCACAACACAAATTCCCGCATCATGAACTGTCTTGATCGTTCCTTTGATCCGCTCCTCGTCAAATTTCCCCTTGCGCATTCCGTTTCGCACTTGTTTACTCCCTGACTCTATTCCAAAAGCAAGCCAGTTAATTCCCGCTTTTTTCATCTTTTTTAAAAGTTCCAGATTGCCAGCCGTATCGATACGGGAATATGCCCATATATTTAGATCAAATTGGCGTTCAATCACCAGATCGCAAATTTCAGACACCCTGTCTTCTCTGAGCGCAAACATTTCATCCATAATCTTAATGTTTTTTACGCCATAATCCTTAACTAAAATTTCAATCTCATCCACAACCTTCTTTGCGCTGCGGTAACGAATGCCGGCTTTCCCATTATAAAGTGCCGAAATGTTACAGAATTTACAGGTAAACGGACAACCGAAGCTCGTATAAATGACGCCATAAGGTTTTCTATTGTTGTCATGATAGCCGCAATGCCAATTATGGGCCCTATACTTTCCCATAGGCAATAAATCCCAAGCGATCAGCGGCAACTCATCGATATTTTCTATGCAAATACCCCAGTCGCCGGAAATAATTTCCTCGCCGTTCTTATACCACAAACCGGGAATTTGACTGCAACCCACGCCCCTACCCGTTTTCAAACAATCAAGCACTTCAATAGTCGTATAAAAACATTCACCCCGGAATAGAAAATCTACAGGCTCTTCGGAAAGCGTCATTTCCGGAAGCGCCGAAGGATGAATGCCGTATAAGAATGTTTTCGCTGCGCATTGTTGATCTTTTAGTCTATGCAGCAATTTACTTGCAACCGGCATTTTGGGAGTGGAGGATGCGGACGGATTTGCGCCGATCACACCGATTCCTATCAAAACCGGATTTAACTCCATAACCTTTTTTGCGGTTTCTTGGGCGGTTAAATTCTCTGCTGCCGCATCGACGACTTGAACCGTAAATCCTTTCTCTCTCACAAAAGCGGCAAGTAACGCCGTCCACATGGGCGGTTCAATAGCAGGAAGCGAACGGAAAAAAGATTCTGAAGTAGCGGAAACTTTACGGTCATTAGCCGGGTTGACCAATACAAGATCTAAATGAAACATTTCACACTTTCCAGAAGCGGTTTCATAAGCTCTCCGAGGTGTCATTCCCGCATGCAGCGAAGCAGCACTGCTCCGCCGTGTTTTTAGCGGGAATCCACAGATAATGGATCCCCGCTTTTCCGCCACTAAAGCGTTGGCGGATCCGACCACGCTGTTTGGCGGACGCGGGGATGACAGACTTCTGCTACCACTTCTAAACATTTGAAAATTGATTTCTCTGAACGATACGATAGCCTTTGATTAATTCCGCAATTCCAAACGGTAATGAATAGACCGGTTTAAAACCCGTTTTTTCTATTTTCTCGTTGCTGACGATATAATTCCGTTTGTCCGGATCTTCGCCAATTTCTGATTCCATAAAGACAAATTCGGGAATCTGTTTTTTTATTTCCTCGCACAACTCGAGCTTGCTCAAATTTGCGTCGCTTAATCCCACATTATACGACTCATTTTTCATTTCTTCAAACCGAACCATCGCATGCATAAAGGCCCGCGCCACATCACGGACGTGGATATAATTCCGTTTAAAATGCTCTTCAAAAAGGACGATGAAATGGTCATTAACAGCACGGTACACAAAATCATTAACGAGAAGGTCTAAGCGCATACGCGAGCTGACACCGAAAGCGGTAGCCAATCTGAGCGTAATACTCTCACCGGAATCGAGAATTGCTTTTTCGGCTACAACCTTAATTCTTCCGTATAAAGAAACAGGCTTTAAATCGGTATGTTCATCACAATGAATGCCTTCCTGGCCGATCCCATAGCCGCTGTTGGTTGTCGGAAAAATAATTTTTTGGCCTTTGTTGCGGATCCTGAGAATATACTTAATCGCGGCAAGTCCGGTCGATTCAGCGCCCAACGGATCTTTGCTGCACAAAGGCGCGCCGGTAAAACAAGCCAGGGGGACTATATAATCAACCCCTTTAATAAATTGGGAAATTAATTTCTCATCGCGAGCATCTCCGCGCACTATCGTAAATCGATCTTCGTGGCAACAATCCAGCAGAGACGTTTGATTGTACATAAAATTATCAATCGCAATCACGCTGTGCCCAGCCTTCAACAGCTCAGGAACAAGCACTGAACCGATGTATCCCGCCGCTCCGGTAACTAATATTCTATTTTTCCTTCCCATATCGTTTAGCGCTCCTGCTATTCGGTTTGCTAAGTAATCGTTCGAAAGTCTTTCGATATTTCATTACGGTGTCATTCCCGCACGCTTTAGGCGGGAATCCACAACCTGTGGCTTCCCCCCGGGCAAGCCCGGGGCACCTTTCAAAATCTGGCCTCGCTTGGAATTTTCTCTTTCCATGCTCGGCACGCCCTTCGGGCGCCATTCACCCCCGGGCAAGCCCGGGGAGCTCAAAGCGGCGTTTAGATTCCCGATAAAAGCATTCGGGAATGACATGAGACTAAAATACACAAAGACTTATGCACTGTTACTTAAATATATCCTTGAATAAGTTCCATGACAGCTTCTTCGCCAATCCCGTTCAATTGATACAAAAAATCTCTGTTGCCAACAGAAAAAATATATTTTTCCGGAAAACCGATTCGCCTGAGCACCGGCGACGCGCAATTGTCATCCAAAATATAAGCGACTAAAGAATCCATGCCGCCTTTATTCACAAAGCCTTCTTCCATAGTGATCAATACGTCATATTTTTTAATAGCAGAAAATAACTTCTTTTCATCAATCGAATTCAGCATAAAAACATCTATTAATCCTATTGCCGGCTCGATTTGTTCTGCTATTTTCAACGCCACATGCGTCATATACCCCGTCGAAATCAGGCAAATCTTTTTTCCTTCGCGCAACTCGGAAAAACCGTCAGAAAAATCAACAGGTCCAGCCTCATCATAAATATGCGGAAGCGGCTTGCCGTCAAATCTGATATATTTCGGTTTTTTTACTTGAATCGTATAATCAACGAACTTTTTTGCCTGCACCCAATCGCTGGGGGAAAAAAGAATCATGTTCGGCAATACCCGCATAATCGCAATGTCTTCCAAACAATGATGCGTCGGCCCGGCCACGTCATAACTGATACCCGCACCGACGCCGATTAAATTCACATTGACGGTTTCAAGTTGTGAAAATAATGCCAAATTAACTCTGATCTGTTCATAAGCCCTCATCGTTAGAAATGGAGCGATGGCATAAGCGTAGACGTCAAAACCTTCTTTTGCCAAACCGGTCGCGACGTTAATCAGATTTTGTTCGGCAATACCGACATTAATAAATCTGTCTTTAAATTTCTTCCTCAGTTTGTCTAATGCCGGAGATCCAAAGTCTGCGCTTAAAAAAAAGAGTTTTTTTTCTTCATGCATCCGCTCGTAAAGCTGATCGATGAAGACATCCCGCATTGTTTTTCGGGCTGAAATGCTCGTTAGAATTTCACTCATCATTTCGCAACCAGGCGATCGACTTCTTCCGGCTTAAGGGACATCACATGGCATAGTGAGTTATTTTCCAATCCGGGAACGCCTTTTCCTTTCTTCGTATCCGCAATCAAAACTTTCGGCCTGCCGCCTTTGTCCTTCTTGAACTCATTCAACGCATGATAAACTTTTTCAACATGATGGCCGTTAACCACTTTTGCCTTCCAGTTAAACGCTTTGAATTTATTCTCAAGCGGTTTGAGATTAATAATATTTTTGCAGTAATCCAACATCGCAATTTTATTATTGTCCACGATTAAAATGAGATTGTCCAGCTGATGGTGTGCCGCAAACATTATTGCTTCCCAATTGGAGCCTTCGTATAATTCGCCGTCACCTACCAAAACAAAAACATAGGACTTGCTTTTTTTGCGTTTTAATCCCAATGCCATCCCGCAGCCGACGCCAAGCCCCTGCCCCAAAGAACCATTAATGGTTTCAAATCCTTCAACCATCGAATCCGGAATACTGCCAAACCGCGAACCGTTCCGGCAAACGTTATTCAGTTCATTCTTTCCAAAATAACCCAAATCAGCCAATACCGGGTATAAAGACACTCCACCGTGCCCCTTACTGACAATAAATCTGTCACGGTTATCCCATTTCGGATTTTTCGGGTTAAATTTTAAAAGTTTTCCGTAATATAAAACCGCGAATATTTCAATATCGGACAAACAGGAAGCGATCCGCGTATCTGGAGCAATTTTGTGGATCTTTAAAGTCTCTTCTCTAATCCATTTGACTTTATTTTTGAGGAATTGGATTAATTTTTCATTCATTTGTGAAAAGCACCGCCTGTTACTATTATGTATGCGTTGATTTCGCGAATCTCTCGCACGCTAAAAAAATTCAAACTAACTGCTTATGTATCCATTGATATGTCGTTCTTAATCCTTCTTTTAAATCAATTTCGGGCGCCCAGCCGTTTAAAACTTTCTTACATAACAAATTATCCGAATTCCTCCCGCGAACGCCTTGGGGACCGACAATGTGAACTTTTTGTAAACTGACACCCGCGACTTTCATTACGATGTCGGCAAGCTGATTGATCGACACCATTTCGTCGCGGCCGAGATTAATAGGCTTTTTGTATCCGGATTCCATAATTAAATTCAATCCTTTGATGCAATCATCAATGTAACAAAATGTACGCGTTTGCTCACCATCACCCCAAATTTCGATGTAATCCTGCTTTTTCAGAATCGCTTCTGCGACTTTCCGGCAAAGTGCCGCAGGTGCCTTTTCGCGGCCGCCTCGCCAAGTGCCAAGCGGCCCATACATATTGTGGAACCGGACAATCCGGATATCCATTCCAAACTCTTGTTGATAATATTCACACAATTTTTCGGTATAAAGTTTTTCCCAGCCGTATCCATCCTGCGGCTTGGCAGGATATGCCATCTCTTCCGTAAGCGCCTTCACATTCGTAACTTCTTGAAGATATTCCGGATAAATGCACGCTGACGATGTGTATAAATAACGTTTTACCCCGGCTTGGCGGGCAGCTTCTAATGTATTAATATTGATTGTTACGTTATCACGCATGATCATAGCATGGTTGTACGAAATAAATCCCATCCCGCCCATCTCGGCGGCGAGCGCCCAAACATCATCAACCCCTTCAAACAATTTTTGCCATTCTTTTGTCTGGTGCCGAATATCATGAAGGATAAATTGATCTGCCTTAGTAGGTTCAAATTCGGGACGTTTCCGGTCTACACCAATCACATATTGACCTTTCGACTTCAGGAAACTAACAAGATGATGGCCGATAAAACCGCCCGCCCCTGTCACTAACGATTTCCTATCCATCTGACCATTTTCTCCTGAACATCTTCATTCGTTATTCCGTCATAATATTGATCATGCATTATAATGACCACATTCACAACTCGTCAACCCAAAGTGTCATAGAGTTTAAAGTGTTCAAACTCCAAAAAGTGTCGGTCGGTTAGAAAATTCGAAAAAGGGAACGGGTCCTGCAAGAGAACAAAAAAATAGGACCAGAAAAAATAGGGGACACGTTCTGACTCAATTGAACCAGAACCTGTCCCCCGATATGAGTAGCGTACCTGTCCCTAAAAAACTACTTAATTTGAATCTTCGTCGGGTCGCCGCCTACTTCTTTATATTTATTGGCATAAATATTATACCGCTTCGCCAACTCAGAAACTTCACGGGAAAGTTTCGAGAGTTCATTTCTAACTGCTTTCGATTTTTCGCCAAGCAATTCTGCCGGAGGAATTGATTTCAACTGGTCTCTGACCTTATTAAAATCCGCCTGTTTTGCTTTGATTTGAGTCACATACGCCTGCGCCATTGTTTCCAGATCCGCTTTCGCCATTTTTTGAACATCGGCTGTAATTTGTTCGATGGATTTTGTTGTATCCACTTTCTTCGCACAACCAAAAACAACCAGAAAAACCAACGGAAATACCAACGCTAAATTCAAAAACTTTTTCATGATTCCTCCTCTATTCTTCTTGTGTCATTCCCGAAAGCAGCGAAGCAGCACTGCTTCGCATGTGTTTTAATCGGGAATCTGAAAATACTGGATCCCCGCCTACCCCGGTAAACCTGGGGCCGGCCCTTTCTTTCCCAAGGGAAGCATGTGGGGATGACATTTTAAATTAATTGATAACAATTCGTTACTTTTTACTCTCGCAAAAAAGGCGGTAATCCACGTTCGGAAAGATATTGTTCCGCCCTTCCAAACCGCGAAGCCAATGTTCATCAAGGCGGTTTTGTGTCATGTCATCGTAAATCTTAAGAAGGTTTAAAATATGTTCCTTCGTGCGCTTTACGGCGTACGGCACCATCGTTCCGGTGTGCATGATAAACGCCCAGTCGCTCGACTGCGCAAGATAAAGCTCCCGAGCCGCCTGATTGAGCGCGCGCTCCACCACACCGTTTTGGCCATGATAACGGTCAGCAAGCTCACACATGAGAAGATTCGCTTTGTGAAGATGCCGGTAAATCCAATCATTGGCACCTGAAAGCCAGGTTTCGGCATAACCTTTCCATCCCCAGCTTGACATACACGGCGTCGACACCTGATTAATCGGATATTCCCGGAAATAATCGGAAGGACACGCCATACGGATTGTTTTTTGATCAAATGCGGTTTTCCGGATTAGGAAATTCAGAAATTCAGGCCCTTCATACCACCAGTGTCCGTAAAGTTCCGCATCATACGGTGAAACGATAATGGGTTTCCTTCCAATAAAGTCATAAAGAAATTCCGCCTGCTTCTCCCTGTTGAACATGAAGTTGGCGGCATGGCTCGCGGTTTTCTCAAGCGCTCGCGCCCGATCATAAGGCTGCTTATCATCGGTATCCCCGGTAATGCGGAAATATTTAATGCCCGTATTAATCCGGATTCCGTCCGGCGTAATATACGGCTTAATGTAATCATATTCGAGGTCGTAGCCAACATCACGATAAAAATCACGGTAATCATGATCTCCGGGATACCCTTCAATCGCCGACCAAACTTGTTTTGAGGATTCCATATCACGCCCGAATGCCGCAACACCGCTCGGACAAAAAATCGGAGCAAATACGCCAAACTTCGGACGGGGCGATGCGTGGAGAATCCCGTGCGTTTCAACCAGAAAATATCGGATACCTACTTCTTTTAGAAATTGATCGACGCCGGGATAATATGCACACTCCGGAAGCCAAATACCGATCGGCCGCCGGTGAAACACTTCTTCATATTGCCTCGCCGCCGTCACCACTTGCCCGCGAATGGCCGATTCCGTCCGGTTGATCAGCGAAAAAAATCCATGCGTCGCACCGCAAGTAATAATTTCGAGGTATCCTAAATCCTGGATTTTTTTGAAAGCAGAAATTAAATCCCGGTTATACCGGATAAACGTATCTTTTGCCTGCGTAAATTGCCAATAATAGTGTAAAGCGGTTTGATGAAATTGCGGTTGAAAACGAGTGCGGTCGATTTCTTTGTTTGCAAGTTCGATCAATTTATCGATATGGTGGAGGTAACGGTCCTGAAGCAACCCGTCCCGCAACATTGAAACCAAGGGCGGCGTCAGCGACATAGTAATACGGAATGGGACGCGGTCACGGACAAGCCCCTCATACATGTGAATAAGGGGAATATAGGTTTCGGTAATCGCTTCGTAAAGCCAGGTTTCTTCTAAGAAGTATTCATGTTCCGGGTGACGCACATACGGCAGATGTGCATGCAGAATCACCGAAAGGAAGCCTTTTTCCATAGACCTACTCACCCTTGAATTCTTTTTTAAACACCGGGTCGGGTCTTTCTGTTCGGCGTTCTACGATCGGAATAATTGTCCGCTCTTCCACCCCATCAGCAGAAAGGGCACGTGCATCCAATACAATCTTCCCATCCGGAAAAGCAAACCGGGCTGAAAACGTTCCATCCGGCCTAAGCTTCACCGGCCGCCCCTGCAAAGTCACATAAGCATTGGGCTCCGTTGCTCCGTAAATAATCACTTCGCAATCGACGACAAACCAGAAACCGCGCTTTTTAACTTTCTTCACGACACTGCCAACGCTTGAAAGCATGCCTGCCCCTGAACCGGATGTAATGGCTCCCATCAAACGCTCTTCCATGAGCTTCTTGAGTTCCATGGAGCTTTTTCCCATTTCGAATCCGCCGGAAAGTGCATACATCTTGTCGAAGTCGATTCCCATCCATTGTTCGTCGATCACTTCGGACATACCTGAACGCGGCGTTGTCACCGTATTCGATCTCGCAAGCACAATGAAACGTCCGTCACGATGAAGCAAGCCTATTTCTATGAAGTAACTGTGGTTGGGCTGTCCTTGAATGTACCAAGTATTCGCCATCCCTCCGAGAACAATATCAAAAAATGTGGGTTGCTTGGCATTATCGCTAATATCATAGACGCGAAGGACTGATTTTACTTCATCCCAACTTCCACCGAGTTTCGCCAGATTATTCCTCTGATGATCGTCTTGAATTTCCCAATACGTATACATCCAATACGGATCGCGAACCATCAGGTAAATTTGATTATCCCCGTAGTTTTCCGGCAAATCTCTTTTTGGAGATTCATAATAGTGCGGCTTAATTTCTTGCTGGACGGGTTGCTGAGCTTGAAGTTCTGGAATTGCTTGCGTGGGAGCGGTTTTTTTGACCTCAGAAGAGTCGAGCGAACGCGTAGCGGCTTTCATTGCCACGGCTCTTCGCTTACCTTCTGTTGTGTCTTTTTTGGGTTGAGAATTGTTTTTAGAATTTGTTTTCTTGTCTGAGGTGGAATTGTTTTTTTTACGGAAAATACTCATGGCTCTGAACCTTTTTTTTAAAAACAACTACGCAATTTAGTTATGTATAAATACAACATGAAATAGAGCTAATCCCCGCCTCAGGGGATAATTAGTATATATGACTTAATACTGTATTTAAATGTTTTTTTTGAATTTTTATCGGATTTCTTCGATCTTCGGCTTTGCAATTACCCATTTCACCCATTTTCGAAAACATCAACAAAAATGATACCCCAAACCTATCATTTTCACCTAATAGATTGAGATTTTTTTCTTCTTAACTCACCCTTTAGCCCGGAATTCTCCTCCCTAAAATAGAGAGGTTCCGCTTGTAAGAGCTGCGGTGCAAAGATGGTTTGTGTCTTTGCGACGCAGGTTTGACTTTCCATAGATAATTTTATAAGGGAGTCAAAACCAGTCCTTGAGCTTTCATTGAAAATCAAATTTCGTTTGAGAGTGGCGCAAGGACAGGGCTTATCTTTTGCGCCCTGATTTAATAAGGGCGCAAAACTTTGGGCGGAACTCATTTCGCCCAAAGCGACTTTCTCGTCGATTCACAAACATTGATAAGAAAGTCGGGTTAGTAGCCTCTTTTATGGTTTTAGACGAGCATCCCAGGGTTATCGTTCCCTCAAAAACAGCTTCTCCTGCCAAAAATAGACCTTCACATCCAATGGTTA
The DNA here is from genome assembly GCA_001804285.1 of Candidatus Danuiimicrobium aquiferis. Classification (GTDB taxonomy): domain Bacteria; phylum Omnitrophota; class Omnitrophia; order Omnitrophales; family Danuiimicrobiaceae; genus Danuiimicrobium; species Danuiimicrobium aquiferis. The sequence goes on from MHFR01000069.1 coordinate 42,811, forward strand.
ATAAGTCCTCAACATGAATCAACCTTTAAACGGCACGCCGGATTCGGTGAGGATTTTTCGGATCAGGTCCCGTTTATCACCTTGAATTTCAATGACGCCGCCGGTTGAGCCGATGGAAAATGTTCCGCCTGACCCGCATCGATTTTTTAAGGTTCTGGCGAGCTTGTCAAGATAAGCCTGAGAAGGCGGCAACCGGTCAATTACCGTCACGGTTTTCCCGCCACGGCCCGCTTTTTCGATTCTGATACTCGCTGTAAAGTTAGGTGACATAAAATTTTTACGGGTTATACTATTAAAAAGTTGGCCGATTTATTATTAGCCCGGATTTCTCATTCTGAATAAGAAATTCCGCTCGTAAGAGCTGCGGCGCAAAGATGGTCCTCATGTTTGCGACGCAGGGCTTATCTTTT